>JBKBON010000006.1:0-150056 GCA_046294755.1 Allorhizobium sp. | reverse complement strand
GGCAGAGACCGAGCTGAAGGCCATGTGCGAAAAGCTCCTCGCCAACACGGTCATCGAGAACTATACTATCTCCATCGCCTGAGGGTTGTAGGAGATGCGCGATGGCTGAAGTCACCAGCGAGTTGATGTTCGAGCTTCTAAAGAAGCTCCATCTGAGATTTGACAAGGTGGACTTTGCCATCAGCGAGTTACGCGCGGATAACCAGACAATTCGCGCGCAACTTCACGCGCTGCAGGGTGACGTCAACAACCTGCGCGCAACAGTCGGACACTTTGAAAGCCGGTTAGACCGGATCGACAATCGTCTGGAACTGCGCGAGTTCCAGGAAGCCCAAGCAAGGTTCGAGCCACAGCCATGAAATCAGCCGTCGTCCAGCTCCCAGGCCTCAACCGTGACCGTGATATGATCGCGGCGCTGACCAAAATCTCCGGAAATGCACCGGTCACGATCTGGCAGACCGAAACCGAGATCCCGGATGTCGACCTGATCGTCATCCCCGGTGGCTTCTCCTATGGCGACTATCTGCGCTGCGGCGCGATTGCCGCCCGCATGCCCGTCATGCAGGCGATTAAGGAAAAGGCCGACAAGGGCGTGAAGGTCATCGGCGTCTGCAATGGCTTCCAGATCCTCGTCGAAGCCGGCATGCTGCCCGGCGCCCTGATGCGCAACACGTCGCTGAAGTTCGTCTGCAAGGAAATCAAGCTGGAAGTGGTGAACGCCGACACCGACTTCACCCGCGCCTATGCAAAGGGCCAGATCATCCGCTGCCCGGTCGCCCATCACGACGGCAACTACTTTGCCGATGCCGAGACCCTGAAGACAATTGAAGGCAATGGCCAGGTCGTTTTCCGTTATGCGGACGGCACCAATCCGAACGGCTCGATGAACGACATCGCCGGCGTGATCAATGCCAAGGGCAACGTGCTCGGCATGATGCCGCATCCGGAAAACCTCATCGAAGCCGCGCATGGCGGCAATGACGGTCGCGGCATCTTTGCCTCCGCGCTCGACGTCATCGCAGCCTGAAGTAAGCTTCGCTTAACCAACGACCGATATGGAAGGCGGCCATCAGCCGAAAGATCGCCCATGCGCCGCCTCGCCTTCTCAGCCATTCTCGTCGCAGCAACCGGTCTCACCGCTTGCAAGCCTGAGGCACCACGTCCGCCAGCAAGCAGTCAGTCGGCCCTCGACATCATGGAAAAGGTCGCCGTCGCTGCGAACCGCTGCTGGTTCAAGTCGGGAGACGCTGCATTCAAGACCTATCAATTGTCGCCTGAACTCAGCTCCTTCTCCGGCCGCCCCCGGATTCTTCTGGTTCGCAAGGGATCACGCGACGACCGCCCCGTTCTGGTGGTCCAGGCTGAGGGGAAGCCTCCGCGCCTCGACGCTTTCGGCCCTCTTCTGAATGAGGACGTCGCCCCACGAATTCGCCAGGACGTCGTTCGCTGGGCGAATGGCAGGAACGACTGCTGATCAAAACGGCGGCTGATACGCGCGCTCGACGAGCAACAGCCGCGATTTCCTGATTTCCCGCTCCGCCATCTCAGGCGACAGGCCCACATCACGGAGCTGATCTTCCGTCAGTTGCGACAGATGCACGCGTGTCCTGCGCCGCCGCCACCACAATTTAAGCCTCGCTCGAAGGCTGAGCGTACGGGACGGGACGCATGCGCCCACTGAGGTAGCGACGCGGCACGGCGAGGGCTCAGGTACGATTGTATCTATTGTCACCATAACGATCTAATCCAGCTTTTACACATCGAGATCCCGTGTATGAATTGACTCAATAATGGTGACAATCTATAGAATTGTCTCCATGACAAATTGGCTTCCTTCCCTCGATTCAGGCACCGGCCCCCTTTACGTTCGCATTGCGGATGATGCGGAAAGCGCCATTAAAACAGGGGCTCTGCCCCATGGTACGAAGCTGCCACCGCAACGCGACCTCGCCTATGATATAGGGGTGACAATCGGCACAATCTCGCGGGCCTACGCATTGCTTCGGGAACGGGGGTTGGTTACCGGCGAGGTTGGTCGCGGCACCTATGTGCAGGCAAGCGGCGACGGCAACTTGCTGCCTGCCCGGGATCCCGTGACGATCAACTACGGCGGCACGCGTGCAATAATTCCGCCGCCCGGGAAGCTGAGGTTTGACACCACGGCCGCGATTGACATCGGGCAGGCCGAGACGGTCGGACGGATCATGGCCGAGATTGCAGCGGCTCATCCGGGTGAGATCTCGAGCTACACCCGCACACTGTCTCCCGATTGGCTGGAAGCAGGCAGGCGGTGGCTGTCATCGGGCAACTGGCGGCCGGAGGCCGAACAGATCCTGCCGCAGCTCGGCGTACACGCCGGGATCAACGCCGTGGTTGCAGCCGTCAGCGGCACCGGTGACCGGATCGTCTGCGAGCACCTCACCTATTCACAGGTAGCCCGCAGCGCCAATCTGATGGGGCGCCAGATCGCATTGGTCGATTCGGACCAGGACGGCATCGTGCCCGAGGATTTCGAGCGGGTCTGCGCCCGCGAGCATCCGAAGGCCGCCTTCATCATGTCCTCGGGCCAGAACCCGACGCTTGCCTGCCTGCCGCTCTCCCGCCGTAAGGACATCATCGACATCGCCCGCAAGCACAATGTCTGGCTGATCGAGGATTATCTCTACGGCGGCATGATCGATGACAGGATCCCTTTGCTGGCCGAACTGGCACCGGACCGGACGTTCTTGCTCAACGGCCTGTCGAAGTCCGTTGCAGCCGGTGTGCGTGGAGGCTGGGTCGCCTGCCCGCCGCATATGAGCCAGCGGGTCCGCGTCACCCAGAAGATGGTGAGCGGCGGCCTGCCTTTCCTGCTGGCCGAACTCTCCGCTCGGCTGGTGCTTTCAGGGGCAGCAGACGAAATCCGCAGCAGGGTCCTGGCGGAAATCGGTGCCCGGGAAGAGGTGGTCCGCCAGCTTTTCGCCGGAAAGGAGTTCCGCTCGCATCCGCGCCTCCCCTTCTTCTGGCTGAAACTTCCGGAACCCTGGATGTCCGGCACTTTCAAGCAAGCGGTTCTGGATGCCGATGTGCTGATCGACGACGAAGACGAGTTCAAGCCGGCCCGATCGGCCCGCGTCTTTCACCATGTGCGCGTTGGCTTCAGCGAGGGCCGCGAACGTGCGATTTCGCTTGAAGGGCTAAAGACGGTACGCCGTATCCTCGACCAGTCTCCACTTGGCACCAGCGCCATCGTCTGACGCCACGCAAGGCGACTGCGCCTTCTGCCGGAAAGCGGCAGGAAAGGCTTGATTGCGCGCATTTTTCAAGTGCGCCGGGCGCGGGCTTGGGTTATAGCCTGCCTCGAAACCGATCTCCCATTGCCCTGAGAGCCAGATGACCGTTTCCAACTCCCGTCCCATCACCGCAGAATTGATCGCAAGCCACGGCCTGAAGCCGGATGAATACGATCGCATCCTGAACCTGATCGGACGCGAGCCGACCTTTACCGAGCTCGGCATCTTCTCGGCGATGTGGAACGAGCACTGCTCCTACAAGTCTTCCAAGAAGTGGCTGAAGACGCTGCCGACCAAGGGTCCGCGCGTCATCCAGGGTCCGGGCGAAAACGCCGGTGTCGTCGACATCGACGACGGCGACGTCGTGGTCTTCAAGATGGAGAGCCACAACCACCCTTCCTATATCGAGCCCTATCAAGGTGCTGCCACCGGCGTTGGCGGCATTCTTCGAGACGTCTTCACCATGGGTGCCCGTCCGGTGGCCGCCATGAACGCCCTGCGTTTCGGCGCGCCTGATCATCCGAAAACCAAGCATCTCGTGGCCGGCGTTGTCGCCGGTGTCGGCGGTTACGGCAACTCCTTCGGTGTTCCCACTGTCGGCGGCGAAGTCGAGTTTGACGCCCGCTACAACGGCAATATCCTGGTCAATGCCTTTGCCGCAGGTCTCGCAAAGTCCGACGGCATCTTCCTGTCGCAGGCCAAGGGCGTCGGCCTCCCCGTCGTCTATCTCGGCGCCAAGACGGGGCGCGACGGCGTCGGCGGTGCCACCATGGCCTCTGCCGAATTCGACGAGTCGATCGAGGAAAAGCGCCCGACCGTGCAGGTCGGTGACCCCTTCACCGAAAAGTGCCTGCTCGAAGCCTGCCTTGAACTGATGAAGACCGGCGCCGTCATCGCCATCCAGGATATGGGGGCTGCCGGCCTCACCTGCTCCGCCGTCGAAATGGGCGCCAAGGGCGACCTCGGCATCGAATTGCATCTCGACAAGGTGCCGGTGCGCGAAGAGCGCATGACGGCCTATGAAATGATGCTCTCGGAAAGCCAGGAGCGCATGCTCATGGTGCTTGAACCCTCCAAGGAAGAGGTCGCCAAGGCGATCTTCGTCAAATGGGGCCTCGATTTCGCCATTGTCGGCTACACCACCGACGACCTGCGTTTCCGCGTCATCCACCAGGGCGAGGAAGTCGCGAACCTTCCGATCAAGGAACTCGGCGACGAGGCTCCGGAATACGACCGCCCCTGGATCGAGCCGAAGACCCCTGCCCCTCTGACCGAGAACGACATTCCTGCTGGCGACATCGCAGACGCGCTTGTGAAGCTCGTCGGCTCTGCCAACAATTCCTCGCGTCGCTGGGTCTACGAGCAGTATGACACGCTGATCCAGGGTAACTCTCTCCAGCTTCCGGGTGGCGATGCTGGCGTGATCCGCGTCGAAGGCCATGCCTCCAAGGCGCTCGCCTTTTCGTCCGACGTCACACCGCGTTACGTCGAGGCCGATCCATTCGAGGGCGGCAAGCAGGCGGTTGCCGAATGCTGGCGCAACATCACGGCGACCGGCGCGCTTCCGCTGGCAGCAACCGACAACCTGAACTTCGGCAATCCCGAGCGCCCTGAAATCATGGGCCAGTTCGTCTTTGCCATCAAAGGCATCGGCGAGGCCTGCAAGGCACTCGATTTCCCCATCGTCTCGGGCAACGTGTCACTTTACAACGAGACCAATGGCCAGGCCATCCTGCCGACCCCGACAATTGCCGGCGTCGGCCTGATGAAGGACTGGAAGAAGATGGCCCGCATCCGCTTTGCCGCTCAGGGCGAAGCGATTCTGCTCGCCGGCGCGCCGTCCGGCTGGGGCACTCATCTCGGCCAGTCCGTCTACCTCCGCGACATCCATGGCCGCACAGACGGTCCTGCTCCGCATGTCGACCTCGTGCATGAAAAGAAGGTCGGCGATTTCGTCCGCGGCCTGATCGAGGACGGTCTCGCCACCGCTGTCCACGACTGCTCGTCGGGCGGTCTCGGCCTCGCCGTCGCCGAGATGGCGATGGCCTCCGGCATTGGCGCCCACATCAACGCCTTGAACGATGCGAACCCGATCGCCGTCTTCTATGGCGAAGACCAGGGCCGCTACGTTCTGACCGTCAAGGAAGCCGATGTAGACCAGGTGCAGGTCCGTGCCGAAGCCGCCTGCGTCTTCTGCCCGTGGATCGGTCGCACCGGTGGGTCAAACGTCGTGCTCGGCGACGCGAAGCCGGTTTCCGTGGATGACCTAAAGCAGGCACATGAGGCATGGTTCCCGGCCCTCATGGAAGGCGAGCTCGCCTGACGCTTTCTTCACTTGCCTGTGGAGCATGGGGTAGGTCCGCCCTACCCCATTGAAACCCTTCAGCGAATGCACGATAGTTCTCGTATTGCTGATTTGCATGAGGGATCCGTTCTATGCCGATGAAACCAGGCGACATCGAAGACATGATCAAGGCCGGAATTCCCGGAGCGAAGGTCGTCATCCGCGACCTCGCCGGTGACGGGGATCACTACGCCGCAGAGGTCGTCGCCGAGGCCTTTCGCGGAAAAAGCCGCGTCCAGCAGCACCAGATGGTCTACGATGCCCTGAAGGGCAATATGGGCGGCGTGCTGCATGCATTGGCATTGCAGACCAGCATTCCCGACTGACGAGATCAGAATTTCTGAGAGCACATCCAAGGCCTGCCGGTTACGGTGGGCCTTTGTCATGCCGTCGGCAGGCTCACCGGCGGGCGTGATGATTCGAGAGTTTCAAAACTCTTCGCCGGCAGCGGACCCGCCGTCATCAAGGTGAAGTCGAAGCCGCTCGGCTGATCCGGCCCCAGCACATATTGCCGGTGCATCCTGAGAAAATCACCACGGTTTTTCTGATAGCGCTCCGCCGACATCGCATGCTTGAAACGGATAAAGACCAGTTTCGGCTGCGGTGCATCCCCGTGCCCCGACAACGCTACGGTATGGCACCTGTAGAAATGAATCGGGTCGGTCAGACATTGAGTGTCGAACCAGTCGACATCGGCGTGGCGCGCGAGGACACCGACGCGTCGGCGAAGCAAGCTCGCAGGCGACAGGAGGCTGCACTGCAGCGCCGCACCGCCGAGGGTAACGAAGACAAGTCGCCGGCCGCGGAGGACCTCCGGCGACGTCTCGAGTAGCCGCCCGACGACCGAGATCGCAAAGCTGGCCCCCATGCTGTGAGATGTCACCAGGATTTCGTCGGCAGGGAACTTGAGCGCTGCAATCATCCGATCGGTCGCCTGTTCGATAAACGATGCAACCTCCTTGCGGTTTTCGGCCACGGCCACAGCCAGCCGCCAGTCCGCAAGCAGATGCATGACATGGTACCGGTCCGAAAACGGAATGACACCATGACGGAAAACGAGATAGCCCACAGGCGCGGTCACAAGGTACCACCAGGGCGAAAGATCAAACGCAGACGGGATAGCCGCTATATTGATACCGAGCGCAAAGCCGGCGGCCAGGAACAGGAACGGAAACAGGAAAAACAGACCGAACCGCCAGGCATGGCGGAAGTACGCCCATGCCCCGCCCTGGCGCACGATGTCGAAACCAGCCTTGAAGCCTTTCACGATCTGCGTCCAAACTGGTTCAGTCCGCATGGCCGCAATCAGTTCATTGTGGTCATGGACATGAATGTTTGAGCGCGTGGTCCAGCCGGTCCCTGCAGCATTGACAGAAAACCCCGCGCCGGTCTCATCGCGGTTCAGAGTTCCTACGTTGAAATCAGCCTTCCACACCGCCGAGGCTTGCGCTGCCGAGCGTTGATAGCGCTGGCGATGGGCTTCGGCATCCAGTGGCTCGAAACCCGGGAAGTGCAGAACAATTCGATGCTGGATCATGTACGCGGTCACTCTTTCGACGGCAGGCGGCCGCAGGTGGCGCTTGCTAGACGAGAATTGCGCTGATTTAAAGAGCGTAGGGAGCAAAACCATCCGGCGAAGGGAATCTAGGGGGGGACAAGAAGATGGCGGATCTGTTAGGCGGCATCGTCAAGGACGTCGTAGAGGGCGTGCTGAAGGAGATTCTGAAGAAGTCGACACGCAGCGGCACGACGCGCCGGCGCAAACGTCAAACCCGCTCCGCGACCACGGGCCGGTTCGTGCGCAAGACGACGAAGCGCGTCAAGGCTCCTGCCCGCAAGCAGGTGAGCCGCCGCCGCACCGCTGCCAAACGCAGCCGCCAGCGCAGCCGTTAATTCCGGCGCTGTCGCAAAGTCGCCACTGGCAAAAGTAAAGCCGTGTTGCTATTTCTACGGCAGATCGAAGCTGCCGCCTTGAACGGCATGTGAAAAGGAAAAAGCCATGAGCGCCCACGAATTCATCGACAACGAAGTCAAGACCAACGATGTCGTCCTGTTCATGAAGGGCAGCCCGCAATTTCCGCAGTGTGGTTTCTCCGGTCAGGTCGTGCAGATCCTCGACTACCTCGGCGTGGACTACAAGGGCGTGAACGTGCTCGCCGACATGGAAATCCGTGAAGGCATCAAGCAGTATTCCAACTGGCCAACCATACCGCAGCTCTACATCAAGGGTGAGTTCGTTGGCGGTTGCGACATCGTCCGCGAGATGTTCCAGGCGGGCGAGCTACAGAAGCATTTCGAAGACCAGGGTATCGCCGTCCGCGGCGCTGCCTGACCATCCCGGCCGAAAGGCCTCTGAAAATCTCAAGGTGATGAAGGCGTTGTCCCAAGCAACGCCTTCATGCCGTTCAAGGTCATAATCCATGTCAGATTCATTTCAGTCTGCCCCCAGGACACTCGGGGGCATGGGACGTGCCGAATTCATCGCAATGATGGCATTCCTGATGGCGCTCAATGCACTTGCCATCGACATCATGTTGCCGGGCCTCCAGGAAATTGGTGCAGCGCTCAACGTTGAGAACGAGAACCACCGGCAATACGTCGTCTCCGCCTATCTGATCGGCTTCGGTGTTGCGCAGCTGTTCTACGGCCCGATCGCCGACCGCTTCGGCCGTCGCATTCCGATGATCGTCGGCCTCGCCATCTATGTGGTCTCGTCGCTGGCGGTGGTCTTCGTGCCCTCCTTCGAGAGCCTGCTGCTGCTGCGTTTCATCCAGGGCATTGGCTCGGCCGCGACCCGCGTCATCACCGTCTCGATCGTGCGTGACGTCTTTGGCGGTCGGCAGATGGCGGAAGTCATGTCTCTGATCATGATGGTCTTCATGGTCATCCCGGTTGTCGCTCCCGGCACCGGTCAAGTCATCATGCTGTTCGGCGACTGGCACTGGATCTTCGTCTTCATGGCCGTGATCGCGCTGATCGTCGGTGTCTGGATGTATGTACGCCTGCCGGAAACGCTGGCCGCTGAAGACACACGTCCGTTCACGGTGAAGGTCATCTTCGATGGCTTCCGCATCGTTCTGACCAACCGTGTGGCGCTGTGTTACACGATCGCGAGCACCTTCATCTTCGGGGCGCTGTTCGGTTTCATCAACTCCGCCCAGCAGGTCTACGTCGGCATCTATGGCCTTGGCGTCTGGTTCCCCGTCGCCTTCGCGGCAGTCGCCCTGTTCATGGCGCTCTCCTCCTTCGTCAACGCCAAGCTGGTCGGGCGTTTCGGCATGCGCAAGCTGTCGCATGGATCACTGCTGGGTTTCATCGCCATCAACGCCTTGTGGCTCGCCGTGCAGGTGCTTGGTCCGCAGCCAATGCCGTTCTTCCTGTTCATCACCTTCTTCTCGCTGGCGATGTTCCAGTTCGGCTGGATCGGTTCGAACTTCAACTCGCTGGCAATGGAACCTCTCGGGCACGTCGCGGGTACCGCATCCTCTGTGCTCGGTTTCATGGGCACGATCGGCGGCTCACTGATAGGGGCTGCTATCGGTCAGGCATTTGACGGCACGGCTCTGCCCATGGTCGCCGGCTTCTTCGTGGTCGGCTTCATCGGGCTCGTATTCGTCCTGATCGGCGAGAAGGGGCGCCTGTTCCAGGCGCACAACAAGCCGGTTTGATCTGAAAAGAGGCTTCCTACCAAGCAAGAGGCCCGGTCATCACCGGGCCTCTGTTATGTTCAGACCGTGAAAATGCGCTCGCGCAATTCCTGCCAGGCATCCGGATCGGCCGCAATCAGGAGCCCCCCATCGGTATGGTGCGGCAGATAGGGTGACCCGTCGAAGCGAGCCACATGGGCGCCCGCCTCCTGCATCATAAGCGCCCCAGCAAGATGGTCCCAGGGCATCAGCTTGTTGTACATGGCAAAATCCATATGGCCCTGGCCGAGAAGCCGGTACTCATGGGCCGCGCAGCGATAGCTGGTAAAGAGGCGAACCTCGGCGAGATTGGAGAGGATTTTTCGGCGGGTTTCGATGTCGAAGAACCCGGTATTGGCAATCCCGATCATCTGCTCCAGCGGACCGCTGGGACGCACGAACATCTGCTCCTGGCTGCCGTCCGTGCGGTAGAGCCAGGCGCCTGAGCCTTTCTCGACTAGCGCCCAGTCATTGCCGACCGGATCATAGATCACACCCGCAACCGTCTCGCCCTTGGACACCACGGCGAGGATCATGCCGAACAGGGTGAGCCCCGAGGCGAAATTGAAGGTCCCATCGATGGGGTCGACGACCACGGCGAGATCGGCCCCCTGCACCCGGCCGAGCAGATCCGGATCCGCCGCAACCGATTCCTCACCGACGAACAGGGCATCCGGCATCAGGCTCTCGATGCCTTTGCGAATGACCCGCTCAGCCGCTTCGTCCGCTTCGGTGACGAGATCGATCGCCTCCGTCTTCATCCTGACGTCACCATCCCCGAGATTGCGAAAGCGCGGCAGGATTTCCTGAACCGCAGCCTCCTGCAGGAGATTGGCAAGGGCGGCGATATCGACCGGGGTCGTCATGGGGTGTCTCCTTTTCTTCGGATCGGCAAGCCGATGGCCCACCTTCCATACGGCTCCCTTCTAGCGCGCCGGCGGCCGTGAAGTATAGGCCGAATGGCGAGCCAACCCGGTTGTCAGCGGGCCTGAATCATGCATGAATTCGGAACAATCGGATTTTCAGGACCTCCTCTCGACATGATCTCCCGGCGCGCCCTTCTCTCCCATGCATCTCTGATCCTTGC
The DNA here is from genome assembly GCA_046294755.1 of Allorhizobium sp. Lineage (GTDB taxonomy): Bacteria > Pseudomonadota > Alphaproteobacteria > Rhizobiales > Rhizobiaceae > Allorhizobium. The sequence goes on along the minus strand of JBKBON010000006.1, from coordinate 139,667 downwards.
CGCAACGGTCCTGCCTGCCGAGGCCGCCAAACCCAGAAAGCCGAAGCTGGCAACCGGCCAAGTATACCTCTTCCGGGGGTTCGCCAACATCTTCTCGACGGGCCTCGACACGCTCGGACAGCAACTCATCAAGGACGGCATCAAGGCTGAAGTACTCTCACTGCCGAATGCCCAGACCTTTGCCCGCAAGATCGCCGATCGCTACCGCGCATCGAAGGATGCGCGTCCCATCGTCCTCGTCGGTCATTCGCTGGGCGCAGACATGACCTTCTCGATCGCAAGCGCGTTGCAGCCGATGAAGATACCGGTCGCTCTGATCCTGAGCTTCGATCCGACCGGCAAAGGCCCTGTTCCCGGCAACGTCAAGAAGACGCTGAACTTCTACACCGGCGGCGAAAACCTCTGGTCGCCCGTACTTCCGGGTCCCGGCTTCAAGGGCGAACTGGCCAACATCAACCTGCGGCAGGGCGAGACCGCCATCAAGGGCATCGGCCACTTCAACATCGACAAGAACCCGGCCCTACATGACCGGGCAATCAACGAAATCACCCTGGCCCTTCGCAAGCGCTGAAGCGGTCAGAAAACGCCGGGGACCAGCCGCTTGGTCCGGGCGCAGTAGGCGTCGTATTCAGCGCCAAAGGTCTCACGCATCATCGCCTCTTCCCGCGACTGACGCACGGCATAGAGTGCGAGCACCGCAACGAGGCCGGCCATTCCGGCAATCCAGTTGGGAATGAGCAGGGCCTGCGTCACGCCCCAGAGCAGGAACGAGGCATACATCGGATGCCGGACATGGGCATAGACGCCCTGCGTGACCAACTGGTGCCCTTCGCGGACTTCCAGCGTCACTGACCAATTCTTGCCGAGGTCCTTGTGGCTGCGCCGGAAAAGCCAGAGAAAGGCGATGCCGGTGAGAGCGCCGAGGATAATGGTGATGATCCCCTGCCCGCGATCACCGAATCCGTTTAACAGGTCCAGCCTCCAGGCAATCGGCATGACCACGAGCGCGAAGGTGCAGAAGGCGAGGAGCGAAATGTCGAGGGGCGACCGACGATCCACCCGGGTCTTCTGGCGGCGTGCCCGGCGCATGGCGGGGTAGCGCATCGCGCACCAGGTCACGAGCATCATGGCCCATAGAATGAAGGAAACACGGATCATGATACTGCCTCTGCCGTTTTAACTCTCTCCACCGCGAACGGCAGAGTATCGCCTCTTACGGCCTCGATCGGGCGCGTGCCACAGCAGATCATGAAGAAATCATAGAAATAGCGCCGGCTGTTCGCCGAGATAAACTGATAGTGAACGCGGAAGAAGTTCTTCTTCACCCGGCGGTAGGTCTCCCGCTCCAGCATCTCCCGGAACCGCACCCGAAATTGCCGCGGAAACTGATCGCTGCGCTCATGCGTCAGTCCGGCCCGGGCATAGGGGTCGCATTTGTAGAAGTTGATGATGTCGGTGAGCGACTGGAACTCTGTCCAACGGAGATCAGGATACCGCGCCAGGGCTTCGAGCCGCTTCCGGGCCCGTCGCGCGGCCGGATGGAGAGCGACCTTGAGCGAGGTGGAGCCAACCGTCACCAGCTTGAAATTGACCGACCGGTCCTCACTCGCGAACCGCTCGGCAAGCTGGTGTGCCACGTCGAGAATGAGTGCACCGCCGGTCGAATGTCCGACAAGCAGCACCTCGTCATAAGTGGTCGTTGCAACTCTCTCACCGATCAGTCCTGCCCAGGCATCGATGCGAGCGTCCATCTCCGGCCGGCGGCAATGCAGCTGCTCCCGGCTGAATGACCAGAGGTCCATGAGGTGAAACACGAAGTAGCGCCCACCGATGAAGCGACCTACCGCATAGGCGACGCCAGCGCCGACCAATGCCGGAAGGATCGGGCCGCCCGGAAGCGGCACATGGCTCAGCAGGCGATAGGCAGCTACCCCAAGCCAGGTAAAGAAGACCAGCATAACGAAAGGATAGAGGAAATAGAGTGCGAAACGCCAGTTAGTGGCGAAGAAGCGGAACATGGTACCGCTCACAACATAGTCGAAGAAGGCGACGAGATAGGCCGACAGCCTGACGACGAAGGGCCGCGCACCGTCATGTTTGACGATGTCGTCGAAGCTCAAGAAGGTAATGTCGGAACGGCACACACCATCGGGTCCGCGGTAGTCGGCAACCGCCGTCGTCGCGCTCGCAGCCGGGACTTCAACCGGTGTCCCAAGGCTTGTCTCGACAGACCAGCACTTGCGAAAGCGCTCCATCTCACGCCCGATGCGCCGGAAGAAGCCGGCAGCGTCATTGCGTTCATACCCTCCGACGAGAAACACCGCACGCCTCGACACCGAAGGCTGAGTCACCTCAGACATTCCTACTCCCACAAATTCCCCTGGCAGGCGAGGCGCTGCTCACCGGCCCTGTCCGGGCGCAATGTGCAAGATGCCTCATGCGCCGTCCAGTCTTGGAACCCCATAGAACCAGAATGCGTCAATTTTTCCCGTGTGTTTCCAAGCAAGAACGCGACAAAGGGAAAAATGCCGCGATCACTCGGCCTTCGTCGCCATCAACCCGGCAAAATCGAAGAGCTTGGGGTCGAGCAGATGAGACGGATCGACATGGGCAAGTGCCCTGAGCATCGCATCCTTGCGGCCTGGCATTTTTGATTCGATTCCGGCCAGCATCTCCTTCATCGCATTGCGCTGGAGCCCGTCCTGGGATCCGCAGAGATCGCAAGGGATGATCGGGAACTGCATGGCCTGGGCGAAGCGCGCCATGTCTTCTTCAGCCGCATAAGCCAGCGGACGCAAGACGAGAAGATCGTTCTCGTCGTTCAAGAGCTTGGCCGGCATCGCGGACAGACGCCCGCCATGAAAGAAGTTCATGAAGAAGGTTTCGAGGATATCCTCGCGGTGATGGCCGAGCACCAGTGCGTCGCAGCCCTCCTCCCGCGCAATCCGGTAAAGGTTGCCGCGCCTCAGACGCGAACAGAGCGAGCAATAGGTCCCCCCGCTCGGCACCTTCTCCTTTACGATCGAATAGGTGTCGCGATATTCGATCCGGTGCTGGACGCCGATCGAGGCAAGGTATTCCGGCAGAATGTGCTTGGGGAAGTTCGGCTGGCCCTGATCCAGATTACAGGCGACGAGTTCCACGGGCAGAAGCCCGCGCCATTGCAGGTCGAGCAGCACGGCAAGCAGCCCGTAGCTGTCCTTGCCGCCGGACAGACCGACAAGCCAGCGCTTCTGGCCCTTCAGCATATCGAAGTCCGATATCGCCTGGCGCACCTGTCGGATGAGCCGCTTGCGCAGCTTGTTGAACGACACAGAGCGCGGCGCCTTGGCGAAGACCGGATGCACGGTTGCAAGGTCAAGCGCATCCTCTCCGTCGAGTACTGCGGCATCCTGGCTGTCGATCGTGTTGACGAGGTTCATCTTCGGCTCCGGCCTCGGCGGCAATTCAGCCCTGCAATGCCTGCTCGGCGCAGCAAGATCAAGTCCCGAAGACGGACCAGCCGGTTCGGGTAGCCAGCATTTCGAGCGCCGCCGAGCCGAGCGCAGAGTTGCCGACCTTGTTGAGGCCCGGCGACCAGACTGCAATCGAGGCCTTCCCCGGCGCCACAGCGAGAATGCCGCCGCCGACGCCGGATTTGCCCGGAAGGCCAACCTGATAGGCGAAATCACCCGAACCGTCGTAATGGCCGCACATCAGCATCAGGGCGTTGATGCGGCGTGCGCGCTTCGGCGAGACGACCGAAAAGCCGGTCAGCGGATTGGTGCCACGATTTGCGAGAAACAGGCCCGCATGCGAAAGCTGCACGCAGGAAAGCGCCAGCGCACATTGGTGGAAATAGACGCCGAGCGTGTGTTCGACAGGATGGTCGAGATTGCCGAAACCGCGCATGAAGTTGGCCAGCGCGAAGTTCCGGTAGCCGGTTCGCTGCTCCGACTGTGCCACCTTCTCATCGATCGAAAGGGTTTCATCATCGGCGAGATAGCGCATGAACCGCAGATATTCGCCAATCGCCTCGCGCGGCGCGTGCCCGGCCAACACCATGTCTGTGATCACGATGGCACCAGCATTGATGAACGGATTGCGGGGAATGCCATGCTCGTGCTCGAGCTGGACGATGGAATTGAACGAAGAGCCGGAGGGTTCGCGGCCAACCCGTTTCCAGATCGACTCCCCCGCCTTGCCGAGCGCCAGCGTCAGCATGAACACCTTGGATATGCTCTGAATGGAGAAAGCGGTATCCGCATGTCCCGCCTTGTAGGTCTGGCCATCGACCGTGGTGATCGCGATCCCGAACTGCTTCGGATCGACCCGCGCGAGCTCTGGAATGTAGTCGGCAACCTTGCCCTCACCCAGACGCGGCGCGAGCGCGGTGACGATCTCGTCGGCAATCAGCTGCAGATCCATGAAATTCCCCTTACCCGCATCCTAGCGGCGCCATTTTCCCCGGCCGACGCTGCACTGCAAACAAAAAAAGCCGCCCCGTAGGGCGGCTTTCCACAAATCCGTCTCGCGGGCAATTAGCGCGAGTAGAATTCGACGACCAGGTTCGGTTCCATGATGACCGGATACGGAACATCCGACAGGCCCGGAACGCGAGCGAAGGTAGCAACCATCTTGTTATGGTCGACTTCGATGTAGTCAGGAACGTCACGCTCTGCGAGCGATACAGCTTCAAGAACCGTAACCAGCTGCTTCGACTTCTGGCGAACCTCGATGACGTCGCCGGCCTTGCAGCGGTACGAACCGATGTTGACGCGAACGCCGTTGACGGTGACGTGACCGTGGTTGACGAACTGGCGGGCAGCCCAGATGGTCGGAACGAACTTGGCGCGGTAGACGATGGCGTCCAGACGCGACTCGAGCAGGCCGATCAGGTTTTCGCCGGTGTCGCCCTTGCGGCGGTTGGCTTCATCGTAAGTGGCGCGGAACTGCTTCTCGCGGATGTCGCCGTAGTAGCCCTTGAGCTTCTGCTTGGCGCGCAGCTGCACGCCGAAGTCGGAAAGCTTGCCCTTGCGGCGCTGGCCGTGCTGGCCCGGGCCGTATTCGCGGCGGTTCACCGGGGACTTCGGACGGCCCCAGATGTTTTCGCCCATACGGCGGTCAATTTTGTACTTGGAAGATGCGCGCTTGCTCATCCGTATTTCCTTCTCAACAGGTTACAGCAGTTTGCTTACAAACTGCCTTAAGGAAACACGCCCTCCTCTGAACCTCCTTCTGGGAGGTTCTGACAGGCTTCTCACGTCAGCGAACGGAGAAAACCACGGGACATGTCAAAACAAACACCGGGCGTTTCGGCCCGGCGTTGGAGGGGTGATTAGTGGCAGGGGAAGGAAATGTCAACACACCCAGCGAGATCGGCTGTCGGCAACGGCAAAAATGGCGCCGAGCATCCGCAACTTCAGCCGAAAAATCATCCTTGGACGCCTGCAAAGGCTGACAGAAGCCACCAACTCCGCTATCCCGGATCATCTCCTTTACCACGGAAGCTTCCTCCTTCATGATCAGCCGCATTTTCAGCCTGCCCGCTATCGCGCTCCTCTCACTTCTGACGGTCATTGTTCCGGCCCGCGCCGAGATCCAGAAGCCGGGTCACGCCCACATCCTGATCGATGCCGGAACCGGCACGATCCTGGAGGCCGAGAATGCCGACATGGTGCTTTATCCGGCATCGCTGACGAAGATGATGACCCTGTATCTGACCTTCGAAGCGCTGCATTCGGGACGCTTCAAGTGGGACCAGCGGCTCGTCGTCTCGCAGAATGCCAATGACAAGGAGCCCTACAAATTCGCCATCGGAGCCGGCAACACGATCAGCGTGCAGGAAGCCGTCATGGGCATGGTGGTGCTGTCAACCAATGATGCGGCGACCGCCGTCGCCGAGACGCTAGCCGGATCTGAAGAAGCCTTCGGCCAGATGATGACGTCGAAAGCGCGCGAGCTCGGCATGATGAGCACCGTCTTCACCAACCCGTCGGGGCTTCCAGATCCGCGCCAGGTGACGACCGCAACGGACATGGCGCGTCTGGGACTTGCCCTGATCCGCGACTTCCCCGAGGAATACAAGCTATTCGCCTCGCGCCGCATGGCCTTCCGCAGCATGAAGTTCCGCGGCCATAACGCCTTCCTGGCGCAATACCCCGGAGCTGACGGCATCAAGACAGGCTATACAAAGGCCTCCGGCTACAACATCGTCACCTCGGCCAGCAACGGCAGCCGGCGGCTTGTTGGGGTCGTTTTGGGCGCGGAGAGTGCCGATGCCCGGACCCAGGAAATGATCACGCTCTTCGACCGCCATTTCGGCACCAAGATCAGCCAGTGATCCGAGGAAGACCAGGAAAGGCTTTGCCATGACCGATACCGTACTCACGCGTTTCCTCCGTTATGTCGTCATCGATACCCAGTCAGATCCGGGTTCCGACGCCCAGCCATCGACGGAGAAGCAGAAGGATCTGGGCCGCGTACTGGTATCGGAACTTCTAGCGCTTGGACTGTCGGATGCGCATCTCGACGAGCACGGCAATGTCTATGCGACGATCCCGGCCAACAGCGACCGGCAAGTTCCGGTCATCTGCTTCTGCTCGCATATGGACACCGCTCCCGACTTCACCGGCACCAACGTCAAGCCGCAGCTGGTGCGCAATTATCAAGGCGGCGACATCACGCTGACCGGCGACACCAGCCAGGTGATCCGCGTCGCCTCCCATCCGCAGCTCAACAACCAGATCGGCAACGACATCGTCACCACCGACGGCACGACGCTGCTCGGCGCAGACGACAAGGCCGGCGTGGCGGAGATCATGACGGCGGCAGCCCATCTGATGGCAAACCCCAAGATCAAGCACGGCACGATCAAGATCCTCTTCACGACCGACGAGGAAATCGGTCGTGGCGCGGACAAGGTGGATCTCGACAAACTCGGCGCCCGCTTCGCCTATACGCTCGATGGCTCGACCGTCGGCGAGATCGAGAATGAGACCTTCTCCGCCGATGGCGTCGTGATCGAGATCAACGGCGTTGCCATGCATCCGGGCTATGCCAAGGGCAAGATGGAGAATGCCATCAAGGCTGCCAGTGACATCGTCGCGCGCCTGCCCCGCGATATTGCGCCGGAGACGACCGACGGACGCCAGGGCTTTATCCATCCGGTGGACATCTCGGGCAGCATGGAGTCAGCCAAGCTGCAGCTCATCGTGAGAGACTTCACCGAGGCTGGCCTGAAGGAAAAGGAAGTTCTCTTGGAGAAGATCACCCGGGAGGTGATGGCGACCTATCCGGGCTCGACGCATACGCTGACGGTCAAACACCAGTATCGCAACATGAAGGAAGTCCTCGATCGCCATCCGGAGATCATGGACAACCTCGAAGAGGCCGTGCGTCGTGTCGGACTTGAACCGGTCCGCCACAGCATCCGCGGCGGCACCGACGGCTCCCGCCTCTCCTTCATGGGCCTGCCCTGCCCCAACATCTATACCGGCGGCCATGCCTATCACTCGCCGCTCGAATGGGTGAGCGTCCAGGACATGGAAAAGGCCGTCCAGACGATCGTTGAACTGGTCAAGGTCTGGGAAGAGCGGGCGGCCTGAGCCGCCCGACGAACCAACCCGAGAGGCTCACTCTGCCGCGGAAGCGCTCTGCTCGTCGGCGTCGATCTGGTTGGGATCGCCGGGCTTTGTCTCAGCCTCAAGATCCGGGAAAGCCACAATGCGCTTGCCGGCAAAATCGGTGTGGACCACGACCAGCCCTTGCTCCTCGAAATAGCCCAGGAGGCGACGGGCACGCCGGGCGGAATGCGTGCCATAGGCCCGCGCGATCCGCTGGTCAGAGGGGCATTCCTCGTTGCGCAGTGCGGCCTTTGCGAGCAGCAGGAAGACGCCTTGCAGATCGTCAGACACCCGCACGGACAGTGACAGCGCCGTCTGCCATCCCTCACTCGCCGCCGTCTCCTCGTCGACACCGGCACGCGCGATAGCGACCCGCCGACGGAACTCGCCCATCGGCATCGGCGGCCCGGTCACACGGCGCATGCGGGCGCGCACGAGGAACTCCTGGTAAAGCACGCTGTCGGTGCGATAGGCGGCCTGCGGATCACCGAGGATTTCGGCAAGCACAGCGGACAGACGGTCCTCGCGCTCCTCGACCGACATCTCGGCGCCGCGCATCGGCGTCTCGTTCGGCACGGGCGCCATGGACGCCGGGGTCGACCGCGACAGTTCGGCGAGTATATCCGTCGTCGGACGCGGTGCAGGCGGCGCGCGGCGCACGATCGGCCGGGTAAACTCCTCCGGGTCGGGCGTGAAGATCAGGTCCTCGACATCTGGCAGTGCATCCGGCAGCGGCATGAGTTTGGGCGAGGAGGACCGCGCCGAGGTCTCGACGGCACCGATGACGATTGGCAGCGGCCGACGCGACATGGCAGGTCCCAGTGCCACGAAGTTACCGCGTTGCAGGTCGCGGAACATCTCCGCCTGACGGCGATCCATGCCGAGCAGATCGGCTGCACGTGCCATATCAATATCGAGGAAGGTGCGCCCCATCAGGAAGTTGGAGGCTTCGGCGGCCACGTTCTTCGCAAGCTTCGCCAGACGCTGGGTGGCGATGACGCCGGCCAGACCGCGCTTTCGCCCACGGCACATCAGGTTGGTCATGGCGCCCAGCGACATTTTGCGGGCGTCTTCCGAGACGTCGCCACCGACGGCGGGTGCGAACATCTGCGCTTCGTCGACCACGACGAGCACCGGGTACCAGAATTCACGATCGGCATCGAAGAGGCCGTTGAGGAAGGCACCGGCCGCGCGCATCTGCTGCTCGACGTCAAGACCTTCCAGTGTGAGTACGCAGGAGACCCGGTGGCGGCGGATACGGTCGGCAATGCCGGCAAGCTCCGCTTCCGTGCGCTCGCCATCAACGACGACATGGCCATACTTGTCGGAAAGCGTGACGAAATCACCCTCGGGATCGATGATGACCTGCTGCACCCACTGGGCAGACTGCTCCAACAGGCGACGCAGCAAATGCGACTTGCCCGAGCCCGAATTGCCTTGCACCAACAGGCGCGTGGCGAGAAGCTCCTCGATATCGAGCTTGGCAGGTTGTCCCCCCTGCACCGTTCCCATATCGATTCCGACCTTCAATGGCGGCATCCTCAATTCATGTGTTGATCTGTTGTCACTAACAGACTTGGGCGCGTGCGTGTCACCCGCATCGACGAAACCCACAGGGAAGTGCTGTCATCCCTGGGCCTTTGTCCGACGCAAAAGCCGAGCCAGGAAGACGCTGAGTAGCAGTGGGGGGAGCAGCGTGGCAAGCCCACTGCGAAGGCCGAGCACCTCCGCAACGAAACCGATCAGCGGCGGGCCGACCAGGAAGCCGAAGAGCGCGATGAAGCTCAGGATCGCGACGTTCTCGGCCGCCGGACGATCTTGTAGGCCTGCCGAGGCCGTGACCGCAAGCGGAAAGCCCACGGAAACGCCCAGTCCAACACAGGCGAGTCCCAGATAGACAACAAGGGGTATCGGCGCTGTCACGACCACCAGCATCCCGGCAAAGGCGGCTATCAGGCACAGGCGCGCAAGACGAACCGGACCGAACCGTTCCTTGGCCGCATCGCCCAGGAAACGCCCCACCGACACCATCATCGCGAACACCACATATCCCAGACCAGTTGCCATTCCCTCGGTCGCAAAGGCATCCTTGAGATAAACGGCCGACCAGTCCGCCACCGCGCCCTCCGTCATGGTGACGCCAAAGACAAACAGGCTGATGCCGAGGATCGCTGGGCTGGGCATCTTCCACGAAGGCCGGGCTTGCGTTTGCCGGGCCGACGCCTCGTTCGGCGGCAGAGCAAGACAGACCGATACCGAGATCGGCATCAACAGCACGGACAACAAACCGATCGACATGAATGGCAACGCATGCAGGGCAAGGAATCCCGCACCGACAAGGCTCCCTGCCATGATGCCCAGGCTCCAGAACCCATGGCAGCGATTCATGATCGAAACGCTGCCACGCTTTTCAATGAGGTCCGCCTCAACATTGAGCGCCAGTTCGAGTGTTGAAAGTCCGATCCCGAGCAGAAACAGTAGAAGGAACAATAGCCCGACATCAGGAGCGGCCACCGGCAGCGGCACAAGCGCCAGAAAGACGGGGAAGCCGAAGATCAGTGTCTTTCTGCTTCCGACACGCCCAACCAGTTGGCCGGCAAAAGGCAGCATCAGCAGAATTCCCGCAGGCAGACCAAGAAGCGCTACGGCCAGATCCGCCGGGCCAAGCGACAGCCGCTCCTGCACACCAGGTATCTGGGGCAGCCAGCTGCCGAAGGCGACTGGCTGCAGAAAGAAGGCGGCCATGATGGTTCGGTTCGGGGACATGGAAGTTCCGGGGAAAGGCAGGGAATCATGTGGATGTCGACTGTCCACGAGCGACACCGATTTGGAAAGAAGACCACTGCCTTGACTGGTCTTCTTGCGCGGGAAAAGAAGAACGGCTCGGTCGCCTGAACCGTTCTTCCATACCTCAGACGCGGAAATCCCAGAGGATGAGGCTTCTGGGCCTCCTCCACGCCTCCTCGTCTTCCGGCATCCCGATGTCGCGTCGCAGCTGAGGCGACAGATGTGATACCAGATTGCGGATCTGACGCCGCCGCCAGCTCGCTCTGATCAAGGCAGCCAAGAGCCGCCAGGAGCCGAAACGCTCAAGAAGCTCGTCCATCCGCTCGGCCAAAGGCAATTCAACTATAGATTGATTATCGTGCATGACTTGTCCGTCCCGGAACGCGGATGCGCCCAGGTCCTTTCGATGATGAAAAGCGACGTGATTCAGGCAAGCGAACGCGTCTAGACGCGCAGGCGGCAAGTCACGTCAGATGGTGGAAAAACGCCGGAAAAGGCAGGGGAAATGACTGATCAGACAGTCATCGGGTGTTTTGACCGGTGGTAAAATGACCCACGCAGGACAATTACACCAATCCGCCAGAGAGGCGCATGCGCATCGGGAAATGATTCATCTGTGGCCTCCTGTTGTTAGTGTTGCGGATGAGTGGAACATGCCACGCAAAAACCGGTACAGCAATAGCGCAATTCGAGATTGCAGAACTTGCCAAGAACCGTTGCACATATGCAACAAATTGTCGCAGGCCGAGTTGAGAGAGAGGTACCGCCTAGCGGAACAAGCTTTCAGACGCCGGCCATAGCGAGAGCCCCATACCCTGCATCAGTCGGCGGGTTGAAAAATCGGGGCTTCCAGAGGTGAAGACCGCAAAATCGAAATCGTCGGGATGCTCCGCTCCCTCCACAAGCGGCACCAGACGACGCGCCTGCCGCGCAATGGCTTCCGCAGGATCGAGCCAATCGACCGGCCAGGGCGCCAGTCGACGGAAGACATTGGCAAGGAACGGATAATGCGTACAGGCCAGAACGACGATATCCGTCCTCGCTCCCTCCCGCTCGACGAAGCAGGGCGCAATTTCGGCCAGCACGGCAGCATCGTCCAGCGCCTCACCCCGGATATAGGCCTCTGCCATGCGCGCGAGATTTTCCGATCCAACGAGACGAACATGACACTGGGAGGCAAAGGACTGGATAAGGTCGCGGGTATAGGCCCGCTTCACCGTTCCTGGTGTCGCAAGCACCGACACCAGGCCGGATCGCGTCCGCTCTGCCGCCGGTTTGATGGCTGGGACGGTGCCGATGAAACGCATATCGGGGAAGTGCTGACGCAGGTCCGCACCCGCAAGCGTGAAGGCGGTATTGCACGCCACGATGACGGCTTCCGGATTGAAACGCGCTAGCAGATTGTCGAAGAGCCCGACGATCCGCGCCTTCAGCGGCTCTTCCTCCCACCCTCCATAAGGAAAGCCCGCATCGTCGGCGACATATACGAAGCCTCGCTCAGGCATCAGGACCCGGGCCTCGCGCAGCACGGTGAGGCCACCGATTCCGGAATCGAAAACCAGGATCGGTTTCGAACCCGACATATCGCTAGTGTTTGCCGGAGCCGTCGTCATCCGATCCTTCTTCCGCCGCCACCGCCTTCTCCGACTTGCTGATCTGGCCTGGCCGCGAGAAACGGTCGAGCGAGGTAATCACGCCGCGGATCACGTGGATCTCGGGCGTCGTGAAGGCACGCCGGGTGAACACAGCGCGCAGGTTCTCGACCAATTTGGTTTTTTTATGGGGCGGATGAAAGTAATTGCGAGCTTCCAGCGCCTGTTCCAGATGTTCGAACATGCCGATCACCTGGTCCTTGGTCGCAGCGGGCTGTTCCGGCGCGTCGAACGGCACGGCATGCAAATCCTCAATGTCGGATTTCATCCACTCATAGGACATCAGAAGAACGGCCTGCGCGATATTCAGGGACGCGAAAGCCGGATTGACGGGGAAGGTGACAATCTCGTCTGCCAGTGCCACATCTTCATTCGAAAGGCCGGACTTCTCCCGACCGAACAGGATGCCGGTCTTCTCACCGCTGCGGAACTTGGTTCGCAGAGTTTCGGCCGCCGTGACTGGCGAGCGAACGGGCTTGAAACCATCCCGATGCCGCGCCGTCGTGGCATAGACGAAGTTGAGATCGGCAATCGCCTCTTCCAGCGTCTCGAAGACCTTGGTTCCGTCGATCACATGATCGGCCTTGGCGGCAGCCGAACGTGCCTTTTCCGACGGCCAGCCATCGCGAGGATTGACCAGGCGCAGTTCGGCCAGGCCGAAATTGGCCATGGCGCGCGCCACCATGCCGATGTTTTCGCCGAGTTGCGGCTCAACCAGAATGATCGCCGGCCCCTCGGCCAGCATGACGCGCTCGCTGTTCGTTCCTGCCATTGCGTTTCCCTAAGCCAAATTTGCGCATCCCTTGGCACAAAATGACCGTCACGCAAAGAGCATGGCTCACTCTTTGGGCCAGGATCCGGTCAGTCGGAAATCGATATAGGCCTTGGTCATGGCGGCGAACTGCGCCTTGACCGAGCTTTGGAGAGCACCATTGCTGTAGTCGTCGCTCCACAGGTTGTCGATCACGTAGCGACCGTCTTCCTCGATGACATGGAAGACCGTCTGCGGCTGAGAGAAATCCGGTGTGTGACCGAAACAGGAGATGGCATCGAAATGGACATCGACGGGCGTGACGCCATTCTTCGCCGGCCGGGCCTCAATCCGGACATCCTTCAACTCGCAACTGTCCTGCCCGCCGATAACAACGTCATAGCCCAACATGTAGCCGCTGCCGTCCTGAAGCTCGTCCGTCTTTTCGGCGAGACGATAGACGTCGACAAAGCTTGCGCTGTAGATCGTGGCGAGCAGGCGATCATCGAAATAGCCGGACGCCTCCACCTTGGGCGCATCCTTGTCTTTCCATCCGGCGACGCTCATGACGATCCGTACCGGCTCAAGCGGATCGGCGGCGAAGACTGACGTTGCCGGAAGGAAAACGACCATTGCGGCAAAAGCCGTGATCCCCAAGGAGCTGACGCGGATCACAGGCCACCCTGCCGCTTCAGGTCCTGTTTGATAGAACTGCCAGACTGCCCGTTCTCGACGGGATAGATGTCGTCGATGACTGACCGACCGCCCTCTTCGACGACATGGAAGATCAAGACCGTATCGGGCGCATCGCCATCGCCGAAACAGGACCGATTATCGAACAGCGCGGTCACTTGCCCGTCACCGTCGTCCTCGATCCTGATGTCTTCGAAGGGACACCCATCCTGCCCCTGCGCGATCGGATCGTAATCGAAAGGAAAGCCCGTAGTCTCGCCTTCGGGAATGTCATGGGGCGGGTTCTTCGAAGCCGCCTCAAAGGCCGATGCGAAGTCCTTGCTGAACAGGCGAGACAGACGATCCGTGGAAAATACCTCCTCTTCCTGCCCGGTCGAACCCTCGGCCCAATTCCGGGCAGTCGCCTCCACCACTTCGCGGACCGGCGCCGTGACATTCGCCGCCATGGCGGTGCCCGACGACAGCATTATCAGCAATGTGATCCAGGTGCTCTTCATGAAAACTCTCCCGAGGCGCTCTTTGTCCCCGTTCTAGCTGAAAGCGTGCGTGCCATCCGGACCAAATCTGGGACGAAACGCACGCCGAAAGTCTGAGCGAGATTTTCCCGGAAGGCGGCCTCTGCTGTTTGCCTTGTAACGAGAGAATGTTATAGGCAGGCCATCGGCAGAGCGCCCTCCCCGCGCCTGCGCGTCAGGCAAAAACTCGTGAGGATATTCATGACCAAGATCAAGGTAGCCAACCCGGTCGTCGATCTCGACGGCGACGAGATGACCCGCATCATCTGGCAGTTCATCAAGGACAAGCTGATCCTCCCCTACCTGGATCTCGACATCGAATACTACGACCTGTCCGTCGAGAACCGCGACGCCACCAACGACCAGGTGACCATCGACGCTGCCCACGCCATCAAGAAGCACGGCGTCGGCATCAAGTGCGCGACCATCACACCGGACGAAGCCCGCGTGAAGGAATTCAACCTCAAGGAAATGTGGAAGAGCCCGAACGGCACGATCCGCAACATCCTTGGCGGCGTCATCTTCCGCGAGCCGATCATCTGCAAGAACGTGCCGCGCCTCGTTCCCGGCTGGACCAAGCCGATCGTTGTCGGCCGTCACGCCTTCGGCGACCAGTACAAGGCAACCGACTTCAAGTTCCCCGGCAAGGGCAAGCTGACCATCAAGTTCGTCGGTGAAGACGGCGAAGTGATCGAGAAGGAAGTCTACAACGCTCCGGGCGCCGGCGTGGCTCTTGCCATGTACAACCTGGATGAATCGATCCGGGAATTCGCCCGCGCCTCGATGATGTACGGTCTGATGCGCAAGTGGCCGGTCTACCTGTCGACCAAGAACACCATCCTGAAGGCCTATGACGGCCGCTTCAAGGACATCTTCGAAGAAGTCTACCAGAACGAGTTCAAGGCAAAGTTCGACGAAGTCGGCATCGTCTACGAACACCGCCTGATCGACGACATGGTCGCGTCCGCCCTGAAGTGGTCCGGCGGCTATGTCTGGGCCTGCAAGAACTACGACGGTGACGTCCAGTCCGACACGGTCGCGCAGGGCTTCGGCTCGCTCGGCCTGATGACCTCGGTTCTGCTCTCGCCCGATGGCCGCACGGTTGAAGCCGAAGCTGCGCACGGCACGGTCACGCGCCACTACCGCCAGCACCAGAAGGGTCAGGAAACTTCGACCAACTCGATCGCCTCGATCTTCGCCTGGACCCGTGGCCTCGCCCACCGCGCCAAGCTGGACGACAATGCCGAACTGGCCAACTTCGCAACGACGCTCGAAAAGGTCTGCATCGATACCGTTGAGGCAGGCTTCATGACGAAGGACCTGGCACTACTCATCGGTCCGGATCAGCCGTGGCTGTCCACGACCGCCTTCCTCGACAAGGTCGACGAGAACCTGAAGAAGGCCATGGCCGCCTGATTGGCGGCCAGAAACTGAATGTTCAGAACCCGGTCACGGCAACGTGGCCGGGTTTTCTGTATCGGGAACAGCATCGCCGGCATCCACATCCGCAAAACGTTTGCGGATCTCCGCACCCAAACGGCGTCCGGAGATGTGATAGCCGGAGAGCGGCAGATCGTAGCTCTCGAGCCGGTCGGGATCCTCTTCATCGAGATAATCGATATCCACGACCCAGCGCCCCGCCACACGCCGCTGCGAAAGTTCGACCATGGACGCCCAGGCTATCCGGCGCTCAGTCCTGAGGTCGATCAGTTCCTCATTGTTCAACTCGACCACCGGCCGCATGGCGCCAACGAGTTCCCGCCAGCCCTTCCGGAACCCGAGGATGCCGACGACAAGAAGCAGGAGGTAGACGAGGACCATCGGGTTTGCCCAACCTCCGCCGATCAGGCTCGCCATCAGCCCGCCAAATGCGACGGAGAGTATGACTGCGGAACTCGCGGCCCAGAGAACGGCCAGACTGCGACGCGGATAGATCATGAGGGTCGGATAGCTCGTCTCGGTCTTCATCACTCTTGTTCCGGAGAAAAACGCCAGGGTCGCATTGTCGGTGGCCGACACACTCGATTGTATCCCTTTGGCCATGTTGTCAAACGCCGGGACTCACGATCCAATGATCTGACAGACGTGGCAGAGGGGTAGACCGCGTCAAACAGCGAGCAACCGCAGACCCATGGCCGACGTCATCCTTCCCAAAACGATCAGCGTTATCCGCGAGGGCTACGGACTTCAGCGGCTCAAGGCGGACGCGCTTGCGGGCCTGACGGTTGCCATTGTTGCCCTGCCACTGTCCATGGCGATCGCCATCGCCTCAGGTGTTACACCCGATCGCGGCCTTTATACCGCAATCATCGGCGGCTTTCTCGTCTCACTGCTCGGCGGCAGCCGGCACCAGATCGGCGGACCGGCCGGCGCCTTCATCGTTCTCGTCAGCACAACTGTCGCCACACACGGGATCGACGGACTGCTATTGGCAACGGCCATGGCCGGACTTATGCTGATCGCCTGCGGCCTGCTGAGGCTCGGTGACTATATCAAATTCATTCCCTATCCGGTCACGGTCGGCTTCACAGCCGGCATAGCCGTGATCATCTTCGCAAGCCAGATCGGAGAATTGCTGGGGCTGACGTTTCCAGGAGGAGAACCAGGCCCGCTTGCCGAGAAGATGAGCGCGATCGCCAGCGCCCTTCCGGACTTTTCGGCTGCAGCCGCTGGCGTTGCCGGATTGACAGTCGCAATCATCCTTGTGCTGCGCCGCTATCGCCCCTCCTGGCCGGGTCTGCTCATCGCGGTCATTGCAGCCTCGCTCGGGGCAGCAATGCTTGAACTGCCCGTTTCCACCATCGGCTCGAAATTCGGCGGCATTCCCTCCGGACTGCCGCTGCCATCGCTCCCAAATGTTACCCTCGACCTGGCGATCGACGTTCTCCCCGATGCCATCGCCTTTGCTCTCCTGGGCGCGATCGAGTCGCTCCTGTCAGCCGTCGTTGCCGACGGCATGACCGGCCGGCGGCATCGCTCGAACACCGAACTGGTGGCGCAGGGTGTGGCCAATATCGGCTCGGCCCTCTTCGGCGGCATCTGCGTCACTGGCACGATCGCACGAACCGCGACCAATGTCCGCGCTGGCGCGACAAGCCCCGTCTCCGGCATGCTGCATGCGGCTTTTCTGCTCGTCTTCATGCTGATCGCTGCACCGCTGGCTGCTTATATCCCGCTTGCCGCATTGGCGGGCGTTCTCGCCGTCGTCTCCTGGAACATGGTGGAGAAATCAGCGATCGCGGCGTTGGTGCGGTCCTCGCGGGGCGAAACACTCATCCTTGCCGTCACCTTCCTGCTCGTCGTCTTCCGCGATCTGACCGAAGGCATCGTGGTCGGCTTTTCGCTGGCTGCTCTGCAGTTCATCCACCACATGTCGAGGAATATCCGCGTGACCGCCGAAGGGCCGGAAAAACCGCTGGATGCAACGGATACGGCGACAGTCACTTATCGCCTGGACGGCGCCTTCTTCTTCGGCGCTGTGGCGGCCGCTGGTGCGGTGCTGGACCGCATCGGCGCCGACCACCGCAACCTGGTGCTTGACTGCACCGGGATCCGCTTCGTCGACACCTCAGGTGTCAATCTTCTGGCGAGCGTCATCCGCAAGGCCGTCCATCATGGCGTTGAAGTCTATGTAGTCACAGAGCGCGACGAGTTGAAAACGATGCTGCAGCATCAGGAAATCCCCGAAACGGGCGTCTACTTCGTGAAAACACTCGCCGAAGCACGCGCTGACCTTGCCCATGGCGCCGCACACGCTCACGATTGAAGGGATCAGGCTGCCGACCTTGATGCGGGAGATGCCAACACAGCCGACGCGTCCATCCCGTGGGCGGGGTCAAAATGCTCAGGCCCATGATCCCAGCCACCCCAGGTGACCCGGTTGCGCCCGGCCTTCTTCGAAGCGTAGAGCGCCTTGTCGGCACGGGCCAGCGCACGGGGGATATCGAGCGGCCCGGACGGCAGCGAAGCCGCACCGACACTGATGGTGATCGGGGGCAGCCCATCCTCGTGGTTGACGACCATGTTGCCAACCTTGATCCGCAGATCATCCAGGAGATCCGGCTGACGTAAGACGACACTGGCCGGCAGGTAGACGCCGAATTCTTCGCCCCCAAGACGTCCGACGATCGCGGCTTCTGGAACCTCCCTTGTCAACAGGCGGCCGAGCTGCATCAGAACCGTATCGCCTGCGGCGTGGCCGTAAGTGTCGTTGATCTGCTTGAAGTGATCGGCGTCAACAAGCGCAAGCACGGCACCCGGCGCTGAACCGGCCACGTCGGCGCGTGCTCGGATAATGGCGTCGACGAAAGCTCCCCTGTTGCGCAAAAGGGTGAGGGCATCGGTCTCCGAGGCGATCTTGTATCGCCGCGTAGCGCGTTCATGCACCATGGCAAAGATCGCCAAAGCGGCAACTAGCCCTTGGAGGAAGAAGGCGTAAGTCATGGCGCCGTACCAGAGTGGTGCATGCCCCGCCACAAGCTGTACTGGCTCGACAACCTGCATCGGCAGACGGATGAGATAGGCGGCTCCATGCGTTCCAAAGGCAATGAGCGCCAGCATTCGCGCGGGAAGAGGTTCGCGGCGCTGCCCCTGAAGGAGAACCGGCACGATCAGGAACGAATATCCCGAATAGAGGAAGGAGGCGACGACAATTCGGGCGCCTAAGTCTGCGGCAAATGTCGGAATGTTGAAAAGCGACAACCAGACGACCCCGCCGGCCCCTGCAACTAAGCCGGCTCCTCTTCGGGTTTCGCCCTCGAAGGCAAGACAGCCGAGCCAGATCAGACCCAGACTGGAGATCCCAAGCCCATTACCGAGACCGAGCGCCACAAACGGAGGCACGAGGTCGCGAAGGCTGACCAGAACCATGCCGAAGGCACCGGCGGAAAAACCCAACGACCAGAACCCCAAGGCACGGTTATCCCGCTCATGGGTCCAGAGTAGGGTCAGAAAGCCCGAAACCATGATCAGCGTTCCCGCCAGGCAAACGGTGAGCGTCGGAATGTGGAAGACTTGGGCCACGTCGAGAACCTCAAAGAGGATTGTGGCGTAGCACACAAGACTGAAGAAAACCCGAAAGCGATTGGTAAATCCCGATAATCTTAAACAAAAAAGGCCGGGCAAAGCCCGGCCTGGATCAATGGACACATGCTCTCGGCTCAGCCGAGTGCGGCCTCGACCGCGGCAATCGCCGCGTCGGCCTGCGCGCCATCCGGTCCGCCCGCCTGGGCCATGTCAGGACGCCCGCCACCGCCCTTGCCGCCAAGTGCGGTCGAGGCGACGCGCACGAGATCGACGGCGCTGAGACGGGCAGTGAGATCGGGTGTCACGGACACGACCGCGCTCGCCTTGCCGTCTTCCGCGACAGCAATGAGCACCACCACGGCCGTCTCCAGGCCCGCCTTTGCCTCGTCGGCCATGCCCTTGAGATCCTTGGCATCGATGCCGGCGAGCACACGACCGATGAAATTGACACCATTGACCTGCTTCGGCGCTTCCGCGCCACCGCTTGCGCCACCACCCATGGCAAGCTTGCGCTTGGCATCGGCCAGTTCCTTCTCGAGCTTGCGGCGCTCATCGAGCAGGGCTTCGACGCGCGAAACTACATCTGTCGGCTGCACCTTCAAGGTCGCGGCAAGGGTCTTCACGCGTTCGTCCTGCTCGGCCAGATAGGCACGGGCGGCATCGCCGGTCAGCGCTTCCAGACGTCTGACGCCTGCACCGACAGCGCTTTCGCCAACGAGACGCACGAGGCCGATATCGCCGGTGGCAGACACATGCGTACCGCCGCAAAGCTCGATGGAATAGGCCTTGCCGGCCTTTTCGCCGCGCACGGCCTTGCCCATGGACACCACGCGCACTTCGTCGCCATATTTCTCGCCAAAGAGCGCCATCGCGCCTTCCGCGATCGCGTCGTCAACCGCCATGAGGCGAGTGGTGACAGGCGCGTTCTGGATGATGATCTCGTTCGCCATCTCTTCGACCACCTTCAACTCCTCGGCCGAGATCGGCTTTGGATGCGAGATATCGAAGCGCAGGCGCTCGGGCGCAACCAGCGATCCCTTCTGGGCGACATGGGTGCCCAGTACCTCACGCAGCGCCTCATGCAGCAGATGGGTGGCAGAATGGTTCGAACGCAGCCGCGAGCGGCGGGCGTGATCGACATTGAGCGTGACCGCGCCGCCGGCCGTAACCACACCGTTCTGCACGGTCGCGACATGCACGAAGACGCCCTCGCCTTTTTTCTGGGTATCTGTCACGGCAAGCGAGAAACCTTCACCAACAATTTCGCCGGTGTCGCCCATCTGGCCGCCGGATTCACCGTAGAATGGCGTCTGGTTGACGATGATCTGAACGTCCTCGCCGGCACTCGCCTGCTCGACGACTTTCCCGTCCTTGACGACGGCCAGGACCTGGCCTTCCGCGGTCTCGGCGCTGTAGCCGAGGAATTCGGTGGCCCCGAACTTCTCCTTGAGCTCAAACCAGACCGTTTCCTGCGCCTTGTCGCCGGAGCCGGCCCAGCTGGCGCGCGCCTCGGCCTTCTGCCGCTGCATGGCATCGTTGAAGCCGGTCAGGTCGACGCCGATGCCGCGGCCGCGAAGCGCGTCCTGCGTCAGGTCGAGCGGGAAGCCATAGGTATCGTAGAGCTTGAAGGCGGTCTCGCCATCAAGGCTATCGCCCTTGTCGAGGCTAGCCGTCGCGTCCGAGAGCAGCGTCAGGCCGCGCTCCAGCGTCTTGCGGAAACGGGTTTCCTCGAGCTTCAACGTCTCGGAGATCAACGCCTCGGCGCGCACCAGTTCAGGATAGGCGCGTCCCATCTGCTGCACGAGCACCGGCAGCAGCTTGTAGATGACCGGATCTTCCGCGCCGAGCAGCTGTGCGTGACGCATCGCACGGCGCATGATGCGGCGAAGCACGTAGCCACGACCTTCGTTTGACGGAAGCACACCGTCAGCGATCAGGAAGGCGGCCGAGCGCAGGTGATCAGCGATGACGCGGTGGCTGGCGCGCCGCTCGCCTTCGGCCTTCACACCGGTCAGATCTACGGACGCGTCAATGAGCGCGCGGAACAGGTCGATGTCATAGTTGTCGTGCTTGCCCTGCAGCAGCGCCGCAATACGCTCCAAGCCCATTCCGGTGTCGATCGACGGCCGCGGCAGATTGATGCGTTCTTCCTTCGTCACCTGCTCATACTGCATGAAGACGAGGTTCCAGATTTCGATGAAACGATCACCGTCTTCTTCCGGCGAGCCCGGAGGCCCACCCCAGATATGATCGCCATGATCATAGAAGATTTCCGAACACGGACCGCAGGGACCGGTGTCACCCATCGCCCAGAAATTGTCGCTGGTCGGGATGCGGATGATCTTGTCGTCGGACAGGCCGGCAATCTTCTTCCACAGGCCATGCGCCTCGTCATCCGTGTGGTAGACGGTCACCAGCAGGCGGTTGCGGTCGATGCCGAATTCCTTGGTGATCAGGTTCCAGGCGAGTTCGATCGCCCGCTCCTTGAAATAGTCGCCGAAGGAGAAGTTGCCGAGCATCTCGAAGAAAGTGTGGTGGCGGGCGGTATAACCGACATTGTCCAGGTCATTGTGTTTGCCGCCGGCGCGGACACATTTCTGCGCGGTCGCAGCCGTCAAGTAGGGGCGCTGCTCAAGACCTGTGAAGACGTTCTTGAACTGCACCATGCCGGCATTGGTGAACATCAGCGTCGGGTCATTGCGCGGCACCAGCGGGCTGGAGGAAACGACCTCGTGACCGTTCGTCTTGAAGTAATCGAGAAAAGTCGACCGGATGTCGTTTACACCGCTCATGTCACGCCCTTCATTCAGGCCGGGAAGCCGGCCAATTTGCAAAATCAATGGCTTTTATCGCCCGGCATCATCCCTGTCCAGCAGCCGCAACGAAAACGACCGCGTCTCGAAAGAAACGCGGTCGCCAAACTTCCACACGACTTGCGAGAAACTTACGCGTCGTCGGCACCATCCGCATCATTGGCGTCAGGACCGCCATTCTGCAGGAATTTTTCCGCGATCAGACCGGCATTTTGACGCAGCGCCATCTCGATTTCCTGGGCCACCGCAGGATTGTCGCGCAGGAAGAGCTTGGCGTTTTCACGCCCCTGGCCGAGACGCTGGCTGTTGTAGGAGAACCACGCCCCCGACTTCTCGACGATGCCCGCCTTGACGCCGAGGTCGACGAGTTCGCCAGTCTTCGACACGCCTTCGCCATACATGATGTCGAATTCGACCTGCTTGAAGGGCGGCGCCATCTTGTTCTTGACGACCTTGACGCGGGTCTGGTTGCCGACGACCTCTTCACGGTCCTTGACCGCGCCGATGCGGCGGATGTCGAGGCGCACGGAAGCGTAGAACTTCAAAGCGTTACCGCCGGTCGTCGTTTCCGGCGAACCGAACATCACGCCGATCTTCATGCGGATCTGGTTGATGAAGATCACCATCGTCTTCGACTTCGAGATCGAGGCTGTCAGCTTGCGCAGCGCCTGGCTCATCAAGCGAGCCTGCATGCCAGGAAGGCTGTCGCCCATTTCGCCTTCAATTTCAGCGCGCGGGGTCAGGGCCGCGACCGAGTCGACCACGAGAACGTCGATGGCACCGGAGCGCACCAGCGTATCGGTGATTTCGAGGGCCTGCTCGCCGGTGTCCGGCTGCGAAATCAACAGGTTCTGAAGATCAACGCCGAGCTTGCGGGCATAGACCGGATCGAGCGCGTGCTCGGCATCGACGAAGGCGCAAATCCCGCCCTTTTTCTGGGCTTCGGCAATGGTCTGCAGTGCCAAAGTCGTCTTACCCGAGCTTTCCGGGCCATACACTTCAATGATGCGCCCCTTCGGCAGACCGCCGATACCCAGCGCGATGTCGAGGCTGAGCGACCCCGTCGAGACCGTCTCGACTTCGACCACGCTCTCGTTCGCGCCGAGCTTCATGATCGAGCCCTTGCCGAACGAACGTTCGATCTGCGAGAGCGCCGCTTCCAATGCCTTGCTTTTATCCACCGATTTGTCCTCTACAAGCCGCAAAGAATTCTGTGCCATTCGATCCACCTTTAGGTTATTGAGGCCGCATAGGCAATGAAGCCGCCGATGGGGAATATGTACTCTTTTTGTTCTCGTTTTGCAAGGGCCATTGAAGTGATTGATATAAAATCACTTTCCTTGCTGCGTTCGAATAATGTTCCAGAAGATTTTCGCAATACTGCTCGCCTGCTTGGCGAGGACCGCATGAGCGCGAAACGGCAGATGTCGATTCGTCGAAATCGATCACCGGAGACAGGCGAATGACGATCGACATCCTGGCCATAGGTGGCGCCCACATCGACCGGCGCGGGCGGCTCTTCGGCGACACCAAAGCCGGTGCCAGCAATCCCGGCCAGTGGTTCGAGGAAGCCGGTGGTGGAGTATTCAATGCTGCCCGCAACCTCTCCCGCCTCGGTCGTAGGGTCAGGCTCATTGCGCCGCGCGGCGGCGACGCAGCGGGGCAGATGGTCGCCGAGGCAGCTGAGCGTGCCGGTCTCGACGACCAGCCGGTAATGTTTCTCGATCGGGCAACGCCGAGCTACACGGCGATCCTGGAGCACGACGGCAATCTCGTCATCGCATTGGCCGACATGGCCCTTTACGACGCTTTCTCGGTCCGGCGTCTCAAGGCGAGGTCGATGCGCGACAGCCTGGCGTCGGCAACCCATGTTCTAGCGGATGCAAACCTTCCCGCAGACACGCTGACCGCACTGGCGAAGGCCTGTCACGCTGCCGGCAAGGGCATGTCTGCCATCGCGATTTCACCGGCCAAAGTTGTGAAATTGAAGGACGGACTTTCCGGCCTCACCCATCTTTTCATGAACGGTGCCGAAGCCGAGGCGATTGCCGGCACGCGACCCGAGAGGACGCAGGACTGGCCGGCACTGCTGCGAGCCAAGGGGCTCCGCGGGGGTACCGTAACCAGCGGCAGCGGACCGACCATCGCATTTGATGCGGATGGGGTGGCACTGATCGAGCCGGTACCGCTCGACAGGATCGCCGACGTGACCGGCGCGGGCGACGCCTTCGCGAGCGGCTTCCTGGATGCGCGCCTTTCCGGCGCCTCACTTGCAGACGCGCTGCGCCATGGCACCGCCAGTGCAACAATCACCCTCGCCTCCCCCCATGCAACCGACGAAAATCTCTCTCAGGAAAGGCTGCGCGACCAGTTGGCACTTGTCCCGCCTGCCCGTTTCCTGTCATGAGAAGCTGAAATCCAAGCGGAAGATCCCCCATGACCCGTTCCATCTCGCCCCTCCTTCCCATTACCTATTCGAGCGAAGTCAGCGCCGCAAAGCAGCGTGGCGCGCCGATCGTGGCACTTGAATCCACGATCATTACCCATGGCATGCCCTATCCCGGCAATTTGCAGATGGCCCGCAGCGTCGAGGACATCATCCGCCAACAGGGCGCCGTGCCCGCGACAATTGCCGTCATCAAGGGCGTGTTGCATATCGGCCTGGAACCGGCCGAACTCGAGGCCCTGGCGCAGATGGAGCATGTCATGAAGCTCTCGCGCGCCGACCTCGCATTTGCCATCGCCGAACGGCGCAATGGTGCGACGACGGTTGCTGCAACGATGATCGCCGCCTACCGCGCCGGCATCCATGTCTTCGCAACCGGCGGCATCGGCGGCGTGCATCGCGGCGCCGAGGAGAGCTTCGATATTTCCGCCGATCTGGAAGAACTGGCCCGGACCGCCGTCATCGTGGTTTCGGCTGGCCCGAAGGCGATCCTCGACATCCCGAAGACGCTTGAAGTGCTGGAAACCCGCGGCGTACCCGTCGTCACCTACGACAGCGAGGATTTCCCGGCTTTCTGGTCGCGCAGCTCGGGCCTCAAGAGCGTGCTCAACCTGCCGAGCCCGGCGGCGATCGCCAATTTCCAGAAGATGCGCGACCAACTCGGCATCGACGGCGGCATGCTGATCGCAAATCCGGTTCCGGAAGCCGACGAGATCCCGCGCGAGGAGATGGAGATCTATATCAGCCGCGCGCTGGCAAACGCCGAACGTGACGAAATTGCCGGCAAGGCCGTTACGCCCTATCTGCTGGACAACATCTTCCACCTGACGGGTGGCCGCTCGCTGAAGACCAACATCGCGCTGGTGGAAAACAATGCGCGCCTTGCCGCAGAGATCGCTGTCGCCATGAACGGCTGAGCGAAGGCGCACAGCTGGTATCAAAGACCCCGCCGGATCGCTCCGGCGGGGTCTTGTTTACAGCCGCACCAAAAACTTCCTCAGCCTTCGCCGTCCAGCATCTCGCGGACCGCGACAGCGAGCTGCTTGAGCGAAAATGGCTTTGGCAGGAAACCGAACTTGGCATCGGCCGGCAAATTACGGGCGAAGGCATCCTCCGCGTAGCCCGAAACGAAGATGAACTTCAGGTCGGGATATTTCTTGCGCAATTCGGTGAGCAGGGTGGGGCCGTCCATCTCCGGCATCACGACGTCGGAGACGACGATGTCCACGGCGCCGTCCAGTTCGTCCATGATATCAAGCGCCTCGACACCCGAACCCGCTTCGTGAACGGTGTAGCCGCGCGTCTCCAGCATGCGTTTCCCGCCGCGCCGGACCGCCTCCTCGTCCTCAACGAGAAGGACGACCGCCGATTTGCCGGTGAGATCGGGAGAATCCTGCGCCTCCCCATGGCCGTTCCCTGTCGCGACGGTAATCGTGTCCCCGCTGCCCGAGGCAGTCGCCGGCCCTTCCGCGACCGGCTGAACCTCTGGCACGTGGCGTGGCAGGAAGATGCGGAAGGTGGTGCCTTTGCCGACTTCCGATTCCGGATAAATGTAGCCGCCCGACTGCTTGACGATGCCATAGACCATGGCAAGCCCAAGGCCTGTCCCCTTCCCCACTTCCTTGGTGGTGAAGAAGGGCTCGAAAATCTTGTCCATGATCTCGGGTGCGATACCGGTGCCGTTATCGGCAACCTCGACAAGCACCATGTCTTCGGACGGCAGACCGCGATACCCGAAGGCTCCCGCCTCCTCGGCATCTACGTTGCGCGTTGAAACGGTGATCGCGCCGCCCTGCGGCATCGCATCGCGCGCATTGACGCAAAGGTTGATCAAAACCTGTTCGAACTGCGAGAGGTCGGTCTTCACCGGCCATAGATCCCGGCCATATTCGACCTTGAGCTTGACATTGGTGCCCGAAATCAGCCGGTCCACAAGCATCCTCAGGTCACCGATCACATCGGTCAGGTTGAGCACGCTCGGTCGCATGGTCTGCTTGCGCGAGAAGGCCAGCAACTGGCGCACGAGAACGGCGGCACGGTTGGCATTGCGCTTGATCTCCATGAGATCGGCAAAGCTTGCATCAGAGGGCCGCGCCTGCAGCAGCAGATGGTCAGAGGACAAGAGGATGGCGGTCAATACATTGTTGAAGTCGTGCGCAATACCGCCGGCCAGCGTGCCCACGGCATTCATCTTCTGCGTCTGCGCCATCTGCGCTTCAAGCGCCTTCTGGTCGGTGACATCGACCGCGTAGACGATTGCCGCCTCTTCCGGCGCCTCGTCGCTTTGGTCGATCACCGCATTGACGTAGAAGCGGAAATGACGCGCATCATTGGTCGGATGACGGCTGTCGATCGGCGAAATGTCAACCTGACGGTCCATGGCCGCAGCCAGCGCCTCGCGGAAACCGTCGCGCTCACTCTCGTGCAGCACCACCTCGATCAGACCATGCCGCTCGATCTCGTCGCGCGAGATGATATCGGCAAAGAGCTTCATGAAAGGCGCATTTGTGCGCAGGATCCGCCCTTCGCCATCGACGGATGCGATGGCCATCGGCGTATTGTTGAAGAAGCGCGTGAAGCGCATCGATGCGACAGAGTCAGACTGATCCCCACCCTCGCCCTGGCTTCGCGACAGGACAATCGAGCGGCTTTCGCCCGGCGCGCCGTCCCGCGCCGCACGGACGCGATGAACGAGCCGGACCGGCAGGCTTTGACCGTTGACGCGGCGAAGGTCGAGATCAATCGTCTCGGTCCGTGTCTGGCCTGGTTCGGCCTGCACCGAATCGATCAGTGCCATACCCTCGCCAGCCACAAGGTCGGAGATGGTCATGGAGCCGGGGTTGAACTGGGTCAGATCGACACCGAGCCATTCGGCGAGCGTGGCATTGAGGTAATAGATCTCGCCCTTGCGTCCGGCGGAGAAGAAGCCAGCCGGAGCATGGTCGAGATAGTCGATCGCGTGCTGCAGTTCCTTGAAGAATCGCTCCTGATCATCGCGCTCGGCGGTAATGTCGGAAATCTGCCAGACATGCAGCGGCTTGCCCCGCCCTTCGCCAGCCAGAAGCCGCGCCTTGAGACGATACCAATGCGCGCCGGAACCGTTGGGCGTCTGGCTGCCGAGCGGTTTCAGGATCCGGAACTCCTCATAGCTGTCTCGCCCCTCGCGCAACCCATTGGTCAGCCGGTAGAGCGCTTCACTGGATTCGCGGTAGCGGGAAAGGAGTGCCTCGAGCGTCTGCACCTCCGTCGCCTTGCGCGCGCCCGTCATGGTGCCATAGGCCGCATTGGCAAAAACAATCCGGCCTTCGCTGTCGGTGATCAGCGTCCCCTCGGGCTGGCTGGCAAGAAAGCGGCGGGCGAGCGTGTCGCTGTTGGATTGCGGCATCACCTCGACAAAACCGATAACGGCCGAGACGATGAAAAAGATGCCCATCATCGCCAGGATGCCCAGCACTCCTAGAACCACCTGATTGTCCAGTTGGTCTCTGAAGAAGATGAAGGCTGCGGAGGCCGCGATCAGAACGAGCGCGAGCAGAAGGATACGCAACGCCGTGCCGACGCCACTGCGGCGATCGACCAGGGGGCCGTCTCCATCTCGTTCGTACTGCTGTCGTGTCATGGATGCCTCTTGCCTAAGCGCACGGATGATCCGACCTAGCGAGAATCGGCGCTGTCTCCTGTTTATCAATTTGCCGCAACAGCAAAAAGCAAAGAAAGGGCCAGAAGGCGGTGCAGCGCTGCTCCCCCACAGGATTGCCGCATTCGTGAGGGACCATTTGGAACATTGCTGCGTTGTTGAGGCTGACTATCGGCGTTCACGCAAGATTGCGGAAGCGATCGTCTTCTGCCAGAAAGCCAGACAAAAGGAGCACGAACATGCTGGATGACCTGATTTCGGCCTATGGCGATCGTTTTCTCGTGGCGGCATTGGGCGTCAGCCTCGCTCTGCTCTGCCTGTTCATCGTGTTGTGGATCCTGCGCAACCGCGCCCCATCGCCATTTGTTCGCGGAGGCCGCAATCGCCAGCCGCGACTCCAGGTTCTGGACGCGGCCGCCATCGATACACGCCGTCGCATCGTGCTGATCCGTCGAGATAATATCGAACACCTCGTGATGATCGGGGGACCGACCGATCTCGTCATCGAAAGCGGGATCGGTGATGAACGTCCCTACCTCAGCGCGAGGCCTGTCAATCAGGATGCGCTCGAGGAACAGCAGCAGGAATTGCCAAAACCTGTCGCCGCACCGGCACTTGCGGTGACGGAGAGCAGCTCACCGCTCAACGCGCCGTCGGTTTCCGAAGCGCGCGTGCCGATGGAAGCGCCTGTATCGCGTCCGTCGGCAAGCGAGGCATCGAAGGCAGAACCTGTGCGACCGCAGCCCACCCCTGCTGCACAGACGACTGAGCAAAGGCGACCGCAACCAGTACCACCCCGTCCCACCGAGGCCGCGCCGGAAAGACCGGCGGCGCCACTGGCCACGCCAGTCATGGCGGCCACTATAGCCTCGGCACCCGCCGCCATGGCCTCGACCACATATGCCCCGGTCGCACAGGCCGCCGCCCCCGATAAGGCGCCGGCGATCGAGCCATTCCAAAGCCCCACCCAGCCGACAGAACCTTCAAGGGAGGCTGAGCCCAAGTTCGCGCCACCCCCTGTCAATCTTGCAGCGGTAATGGCCGTAGAACCACCGATCAGGCCAGACACTCCCGCCCCTTACGCGGCCACCGTATCGCCGGAGCGTGATGCGACCCCCATTACTCCTGCGGTCAGCCCCGCGGTGACCGCAGGATCGCCTCCGATCGAGAGCTTCCGGTCTGAGCCAGTCGAGCCGGTGATGACGCGCGAGAAGCAGCAGGGTGCCGGCGAAGAAGCGCCGCCGTTTGCGGGGTCACAGACCTCCACCGCCGCCCCGACCGTCGCTATTGATCCGCCATCGGCGGAGGATGTGCTGGAAGCTGCCCGCCTGCGCGTCCTTGCCCCCGCTGAGCCAGCCGCACAGCCACGCGCGTTCGACGCACAGCGCCTCGAGCCGGCATCTGAAAGCCGCCCGACGGCGCCCGAGCCGGAAGCACCGGCCCGTGACCTGAGCGACTTCGAGCGCGTCCTGGAAGAGGAGATGGCGCTTCATATCGCAGCCGATCCGCGACCGGGTCTGAGACCCACGTCGATGGGGCAGCAAATT
The DNA here is from genome assembly GCA_046294755.1 of Allorhizobium sp. GTDB lineage: Bacteria > Pseudomonadota > Alphaproteobacteria > Rhizobiales > Rhizobiaceae > Allorhizobium. The sequence continues at coordinate 110,197 of JBKBON010000006.1, read as the reverse complement.
CTGCCTGAAACCCGGGCAGATCGCCCCCGCCTGCCGGTCTCGGCGATCTTGCCGGAACCGGGCCAAGCTGCAGGCGCGCCACCAGCTCCGCCGCAAGCGGCGCAGGAACCCAATTTGCAGACCGAAATTGCCCGCATCTTCGGCGAAATGTCCGCGAGCCGGAATCCCTGAGAGCGGGCTTGCGCCGAGCAAAAAAAGACCCGCCAGAGGCGGGTCTTGAATTCACAGCAACCTCGACCAATCCGGCAAGGCTTGAGCTTTACTCGTCGCGATACACCTTCTCGCGACGCTCATGCCGCTCCTGGGCCTCGATCGAGAGAGTGGCAATTGGACGGGCGTCCAGACGCTTCAGCCCGATCGGCTCGCCAGTTTCCTCGCAATAGCCATAGGTGCCGTCATCGATACGCTGCAGCGCCGCGTCAATCTTAGAGATAAGCTTGCGCTGACGATCCCGGGCTCTGAGTTCGATCGCTCTGTCGGTTTCGGAGGAAGCCCGATCAGCGAGATCGGGATGATTGGCGCTTTCTTCCGCGAGATGGCCGAGCGTCTCGCGCGCTTCACGGAGGATGTCGTTCTTCCAGGCGATAAGCTTGGCCCGGAAGTAGGCCCGCTGGTTCGCGTTCATGAACTCATCGTCTTCCGAGAGTACATAATTGCTAAGATTGATCTTCTCACTCAACGCGATTCTCCTGAAGAACATCTCAATGGGCGGGTGTATATCCTTTCAACGCAAGCGGTTCAAGCCTCAAGACTGTTTCCACGCCATTTTTAAATCTGTTACATTTTTCATCTAAATTTCTATTTTTTAAGCATATTTTTCTTCCCGGCCATCGAGCGATACACAAGGACCGAACACGATGGAATGATGTGCGCAGGCTGCTCGCAGGTTGACGGCAAGGGCCTAGAACCGGTACTTCAGTTGTGCAGCACCATCTCACGCGGAATGTCCAACGGATGACGCCCTTCATTCAGTTCCCCAAGCGCATCTATCTGCTGCGCCACGCGAAATCCGGTTGGGCCGAGCCCGGTGGTCGGGATTTCGATCGCAGCCTGTCGGATGCAGGCTTCGCCGAAGCGGAACTGCTGGCTGAAACGGCCGCCGACAAGGGTTACCGCCCTGATCTGGTTGTATGCTCAACCGCCAAGCGCTGCCGGCAAACCGCAGACGCCATCAAGCGAGTATTCTCCGGCCTGGTCGAATTCCGCTATGTCGACGCACTCTACAATGGGCCGGCTGACGCCTATCTCGAGATTGCCCATTCCACCCGCGGGGTTGATGCCCTGATGCTCGTTGGTCACAACCCGGCGATGGAAGAAGTCTTCGCTATGCTCTGCGGCAACGAGGTCATGGAGCGGACCGTGCCTGAAGGCTATCCCACCTCGGGGCTCGCAGTCATCGACGCAACGGGTGATGACACCTATATCTTGCGCGATTTTCTGGTCGGCTGATCCGGTCGATGACAGGGAGGCCATGCCTCTTTTTTGCGCCCCGACCTGCGCCTATATGAGATTTCCAGTTAGATGAACTCTCGTGCCGGGGATGTCCAAGACCCGTCACCGCTCTGCAGGACAGCCCTTTGCCCCCTTCCCTCACCAGCCTGACCGATGAAGCCGCGATCACCCTCGACAATCTTGCCGATCGTGCCGCAAACCTGGTCAACCCGACGATCAGGCTCGGCGTCACCGGCCTTTCGCGTGCGGGCAAGACCGTGTTCATTTCGTCACTGGTGCACAATCTGCTGCACGGCGGACGCCTGCCCTTGTTCGAGCCCCTGCGCTCCGGCCGCATGACGGGCGCGACCCTGCAGGAACAGCCTGACGACGCCGTACCGCGATTTCAATACGAGGATCACATCAGAGCCCTCGTCGAAGAACGGATATGGCCCGACTCCACCCGCGCCATCTCGGAACTGCGGCTGACGATCGAGTACCAGAGCGCCAGCACCTGGAGCCGCATGTTCTCCTCGGGCAGGCTGTCGATCGACATTGTGGACTATCCTGGGGAGTGGCTGCTCGACCTGCCGCTTCTCGGCCAGGACTACCGCACCTTTTCGCAAAACACCGTGCAACTCGCCGGTACCGGCGTTCGGGCCGAACTCGCGGCGGAGTGGCTTGCACTGGCTGAGAGTATCGACCCCGATGCCCCGGCTGACGAAATGACTGCCCGTCGGCTGGCCGACACCTTCACCACCTATTTAAGGCTTTGCAAGTCCGACGAACGCTCCTTGTCCACCCTTCCACCGGGTCGGTTCCTGATGCCGGGCGATCTGGAAGGCTCGCCCGCGCTGACCTTTGCGCCGCTGCCGATGCTGCCGGAAGGCCGGGCACCGAAGGGTTCGCTTCGGGCCATGATGGAGCGCCGGTTCGAAGCCTATAAGTCCGTCGTCGTAAAGCCGTTCTTCCGGGAGCATTTCGCCCGCCTGGATCGCCAGATCGTGCTCGTCGACGCGCTTCAGGCAATCAACCGAGGCCCCGAAGCGGTGCAGGATCTCGAACGCGCGCTGGCCGAGGTGCTGACCTGTTTCCGAGCCGGCTCCAACAATATCCTGACATCGTTGGTACGCCGCCGGATCGATCGCGTGCTGGTGGCGGCGACCAAGGCCGACCACCTTCATCATGAAAGCCACGACCGCCTTGAAATCCTGACCCGCCGTCTGGTCAATCGCGCGATCCGCACCATCGACATGAGCGGTGCCGGCATTGAGGTCATGGCGCTTGCCTCCGTTCGCGCGACCCGCGAAGCCAATGTGAAGCAGGACGGTCACGATCTTCCGGTGATTGTCGGCACCCCGATGGCGGGCGAAAGCATCGGAGACGAAATTTTCGACGGAAACCGCAAGACCGCGGTCTTCCCCGGCGACCTGCCGCGCGATCCCGAGGCCTATTTTAAGTCGGTGGATGCAGGTGACGCCTCCGCAATGCTGCCAGACCTTAGCATCGTCCGGTTTCGGCCGCCGCATCTCGACGAGAAGCAGGGCGTAACGCTCTCCGTACCGCATATCCGTCTCGATCGCGCGCTGCAATTCCTGCTTGGAGACCGTCTCGCATGAAGAAACCGACCGTTCCTCCGACTGGCACGCCAGCGGCGCAATCCGCTGACCGCCAGAGACGCCCCGCAGCCTTTACTGTCGAGTCGGAAGCGCCGAGCACCACCACCACCACGGAAGCCTCCAGCAGGCCGCCGCGCAGTTTCGCGGGGGACGTCGTGATCGTGCCCGATGAGGAAGACCCGTTCATTGCCGCAGCCGGTGACCTGCCGCCGGTGCCGGTGGCCGAACCGCGCCGCCGTCGCTTCTCCTTTGCCAAACTCGCCACAGCCGCTTTCGGCGTCCTGTTGTCGCTGGCACTGGGCCTATGGGTCGACCGGCTGATCTCCGATCTCTTCGCACGCGCCGACTGGTTGGGCTATATGGCGCTTGCAGTGCTCGCCATCGGTCTGCTCGCCCTGTCAGTCGCCGTTGGTCGCGAACTGGTCGGCCTTTGGCGTCTCGACGCCGTGCAGGATCTGAAGGCCGAGGCCGAAGCCGCAGCCCAGAGCGGCAAGCGCCAGCAGGCAGCTTCGGTGGTCAGGAAGCTGACGCGCCTCGTCGCCCATCGAGCCGAAACGTCCCGCGGGCAAAAGACGCTCGCTGCGGTGGAGGACGACATCATCGACGCGCCGCATCTGATCGATCTGGCTGAACGGGAATTGCTGGGCCCTCTCGACGTGAAGGCCCGCGCGCTGATCCTCAACTCGTCCAAGCGTGTCTCGGTCGTCACCGCCGTCAGCCCCCGCGCCGTGGTCGATCTCGCCTATGTCCTTTTCGAGGTGGTCCGCCTCGTGCGCGGCATGGCCGACCTCTATGGCGGCCGGCCGGGCTCCTTTGGAATGCTCAGGCTCCTCAAAGATGTCTTTGCGCACCTGGCCGTGACCGGCTCCATCGCAATCGGTGACGGCCTCGCCCAGCAGGTGCTTGGCCATGGGCTTGCCGCGCGTCTCTCGACGCGCCTCGGCGAAGGCGTCATCAACGGGCTGATGACGGCCCGCATCGGCATTGCCGCCATGGACCTCTGCCGACCGCTGCCCTTCCGCGCCACAAAGCGGCCGGGCGTCGGCGACTTCATCGGTGACCTGACACCGTCGATGACCGGCAGAGATCGCAACCGGACAGAGTGAGGCAGATCAGCCACACTGCAGAAACCTGTGACTTTTGGCGATTGTCGGACCCCGCATTTGCGGCTAATGCAAGGATGCATTAACCATTTTTCCGCTAGGGTCTTCGCGGGGTTTCTGGTTTCTCGTACCAAGGCAAATCGATGTTCTCTCGCTCCTCGACATTCGGCCGCTGCGCCGCCATTCTTGCCGCCGTCGCTCTGATGCCGGCCACGGTTGCTGACGCGGCTTCGCGCGACAAGCGTTTCTTTGAGTCTGTCGCTGGGGTCTGGAAGGGTCCGGGCGAAATCGTTGCGGGCAAGTACAAGGGCACCAAGTTCACCTGCAACCTGACGGGCCTGCCGGCCGAGGGCAATGAAACAGGCCTGAAGCTCGATGGCACCTGCCGGGTCGGCGTTTTCAGCCAGCCCATGTCCGCCGTGATTTCCCAGGCCGGCGGCACCTACAAGGGCCAGTTCCTCGACGGCGCTGAAGGCAAGGGCCTCGACATCGTCTCAGGCACCGTCACCGGCAACCGCGCCGTCATGGGCATCAACCGCGCCAAGCTCAACGGCGCAATGGTTGCGCGTATCGAAGAAAACGATGCCATGAACATCACGATTTCAGTCAAAGTGGAAGACCGGATGATCCCGGTCATCGGCCTGAAGCTCAACCGTCAGGCAACCGCCATGGCCGAAAACAACTGACAGCCACAAAGGCATGTCCGTCGGATTTCAACCGCGCCACCAGGCGCGGTTTTCGTTTGCGACGACAATTCCCGCCTTATCGACGGCCTGCAGCCAAGCGGCCAGCGGCTGCCCCTGGACCGATAGCTGGGGATCAAGATCGGCCAGCGGCATCAACACGAAAGCGCGTTCCGTCATCCGCGGGTGCGGCACCTTGAGGTGCTCTGCATCGATGAGTCGGTCGGAGAAGGTCAGGATGTCGATATCGATGGTGCGCGGCCCCCAGCGCTCCACCCGTACGCGTTTCATCGTCCGCTCAATCTCAAGGCAGGCCGCCAGCAACTCCTGCGGCTCAAGCAAGGTCTCGACAGCCGCACAGGCATTGTAGAAATCGTCCTGATCGGTTTTTCCCCAGGGTGGCGTCCGGTATAGCCGTGACACCGAGGTAACGCGACAGTCGCGCCGCTCATCGAGGCGCCGCAAGGCCTCAGCCATCGCCGCCACCGGATCGCCCAGATTACCGCCGAGGCCGAGTGTAGCCGCCTGCCAGCGCTTAACGTCTGAATTCTTCAACACTCACCTGCACATGGTCGAGAATGCCGGCGATAGGAGCGCTCGGCTTGCGCACGGTGATCCGACACCGCAGTATTTCCGGAAAGCGATCGAGCAGCCCGCGCGCGATCGCAAGTGCCAGTGCCTCGATTAACTGCCGGCGGCTCCCCGTGACGATGTCACGGATCACCTCGAAGGCAATGCCGTAATGAACGGTCCCGTCGAGCGTATCGGTCTCCGCTGCCGCGAGTGCGTCGACATCGAATTCCGCATCGACAAAGAAGCGCTGGCCGAGCACGCCCTCCTCTGGAAACACTCCGTGATGAGCAAAGAAAGCGCAGTTCTGGAGTGTGATGGTGAAAACACCGCTCATTCGGTCGATCCCTTCGTCGCGGCGAGACGCCGCTCGGCGGCAAGCATAGCATCCGCCATCACCAGCGCGTCCCGGTTGATCGCGACATTATGGACGCGGAAAACGGATGCACCTTTCAACCGCAGCGCCACGGTCGTCGCAGCCGTTGCGGCATCACGGTCACGCGCGTCCCGCCCTGTCAGGGCGCCGAGGAATCGCTTGCGTGACGTACCGGCCAGCAGCGGCAGACCAAACGAGCGCAACTCCTCGAAACGGACAATCAGTTCCATGTTTTCTTCCGTGGTTTCCTTGGCAAAACCGAAACCCGGATCGAGAACGATTGTTTCGCGCGCAACACCGGCCTTGGCCGCGATCTCCAGCGAAGCCCCAAGAAAATGCCGTTGATCGGCGATCGGATCCGCGAGCTTCTCGCGTCCTCTGCCGGTATGCATGATACAGAGCCCTGCACCACTCTCACCCGCGACGGCCGCGATTACGGGCTCCCGCTGAAGGCCGTGCACATCATTGATGATATGCGCACCGGCATCGACAGCCGCCCTTGCGGTCGAGGCACGGTAGGTGTCGATCGAGATGAGCGCTTCAGTTCTCTGCCTCAGGGCAGATATGACCGGCAGAACCCGTGCCATTTCTTCGTCTGCACTGACCTCGGCAGCCCCTGGACGGGTCGATTCCCCGCCAATATCGAGGATGACTGCGCCTTCGTCGACACAAGCGAGGGCATGCGAGACCGCTGCCTCGACATTCGCATGCAGCCCGCCATCCGAGAAGGAATCGGGCGTCACATTGACGATGGCCATGATTGCACCGCGATCTGTCAGGTCGAGCGTACGGCCGTGCCCCACACGCCAAATTGAGCGTTCAACCATGGTCACGCGACCCTGTATCCTCTCGACGGAAATCCGCGAAGCTGCGATAGTGCAAATCGGCTTTGGCTATGCCTTAAGGGCGCGGCGAATACAACATTGCGGAAAAAAGAATGAAGCACTCCCGCCGTCTTCGGGCCGCCCTGACCTTGGCAGTCCTGACCGGCATCTCCCTGCCACCTTCGGCAAGCGCGGACGTCGTGGTTCGCAAGTCCATCACCTACTTTCAGATCGGCGGTCGCACAGCCGCCGAACTTGACGCGGAACTGTCACGCAAGGGACCGTTTACCCAGGCAAGCGGCAGCCGGCACCCGGGCGCGACACAGATCCGCTTTGGTGGCGACCTGACCTATGCGCTGCGCGGCAATCGCTGCGCAATAGAAGATGTCCGGGTGACGGTCGAGACGAAACTCATTCTTCCTCGCTGGAAGAACAGAAAGCGCGCGACACAGGAGATGGCCACCCTGTGGGACGCCTTGTCCTCCGACATCAAGCGCCACGAGGAGCGCCATGCCGAGATCGCCCGTCAGCATGCCAAGCTTCTTGAGCAACGGCTGCTGAAGCTGCGTCCGACCCGGGACTGCGACATGCTCCAGGATCGAGCAAGCGAGGTGACGGACGAGGTCACTGCCGCACATGACGAAGCCCAAATGCGATTCGACCGGATCGAGGCAAAGAATTTTCAGGATCGAATGCAGCGCATTCTCCGACATCGTCGTGAAGCAGGCCAGAACCAGTAGAAATCACCCGTAAAATACTACGGTCTGTGTTGCTGGTTCGCTGCGGCTTGCCCGAGCCTTGCGCCTTGGCCTGTGAATAACCGGCAATTTCTCGGCGTGGCCCTTGATACAAAACTGAAATATAAGTGTCATCGAATACGTTGATTAAGCGTAACCGATTTCCCCGTTCTCCCGGCGCGTCCTGGTGCCACAGGTGCTTCCTCCCTCGCCTGCTTGGCGATGCGCCCCCTTGCCCCGCTTTCGTCTGACGGAAGCGGGGCTTTTTTGCGCCGATAGCGCTGTCACCGCTTCCGTTAGCCCTGACGTTCCGGAACATGCACAACGAGCCCATCGAGGGCCGGCGTCAGCTTGATCTGACAGGAAAGGCGCGATGTCGGACGCACGTCGACGGCGAAGTCCAGCATGTCTTCTTCCATCGGCGACGGCTGACCGACCTTTTCGGACCACGCGTCATCCACATAGACATGACAGGTAGCACAGGCGCAGGCACCACCGCATTCGGCATCGATCCCGGGGACCGAATTGCGCACGGCATTCTCCATGACCGTGGAGCCATCGGCTGCCGCGATGTCAAAACGGGTGCCGTCGAATGCGATGATGCTAATGTTTGCCATGATTGCCTGTCCAGACTTCGCCTTGGTGAAAAATCGGCGAAGTCTTCTCCCAATTCGGAAAATCAGTCAACTCACGGCAAAGCGATCGGCGCTCGAGAAAGCCTGGAGTCACGGTTCAGCGGGCAAGCTTCAGGATGAAATGTTCGGCTTCAAGGACCGCCGAGGCAACAGACGCAAGCGCGTCGGCGCTCGGCCCCTTGGTCTCGACAAGGTCGGCTGCTGCTGCGACGCGCAATGCGCCGACCGCCATCGCGGCATTGCGCAGGCGATTGGCGGCAGCCTTCACCTCAGTCTTGCTTCGACCGCTGCCGAAGGCGGCAAGGCAACCACGAGCCTGCCGGGCGAACATCTGCAGGATCTCGACCTCCACGGCTTTGTCGCCCTTGGTCTGGGTGGCAAGATGCACGAGATCGATCGGGCGCTTTTGCGATGGCGTAACACCATTGAGGTTACCTGGCGCTTCGAAGGCAATATTGACTGCTGCAGCCATGCCGCTATTCCTTGTTTTCTTGTTTTTGGTGACGCGATTTTGCGGCGCCGCCATGGGCATCTCGTTAAAAATGCCGGGGACCGCCCGAAAAAGCTCGCACTATGGTTAACGCGAATTAAACCTCGGCGCCGACTGGCTTTTCGGCCGAAACCTTGATTGAAATACTGTTAACAAGAGCCACAGGTGCGGGGCCGCCGGAAGCGCGTTAATTGTATGACATGGCCAAATGTGTCAGTACGATACGGTTGATTGGGCAAAAGTGCGTGAACTTTGCCCGCAAGCCAGTCGGTGCTAGAACTTCCGGCGGGAACGCCGGCAGCGAGAAGCCCAACTGCGATGAAAAGAGGTTTCGTCTGGCGTGGCGGCAGACGGGAACTCAAGTGAACGGTAGGATCGGTACGGCGCAATGCGATGAGCGGCATCGAATTGTCAAAGTCCTCCGACCGAGAGTAAGCGGTAACGAGGCGTAACCCATGGCGAATAAGAAGACCGACTCGATTGACGAGAACGCGTTTCAGGCTCTCGAGGCGGCCCTGAGCATCGATTTCGACGGCGAGGAAGCCGCCGCGCCTGCCAAGGCTCGGACCCAAGCGCACGCCCCGGAGGCCCCTGTGTCAGATAGTACCCCGCGTTCTGCGTCGAAGAAGACCATAGAGCGCCGTTCCGCACGCGCCACCGAGCTCAATCCGGAACCGGCCCCCAAGGCACCCGCGTTCTCGCCGGCGAATGATGGTTCACGCCGCGCGCCTTCGGCGATCCTCAAGTCACTGGACGGGGCCTCGCTCACGTCAGCCCTCCGCAATGCCGCGGTCGTTTCGGCACTCTGGGTCCTCGGCGCCCTTGGTCTCACACAGCTCCTGTATGGCAGCGCGTTCTGGCAAGCCGATACGGTAGCCGACATTGTCGCCATGCCCGGCGTCGTCGCCATTGTTGTCGGCACCTTCCTGCCGATCATGCTGTTCTTTGCCTTCGCGATCATGATGGCCCGCGCCCATGACCTGCGCAACGCCGCTCGCTCCATGGCTGAAGTCGCGCTTCGTCTGGCCGAGCCGGAAACCATCGCCTCCGAACGCATCATGACCGTGGGGCAGGCCGTGCGCCGCGAAGTCTCCGCGATGAATGAAGGCATCGAGCGCACCATCGCCCGCGCGACGGAGCTCGAGACGCTCGTTCATTCCGAGGTCACGGCGCTCGAGCGCAGCTACACCGACAACGAACTGCGCGTACGCGGCCTCGTCCACGAACTTGGCTCCGAGCGCGATGCAATCGTCAATCATGCCGAACGGATCCGTTCGTCGATCGTCGGCGCCCACGAGCAGCTGAAAGAAGAGCTGTCGCTGGCAACCGAAGAGATCTCGGTCCGTCTGCAAACCTCGGGTGAAGCTTTCGCCTCGATGATCGACATGCGCGCTGCGACGATCATGGAGAAATCCGACGCGGCGGTTAACGCCCTTGGCTCGCTTCTGTCCCACAAGACCGAAAACATGGTCCAGACGCTGGCCGCTTCGGGCATGTCGCTCTCCAACGAGTTCGATACGCAGCTGCGGACCATGACCTCGACACTCAGCGAGCGCGGTCGCGAATTGCTGGGCGAATTCGAGACCCGGGCATCTACGCTCGACGCCAACACCGAAAAGCTCAACGCCGCCCTTAATGAGCGCGCGCGCCAGCTGAACGAAACCCTTGTCGAGCGGACCCGCGATATTGCCGAGACGCTGAAGGGCAGCGAAAGCTCGATCAGTTCGTCGCTCGACGACGTCCTCTCGCGGCTCAACAGCTCTCTGGACGAACGCGGCCGCAGCTTCCGCCAGAGCCTCCAGGCGAGCGCCGACGACGCCATTGTCGATCTCGACCTGCGTTCGGGTCTGTTCGAAGATCGCTTCCAGACGACAATCGGCCAGATCAACGCGACCTTCGACCAGCGTGTGGCCGAATTTGCCAGCGCCTTCGATCAGCGATCCGGTACCCTTGATTCCAAGCTGATGGAAAGCCTCGCCCGGATCAATGAGACAGTGAACGGCGGAACGGATTCCATCAGCGGCATCCTGAGCACCAGCATCGAACGCCTGGGTTCCACCTTGACCGACCAGTCGCTGGCCCTTGCCATGACGCTCAGCACCAGCCAGGAGATGCTGGACAACTCGATGTCCGAACGGGCGCAGGAGATCGCGGACGCCATGTCCGCACGTGCGGCAGCCCTGACCGAGAGTCTGGAAACGGCCCAGAAGCGCATTGACCAGGTCATGGAAGAGCGCAGCGGCTCGCTCTATAACGCACTCACCGACAACGAGGCGCGTTTCGAGCAGACGCTGTCGAGCCGTGCCGAGCATATTGTCAACGCGCTCGAAGCCAACCAGGATCGCTTCGCCGAGACCCTCGACGTCAAGGCCCGGGGCATCGCCGCCCTCGTCGAGGGACAGAGTGAGACCCTCATCGATGCGCTCAACACAAAGAGCCTCGAACTTGACCTGACGCTGACGGCACGCACCCAGGACCTTACGGAAACGCTGAACGACGGCCAGCGACGCATCGACGAGACGCTTAGCCAGCGTGCCTCCGCGATCATCGACACTGTCGCCGACGCCGATCGCCGCATCGAGACGGCCTTTGCGGAGAAGGCTGAGACCATCCGCAACGCCTATGGCGAAAATCAGGAGCGTCTCGAACTTTCGCTGGCCAGCCACACCTCTTATCTGGCCTCGACCCTCGAGGACGCCAGCACCGATATTGAACGCAGCCTTGGCCAGACATCGAGCCGCATTGCCGAGACCCTCTCGTCCGGCATCAGCGAGATCGACGGCAAGCTCGCCGGCACCAGCGAAGGCCTGCGGACCTCTTTGGAGACCGCCGCCGCAGAAATCGCCCGGACGCTTGGCGACGGAACGAACCGTATCGCCGACACGGTGGATGGCGGCGTACGCGACATCGATAATCGTCTGGTCGACACCCATGAGCGCATCCGCGCCACCCTCGACGACCGCAGTCAGGCCATCGCCTTGACGCTCGACGATGCCCGCAACGCGCTTGAAACAAGCCTCAGTGAACACGCCACGTCCATCGGCGCCTCTGTCGCCGCCAGCGCCAGCATGCTCGAAATGAGCCTTGAAGATCACGAGGAGACTCTGCGCAAGGCGATAGACGACAGCAGCCGCGCCCTTGATGAACGTCTGCGCGGAACAGCGGGCGCGCTGACGGAACAGATTCGCGACGCCGCCGACGACATCACTCGCTCGGCACAAGGCTTCTCCGGCACCGTCGAGCAGTCGGTCTCCGGCATGACCAGCCGTCTCGACGAGACCAGCACCCGCATCGAACAGAGCCTCGGCACGCTTGAAGACCGTCTTCGCAACGGTCTCGATGGCGTCGATGCGCGCGTCAATGACGCCGGGGAGAAATTTGCCGCCCGCCTCGACGACAAGGTCGCGGCGATCGAGCGTGTCGGCAACGAAGCATCCATGCGCGTTGCCCAGGCCCTCGACGAAGGCACCAGCCGTGTCGCCGAGACCTTCGACACCCGCACACCGGTGATCGAAGAGCGGCTTGCAACCATGGACCGCGCCCTCACCATCGGCCTTGAGAATGTCAACCGGACCATCGAGGGCAAGGCCGCAGGACTGGCAACGGCCCTGCGGAGCGCCGTGACAGACGCTGCCCGCGATCTCGACGCCGAAGCTCAGCGTTCGGTGGATCGCCTGACAGCCACCACGACGCAGTTTGCCGAACAGATCGGGGAACGCAGCGCCGAGCTGAACCGCACCGTCGAGGAGCGTTCCGAAGAACTGGCAAAACGCATCACCGACACCCAGAACCGTCTGGCCGGTCAGGCTGCATCGATTGCCCAGACCTTCTCTCAGGCCGGCGATGTCATCAGCAACAAGGTTTCGGAAGCCGAGGCCCTCGTCAGCGCCCAGGTCGCCAATCTCTCGGGGACTCTCGGCGACGTCAGCTCCACCCTTGAGCAGCGTGCTGCCGCCATCCGTGATGCGATTTCCGGCAACACGCAGGAACTTGCCGTCACCATGAATGCCGTCGAAAAGGCGCTTGAAGCACGCGGTAACTCAATCCGTTCGGTCCTCGACGACCGCACCCGCGAATTGAACTCGATGCTTTCGACTCGCTCGGCCGAGCTGTCTCGTTTGATCGACGAGAAAGCCGCCCCGGTGGTCGCTTCCTATGCCGAAACGGGTCGCATCGCTGCCGAACAGATTACGGCCGCTGCCGAACAAAGCGCCGAGCGCCTGCGCAGCGAGAACGCGGCCCTAGTCGACGCAATCAGCCAGCGCACCGAACAGGCTGTTTCAACACTTGGAACTGCCGAGCAGAACCTCGTCGCCAGCGCATCGCAGCTCATTGAACGCCTTGGTGACAGCAATGCCGGTTTGTCCTCCATGATTGACCAGGCCGTGCAGAGCATCGGCTCGCTCGACAGCCGCCTGGGGGCCACCGCGAACCGCTTCAGCGAGACGGCCAATCAGGCAACGGACATGCTGTCGACCTCCAATCGCCTGCTCGACGACAAGCTCGGTCGCCTCACGGCAGTGTCCGGCCAGACGCTGCAGCAGGTCTCCTCCATCGTCAGCCGTTTCGGCGACCATACCCAGGTCCTCGGAAAGGCCTCCGAACTGCTCTCCGCGGCCCAGTCGAACCTTGTCGGCACGCTTGAAGAGCGTCAGCAGGCCCTGCGCGACCTGTCTATCGGTCTGGTCAAGCGCTCGGAAGAAATCGAGAACACCATGCAGGGCCTCGGCAAAATGGTCGAGTCTGCCTTCGAACGAGCAGAACAGCGGTCCGGGCAGATGGCCGGTAACCTGCGCCAGAGCGTCCAGGCCTCCTTCTCGGACATTGGCCAGGTGCTCAGCGAAACCGAGAAGAAGGCACAGGTCACCGCCGCCAACATGCGCAATGCCCTTCTGTCGGCCGAGCAGGAAGCCCAGCAGTCGATCGACAAGACGCTGACGGAAGCCGAGAAGCGCTCTGGCGAACTTGCGAACCGTCTGCGTGGTGGCCTGGCCGTTTCGCTCAGCGACATCGACCGTCTTCTCGGTGAGGCCGGTCGCAAGTCCGAAGGTGCGGCGGCTGCACTGCGGGAAGCGATGCAGGAGGCCGTGCAAGATGCCGTCGCACGCTTCAGCGGCGCCACCGACGAAATCCGCCGCTCTGCTGTCGATATCCGCAAGGAGCTCGACCTGACACGCAACGAACTGAAGCGCGGCGCGTTCGATCTGCCCGAAGAAGCCAAGGAAAGCGCTGCCCAGATGCGGCGCGCCGTGGCCGAACAGATCAAGGCGCTGCAGGACATTTCGCAGCTCGTGGGCCGCACCAGCCAGACACTGGAGATCTCAGAGCCGGTCGCCCGCCGCCTTGCCGAGGCTCAACCTGAGCCAGCCCGTCGTCAGCCGGTAGCACAGCAGCCGCAGCCGCAAGCGCGTCCAACCGAAGGCTTTGGCCTGCGCGGAAGCCTCGGTGCCACCGAGAGCTATGGTCAGTCCACGGCGCCCACCACACGCGCCGAAGGTGGCGGCTGGATCAGCGATCTGCTGCGCGGAGCTTCGCGCGAAGAGCCTGCCGAAACGCCTGCCCCTGCCCGTCCGGCGCCCGCGCCCCAGCGTCCGGTCGCGGAAAGCCAGCCGGCCCGCCAGGGTGACACCCGCAATCCGCGGCACATGGTGGAATCGCTCAACTCGCTGTCGGTCGACATCGCCCGTGCGATCGATCACGACGCCTCGGTCGATCTGTGGCGCCGCTACCAGCGGGGCGAGCGCGACATTTTCACCCGTCGTCTCTACACGCTGAAGGGTCAGCAGACCTTCGACGAGATCAAGCGCAAGTATGACCGTGAACCGGAGTTCCGCGTTGCCGTCGATCGTTACATTGCCGATTTCGAAAAGCTGCTGGCGGATGTGGCTCGGACCGATCGCGACAAGTCGATCACCCAGTCCTACCTGACCTCGGATACGGGCAAGGTCTACACTATGCTCGCCCACGCGGCTGGCCGCTTCAATTGACGAGAGATCCCGGAGCCGCTTCGGCGGCTCCAGAAAAGCAAGAAAAAACCCCGGATCATCCATGATGATCCGGGGTTTCTTCTGTTCAATTTCGGATGGCTGGTGCCTCAGATCGATTGCAGCGTCCAGGCGACCATATCTGCGGTGACGCGCGCGAAGGCACGGTCCAAAGCAGTCACATAAGCTGAACTATCCGACCCCGAGGATGGCACTTCTGCGCGGAACACCCGCTGTGCCTTTACAGTCCCATTGCGGTCGTTGAGAAGCTTCGCGGAGATCTCTACCACGCCACGATCGGTACCTTCGGCGGCAATCTCGAAGGAGCGGACATCTGTAATCAGCTGATAGTCAATGGCAAGCCCCTGCCCCGGTCGGCCGACGCCGCCAAGACGTCCGGTGTTCTCGAAGGCTTCCACAAGCTTCGACTGCACGACGCGCGTCAGACGGTCGCTCCACTGCGATTGTGAGAGATAGCGGATCTCAGCGCCGGACACCCGCACCAGAATCTGCTCGCTGTCTAGGGCCTTGAGCGCGGACGGATCTGCAACCAGCAACTGTCTATTGCGGGCGCTTGCGGCGGTGGCAACTTCGCTCACCGACGCGGTCAGATCAAACGTGTCGTTGCTCGCCTTGGAGCCACAGCTTGCAAGCCCCAGCGAGAGGCCGGGTGCAAGCACTGAAGCCAGAAGCAAACGCCGAACCCTTGCCAGATCGGCGAAGACGCTGACGACGGTCATGTCCATTCTGTCATCCTTCCGGGTGATGCTCGTCATCGGCGTGTCCGTCCATCAAATTCCTTGACCGTGTCGCCGCCGAAGATGAGGCGCTGCGGGTTCTGGTCAAAATTGGTAATCGCGTCGTTCAGGCCTCGGACAGTCTGGCGCGTGTCATTGACCAGCGTCTGGATGTCACGCAGGCCTGTGGTGGAAAAGCGCTGGAAGTTTTCGGCGATCGGGCCAATGCGGGCATTGACGTTTTCCGCGGCAAGCCGGATCGACTCGAGCGTCCGGCGAGCCTCCACGCTGAGCGAATTCGCGTCGCCGGAGCCCAGGAAGCTGTCGACCTTTTGCAGAATGCCGTCCACCTGGGTAGAGGCATTGTTCAGACGATTGGCAAGCTGCGTGAAGTCGTCGATTGCCTTGTCGATGTCCTGCCGACGGCCGGTGATGCTGTCTGAAAGCTCACGGAATCCGGCAACCGCTCGACGGACATCAGCCGAAGCGACGGAAACATCGTCCACCACCTTGCCGACCTTCTGGCTGTCCACGGCCTCGATGAGCCGCGATACCCTTTGCAGCGTTTGGTCGGCATTTGTCCCAAAGCGCTGGAACGTATCCGCGGTTTCCCGGAAGCTGTCGATGGCCGGACCGATCTTGTCCGAAGCATCGGCGAAGCTTGCGGTAGCGCGCTCGGTATTGGCGAGGATCTGGTCAATCTTTTCGGAGTTCAGCGCCTTGAACAAGTCTTCAGCCGCAGCCAGCGTCGTATCGAGGCGACCTGAGAGGCCGGAGACCGAATCCGAAAGCGAGCTCACACTCTTGAGGAATTCGTCGATCCCTTTTGCATTGTCTGCGAGCGACCGGGAGAAGGTTTCAGCATTGCGCACGGTATTCGTCAGCGGCGTGCGGGCATCCTCGATGAAGCCTTGCAGTTCAGCCACGGCACCGTCCGCTCGCTTCAGGATCCGGTCGGCCGTGGACAAGAGATTTGTGACGCTGGATTGTTCTGCCGTCAGGATTGCAGGCTCTCCCGTGTCGAGCGCACGCTTCAGGATTGCCTCGCCCGAACCCGGTCCACCGCCCGTCAGCTCGACATAGGCGGCACCCGTCAGGCCCTGAATTTCAAGCACCGCCTTCGTACCCGATGTTACCGGCGCATCTGCACGGATTTCGGTGAAGGCTACGGAGAAGTTGGGGTCTTCGTTGTCGATATAGAGGTTCCGTACGGAGCCTACGGAGATACCGTTGAACCGCACGGGCGAACCAATGCTGAGGCCGTTGGCCGAGCCGGGGATGCGGATGGCGAGAGGCGCCATCTCGCCACCGCGACCGTATTCAGCCATCCAATACACGAAACCAAAGGCGGCCCCGATGACCAGCATCGTGAAAAATCCGACTATGGCGTAATTGGCTTTGGTTTCCATGACTCACTTTACCGGATAGCCGGCGGAGGGTTCCGCCTGTGGAATGGAACGGGCACGCTTGCCCCTGAAATAGGATTTGACCCACGGATCCTCGAAGGCGAGCATGTCGTCCAGTGTCCCCTCCACCAGCAC
The DNA here is from genome assembly GCA_046294755.1 of Allorhizobium sp. Classification (GTDB taxonomy): domain Bacteria; phylum Pseudomonadota; class Alphaproteobacteria; order Rhizobiales; family Rhizobiaceae; genus Allorhizobium. The sequence continues at coordinate 93,467 of JBKBON010000006.1, read as the reverse complement.
CTTTTTCTGCCCAAGCACCGCAATACGGTCGCAGACGGAAAAGAGACTGTCGAGATCGTGGGTCACCATATAGACCGTCAATCCAAGAGTATCGCGCAATTGTGCGATGAGTTCATCGAATTCGGCCGCGCCGATCGGATCAAGGCCGGATGTCGGCTCATCGAGGAAGACGAGATCCGGATCGAGGGCCAGCGCACGCGCCAGTGCGGCGCGCTTGATCATGCCACCGGAGAGTTCCGACGGGTATTTGTCCGCAGCATCGGGATGGAGTCCGACCAGTTCGATCTTGAGATAGGCAAGCTCGTCCATCAGCCATTGCGGCAGATCCAGGTATTCTCGCATCGGCAGTTGGATGTTCTCCTTCACGGTCAATGCGGAAAATAGGGCGCCGTGCTGGAAAAGAACCCCCAGACGTGTGTCGAGTGTCATGCGCTGCGCGTCGTCGACGGCATCATAATCCGCGCCGAGGATCTCGATTTTGCCGGAGCGGCGCGGCAGAAGGCGTAGAACCGTACGCATCAGAACCGACTTGCCGGCACCCGACGCCCCGACGAAACCGAGGATCTCGCCGCGGTAGATGTCGAGGTTCAACTTGTCGAGGACGATCTTCTCGCCAAAGCCGACGGTCAGATCCTTGACCGACAGGATGGTCTCGCGTTCTCTGGGGGATCTGTTGTTCATCCGATCCCCCTCAGAAGTCGATGGCTGCGTAGAACATGGCAAACAGCCCGTCCACGAGAATGACGACGAAGATCGACTTTACCACGGATGCAGTGACGTGCCGACCGAGTGATTCGGCGCTACCGCCCACCTTCATGCCTTCAACGGCGGCGATGATGCCGATGATCAGCGCCATGAACGGCGCCTTGATCATGCCGGTGGCCAGTGTCGAATAATCGACGGCTTCATGCAGGCGCGTGATGAAGACGTCGAAAGTGATGCCCGAATAGGCCCAGGCGACGACGGCCGCCCCATAAAGCGCTGCGAAATTCGCGACGATGGTGAGAAGCGGCAGCGCTATGGTCAGAGCCACGAGACGTGGAAAGACGAGCACCCCGATCGGATTGAGGCCGATGACCTTCAGCGCGTCGATCTCCTCACGCATCTTCATCGACCCGATCTCAGCGGTGATCGCACTGCCCGAACGCCCCGCGATCATGATCGCAGTCAGAAGCACGCCGATCTCGCGCAGTTGGAGGATGCCCACAAGATCGACGACAAAGACTTCAGCACCGAAATAGCGTAGCTGGAAGGCCCCCTGCTGGGCGATGATGGCGCCGATCAGGAAGGACATCAGCGTGATGATCGGGACCGCGCGCACACCCATGTGATCGAGCTGGTTGACGACCGAAGCCGGCGACACGCCGGCGCCACGGCCAAGCTTGGTCTGGGCACCCCTCACCGCCGAGCCCAGCACGAACATCATCGCGACGAGATCACCCCAAAGGCTCACCGTCAATCGGCCCAAGGGCTCAAAAATCCGCTCGAAACGGCTGCGGCGGTCGACGGGCTTTTCGGGCGGGGAGACATGTTCGGGAAGCGCGTCGATCAGTTCGCGGATCGCTGGCGTGCCACCGACGATCTCGACAACGCTGCCCCGCTCCCGCCTTTCGGTGACGAACCGACGGATCAGCCAGGCACCGGCCGTGTCCATCTCGGAGACGGCACTAAGATCAATCGTCTCGCCGCCTGGCCCGACAGCCTCGACCAGCGGACCGGTTGTCCGCACCAGAGCGCCCACGCTGTTGTTTTTCCATCGACCGGCGAGCCGAATCAGACGGCCGTTGCCGTCCGGCAGCTCCTCAATCTCAATACGGGCGTTTTCTGGTTCAACCGGACTCAAAGTGGCGACAGTTTCCAAATTCGCGCCCGGGGATCCAGTTGCGCAAATCACGTTACAGATGGCTGCACACTATAACCATCGCTGCCGGCGAAGAAATCCTTTGCAAACCGTTAATTGGGTTTTCCAAACCGATTGACGGTCGTCATGACCGCTTTGCAACAGACAGTTGATCAGGCCGCGCGAATCCCGCTGTCTTCAGCCGTCTCGTTCAGTGGTTTGGGCAGGAGGATCGGCACGAGACGACTTGCGCGTTTTCCGACGACCGCTTCACCGACTTTGTGATTCCAGGAGATGAGCTCCAGCCGCCCGTCGGGATGCTCGGCAATTGCGGTGCAGCTTTCCACCCAGTCACCGGTGTTGACATAGTGGATCCCGTCAATGTCTTCCATCACGGCGTGGTGGATGTGGCCGCAGATCACGCCATCGACTTCGGCGCGGCGGGCCTCATCCGCAACGACACGCTGGAACTCACCGATAAAACTCACGGCGTGTTTGACCTGCAGCTTCGCCCAGGCCGAGAAGGACCAGTAAGGCATGCCGAGGCGACGACGGACGGCAGCCAGGAGGACATTGATCGCAATCGCGGTGTCATAGGCCCAGTCGCCGAGGTATGCGAGCAGACGGGCGTTGCGGACCACGACGTCGAACTCGTCCCCATGCAACACGAGGTATCTCTTGCCGTCGGCCATTTCGTGGACGATCCGCTGTGCGACCTCAATGCCGCCGAAATGAATGCCGGGAAAGTCCCGCATGAACTCATCGTGATTGCCCGGGATGTAGATGATCTTCGTCCCCTTGCGCGCCTTGCGCAAGAGTTTCTGCACGACGTCGTTGCATTGCTGTGGCCAATACCAGCTGCGCTTCAGCCGCCAGCCGTCAACGATATCGCCCACCAGGATGATGGTATCGGCCTCGTGCGTACGCAGGAAATCCAGGAGAAAATCGGTTTTGGCAGCCTTCGACCCAAGATGGACGTCCGAGATGAACAGGGTCCTGAAATGGCGAGTTTCGCTGGCTTCTTCCACGGCGCGGTCCTCTTCGCTATCTGCACAGCGCTAAACCAGACTCGTGTTTCAGGAAGATGACATTGGAAATTTTGCGGCGGAGCCGCTGTTCCATCCTGCAAATCACGCGGGCGGGGGATCACGGAACTAAAGTCTACCACTCGCAGCCAATTCGTGTATGACGACAGAGAGTTTATGAAGACAAGATTGCCGGTGACCCGATGACTTCTCAGGACAAGAACAAGCCGCAAGTTGCAAACCCGACCGCAGATCTCGACGAGCAGGCGCTCTTCTACCACCGGTATCCCCGTCCCGGAAAGCTTGAAATCCAGGCCACGAAGCCCCTCGGCAATCAGCGCGATCTGGCGCTTGCCTATTCGCCCGGCGTTGCCGCGCCCTGTCTCGCGATCAAGGACGATCCGGCGGCCGCAGACGACTACACCGCACGCTCCAACCTCGTGGCCGTGATCTCGAACGGTACAGCAGTACTCGGGCTGGGAAATATCGGCCCTCTCGCCTCCAAGCCGGTCATGGAAGGCAAGGCTGTCCTTTTCAAGAAGTTTGCCGGCATCGATGTCTTCGACATCGAAATCGATGCACCTGGCGTCGACCAGATGGTATCCACGATATCGGCCCTGGAACCGACCTTCGGCGGCATCAATCTTGAGGACATCAAGGCTCCGGAGTGTTTCCAGGTCGAGGACCAGCTCCGCGCCAAGATGAACATTCCTGTCTTCCATGACGATCAGCATGGCACAGCAATCATCGTTGCGGCCGCGATCCTGAACGGCTTGGAACTTGCCGGAAAGAGCATCGAGAACGTCAAGATTGTCGCCTCCGGCGCCGGTGCAGCAGCACTCGCCTGCCTCAATCTCCTCGTCATCCTCGGTGCCAAGCGGGAGAACATCTGGGTCCACGATATCGAAGGCGTCGTCTATAAGGGCCGCAATGAGCTGATGGACCCGTGGAAAGAGGTCTATGCCCAGGAAACCGACAAGCGATCGCTCTCCGAAAGCATCGATGACGCCGACGTCTTCCTCGGCCTGTCGGCCGCCGGCGTCCTGAAGCCGGAACTTCTCGCCCGCATGGCGCCGAAGCCGCTGATCATGGCGCTCGCCAATCCTAAGCCCGAAATCATGCCGGAAGAAGCACGCGCAGCCCGCCCGGACGCGATGATCTGCACCGGACGGTCTGATTTCCCGAACCAGGTCAACAACGTCCTCTGTTTCCCCTATATCTTCCGTGGCGCGCTGGACTGCGGCGCAACGACCATCAACGAAGAGATGAAGATGGCCGCCGTGCGTGCCATTGCTGCACTTGCGCGTGAAGAAGTGTCGGAAGTGGCGGCCAAGGCCTATTCCGGCGAGACCCCGACCTTCGGGCCGGACTATCTGATCCCCTCGCCCTTCGACCCGCGGCTGATCCTGCGCATCGCGCCGGCTGTCGCGAAGGCCGCCGCCGACAGCGGCGTTGCCCGCCGTCCGATTGCCGATTTCGACACCTATCTCGATCAACTGAACCGCTTCGTCTTCCGCTCCGGCTTTGTCATGAAGCCGATTTTCGCGGCCGCCAAGACAGCGTCGAAAAAACGCGTGATTTTTGCCGAAGGCGAGGACGAGCGCGTGCTGCGCGCAGCCCAGGTCCTGCTCGAGGATGGTATCGGCGAGCCAATACTCATCGGTCGCCCGCAAATCATCGAGACACGTTTGCAGCGCTACGGCCTCCGCATCCGTCCTGGCACCGACTTCGAATTGGTCAACCCGGAAGACGATCCGCGCTACCGCGAGTATGTCGACGATTACTTCGCCCTCGTCGGCCGCGCGGGCATCAACCCCGAAGCCGCCCGCACGATCGTGCGCACGAACACAACGGTGATCGGCGCGCTTGCCGTGAAGCGCGGCGAAGCCGACGCCCTGATCTGCGGCGTCGAAGGTCGCTTCGATCGCCATGTCCGCGACGTCCGGCAGATCATCGGCAAGCGCCCTGGCGTGCGCGATTTCTCCGGCCTGAGCCTCCTGATTTCGCAGCGCGGCGCGATCTTCTTCACGGACACCTTTGTCACTGATGACCCGTGCGCCGAGGAAATTGCCGAGATGACCATGCTCGCGGCACAGGAGATCCGCCGTTTCGGCATCGCGCCGAAAGCAGCTTTGCTGTCGCATTCCAACTTCGGTTCGCGGCCATCCGCGAGTGCATCCAAGATGCGTCAGGCTCTGGAGATCATTCGCAGCGCAGCACCCGAACTCGAGGTGGACGGCGAAATGCAAGGCGGGTCGGCTCTCTCTGAGGTTCTGCGCAAGCGCGCCATGCCGGAAAGCACCCTCACGGGCGAAGCAAACCTGCTTGTCTTCCCGAACCTCGACGCGGCGAACATCTCGCTCGGGATCATGCGGACCATGATGGATGCCCTCCATGTCGGACCAATCCTGCTGGGAGCGGCTATGCCGGCGCATGTCCTCTCCACCTCGGTCACGTCCCGTGGCGTGGTCAACATGGCAGCACTCGCAGTCGTCGAGGCCTCCCAGCCCGCGGGCTAGGAGGCGGCAGATCGTGCAGCGGTCTTCCCCGCTGCACCCCTTCGCGCATTCTGCCCTCTGGACAAGCCAAAGATGCAATACCGACACTGTACCCCTGAAGATATAGGGTATGGTCATGGCGCAGTTGGCAGCCTATCTCGAACTCTTAGACTGGCTGGAGCGGCAGGCAGCTCTTGATCCCTCGGAATTCCTGCATTTGCTGCAGACAGCCTATGGGACCGGGCCAATCACCTACATCGACGCTGCGATCATAAACGATCGCATTCGCCTCCACAGCCTCCACCACAGTCACAGCCGGAGCCACAGGCAGATCCTCGGCAGCCGCCAAGGCAGACCGGCAGAGGACCAGATCCTGCGATTGCTGGTGGCACTGGAGCCTATCCAACTGACAAGCTGGAACAGAAGTGGAGTTCGATCGCCACCCATCGTCGGCTATCCGCTGCCGGGACGGCAATGTTGCCTGATCGTGGAGACTGCATCCACTCCAGCGGACATCGACAACTGGAGGCGCCTCCACGACCGCGATTTTCTCAGCCTTGGCGCGGTCTTCAATGCCCGGCTCTCCAGGTCAGCAACGATCGGCCGGAAGGAGAAGCTTAGCCGACAGCCGCTCACGCGACGCGAACGCGAAACACTGGCCTGGATCGCCGCGGGCAAAAGCTACTGGGAGACAGCCGTCATTCTTGGCATCTCCGAACGAACGATCCGCCACTTCATGGCCAACGCCCGACAAAAACTCGACGTGGTGAATAATGCGCAGGCCGTCGCAGAGGCCGTCTGGCGGGGCCTCATCCCGCGTCTCTCCGACACGCAGGAGATGTAAGCTTGAACAACCCGCCACCATATCAGAGATTGCAACCCGGAAAGCTGGCGCCACCGCCAGTTTTATTACACTCAGTTGAACATCATCCTCCCTGCTCCGTTCTGCAAGAAGGAGCAAGGCATGATCAGGATCATCAACGGCGCACGTCGAAACCAATATCCCTCTGACATCGACGCGATGCATCGACTGCGCAAACGTGTTTTCCACGACCTCCTGGGTTGGGACGTCGAGGTGCGCAATTCCTGGGAGATCGACGACTACGACCGCGCCAATCCGCTCTACGTCCTGTCCTATGACGAAAAGGAAAAGCTGCGCGGTTGCTTGCGTCTCCTGCCGACACTAGGCCCAAATATGCTCGACGATACTTTTCCGGTTCTTCTCGGCAGCCGGCCGCAGATCCGCAGCGCCGCCATCTGGGAGTCCAGCCGTTTCTGCATCGACCCGGAGATTTCGCAGGACAGGGCGAGCAACCAGGTGACGCTGGCGGCAGCCGAACTGATGTGCGGTGTGGGCGAACTGGGGCTGGCTTCGGGGCTCACCCACATCGTCACCGTCACCGACGTCTTCCTCGAGCGCATGTTCAAGCGCATGGGATGCCCGGGCATGCGCATTGGTGAGCCGAAACGGATCGGGGTGGTCCAGGCGGTGGCGGTCTCCTGGGAAGTATCCCAGGACCTGCTGGAGCGCATGAAGGCGGTTGCCGCCATCGACGGCAGCGTTCTGGAGCGGCCGATGACGCTGACGGCAGCCCAGGCTGCATGACCACGGACAGGCGGGTGCGGTCGACGCCGCATCCGCCACGCCATCTGTCATTTTGTTTTGACCACCGTTCGGGTATCCTCGGGTCAGTCAGGGTCGTCATCTGCCTTGCAAATGCCAACTGGGATCCGAATGTGCCGAGCAGGATAGTCAGTTCCATCGCGATGATCGTCCTTCTGGGCGGCATCTTGCCAAGCGGGGCCGCAGCCTCGACGCTCTGCGAGCGTCTGCGCGACCGGCTGGTACTGGTGGAACAGGGCGGCCCCTCGCCCGAGATCAACAGCTATGCCAGCGCCATCGCCCAGCAGAACCTGGAACTGCGCAAGGCGCGCCAGGATCAGAAAAGGCTGCGCTGCCTCACCTCCTCGATCGTCCAGATCCGCCCGGATGGCGGCAATGACTGCGGGGATCTCGCGACGGCGATCTCTCGCATGGAGGCCAACAGAGATATGCTTTCCGCGAGGCTCTCCGACCTGCGTGCCAATCGAGTGGCAGATGCCCGCGCCGCCTTGGTAACAGCGTTGGAAGCCAATGGCTGTAGTGCGGACGAAACGCCGCTGCCGGAAGAGGCGCAGCGTATCCCCTATCTCGACACCTTGCCGGAACCCTATCGTCCAGATCGCGCCGCAGAAGCCGCCTATACCGTACAGCCGCCAGCCATGACCATCCTCCCGAGCGGCAATGTCCGCACGCTCTGCGTCCGCACCTGCGACGGGGGGTTCTTCCCCATCTCGTCGCAGACCTCGGCCATGAACTTCGCCCGGGATGCCGCGCAATGCCAGCAGATGTGTCCCGGGACACAGACGGAGCTCTTTTTCCATGCGCCAGAGCGCAGCGAAACGGCAGACATGGTCTCGGCGGTTACCGGCCAGCCCTACCGCGAGATGTCGAACGCCTTCCTCTACCGCAATCGTCGGACGGACGCAGACCCGGCCTGCGCGTGCAACCTTCAGCAGTACTACCAACGCATGACGCCCCGCCCCGCCATACCGGACTATCAGTCCTCGGTGCTTAGTATTCCTCCGAAGACGAAGCCGGCGCCGGCTGCGCCACCATCGGCGACGGAGCGTCCGCTGGATGAGGCGAGCCTCAATGTGCGACGTGTCGGCCCCACTTTCCTGCCCTCCGACAAAGGCACCATCGACCTCAGGAACCCTGCGGCTCCCGGCCCCCAGCCACTGCAGGAGTAACCGGTGTCTCCGGCCTCTGACCCCAGCGGCCCTCGAAGATCAGGTCTTCTATGGCCAGACGTTTCCGCCAACCCTTCACCTCGAGTTCCGGCGTCGCATAGAGCTCGTTGACAAATCCAAGGCAGAGATAGCCGATGATCTGCACACCATCCGGTATACCGAGGATCGCCTTGAGCTCGGCCTCATGAAATATGCTGACCCAGCCGAGGCCAACACCCTCGGCTCGCGCCGCGAGCCAGAGGTTCTGGATCGCGCACACCGTTGAAAACGCGTCCATGCGCCGGTCATGAGTTCGCCCGAGTACGACCGGCCCAGCCCGATCGGGATCGCAGGTGACGCAGATGTTGAGTGGTGCCTTGCGGATGCCCTCAAGCTTCAGGGCCCGATAGGCGTTGCGACGCTCCTCCGGAAACATCGCCTCCGCTTCCGCATTTGCCCGGGCGAACGCCTCCCACACCAAAGACCGCATTTCCGGCGCACGGATCAACAGGAAGTTCCAGGGCTGCAGGAAACCAACCGAGGGTGCCGCATGGGCAGCTTCCAGCAGCCTGCGGACTAGATCATCGGGCAGCGGATCGGGAAGAAACTGGTCGCGAACATCACGTCGCGTATAAATGGCCCGGTAGACGGCGTCCTGCTCATGCTTGGCAAAGGGCGCAGTCCGGACGAGAAACTCGTTCGGATCGTCGTGCATCGTAATCCCCACAATGCGCAACCACCCGCCGTCCGCGCGGGTTCGGTCTATCTTGCCAGGCCGGTCTTCTGACTGGGCTTCACCGGCAATGCGCGCCTTCCCGGATCGCTCCAGTGGTTGGGTTTCCCCTGCACATCACCTCCGCCTCACAGCGTTGGGCACGTGCCGGAATTTCACCGGCTTCCCGATTCTCCTGCCAATGGCAGGCACCTAGCATATGTGTTCTAACCTTAAGCCGCAGGCCGGACCAGACCTAAATTGGGCAGCCCTATTCGGTCGTTGGGAAGTAGCGGACAAAGGCGAACGCAGACCCGTCCGGAGACCAGTTCGGAACGTTGATGCTGCCCTGCCCGCCAAAGAACTCGAGCAATGTCTCGACATTGCCGCCATTGGCATCCATCAGCCGAAGGCGAACCTGCTTGTCGCGAGGATGGCCTGAGACGTCGGAGTCATAGGACAGGAACAGCACCTTGCTTCCGTCCGGCGATGGATGCGGGAACCAGTCGCCATAGCCGTCAGCCGTCAGACGCTCCAGATCACTGCCATCGGTTCGCATGCGCCAGATCTGCATGGTGCCGGTGCGACTGGAGTTGAAATAGATCCACTGCCCGTCAGGGGAATAGTCGGGGCCGTCATTGTGCCCCTCGCCGTTCGTCAGCCGCCGCTCCGGCCCGCCCTTGGTCGAGATCGTGTAGATGTCGAAAACACCGCCGCGATCGCCGCAATAGGCAAGTTCTTTCCCATCCGGCGACCAGCCATGCCAGTAGGATGGCATCCTCTCAGTGACCTGACGCGGCTCCTCATCCTCGTCACCGAGCAGATAGATACAGGACTTGCCGAAGAGCGTGTGGTCGGAAAAGGCAATCGAGGCGCCGTCGGGCGAAATGCCGTGATCATTGTTGAGCCGGACGGCAAAGCCGGTATCGATCAGTTCCGGCTCCGGATCGTCTTCGTCGAGCGACAGGGCGTAGAGAAGCCCGTCGCCATTGATCATCAGGAACTCGCCGTCCCGCGACCAGTTGGGGGCCTCGACGAGGTCGTCCGTCTGCCAGACCACCTCGGCTTCACGGGTGGCCATGTCGTAGATCTCGACCGAACTGCGCATCATCGTCTCCTTGGAAAGATCGTTATACGCCTGAGCGATTGTCCATCGCCTGGCGCAGTTTGGCGAAGATCGCCCGGCCCGTCCGCTCCAGCTGAGCATTGCGCCACTCGGTGTACAATCCCCAGCCGAGGCTGACGATCAGCGTGAGAAAGCCGATGCCCAGCATCTTGAAGCTCCCGTCCCAAAGCCCGTAAAGGCCGATCATCACCGACGGGAGGAAGTAGGCGGCGCTTGAAAGCGTCCGGTAAACACCGCTATCCTGGTTGTCATGCGCACCGACCGCGAAGATGTAGCTTCGCTCTTCTGCCGTGAAATCAGGCAAAGCGGCCTGGGCATCGCCGTCCTCTTTCGACACCCTCAGCGATCCCTGAAACGGTTCGTGATCGGATAGCGACGGTCGCGTCCGAAATTCTTCTTGGTAATCTTCACGCCCGGCGCCGACTGGCGGCGTTTATATTCGGCGAGATAGAGCAGATGCTCGACCCGGTGAACCGTTGCGATGTCATGACCACGCGCGACGATCTCGTCGACGCCCATCTCCTTTTCGACCAGGCATTCGAGAATGTCGTCAAGCACCGGATAGGGAGGCAGCGAGTCCTGGTCGGTCTGGTTCGGCCGTAGCTCCGCGGATGGTGCCTTGGAGAGAATATTCGCCGGGATCACTTCGCCCGAGGGACCGAGCGCACCGGGCGGCACGTTCTCGTTTCGCCACGCCGACAGCGCATAGACCTGCATCTTGTAGAGGTCCTTGATCGGATTGAAGCCACCGTTCATGTCGCCATATAGCGTGGCATAACCGACGGACATTTCCGACTTGTTGCCGGTGGTGACCACCATTGAGCCGAACTTGTTCGAGATCGCCATCAGGATCGTGCCGCGGGTGCGGCTCTGCAGGTTCTCTTCGGTGATGCCGCTCTCCGTGCCTTCGAACATCTCAGAAAGCGATGACAGGAAGCCTTCGACTGGCTCCTGGATCGGCACGATGTCGTAGTGGCAGCCGAGCGCCTTGGCACAGGCCTCGGCATCGGCGAAGCTTTCCTGCGAAGTGTAGCGATAGGGCAGCATGATCGTGCGCACCCGCTCTTCGCCCAAAGCATCGACGGCGATCGCCGCGCAGATCGCCGAGTCGATGCCGCCGGAAAGGCCGAGTACGACGCTCTTGAAACCATTCTTGTTCACATAGTCGCGGAAACCGAGCACGCAGGCGCGGTAGTCGGCTTCTTCCTTTTCCGGAATGCGCGACATCGGCCCCTGATCGCAGCGCCAGCCATCGGTCGTTCGCCGCCACGTCGTTACAGAGAGAGTTTCCTCGAACTGGCTCATCTGAAATGCGAGCGACTTGTCACCATTGAAGGCAAAGCTCGCGCCGTCGAAGACCAGTTCATCCTGACCACCGAGCTGATTGGCGAAGATCAACGGCAGGCCTGTCTCGATCACCTGGCGCAGCGCCACCTGATGGCGCACGTCGACTTTCCCCCGGTAGTAGGGAGAGCCATTCGGCACGAGCAGGATTTCGGCGCCGGTCTCAGCCAGCGTCTCGCAGACGCCGAGATCGTTCCAGATCTCCTCGCAGATCGGCACGCCGATCCGCACGCCGCGAAAATTGACCGGCCCCGGCATCTCGCCTTCGACGAAAACGCGCTTCTCATCGAACTCGCCGTAATTGGGCAGATCAATCTTGTCGCGGTATGCGAGCACACGGCCACCGTCGAGAATGGCGACCGAATTGTGCCGCCCCTTTTCACCCTGGCGTGGAAACCCGACAATGACCCCTGGTCCGCCATCGGCGGTATCGGCAGCAAGAGCCTCAACCGCCTGCAGGCAGGCACTGAGGAAAGCAGGTTTGAGCACGAGATCTTCCGGTGGATAGCCGGAAATGAACAACTCCGTCAGGAGCAGGAGATCTGCCCCCTGCCCGGCGGCATCGGCCCGTGCCGCACGCGCCTTGGCAAGATTGCCGGAGACGTCGCCGACGACAGGGTTGAACTGTGCCACCGCTATGCGCAGGACGTCGGAGATCTTCTTTGCTTCGCTCATGACACCGATTTAGCTGCTCCCCAATCCAATCGCAACGCCGCTCATTGCCCGCCGCTTGCGCAATCTGTGCCGCGCTAACCAAGCCCCTCAAAATTTCGGGAACAAAGCGCTCCAAAGTGCGGTTCATGTAGCATTCATGACGCTTATGTGACACCTATGCGAACTTTCCATGACACCCGACCATCCTCTGGAGTTCGATGTGGACCAGTCCAGGCCGAAATCGCTCGTCGCAACCTTCGTCAACGCCTTTAGCACGCCCCGCGAAGGTGACCTCCGCACGTCCTGGATTCTCCAGCTGATCATTCAGTGGATCAACACGGCACTGATCGCAGCAGTAATCGTTCTTCTGAGCGAGTTGCTGGCACGCGGCACCATGGTTGACGTGGTCGAGTATCTGACATCGTCGAGCCGACCCGGCCTCGTGGCGGTGGGCGTGGTGTTTCTGGCGCTTGTCTTTGCTGACGCCATTATCGGCAAGGCCTATCAATCGACGCTCCTGGTGGCACCGCTCACACTCCTGCCTGCATTCTTTTCAGGTCAGAAGCAGCTCTTTCTGTCGGACCCGCTTTTCCCGAGCGACCTGCTCTTTGGACGGCAGATCCTACAGCTCATGCCCGCGATGGTCGCGGCCGAACCGATGAAGGCCGTGGCCCTTGCTGTCGGAGCCGTCCTTTGCATTGGCGGCTTTGTGGCGCTCATATGGAAGAGCCGCAAGGTCTTCCCGCGCCTCAACCTTGCTGGCCGGGGCCTGCGCCTTGCCGTCTCCTTCCCGCTGCTCGCGGCGTTCATCTCGCTGATGCATCCCCTGGCCTATTCCGCTATCCGCGATCGCCTCAACATCGTGCCGATGATGTGGGACCAGAAGGAGAACTACCGCCACAACGGCTTCCTGCTGGCATTTATGTTCAATGCGCCGATGGCCGTCGTCAATGCGCCTGCGGGATACAATAACGTCGCGATAACCGACCTCCAGACAGATCTGCTGCCGGCATCATTCTTCTCCGGACGCCAGGCCGATGTGATTGTCGTGATGAGTGAATCGCTCTGGGATCCGACTAAGATGAGCAGCATCCGCTACTCTGCGGACCCGATGCCGACCATTCGCGCCGCCCAGTCCGGCCAGGTCTTTTCGCCCGAATTCGGCGGCATGACGGCGAATGTCGAATTCGAGGCCCTCACCGGATTTTCGAATGCCTTCCTCCCTTATGGCAGCATTCCCTATCAGCAATACATCCGCCGGCCGGTTCCGTCGCTCGCGACATTCTTTGAATCGAAGGGCTATGTGACCAAGGCGTTCCACCCGTTCCAGGGCTGGTTCTGGAACCGCACCAATGTCTACCAGTCGCTTGGCTTCCGCGAGTTCCACTCCGAGGAGAACATGCCCGCAATGGACAAGCGCGGCATCTTCGCCTCCGACGAAGCGCTAACCCGCTACCTGATCAACGAAGCTGACAATACCAAGGAGCCCTTCTTCTTCTTCGCAGTCACGCTGCAGGGACATGGTCCGTATGAGCGCAACCGCTATGCGAAAAACACGATCGAGGTGGATGCGCCGACACTATCCGACGCCAGTGTCAGCACTCTCGCGACCTATACCCAGGGCGTGAAGGAAGCAGACGACAGCCTGAAGGATCTGATGGACTGGGCGCGGAAGCGTCACCGCGAGACAATCATCGTGGTCTTTGGCGACCACCTGCCCCCTCTCCACAATGTCTACACAGAGAGCGGCTTTATGGCCAATGTCGTTGCCACGCGCAAGGCGTCCGTTGAGACGATGAAGCGCGAGCATGAGACGCCTCTGGTCATCTGGTCCTCCAAGCGTGGCGTGCAGAAGGACGTCGGCTCGGTCAGCCCCTCGCAGTTGCCCTATTACATCGTGCACATGGCAGGCTACCGACATCCTTTCTACACGGGCATGCTGGGTCGCGTAGCCGAGCGTTACGCCGTGATTGACAGACACCAGCTCATCGGTCGCAACAACAAGGCACAGCCGGACTGGGCTCTATCTGGCCAGATCGACCCGCTTATCCGTGACTACCGGCTCCTCCAGCACGACGTGATGTTTGGCGAAGGTTACGGGCTCGACCGTTTCTTTCCCGAACAGACAGATCGTCTGCAGCCGAACAGTTGAAGCAGTCGTTACTTTCGATCACAATTATCCATACCGGCATTTTGAAGGGGCGGCGCTATTGCAGCGCCCCCCAATTTCCGTCATAGACTTTTTTTGTTCGATAACTCAGGGTGCTTGACAGTATTAGCGTCCACTGTTCTTGGCGGGCCGCGCACACGGTCGAACACTCTGAAGGCATTCAAAGTTTAAACCAGAGCTATTGCCATGCCGCCCATGACGCGCGCTGAAATTTTAGCACACCCGCTGTATCCTGCGATTGAAAAGCAGATTGCCCAGCATCTGATTGCCATCCACATGCGCACCCCGCGCATGTCGCGCTTGAAGGCTTCACACCGGAAATGGCTGATGACGCAGTCCGTTTTCGCGCTCGCCCTGCGCCGCACACCCGAAGATCCCTTGTCTGGCCTCACTGCCACGCGTTTCGTGGAAACAGTCATGCGCCTGGGTGCTGCAAGCCGCAACACGGCGACTGGCTATCTTGCCGAACTGGTGGCCTACAAATTCCTGCGCGACGTGCCGGATGTACCGGATAAACGCGTCCGCGTCCTTGAGCCTACGGAACTCAGCCTGAACGGGCTGCGAAGCTGGTTCAATGGTCACCTCGCCTGCCTCGATCAGCTTGATGGTGGTGACCGCCAGAGCACATCCCTTGCTGACGAGCGGATATTCCTCATTGCCCAACCCATTGGTGCAGACATCATGGTCGGCGATCCCATGTGGCGTGAGCCTCCGGACTCGATCGGCCACTTCCTCTGGTCGGATCTCGGCGGCATTATCCTGCATGATCTGATCTCGCGCCTGGGGCACGTCGACCGGGCAGCTGCGACCGTCTCCTGCGGCCCCGTCACACTGGTCGAACTGAGCGAAACCTATCATGTCTCGACCACCAACCTGAAGCGCATGTTCAAGAAGGCCGAGACGGATGGCTTGCTTGCCTGGGAGCAGCCACGGCGGCGCGGCAATCTGGTGCTCAGCAACCGCTTCCTTGAAGACTACTTCAGCTGGCAGTCGGCGAAGTTCAGTGCCATCGATCAATCATACCAGCAGGCCCTGACGACACTTGGATTGGACACAGGCAGCGCAGTGGCTGCCTGAGGAGCCTAGTCGTTGCTCCCAGGATATTGCCGCAGCCCGTCATTGATCTCGTAAAAGTCGCCCTTGTCGGCACAATGGATGTGGTATCCGCCTTCCAGTCCCGTCGGGTTCGGAAACAAGCCGGCCATGAGCGAGATACGCGGCTCATCGTTCTCCTTCCAGTAGATTGGCGAACCGCAAGTCTGACAAAAGGCTCGTTCTGCCTCGGGACTGGCGCGGTATATCCCAATGCTGTCGCGGCCGCTGATCTCCACTTCGTCCAGAGTAGCCGCTGTCGTGGCATAATAGAGACCCGTCTGGCGCCGGCACTGCGAGCAGTGGCAGTAACTGACTGGTCCCAGCTTACCGCGAACCCTGACCGTCACCGCGCCACACAGGCAGCGCCCCGTCTTGTCGTCATTCATGTCAACCTCCGAAACGAGAACCGGGCGAGCCTCACAGAAGCCCGCCCGGTGGTCAAACTCGGAAAGCTGAACCTATGTTTCAGCCGTTCGCAACCATCATCCGCTTTTCGTCGCGGCCGCTCTTCATCCGCTCGGCAAGCAGGAAGGCGAGCTCGAGCGCCTGGTCGGCGTTGAGACGCGGGTCGCAATGGGTGTGGTAGCGGTCGGCCAGATCATTGCCGGTGACGGCACGCGCACCGCCGGTGCATTCGGTCACGTCCTTGCCGGTCATCTCGATATGGATGCCGCCCGGATGCGAACCTTCCGCACGGTGGATCTGGAAGAAGCTTTCGACTTCCGACAGGATCCGCTCGAACGGACGGGTCTTGTAGTTGTTGAGCGTGATCGTGTTGCCATGCATCGGGTCGCAGGACCAGACGACCTTGCGGCCTTCACGCTCGACAGCGCGGATGAGGCGCGGCAGGTGCTCGGCAACCTTGTCGTGGCCGAAGCGGCAGATCAGGGTCAGGCGACCGGCTTCGTTCTGCGGGTTCAGGATGTCGATCAGGTTCAAGAGATCGTCGGCCTGCAGAGACGGACCGCACTTCAGACCGATCGGGTTCTTGATGCCACGGCAGTATTCCAGATGCGCATGATCGGCCTGACGGGTACGGTCGCCGATCCAGATCATGTGGCCGGAGGTGGCGTACCAGTCGCCCGAAGTGGAATCGACGCGGGTCAGCGCCTCTTCGTAGCCGAGAAGCAGCGCTTCGTGGCTGGTGAAGAAATCGGTCTCGCGCAGGCTCGGATTGTTCTCCGACGTAATGCCCACGGCCTTCATGAAGTCCATGGTTTCAGAGATACGATCGGCGAGCTTGCGGTAACGTTCGGCCTGCGGGCTATCCTTGACGAAGCCGAGCATCCACTGATGCACGTTCTCAAGATTGGCGTAGCCACCCATGGCGAACGCGCGCAGCAGGTTGAGCGTGGCAGCGGACTGGCGATAGGCCATCAGCTGACGTTCCGGGCTCGGAATACGCGCATCCTCGGTGAACTCGATGCCGTTGATGATGTCACCACGATAGCTCGGCAGCTCGACATCGCCGATCTTTTCCATGTCGGACGAGCGGGGCTTGGCGAACTGGCCGGCGATACGGCCAACCTTCACGACGGGGAGCTGTGCGCCGAAGGTCAGGACGACGGCCATCTGCAGGAAGGCGCGGAAGAAGTCGCGGATGTTGTCGGCACCGTGCTCGGCAAAGCTCTCGGCGCAGTCGCCACCCTGCAGCAGGAAGGCCTCGCCTTCTGCGACCTGGGCCAGAGACTTCTTCAAGCGACGGGCTTCACCCGCAAAGACCAGCGGCGGATAGGTCGAAAGCTGCTGCTCGGCAGCCTTCAATGCGTCGAGGTCCGGATAAGCCGGAACCTGCTTGATCGGCTTCTGTCTCCAGCTGCTCGGGGTCCAATTCTGCGCCATGGTCGTCACCTGTCTGAAACTAGCTGCGGCAACCTCCCGGCCGCATCGGATGGGGGCTTATAAACGGTTAATCACCGCTTGGAAAGCCGAAGTTTAGGGACTTTCGATAGGATTGGCGAGGCGGCTGCCGTCCCCTTTTCCAGGACGGCCGGGAGACAGTCGAGCCTCTCCTGCGGCAACGAACTTGATATGACATGAACGTAAACGTAAGATCTATCCAGGCGTCCGGAGCGGGAGGTTCGGCATGAGTGAATACCAGATCGAAAAATCGGAAATCCAGTTCCGCAGCTCGGACGGATACCCTCTGCACGGGACGTTGCTACGCGGCAGCGGCGATGGCCCCATGGCACTGATCTCATCGGCGGCTGCCGTGCCTCGCGGGTTCTATGCGCGTTTCGCCGAACACTTGGTTACCCATCACGGCTTTCGTGCCACCTTGACTTACGACTACCGAGGGGTCGCCGCCTCCGCAGTGCCCCAAGGCTGGAAGCGACCGCTATTGATGCGCGACTGGGCGCATTTCGACATGCCTGCGGCCCTTCACCGACTGGAAATGGAAGCGCCTGATCATGCTATTGTCGGTGTGGGACAATCCTTCGGTGGTCAGGTGCTGGCCCTCGGCGGGCGCTCCGAGCGCTTCTCGCGCTATCTGATGGTAGCCACCATGACCGGCTACTGGGGCAACACCAAACCCCGGTTTCGCGTCTTCAGCCAGATGAATCTGGTCGGCGTGCCGCTTGCGACTGTGCTCGGAAAAGTGCCGGGCCGCATCGGGCTCGGGCAGACACTGCCAGGAACGGTCTTCCGCGAATGGGCGAGATGGGGTCGACACCCCGAATATTTCTTCGCCGACGAAAGCATGGACGCCGCCCGCCGATTTGGCGAGGTGACAACACCGATCCTGGCGATCGGACTGAGCGACGACCCCTGGGGTACTCCCAAGGCACAGCATGCGCTGCTGAAATACTACAACAGCGCGCCGACCGAAATCCGCTGGATATCTCCGCAAGAAGCGGGTGGCCCGGTGGGCCATCTCGGCTTCTTTCGCCAGTCTTTCAAAGAGACACTGTGGAAGCCCGCGATCGAATGGCTGAGACAGCCGTGAACTTCCGCACCGCAGCACCGTTACCCACACAATTCACAGCCCTAACTTCCGCGCTTTTGAGCAGGACCTTGCAAAGCAGACGCTTCATGGCAGCATAGGGCAAATGCGAACACCTCTTATCCGAGGTGGGCGCTTGTACCCATTGAAGGCAAGCTTCACGCAAGCCTCGCCCACTACCCGATGGTTGGGGGTGTAGCGTGGCGTTCGGGAAGCTTAGGCTTCCTGCGTTGATCATGAGGATCGTGTGATGGCGTATGATTGGACTGGAGTACAAACCCGCAGGAGCCGCAGGCTCCGAATTTTTCTGCTCTCTCTTCTGAGCCTTGCCGTATTGTCGGCTCCCGTTCTGGGTCTTGATCTTATTTCCAAGTTCTAGGTGAGCACACGGGCCTCTCAGGAGGCCCGCTAACGCCCGTGCCGATCGAAGCCGATCAGATCCGCTCGCCGTTTCGGATCCGGTAGCTCGGATTGTACATGGTCACCAGTTCCTCGGCTGCCGTGGGATGGACGGCCATGGTGCGGTCGAAATCATCCTTGGTGCAGCCGGCCTTCAGCGTGATCCCGAGCAGTTGTGCCATTTCTCCGGCATCATGGCCGAGGATGTGGGCACCGACGACCTTGCGATCAGCGGCATTCACGATCAGCTTCATGATCATCTTTTCCGCGCGGCCGGAAAGAGTCGCCTTCATCGGACGGAACTGCGCACGGTAAACTTCGATCTCCTCGAACTTCTTCGCAGCGGCCTCTTCCGAAAGCCCGACGGTGCCGATCTCCGGCTGCGAGAAGACAGCGGTCGCGATCAGCTCGTGGTCAGGCGACGTCGGATTGTTCTTGTACTCGGTCTCGATAAAGCACATGGCCTCGTGGATGGCGACCGGAGTCAGTTGGACGCGGTCGGTGACGTCGCCGAGGGCAAAGATGCTCGGCACGTTGGTGCGGGAATAGGCGTCAACCACGATTGCGCCGCGCTCATTGGTCTCGACACCCGCAGCCTCAAGTCCGAGACCTGAGGTATTAGGATCGCGTCCGAGCGCCAGCATCACCTGCTCGACAACGAGGCGGCCGTTGTTGATCGTCTCGACCTCGAGATTGCCGGCAGGCGTCTTCGTGACCTTCTGCACATGGTCCTGGCAGATGATGCGGATTCCCTTGGCTACCATGGCCTCGTGCAATCCGCGGCGCATATCTTCATCGAAACGGCTCAGGATCTCGACACCTCTATAGATCAATGTCGTCTCGACGCCGAGCCCATGAAAGATGTTGGCAAATTCAACCGCGATATAGCCACCGCCGGCAATCAGGATCGAGCGCGGCAGTTTTTCGAGGTGGAATGCCTCGTTCGACGAAATGCAATGTTCATAGCCTGGCAATGCCGCATGTGGATTGGGCGTCCCTCCGACGGCAACAATGATGCGCTCAGCCGTAACCTCCTCACCGCCCTTGACGAGACGAACGCTGTGCGGTCCCGTCAGTTCGGCCCGCGTCTCAAGAATTTCGACGCCTGCATTTTCGAGGCCCTTGCGATAGAGCCCTTCCAGGCGGCCAATTTCCCGGTCCTTGGCAGCGATCAGCGAAGCCCAGTCGAACTTGCTCTCGCCCACCGTCCAACCGTAGCCGACCGCATCTTCGAAATGCTCATGATATTGCGAGGCGTAGACGAAGAGCTTCTTTGGCACGCAGCCCCTGATGACACAGGTGCCACCGAACCGGTATTCCTCGGCGATCGCCACCTTTTTCCCGAGAGATGCCGCAACGCGGGCGCTGCGTACCCCGCCCGAACCTCCGCCGATGACGAAAAGGTCGTAGTCGAACTGGCTCATGGCGATCTCCTGCCCGAACGGGCTCTGCTGAAACTGCGCCTGATATAGGAGGTTGAACCACAAAAAGAAAAGCCCGGGACGATGCCCGGGCTCGAAAATCCAAGACCGATCGTATCAGGGCTTCGGCGCTTCCGCCGCTGCCGGCTGCTCGGTTTGCACTTCGGCGAGCAAGGCGGCATTCGCCTGCTGCTCGAGATCACGGGCAATGCCAGCGGTCCAGATATCGGCCGCCTTCAAGAGTTCGCGTGTCGCGATCGGCCCGTCCTTCAAAAGCTTCTTGCCGGCTTCGCTGCTGTAGAACGCAGAAATCTGGTTCAGCTCTTCGGCGGTGAAGGCCTTCGCATAGACAAGGGCCGCTTCACGCTCCAGATCGGCGCGGCGCGTGGCGAGCTTCAGGGCCTCTGCCTCGACCTTGGACGAAATGACGTCCTGAAGGTTCGGATAGGCCTGGATGAGCTGGGCCGTCAGGCGATCCATGATGCTCGGCAGGATGGCGTCGAAACGGTCGGTGACGCCAAGGGCGTCGATGGCATTTCGGGCCGCTTGAAGATGCTCGGCCGGCACGTCCTGCGCCCTCGCGGAAACCGCGCCCAGCATCACGCTGCCGGCGATCACGGCGATCGAGGCGAAGCGGCCCATACCCGTAAAGCTGATCATGAAAGTCTATGCTCCTGTTAGTTCTTCGGCTCCATCACCCGTGCACCTGCCGGTCCGGCGATGATCGCGAGCGATGCCAAGTTTATGAAAAGGCCGTGTTCCACCACGCCGGGAATTTGATTGAGCCGGCTTGCCAGTGCGTCTGCATCAGGAATGCGGCCAAAAGATGCGTCAAGGATCAGGTGTCCACCGTCCGTGGTGAAGAGGCTATCGTCCGAGTGCGTACGCAGCTTCATAGGCCCCGCAAGACCAAGCTCAGCGGCAAGCCGCTCGATCGCAATCCGGGTAGACGCCTGTCCGAACGGATTGATCTCGATCGGCAAGGGAAAGGCGCCAAGAGTCTCGACAAGCTTGGTCTCATCGGCGATCACGATCATTCGCTTGGATGCGGCAGCCACGATCTTCTCGCGCAGCAGGGCACCACCGCCCCCCTTGATCAACCGGAAACCGCCGTCGATCTCGTCAGCCCCGTCGATCGTCAGATCGAGTTCCGGCAATTCGTCCAGCGACTTCAGCGGCACGCCGAGTTCCAGGCAAAGGCGTGCAGTCCGCTCTGAGGTGGGGACACCCTCGACCTTGAGGCCTCCAGCCACCTTTTCCGCCAACAGGCGGACGAATTCTTCTGCGGTCGAACCGGTCCCGATGCCGAGACGCATGCCGTCTTCGACATGCTCCAGTGCTGCAGCTGCGGCTTTGATCTTCATTTCGCGGGCGTCCATGCGCCGAAAGCTCCCGTCCGTTACGTTGCATGCTGTTTACACGCCTCCAAGGCCGAGTGAAAGCCCTGCATCGCTGCCCAGCGTTGCCTTTTCAGAGGATTTCCCCTACCCCCGGCGGCATTGATGCACTTGCAACGGAGCTTCGTCTTGACCGCCACGACCATTGTCTTCGACCTTGACGGAACCCTGATCGACACGGCCCCAGACCTGGTCGAAAGCCTCAACCACACCATCGCGGCGCGTGATCTTACCCCGGTAAGCTATGAGGATCTGACCCATCTCGTCGGTCAGGGCGCGCGTGTCATGATCCAGCGAGCCTTCGCCTTGCGTGGCGCCCCCCTCGCAGAAGACGAGATCCCTGCCCTGCTTGACCGCTTCATCGCCCACTATGAAGCCGGCATGCCCGGCAAGAGCAAGCCCTATCCCGGCCTCGTCGAGGCACTCGATCGGCTCAAGGCTGCCGGCTACAAAATGGCAGTTTGCACCAACAAGATGGAACGGCTCGCGATTCCCCTCCTCGAACGGCTGGACCTGACCCGCTACTTTTCCGCCATTGCCGGTGGCGACACATTTGCCTTTCGCAAACCCGACCCTGCCCACATCCTAGCAACCGCTGAACGGGCCGGTGGCAGAGCTGGCAAGATCCTCATGATCGGCGACAGCGTCAACGACATCCTGGCTGCCAGAAACGGCGATATTCCTTCGATTGCCGTGCCTTTCGGATATTCGGATGTACCTGTCGAGACGCTCGGCGCCTCCCATGTGATCGGTCATTTCGACGAACTGACGATCGCGCTCGTCGAGACCCTGACCCGCTGAACACTGCCGAATGCAAAATGGCGGACCCGAGGTCCGCCATTTGATGTAGAATGCGCTGCTAAGCCGCTTAGGCGCGCGGCGCGCGCGCGTCAGTCGTCGCCTTGAAGGCCTTGGCCGTATGGCCATCACGACCGTAGACGTCATCGAAATACTCGATGACGCCGTCCTTGTTCGGCCAGGCCGTGAAATAGGATACGTAGACCGGGATCTTCTGCGGCACCTGAACGGCGCGGTTCTGACCTGAAGCGATCTGCTTGCCGATTTCCTCGACCGTCGTGCCCATGACCGCTGCCGCCATTACCCGCGGCTCTGCCAGCCGCACACAGCCGTGGCTGAGCGCCCGCATGTCACGGTTGAAGTAGCTCTTGGACGGGGTGTCATGCATATAAATGGCATGTTCGTTCGGGAAGAGGATCTTCAATTCACCGAGCGCGTTGTCGCCACCGGGCGGCTGACGGA
This sequence comes from Allorhizobium sp., assembly GCA_046294755.1. Lineage (GTDB taxonomy): Bacteria > Pseudomonadota > Alphaproteobacteria > Rhizobiales > Rhizobiaceae > Allorhizobium. The sequence continues at coordinate 70,810 of JBKBON010000006.1, read as the reverse complement.
CATCGACGGCATGCGTCGTGTTCCAGTTGACCTGGCTGGACGCAACCTTGCGACCGCCATACGAGACTTCGTATCCGAGACGGTCGAGATAGGAGGGGTCGGCCCTGAGCTTCGGCAGCATTTCATTGACGATGATAGACTTCGGAACGCCCCAATAGGGATTGAACTCCACCGTCTCGATCTGATCCTGGAAAAAGTAGGTCTGGTTCGCCTTCGAGCCGACCACGACGCGCATCGAAAGCTGTTCCTTGCCATCATTGACGTAGCTTGCCCGGAAGGACGGCGCGTTGATGAAGACATAGCGCGAGCCGAGATCCGCCGGCAGCCAACGGACAGCCTCCATGGCGACTTCCAGCTTGGCAATCTTCTCGGCATTGCTGTGGCCGGTCATCGCGCGGATTGTGGCAGGTCCAACGACACCATCCGGCTTCAAACCTTTTTCAGCCTGAAAGGCTTCGACCAGCGCCACCAGCTCGGGCGTATACTCGGGCGTATTGGTGTAAGCGGCAAACGTTGCCGCGTGGGCAGAAAGCACCGCTTCGGAAGCTACCTGCTTCAGCGCGCCCACGACATTGGCGAGTTCCGGATTGGTCTGGTTCGGCTTCAGCAGCGTTCCAGGCGCAATGGTGATCGGCTTTGTCGATGCCTGGGCGTCCTCGGCTCTTAGCCGGGCAAGTTCGTCACGCAAAGCAATGAACTGCGGGCTCTTCGGATCCCGGTTGCGCAGATAGGCAGCAACATCCGGGCTCATACGCAGCATGTCGAGAACAGGCGCAAGATTCACCGTCTTGCGCTTGAAATCGTAATAGCCGGAGATCTTGTTCGGATCGATCCGGCCCCGGGTCGTATCCTGGACATAGGTCAGCGCCTTGGCGGAAAGCGCCACCTCAAACCCCATCATCTCGCGCTGGCGCCGGTCTGGATCTGTCGGATCGTCAGTCTCGGATGGTATCGTGACAACATAATCGTCAGGGGAAAGACCGACAGTGTCGGCGGCCGCCAACGCCTCGATCATCCGACGACCCCGCTCCGAGATGTTCTCGCCATCGGTCCAGATCAGCGGCTTGTCGGGATTGCCGTAATAGGCCTCGACCGTCTTGGCGACTTCGTCCGTGGCGCGCACGGCAACATCCGTCAGAAAACGACGGGCCGTCAGAACGTCAGCCGCCGCCTCGCCTTCGGCCTGGCCCGCAACCGGCGTCGCCACGGGCAGCTTGATCTTGATGGCACGCTGCGTCTCAGGCTTGTAGGTGTGGTACTGCGGTCCGGTAACCTTCGGCAGCGGCTCGGGATCACCCATCTCCAGTCCGCCACGCGCCTGCTGTTCCAGCGATGCCGGCGCAGACTGCTGCTTGACCTGCCGCCCAGGGCCGCCGCGGAGCAGATCGAGAAGGGTCGTGGCACTCGCCACACCCGGTGAGGTTCCGACCGCAGCAGTCGCTGCGAGCAACGCGGTAACCACAAATTTTGTATTTCTCGTCATTCTCTGTTCCATTTCCCGGTCCGAATCCAATGCGGACTCGCGGCATCATGAGTATCTTGCGCGGATCACTAGCGGATCGGCATATCGTTGAAAAGTTGGACAGAGCCCATGTCGCCGGCGCTGCACCGTCAACTCTGTGTGACCCTTCCGTCGAATGGACCTGCGGTCTCGTCGCAAACTAAATGGAAACATTAGTTAAATTTTGATTGACGTTAAAAATTCGTAGCCAGAAGGGGCTGATCATCCACAATCACATCACGACAAATAGTCGTGAGACGTGCCGGAAACGCCACATGCGTGATGCGCAAATGACGGCGCGAAATCCCAGCATATTTTAGTGGATGGATTTTATCATCTTATGCTGTTCAGCTTGCAACGGCACCTCAAGCACCTAACTCTTTTACCAAGGCCCGCAGCCACTCAAGCCATTCTCACAGGCAGGACATCACATGACGCACCGCACTGAAACCGATACCTTCGGCCCGATCCAAGTCCAGGACGACCGCTATTGGGGCGCACAGGCTGAACGCTCCCTCGGAAACTTCAAGATCGGTTGGGAAAAGCAACCTCTGCCGGTCGTTCGGGCCCTGGGGATCGTCAAGCAGGCGGCGGCACGGGCCAACATGGCGCTTGGCAAGCTCGACGCCAAGCTGGGAGACGTCATTGTGTCGGCCGCCCAGGAAGTTATCGACGGCAAGCTCAACGATCACTTCCCCCTGGTGGTCTGGCAGACCGGCTCGGGCACCCAGTCCAATATGAACGCCAACGAAGTCATTTCGAACCGTGCGATCGAAATGCTGGGAGGCGAGATGGGCTCAAAGAAGCCGGTCCATCCGAACGACCATGTCAATATGAGCCAGTCGTCGAATGACACGTATCCGACGGCCATGCATATCGCGGCAGCCGAGCATGTGGTCCACCATCTGCTGCCGGCTCTGCGGCATCTGCATGCCGCGCTTGATGCCAAAGCCCGGGCCTTCGATCACATCATCAAGATCGGCCGCACCCACACCCAGGATGCCACCCCCCTGACGCTCGGCCAGGAGTTTGGCGGTTATGCCGCCCAGGTCGCCTCATCGATCAAGCGGATCGAACTCACCCTGCCGGGCCTGTACGAGCTTGCCCAGGGTGGTACTGCGGTCGGCACCGGCCTTAACGCACCGATCGGCTTTGCCGAAAAGGTCGCCGAGGGAATCGGGAAGATCACCGGCCTGCCCTTCGTGACGGCTCCGAACAAGTTCGAGGCACTCGCCGCCCATGACGCCATGGTTTTCGCCCATGGCGCAATCAATGCGGCAGCCGCGGCTCTCTTCAAAATTGCCAACGACATCCGCTTCCTTGGCTCCGGCCCGCGCGCCGGCCTCGGCGAACTGGCGCTTCCGGAAAACGAACCCGGCTCCTCAATCATGCCGGGCAAGGTCAACCCGACGCAGTCGGAAGCCCTAACCCAGGTCTGCGCCCACATCTTTGGAAACCAGGCGGCCATCACCTTTGCTGGCAGCCAGGGCCATTTCGAACTCAACGTCTACAATCCGATGATGGCCTACAACTTCCTGCAATCGGTCCAGCTCCTCGGGGACGCCGCCGTTTCCTTCACCGACAACTGCGTCGTCGGCATCGAGGCCCGGGAAGACAACATCAGGAAGGGTGTCGAGAATTCGCTGATGCTGGTGACCGCGCTGAACGGCAAGCTCGGCTACGACCTCTGCGCCAAGATCGCCAAAACCGCCCACAAGAACGGCACGACCCTGCGCGAAGAGGCCGTCGGCGGAGGCTATCTCACCAATGAGGAATTCGACCAGTATGTGCGTCCGGAGCTGATGATCGGGCCGCAGTAAGGTCGATACGCCCAGCACCAGCAAACTCGGGTCAGCGCAGCAACATCTCCAGCCCCGTGCGGCGAATATCTTTAGCCCTGAACAAAGCCATGTCCGCTTGATGCAGCAGATCGGCCATGGCTTCGTTGCCCCTTCGAATAGCCAGTCCGAAGGTCAAGTTGAGGCTACCGCTTGCCAGGAAGTCGATCTCCAGCGCTGCCACGCCCCGCGCTATCGCCTCACAACAGGCATGCACGACCGCCCTCTCATCTCTCGTGAAGAGCAGCACGAATGTCGTGTTCGACATCCGTGCGGCCACTGGCCGGGGCGAAAAATGCGCGCGCACCAGGTCGCCGACGGCGACCAGCGCATGATCGATCGTTTCCTGGTCAAGATCGGACAGGGACGCACCTGTAGCATCCAACTCGAAGACGACGACGATTATTTCAGCCACGCCACCTGGTTGTCGCGCGAGCGGACCAAGTTGCACACCATAGGCAGCACTGCCATTCAAAAGCCCCGTGAGCGGGTCAAGGCCCGGCTGTCCATCCCCGCGCTCCGCAAGCGCCGAGATCTCTCCAACCATGCCGCAAACTGCCCGCGTCACAGCCGCGATCTCATCATTTCCGTGTTTGTTGAGCCGCTCCTCGACGAATGCGCCACCGGCACGATAGCGGCCGATGGCAATCGCCAGGTTGCGGAGCGGTCGCGTCAGCCACCACATGGTGACGAGGCAGGCTATCGTGCCAATCAACGTGGCGGCGAGCACGACGAGACCAATCGACACGGCATCGGCATGAGAAACGGTGCCGAAATTGATGAGAAGCGCAACGAGCGGAACGTGGATGCAAACAAAGCAGACCACAAAGATCTTGGCGACAATCGACCGATACCATTTTGATCGGTTGGCGTAGTCCAATGGCATACCTTGCTTCACTCCTGTTGTGACCCACGATGGCGCGGCCCGCCCCTGGGGCTTTTCCAGAAGGCGGCCAGTGGTGTCAACGCGCCACTTGCGGCTTTCGCTGCATTGAAATCTTAAGTCCTTCCCCGTAAACCACCGGAATTTCCAGCTGACGCCGCGAAAGGCCCCGTGATGGCAGACGATCTGTTCCCAATTGGCGAAGACCTGACCCCCTACCGCAAGATCACCTCGGACTACGTGTCCGTCGAAACCTTCAAAGGTCAGGAGATCTTGACCGTGGAGCCGGAGGGACTGCGCCTTCTGGCAGAGACGGCCCTTTCCGACATCAACCACCTGCTGCGCCCGGGTCATCTGAAACAGCTCGCCTCTATTCTCGAAGATCCCGAAGCGACCGACAATGACCGATTCGTCGCCTTTGACCTCTTGAAGAACGCCAACATCGCCGCCGGCGGCATCCTGCCGATGTGCCAGGATACCGGCACGGCGATCGTCATGGGCAAGAAGGGTCGCCGCGTCTGGACCGACGGGCAGGACTACGCGGCACTGGCCGAAGGCGTGCGCGACGCCTACGAGCGCCGCAATCTGCGCTATTCGCAGCTCGCGCCGATCAAGATGTTCGAGGAAAAGAACACCAAGACCAACCTGCCCGCCCAGATCGACCTCTACGAGGAAGGCGAGGACGCCTACAAGTTCTTGTTCATGGCAAAAGGCGGCGGCTCGGCCAACAAGACCTTCCTCTACCAGGGCACACCCTCGCTTCTGACGCATGATCGTATGATCGACTTCCTTAAGGAGAAGATCCTTACCTTGGGGACGGCGGCCTGTCCGCCCTACCACCTGGCAATCGTCATCGGCGGCCTTTCCGCCGAAATGACGCTGAAGACGGTCAAACTCGCCTCGGCGCGCTATCTCGACGACCTGCCGACCGAAGGCTCCGAAAGTGGCCACGCATTCCGCGATCTGGAGATGGAAAAGGAAATCCACAAGCTGACGCAGTCCATGGGTGTCGGCGCACAGTTCGGCGGCAAGTATTTCTGTCATGACGTGCGCGTCATTCGCCTCCCGCGTCATGGCGCATCACTGCCAATCGGGCTTGGCGTCAGCTGTTCCGCCGACCGCCAGGCCAAGGGCAAGATCACCAGGGATGGCATTTACATCGAGCAGCTCGAGACAGATCCGTCGAAATACATGCCCGACATCGACGAGACCGCCCTCTCCTCCTCCGTCGTCAAGATCGACCTCAACCAGCCAATGAGCGCGATCCTGGCCGAGCTGACCAAACATCCGGTCAAGACACGCCTGTCGCTCACCGGCACGATCATCGTCGCCCGAGACCTCGCCCATTCCAAGATCCGCGAACGGCTTGAAAAGGGTGAAGGCATGCCGGATTACATGAAAAACCATCCGGTCTACTATGCCGGTCCCGCCAAGACCCCAACCGGCTATGCCTCCGGCTCCTTCGGCCCGACCACGGCCGGCCGTATGGATTCCTATGTCGACCAGTTCCAGTCCTTCGGCGGGTCGATGGTGATGCTCGCCAAGGGCAACCGCTCTCGCGCGGTTCGCGAGGCCTGCAAGACCCATGGCGGCTTCTATCTTGGCTCGATCGGGGGCCCCGCCGCCCGCCTCGCCCAGGATTGCATCAGACATGTCGAGGTTCTGGAATACCCTGAACTGGGTATGGAGGCGGTCTGGAAGATCGAGGTGGAGGACTTCCCCGCCTTCATCGTTACCGACGACAAGGGCAATGATTTCTTCCAGGAATTCAATCTCGGTTGATTTTCTCTAACTGCGTGAAGGTTGCCGTTGCGGAATCCAGATTTCGCAACGGCAAATTTTATTTGTTTCGCAGGTACTTATCAAATAAGAGCGGTTATCGTTCATTTTCAAGCCCACGATTTGTCGTTGCTTAAACATTAAACATTTTCCAATCATTTGCCTGTAATTTCTCATATGGCCATTGAAGGCCCGGACTGGCGACCATTGGAGTTGGCCGAATGAGCACGGCAACACCGCCGAAAACGCAGGTACCTGACGTTGCGGCACACATCACTTACGCTATGCGCTCGATGGGAGTGGCTCCCATCCCGCGCAATTACGAGCTGTTCTACGAAGCGTATATCGGCTCCAATCCCTCACTGACCCGGGAACTTGCCGCTCTTGGCAGCAGGGCAACTCAGGACGAGCTCGATGCGCTCGGCGAACAATATTTCGGCGCCCATCAGGCCAAGGGAATCGAGACGGTTCACGACAAGCTGATCGGCGAGCTCGACGGGCTCCTGCGCATCCTGCAGCAGGAGCAGAGTTCACTGCAGAGCTACAACCGCCTTCTGGGCGAGACATACCAACGGATCAATTCCAAAAGCAGCCACAGCGCCGATATCCTGCGCAGCGCCATCAGCATCCTGACCGAAGCCACCGGGTCGACCATGGCCCATGGTGAGGAGACGGTCGTACAGATGTCGCAGCGTTCGCAGGAAATGGACGAGGTTCGCCGCGAACTGGACGAGTACAAGCGGATCGCAAACACGGATTCGCTCACGCGCATCGCCAATCGCCGCGCCTTCGACGAAAAGCTTGCCGCAGTCTACACCAGCGGCACAAAGCCGCTTGCGGCGCTCGTTCTCGCGGACATCGACAACTTCAAGAAAGTCAACGATGTCTACGGTCATCCGGTTGGGGACAAGATCCTGGCGACAGTCGCGACGGTTATCCGCAGCAATGTGCGCAAGGATTGCTTCGTGGCCCGCACCGGCGGCGAAGAATTCGCCATCATCATCGAGGGCAACACCGCGGACGAGATCTATCAGACCTGCGAACGCATCCGCATCGCGCTGGAGACAACACCGTTCAAGAATTCCAAGACCGGCGTCAATTACGGACCGATCACCATTTCGCTCGGCTTTGCCATGGCCACAGAGGCGGAGGATGCAGGCGAACTCTACGCCAAGTCAGACATCGCGCTCTACTGTGCCAAGAATGCCGGTCGCAATCGGACCAAGCCCTACGAAGACGGCATGAAGAAGGACTTCAACAAGAGCTGGCTGATCTACAAGCGCTGATCCAGCACCAGACTACCACATGGTCTTTGCCGCCCGCGCAGGCCATTCCCTGTCGTAGGTCTCGCGGTCGAAATCCTCTTTCGCAGCTTTAAGCATCTCACCCGGCGACGGCAGGTCATACGGCGCCACCTGCCTTTCAGGCTGCCACAATTCGGCGCGCATGACAGCGCGTGCGCATTGGAAATAGGCTTCCTCAATTGTGATCAACACAACGCTGCGCGGGTGGCGGCCATCCATTTCGAAACTGTTGAGCAGTTCCGGCTCAACCGACACCACGGCGCGACCATTAATGCGCATCACGCTATTCGACCCGGGAATGAGAAACATCAGGGCCACCCGGGGATCACGCACGATATTCAGAAGCGAATCGACCCGATTGTTGCCGCGCCAGTCCGGTAGGGCCAGGGTCCTTTCATCCTCGATCCGCACGACAGAGCCGCGGTCGCCGCGCGGCGAGCAATCGAGCCCCTCTGGCCCCGAAGTGGCGAGCGCGACGAAGGGAGACATCTCGATCATCCGCCGGTAGGCCGGCGTGAGGAAGGTCGTTACCTTGGCGGTGGAGGCTTCGCTGACCTTGCCATAGATGGCTTTCAGATCCTCGACGCTGCGGATGATGGTCATGAGTCGCCCTCTGTTAGCACGCGGCAGCATTTCGCAAGGACGCGACTTAGGGAAGAGCCGTGACGGCGCTATGACGCAGCGAGCACCTTCGACTGGCCGGGTGTATCTGCCTCGGCGAGAAACGAGGCCACGGCTTGGATCACCTCAGGGGCACTGACAATCCGCCGATGTCCATATCCATTGGCCCAGAGATGCCGGACATGCGGGGACACTCCGATATAGCGCTGGGCATGGCCGACATTAACCTCCTTATCGTCTTCGGCGTGGACGACCAGCAGGGGACGATCGATGCGCCGGGCCACCGCCACTCCATCGAGATCCTCGACCTGTGCTCCGACAAGCTCCATGGCGCGGTTACGCATCGCTCTAACGCTGCCGCGGCCCAGCCCGACCATTGTGGCAAAGCCGTTGAAAACCTCGCCCATGCTCGACGGCGATCCGATCAAGGCGATGCGGCGAGCCTCGAGCGGCTGCAACTCGGGGAAGACACGACCCGCCGCCATCATGAGCGCGGCTCCGCCGAAGGAATGGCCGACGACCCCGTCAAAACGACCAAAATGACGTTCTGCCGCGACGATCGCTTCTGCCGCGATCTTCAGGTCGAGCCGGCGACCGCTGGATGCCCCGTGCCCCGGCAGATCCAGAATGACGACCTGGGCACCCGCCTGCTTGAGACCCGAGGCCAGTTCGGACAGATACTCGGCTCGTGATCCCCAGCCATGAACCACCAGGATTCGATGACCACCGTCCCCCGCAGCGTCTGCGGGAAGTTGATGCGCTGCCGCCATACCGCGTGACAGCGCCAGCCGCACTGTCTGCGCCTGCCGAAGCCGGCTGCGCCCCATCATGAAGACCTGCTTAGCCTTCGCGCCTTTCGGACGGCGGCTTGGCGTTCGACAGAAAAGCTCGAAGGCGAGACGACCGGAAAGCTCTGGCGACAGCTTCTCCACCTGCGCGAAAGCCAGGCGGGTGACCTTGAGAGGAAAGGATGGCATAGTCGGAATCCCATCAAATGTTCAATGCTGAACAATAAAGTACAAGAATGAACAAAAAGCAAGCCTTTCCCTGGGACCATCCCCGCTTTCGCAGCTGGATCTCCGTGGCCCGCGCCTGCCAGCTGATGCAGCAGGCCTTGGGACGCGCCTTGGCGCCGCTCGACATCAAGCCGCCGCATCTCGACATCCTGGTCAATCTCTACCGTTTCGAAGGGATTTCGCAGCAGGAACTCGCCCGCAAACTGCTGGTCGGCCGTTCCAACATGAGCATGCTGCTGCCGCAGATGGAAAAACGCGGACTTCTGGAGCGGAGGCCTGACCAGCAGGACAAACGGGTGCTGAGACTGTTTCTGACCGACGAGGGTAGGCAGCTGTGCGAAAAGGCCATGCGCATCCAGACGGATCTCATCGAGCGCACGCTGTATGTGACACCGATCGACGAATGCCAGAAGCTGGCGGATACCATGGACCTGCTGATTCAGCGAATGCTGTCAGCCGATGAGATGCAGGATCTGGAGATCAGCGAGGATCGCGGCTGAGACGCTTTTCGGCAAGTTCAGCCTCGTAGGCGGCAAATTTCTCTGCCCCGCTCTCGCCGAGCTCGCGCAGGTAGAGCCATGTGAAGATCCCGGTATCATGCCCGTCATCAAAACCGATGCGCACGGCATAGTTCCCGGTCGGCACCATCTGGCGTATCGTGACATTCCGCTTGCCCGGCACAGTGACCTTCCGACCAGGCCCATGCCCCTGGACTTCTGCCGAGGGAGAAAGGACACGCAGCATTTCCGCCGGCAGCGAGGCGACGAAGCCGTCATTGAAGGTCACCGTCAGAAGACGACGATCCTTCGACACTTTCAGCTCGCTGGGCCAGATCTCACTCATGGGGCACTCGTCTCTGTCGAATGGGGTTGCTGCAGACCTAGGGCGATCATTCAAGCTTTGCAACGCAAATCCGCGACAGGACCGGTGTCAACTTGACGCTTCAAGCATGAGGCCCCACATTGACTCAAACGGACAGGAGGAGCCTGTTGGACCATAGCCCCGCCGACTGGCGCAACGCAGAACCGCTCACCGACCGAGCCGCACCGATGATCGACCCCTTCGGTCGAGCCGTCACCTATCTGCGTGTCTCCGTCACCGACAGATGCGATTTCCGCTGCACCTATTGCATGGCGGAGAACATGACCTTCCTGCCGAAGAAGGACCTCCTGACACTGGAAGAACTCGACCGGCTCTGTTCCGCCTTCATTGGCAAGGGCGTACGCAAGCTGAGGCTTACCGGCGGCGAGCCCTTGGTTCGAAAGAATATCATGCACCTCGTGCGCGGCCTTTCGCGGCACATCGGCAACGGGCTGGACGAGCTGACGCTGACCACGAATGGCTCCCAGCTTGCCCGCCACGCCGCAGAGCTGGCGGATTGCGGTGTGCGGCGCATCAACGTGTCGATCGACACGCTCGACCCGGCCAAGTTCAAGACCATCACCCGCTGGGGTGAACTGGACAAGGTCATGGAAGGGGTGAGGGCCGCACAGGCAGCCGGCATCCGCATCAAGCTGAACGCCGTCGCGCTGAAGGACTTCAACGAGCACGAGATCCCGGAGCTGCTGCGCTTCGCGCATGGCGAGGGCATGGACCTGACGCTGATCGAAACCATGCCGATGGGCGAGACCGACGAAGACCGGACCGACCAGTACCTGCCTCTATCCCTGGTGCGCCAGAGGCTCGAAGAACAGTTCACGCTAGACGAGATTCCCTACCGCACCGGCGGCCCCGCGCGGTATGTCGAGGTGCGCGAAACCGGCGGACGGCTGGGCTTCATCACACCGCTGACGCACAACTTCTGCGAAAGCTGCAACCGCGTGCGCCTCACCTGCACCGGCACGCTTTACATGTGCCTCGGTCAGGACGATGCCGCAGACCTGCGGACCGCCCTCAGAGCTTCCGATGACGACGCCTACCTGTCGGCAGCCATCGATGAAGCCATTTCGCGCAAGCCCAAGGGCCACGACTTCATCATTGACCGCAATCACCGCAGGCCGGCCGTTGCCCGCCACATGAGCGTTACCGGCGGCTGACCGCCGCCGGCTCCTCTTTTCCATTCAGGCCGAACGACGGTAGACCTGCGTCTCGGCACGTTGCGTGTCAGTGCGGAAACGCGAGATCTTGTGCATCAGGATATCGACACGCTGGCGGAGCCCCTGGATCTCGGCATTGTTTTCCTCAACCATCGCGGCGTTCTGCTGTGTGATCAGCTCGACATCGCGTACAGCGGACGTCACCTCGTTGATGCCGGTCGACTGCTCGCGCGTGGCAGCTGAGATGCGCTCCACCAGCGCCTGAACCTCCTCGACCTGATCGATGATCGACTGCAGCGCGACACCGGTGTTCTCCACCAGTTCGACGCCGGACTTCACCTGACCGCCACTGACCGAGATGAGCGCCTTGATCTCCTTGGCCGCATTGGCGCAGCGTTGAGCGAGATCCCGGACTTCCTGCGCAACGACGGCAAAGCCGCGACCTGCCTCACCGGCGCGCGCCGCTTCCACCCCGGCATTGAGCGCCAGCAGGTTCGTCTGGAAGGCGATCTCGTCGATAACGCCGATAATGGTCGAGATCTTTTCCGACGACCGGCTGATCTCGGCCATCGCCTCGACAGCCTTGCGAACCACGACGCCCGACTGACGCGCATGATCGCGGGCCGACTGAACGGACTGGGCGGTGCGCCCTGCCCCGTCGGCCGTCGAGCGCACCACATCGCTTAAGTGCGACAGCGCGCGGACGCTCTCCTCGAGCGCTGCCGCCTGCTGCTCGGTGCGGCGCGCCAGATCGTCAGCCGAAACAGCAAGGTTTTCCGTGCCGGCATTGATGTCGACGCTTGCCGCGCGAACCTCTTCAAGCGTCGCGCGCAACGCTTCGACCGCCTGATTATAGGTCGAGGCCATGGCAACGAAGTCGGCCGGAAGGTCGTCACGCATGGAGACATTGAGCTGACCATTGGCGAGTGCCTCGAGCACCGAGGAAAGCGCCTCCAGTGCCGACCGCTGGTCCGCCTCGACACGTGCCCGTTCCTGCGCGCGCTGCGCGCTTTCTTGCTCGGAGCGCGAGCGAGCTGCTTCCGCTTCTTCTTCCAGACGCCTGTTTTCCAGTGCCGCATCGCGGAAGACCGTGACAGAGCGCACCATGTCGCCGATCTCGTCGCCGCGATTGCGCCCCTCGATCGGCACTGACAGATCGCCATTTGCCAGCCGCGCCATGACGCTGGTGATGCGCTTCAGCGGCGCCCGCAGTGTCTCGACCAGCATCAGGCCCCCGATGATCGCAAGCAGTGTTCCCGCAACCATGGTGATGACCGAGATAGTTGCCGAGCGCTCGCTGTCTTCACGACCGATTTCCTGCGCCTGACTGACGAAATTGCGAAGCGATTCCATTGCAGCCGAAACGGCAGCATTGGCCGCGAGGCGCTTGTCCTGCCAATCACGCCCGGCATCCAGACGTGCCTGGGAGTTTTCGGTGATGGATGTCAGATGCGGAGCGATCTTCTGGGGGAAGTCGCGCAGCGCACTGTTCTTGGCACCGAGCTCGGAGATGCGCGCGGCAACTTTCTGCAGAGAATCGACTTCAGCGACGACAACGGCGCGGGCCTGGTCATCGAGCGCGCCGAGCATCTGCTGAACGCGCAGTTCCACGGTAGCGATGGTCAGTGCAGCACTGTCGACGAGTGACATCAGCTCCTTCTGTTCGGCCACAAGTTTGTCGAGACTGACGAAGCGGTCGGCCGCGATGTCGCTGTTCTTGGCCGCCTGCAAAGTGATCTTCTGCTCGATCTCGACCAACTCGGCTAGCACCCGCCCGAGCTCTTGCGCCCGTGCATCATCAGGCGCCGATTGGCCGAGGATCGATTCAATTTTGGCCATGGCTGCTGCCACCTCACCCACGAGGACCTTGCCCTTTTCCGAAGCAATGGCGGTGGCCTTGGCCAGATCTTTCTGCATCGGCCCGAGGTAGAGCCTCGCCTCTGCAAGCTGCTCTTCCGCAGTGAAGGCCATCTGCACGCCGACGCGCAATTTCCCAAGCCGCTCGAGCAGTGTCTTGAAGGCGGAAGCGTCGAACAGCAGCTCCTTGGCGAAGCGCTCCTTGCCCGACAGATCATTGCGGACGAAATCGACCTGCTTGACGATCTGCTGGCTTTCCGCCTGCAGGGCAGCGACAGCGGCCGTCAGACCGGCATCCAGCTCTTCCCTGGCCGTCTTGCTCTCCCACAGGGCCGCAGTCTGTTCGCGCATCTGGATTGGCAAACCGGTCAAGGCGGAGAGATCGCCGGTCTGTGCCTGCTTCGCCAGAACGCCATTGAGAACACCAAGCCCCTTCTCCTGGGCCTCGATCGACGCGAACAGTGCCTCCCTGTTCACGTCAGTCGGATCCAGGCTGAACTCCTGCAGCCCCTGCTGCAGCGTCTCCAGATCGCTGATATTGCCGATCGTGGCGCGGGTCACAGTCATATGACCGTTGAGGGTGGTGGCAGTCCAATAGCCCAAGAGGCCGACGCCGGCCATGAGCAGAACGAGTGGAACGACGAACAACAACACTTTGGTGACGATCCTGCGGCTTTGCAGGAGGCGATCGATAAAGCTCATGGGCCCCTCGGGGAGGTCGATGTCCTGCAAGATCATCGCGCAGGATCGAAGGTAGGGAACCACCTCATGCGGCACCGGATCAGAGCTTGTCGGCTGGAGCTTGAACAAAGGTTAACTGCTTATCGCGATTTTGGCACTGCAGCATCGTTTCCTATAGAGAACGGCGGAATTCAGGTTTCTCGCTCCTGCCGCTTGGTCTACAACCGGCCCACACGCACGGGAATCGAGCATGGCATTATCCGAGAACACCCGAGGCGCCCTTTTGATGGCGATCTCGATGGCTGGCTTCACCTTCAACGACGCCTTGACGAAATCGGTGACCGCGGAATTGACCGTGGCGCAGATCATGTTCGTGCGGGGCGCCTTCACAGCCCTTCTGGTCTACATCGTGGCCCGCCGCATGGGGGCGCTCGATCACATCAAGAATATCCTGCAGCCGCTGATCCTGATCCGGATCATCTTCGAGACCATTGCCGCCGTTGCATTCCTGGCAGCACTCGGCCAGGTGCCGCTTGCCAATGCGTCAGCGATCCTGCAGTCGCTACCGCTTGCGGTCACCCTCGGCGCCGCTCTCTTCTTCAAGGAGCCTGTCGGCTGGCGGCGCTGGACCGCGATCGGGCTTGGCTTCATCGGCGTGCTCGTCATCATCCAGCCGGGCCCCGAGGGTTTCACGCTGGCATCTCTCTACATCGTGCTCTGCGTCATCACTGCCGCTGGCCGTGATCTGGTCACCCGCCGCATCGATCCCAATATCTCCTCGCTGACGGTAACACTGTTCACGGCCGCCTCCATTTCCTTTGCCGGCTTCCTGTTGATTCCGGCCTTCGGGGGCTGGCAGCCATTGTCCAGCAGCGCATTCGGACGGCTGGCCTTTGCATCCGTCTTTCTCTTTGCCGGCTACCAGGCAATCATCATGGCGATGCGGGCCGGGGAAATTTCCTTCATTGCCCCCTTCCGCTACACGAGCCTGCTCTGGGCGGTCCTTCTTGGCATGCTGTTTTTCGATGAGACCCCCGATCTCTGGATGATCGTCGGATCGACCATTGTCATCGGCTCCGGGCTCTACACATTCTACCGTGAGAGCAAGAAAAAGGCGGCGCTTGCCCGTCGTGCCGATCCGGCCTCTCCCGGTTGATCCCGGTCTTCCAGCAAGGACACTACCACGTGTTGCAGACTTCTCGCTTTCTTGATCGGACTACGGCACCGCATATCGTCAGCCTGGTGGCGATCGCTGGACTTTCTGCCCTTACGATGAACATCTTTCTGCCTGCCCTGCCGGCCATGGCAGCGGACCTCGGTGTCAAGTATGATCGTGTGCAGATCCTCGTGTCCGGCTATATTGCGATGACCGCACTCGTCCAGCTGATTATCGGCCCGCTTTCCGATCGCTATGGACGTCGCCCTGTCATGATCGGCGCCCTTCTCATCCTGATTGCCTCTTCGCTCGTCTGCGTCATTTCGACCTCGATTGAGATCCTGACGATCGCGCGAATGATCCAGACGGCTGTCGTCGCAGGCCTTGTCCTGTCGCGCGCCATCATCCGAGATATGGTGCCGATGGAAGAGGCCGCCTCGATGATCGGCTATGTCACGATGGGTATGACTCTGATCCCGATGATCGGACCCACGCTCGGCGGATTGCTCAGCGATGCCTTTGGCTGGCGGTCGAACTTCGTGGCGATCCTGATTGCCGCTCTGCTCGTGCTACTGCTCGTGCAACGCGACCTCGGGGAGACAAACCGTCTGAAGAGCGGCAGCTTCTCGCAGCAGTTCCGGGCCTGGCCGAAACTGCTCGCCTCGCCGCGGTTCTGGGGCTACACCATGGCCGGCACCTTCACATCTGGCGCGTTCTTCGCTTTTCTCGGTGGCGCCCCCTTCGTGGGTGGCACCTTGATGGGGCTCACGCCGAGCATGCTCGGCCTGCAGTTCATGTTCATTGCCGCCGGCTACATCGCCGGCAACTATCTCTCTGGGCGCTTCTCCAAGCGCGCTGGCATCGACACAATGATGCTGGTTGGCGGTCTCGTTGCCCTAGCAGGTGCCGCGATTCCGATTTTGCTCTTACTCCAGGGTTTCATCTCCTCGCTCGCCTTCTTCGCCCCACAGGTCATTGTGGGATTCGGCAACGGACTCTCTCTGCCAAGCACCAATGCCGGCATTGTCAGTGTTCGCCCGGAACTTGCCGGCTCCGCCTCCGGTCTGGGCGGCGCGATCACCATGGGCGGCGGCGCCCTCGTCTCCTGGATTGCCTCCCGTATCCTGTCGGTTGAAACAGGCGCCATGCCACTGCTCCTCGTGATGCTCGCCTGCTGTGTGCTGGCCCTCATCGCCGTGGTCCTTCTCCGCTTGACGCCAGGTGAGGAACGGTGACCCCATGCCCCACGGCGAACGCCCCCCTGCCGTCATCCTCGCAGGAGGCCTGTCACGCCGAATGGGAGAAGACAAGGCGATGATCAGGCTCGGGAACACGCCTCTCGCCCTGCACGTCGCGCAAGGTCTATCTCTCCAGGTCGACAGCGTTTTCCTCAACGCCCCGGAAGACCACCCGTTGACCGAGTTCCTACCGCTTATTCCCGATACCCGACCGGACCGCCCCGGTCCGTTGGCGGGCGTTCTTGCGGCGCTGACCGCGTTTTCCGAACGAGATAACGCGCCAACCCACGTCCTGACGACGCCTTGCGACACGCCCTTCCTGCCTCACGACCTCGTCGCGCGGCTCCTGGAACAATCCGAGAGCGGCACGATCGTGATGGCGGTATCGGCCGGTCGCGAGCATCCGGTCACGGCTCTCTGGCCAGTGGCGCTCGCAGATGATCTAGACCGATGGTTGGAGAACCCTGATCACCGCCGCGTTTTCGATTTCGTTGCCCGCCATCCGGCAAGGCGCGTCGAATTCAGTCTCTTCGAGAGCCCGATCGGGCCAGTCGACCCCTTCTTCAACATCAACACGCCGGATGATCTGGCACTAGCCACCACTATCCTCGCACGGGGTCAGCAATGACGGTCAGTCCTCGCATTTTCGGCATCGCCGGCTGGAAGAATTCCGGCAAGACCGGGCTTGCCGTGCGTCTTGTTGAGGAGTTCACCCGCCGCGGTTACCGGATCTCGACGATCAAGCACGCCCACCACGACTTCGATATCGACAAGGTCGGTGCCGACAGCTACCGCCACCGGGAGGCTGGCGCGCACGAAGTGGTCATCGTCTCCGGCACACGCTACGCCATCATGCATGAGTTGCGCGGGGCCCAGGAGCCGAGTTTCGAAGAGATCCTCGCGAGGATCGGCCCCTGCGACCTTGTATTGATCGAGGGTTACAAACGCGAGCCCGTGCCGAAGATCGAGGCACGCCGGGAAGCTTCCGCCAATCGCGAACCCTTGGCACCATCGGATCCACACATCCGCGCCATCGCGGCCGATCACCGGGTGGAGAACACCGATCTGCCGGTCTTCGACCTTGATGACACCATGGCGATTGCCGACTTCATCGCCTCGGTCACGGGGCTCCCGCCCCGGTCCTGACATTTACCCGAAAGAAAAGGCCGCCGGATCGCTCCGGCGGCCTTCTTATGTTGCGATCGTGCTCGATCAGTTGTTGCTAGACACGTTGGCCGGACGCACCAGCGTCGTGACACGGCGGATGGCTACGCGGCGGTTCTGCTGCTCAGCGGCTTCCGTGCGGATCTTCAGGAACCGCTCGCCATAACCCTGGACCGACATGTTCTCCGGCGGGATGCCGTAGACTTCGGTGAGCAGGTTGGCGACGGTTTCCGCACGCTTGTCCGACAGGATCAGGTTCGAGCGATCCGAACCCACGGCATCCGTATGGCCCTCGATCAGGAAGACTTCACCCGGATCCTTTTCAAGCAGCTTTTCCATGGCCTGAGCCACGCGACGCAGCGTCCTTGCCTGCTCCAGTGGAACTTCCGCCGAACCAGACGGGAAGGTGATCGTATCGAGGTCGATACGACGGACCTTGTCGCGGATACGTGCCGACGACTTGACTTCGTCGATCGAGTAGACGCGCTCGACACGCTCGACCGGCGGGCGGGCGAGGAAGTCGTAGTAGTCGCGGTCCGGGGCGCGCGATGTGCTGATGATGTAGTCGTTGACCGGGATGGTCAGACGCATCGGCGGGAGCGACAGACCCACGTCGACGAGGACGCGAGGACGCTCGCTATCGGCTTCCGGCGAATAAATCAGCACATATTCACGGCCGCGGGGCGAGATCCGCGAGCGGATGATAATGTCCCCGTAGCGGTTGTAGACCGTCACGAGCTTGCTGCCATCGGCACGTTCGATGGTCTCGCGCGTGCGACCACGCGGCAGCTGCTCGTAATAGGTCCGGTCCGCATCCCAGCGCAGCCGCGGCCGGTCGTCGCTGCGAACGACGATCTGGTTGCCGACATTGATGACCGTCCGGTTATCGACCTGCTCGATGACCCGGATCTCCGTGACCTGGTTCACCACATTGTTCTGGATGATGGTGTTATTGGTCACGTTGTTGTTCGTGACATTGTTGGTGACGTTATTGGTCACGGTGCTGTTGGTCACGTTGGTAACCGTGGTCGGCACTTCGAAGGTCGGCGCAGCATCCATCGTGGTGCCTTGCTCCGAGATCGTTGCCTGCAACGTCTGCGGATCAAAAGCCACGGCCTCGGACTGAGCTTCGGCATCCGTCTCCGGCGGAGGAGCCACGTCTTCCTGTGCCCTCATCTCGCTACGCTGCTGACGGACATTCTCGCCACCGCTGTTGTCGGCATCCTTGTCGCTGTCGAGGACGGCAGCACCGTTGTCGACGGGAAGCACAACGGTTTCGGATGTCTGAGACGGGTCTTCGGCAATAGCCTCCTTTTCTTCGGCAGTCCGGGTATCGGTGATCTGCTGAACCGGCTGATTCTCCGCAGGCTCGACCGCAGGCACGAGAACCTGCTCGCCTTCCGGCTGCTGGCCGTCAGCGGGCACTTCCTCGCCGGTTGACTGCTCTTCGGTAGGCTGCTGATCAACAGGCTGTTCTGCCTGCTCGGGGGCAGCCTCCTCTTCCGTCGGCTGCTGCTCTTCAGCAGGCTGCTCGGCCTCCTCAGGAGCGGCCTGATCTTCCGTTGCAGGAGCGGCGCATTCCGCCTCGGAGGCAGCCTGTGAACCATCGGCACAGGTGACGCCCTGCGGCTCTTCGGCAGGCGCTTCCTCTTCCTGCTGAGCGGCTTCAGCCTCTGCCGCACGCTGGGCCTCTGCTTCCGCTTCGGCGGCCCGCTGCGCTTCCGCGTCCGCCTCTGCCTGACGCTGTGCTTCAGCATCAGCTTCAGCCTGGCGTTGGGCTTCGGCCTCTTCTTCTGCCTGACGCTGGGCTTCGGCTTCCGCTTCGGCAGCCCGCTGCGCTTCTGCTTCGGCTTCCGCTTGGCGTTGCGCCTCTTCTTCGGCTGCGCGCTGGGCCTCTTCTTCGGCCTGGCGCTGTGCTTCGGCTTCCGCTTCTGCCTGGCGCTGGGCTTCGGCCTCTTCTTCGGCCTGACGCTGGGCTTCGGCTTCCGCTTCGGCCTGACGCTGTGCCTCGGCCTCAGCCTCGGCCTGACGCTGCGCCTCTTCCTCGGCGGCGCGGCGCTGTTCCTCTTCGGCAGCGGCCTGCGCATCTCGGGCGGCGCAGGTTTCCTCGTCCGGGGCTTCCGTACCGTCGTTGCACACGACCGCCTGCGCGAGCTGGATCAGTTGTTCTTCAGCCTGCCGGGTCTGAGTTTGCCGTTCGGGATGACCGGACACCGACGCCGCGACTGGCTTTGACAGTACGGCCACGGACAGAACCGGAATTGCCACCGTGGCGAGCAATCTGTTCTTGAACATAACTTGCGTTTCCTTCCCTACGCATGGTCACCGATAGGATCATCCGAGCCATGCCATTTAATGCGCCTTCGATTGTGCCAACCGAAACTGTGGCCAAACTAGATTTCGCATGATTAACCGTGCCTGAACGAGTTCAAACGACTTTTGCTCCATCAGACAACACCAGATGGAACAAAAAAATCGCACGAGGCCAGACGCAGGGGTTTTGAGAAGCAATTTTGACCGATCACGCTCTTTCCTGTTGATTTCGCCCCGCAAACAAGACGAATATTGGGCCCAAGTGTGGACGATTAGGCCACACGATCAGGGACAGCCGCCTTACAACAACAATCGGCGTCCACCCAACAGAGAGGATCTCATGCGTATTCCGACACGTTTTCTGGCCGCAGCATCGATCGCTGCCCTGTCGCTCTTTGCCGGCTCGGCCATGGCTCAAGACAAGCTGATCATCGGCACCGAAGGCGCCTATCCGCCCTTCAACAACCTGGAAGCCGACGGCTCCCTGGTTGGCTTTGACATCGACATTGCCAAGGCCCTTTGCGAAGAAATGAAGGTCAGCTGCGAGTTCGTTACCCAGGATTGGGACGGTATCATTCCGGCACTGCAGGCCAAGAAGTTCGACGCGATCATCGCCTCCATGTCGATCACCCCCGAGCGCCTGGAAAAGGTCGACTTCTCGAAGAAGTACTACAACACGCCGCCGGCCGTCGCCGTGCCGAAGGACTCGCCGATCACCGACCTCGCCGGCCTGAAGGGCAAGACGGTCGGCGCACAGTCGTCCACGACCCATGCCAATTATGCCGAGAAGCACATGGCTGACTCCGAGCTGAAGCTTTACCCGACGGCGGACGAATACAAGCTCGACCTCGAAGGCGGTCGCGTCGATGCGGTTGTCGACGACATCGTCGTCCTGTCGGAATGGCTGGCGACGGATGCCGGTGCCTGCTGCAAGATCCTGACCCCGCTCGAAGTGGATGTAGAGATCAACGGCCAAGGCGCAGGCATTGCCGTCCGTAAGGGCGAAACCGAACTCGCCGACAAATTCTCTGCTGCGATCGAGGCAATCCGTGCGAGCGGCAAGTATGCCGAAATCAATAAAAAATATTTCGATTTCGACGTTTACGGCGAATAATCCCGGCGTCATCTGACGAAACGAGTGGCGGAAGTCGAACACTTCCGCCATTTTGCATTTGCACTGCATAAACTTCAAAAGGCGGAAAAAACCGCCAAGGGGAAATGGCATGGGCGGACTGTCTTCCGCGCTCGGCTCGCTTTGGGGCTGGATCAGCTACACTTTTGATCCGTTCTGTGGCCCGGTGGGCATATTCCGGCTTTTGGCATCCGACACTCTGGTCGGCTGCGGCGACACGGGCTGGGGCGACGAGATCGCCTTCGGCGTGAAGGTGACGATCTCGCTTGCACTCGCCACCCTGCCTGTGGGACTTGCGCTCGGCTTCCTGATCGCGCTGGCGCGACAGTCTGGGGAATGGAGCCTGCGCGCGGCAACCGGTATCTACACGACGATCTTTCGCGGACTGCCTGAACTCCTGACGCTCTTCATCGTTTATTTTGGTTTCCAGATCCTCGTTCAGTCCCTACTCTCCTGGCTGGGCATCGAACAACGTGTCGAGATCAATGCCTTCGTCGCGGGCATGATTGCACTCTCGGTCGTTTTCTCGTCTTACGCGTCGGAAGTGCTGCTCTCCGCCTTCCAGGCCATTCCGCGCGGCCAATACGAAGCGGGCAGCGCGGTCGGTCTTTCGAAGCGAAAGACCATGTGGCTGATCATCATTCCCCAATTGATTCGTATCGCGCTGCCGGGTTTGAGCAATCTCTGGCTCGTCCTTTTGAAAGACACGGCACTGGTATCCGTTATCGGCCTTGCGGATATCGTTCGCCAGACCGGCATTGCGGCCCGTGTGACCAAAGAGGCTTTCCTGTTCTATGGCATCGCCTGTCTGCTCTATCTCGTGCTGGCAACCGTCTCATCCATCGGCCTGAACGCTGTGTCGCGCTGGGCCAACCGTGCGGAGGTCGGCCGATGAGCCACGCCCTGGAAATGATCCCCCCGCGCCCGGCTCCGGCAACTAAGGCAATTCGCATCAGCGCCGCGCGGATTTTCGGATATGCCATCCTGTCGCTCTGGGCGATACTCGGCATCGCTTTGGTCTGGTACCTCGTTTCAAGCTGGGACCCTGAGAAGATCTCCCGCTACGGCTGGCGCTATCTCGACGGCCTCGCAACGACCCTGATCCTCACCTTCGGCTCGATCACGCTCGGTGCCGTTCTATCGCTGCCTGTCACCTTCGCGCGGATGGCGAAGAACCGGTTGCTGAACACCATCGCCTACGCCTATGTCTACCTCTTCCGCAGCACGCCGATGCTGTTGCAGATCTTCTTGATCTATTACGGCCTGGGGTCTTTCCGCGCGCAGATCGAAGCCGTTGGTCTCTGGTGGTTCTTCCGCGAGGCCTGGTATTGCGCGCTCTTTGCCATGACGCTGAACACTGCGGCCTATCAGGCCGAGATTTTGAGAGGCGCTATCGAAAGTGTACCGCGGGGTCAGACGGAAGGAGCGAAATCGCTCGGCTTGCCCACCTCAGTCACCTTCTGGAAGATCATTCTGCCGCAGGCCCTGATCGTGGCACTGCGTCCATACGGCAACGAGATCATCTTCATGATCAAGGGCTCTGCCGTCGTCGCGGTTGTCACAGTGCTCGACCTCATGGGCCAGACCCGCTACGCCTTCTCGCGCACCTTCGACTACCAGACCTATCTCTGGGCGGCGATTTTCTATCTCGCCATCGTCGAGGCACTGCGCCACACCTGGGGTGCCATAGAGGCAAGGTTGACGCGTCACCTCAAACGCTGACGGCGGGGACCGGGCGGCGCGTCCTGCTCCGCCGCGCCCGCGTTAGTAGATCCTTCACCATCCGGTGTTTCCATCATATCAGGGCCCGCGTCGGTCGCGGCCCCGGTCGGTCGCGGAAGCGTCACACCGTCCGCGCCGATCCCAGTCCCGGGATGCGGAGCAACGGACATGAACAGCGAAATGGAACTGATGCTGAAGGGTTATGGGCTGACCACCGCCCAGATCCTCTATCGCCTGCCTGACCACCCTTCCCTGCTGCAAACCTACATTTGGCAGCACTATGATCTGGCTCCCGATTTTCCCGAGATGCGCGGCTTTCTGCGCTTCTGGCAGGACAAGATCGATGGACCGATCCACTCCGTCACCTATGTGCACAAGAAGATGATTGCAGCCAGCGAGTGGCGTTCGCTGAAAGGCGAATTCATCCTGCACTAAGGTCAGACATGCACCTCGCCATGGGCGAACTCTCCGTCATCGGGTTGCCGGTAAAGGACTGCACCAAGCAGGGCGGCATAGAATGTGCCGACTACGGCAAGCACCAAGCCACCATGCAGCGGCCCGAGATGCGCGTTCTCGACCACCTGCCACAGGCTGTTGACAAACTCTGCCGGGGCTTCATTCTGTTGCAGCTTGGGACTTGAGATCTTCAGCGCCCAGGCGAGCAGCAGGATGAGATACATCCAGCCGTAATTGCGGCGTATCCGCCGAAAGAGCGCATCCCGGTAGTCGATCAGGAACACCGGCTTGCGAAGGCTTGCCGCAATCGCTTCAGCCCAATCGGGCTTCAGCTCTGCCTGCGGACAAAGTGCCTGGGCAAAATAGTGTCGCTCAAGCTGACGCACCCGCGCACGATACACGTCGAAGAAACGATATCGACGCGCTTCGATCAGCAGGAAGACCGAGATCAGCAGCATGGCGAACAGCACGACGCCATGGTGCGACGCAGGCGTCGAGAGCGATACCGAGAGCAGACCCGCAACGACCGTCATCGACCAGTTGGACGTCCGGTCTATCCGGTCACGCCAGCTAGTCATCCGCCCGATCTCTCCGCGGTAGTAGTGGATGATCATATTGGCCTTCTCGGCCGAACTGGCTGGCAAGGCGGGCGCGAGGCGCACCGGCTTGGCGCTTTCCAGCGGCAATATGCCAGCTTTCTCCTGTGCTGTCTGTTCCATTGGCAGGCTCCCTCTCCTCAAAACACGAAGAGCCCGGTGGGAGTTCCGTTTTCATTGCCAAGCCGGTCCCGACCGGCTAGACGAGCCGCAAAGGTCCGCTGAGCGGCCACGGAAACAGGAGCCTCAACATGGCCAAGATCGACGAAGAAGCCCTGGCGGAAGCCTATAACCGCGCACTCGCGCTCGAAAAGGCAGGCGACATCGACGCCGCCGTCAAGGCCTATGAGGAAGTGCTGGCGATCGATCCCGACGATCATGGCGGCGCCTCGGTCCGTATTGCCGCCCTCGGTCGTGGTGAAGCGCCGCCCAAGGCACCGGACGCCTATGTCGAAACGCTCTTCGACCAGCATGCAGAAGCATTCGAGGACATCCTCGTGGAGCAGTTGGGCTACACCGTGCCGATGATGGTCCGCCAGCGTTTGCAGGCGCTCGATCTGGGCCCGTTCAAGCGCCTGCTCGACCTAGGCTGCGGCACCGGCCTGACTGGCGGTACCTTGCGTGACATGGTCGATGACATGACCGGCATCGACATCTCGGAAAAGATGGTCGAGATCGCGCACGAGAAGGATCTCTACGAGACCCTCTATGTGGCTGAACTTGAAGACTTCCTCGAGGACAATGACGACGAACCCTTCGACCTCGTCACAGCGACAGATGTGCTGCCCTATCTTGGCGCGCTGGAGCCGCTCTTTTTCGGCGCTGCAGAGAACATGAGCGCCGGCGGCATCTTCGTCTTCTCCTCCGAAACGATGTCGGAGGACGTCATGGCTGGCCGCCCCTTCCTCGTGGGCCCGCACCAGCGCTTCGTCCATGCGGAGACCTATGTGCGCGAACGGCTGGCGGCGACAGGGTTCGAAATCGTCGAAATCACCGACATCAATGTGCGCATGCAGGATGGCAATCCCTCGCCGGGGCATCTGGTCATCGCGAAAAAGACGCAGAACTAAATCCTAGATTGTATTTTCTACCTCTGATTGCGCACGATTAGTGGCCTGCAACAGCCATGGCGATAGGCTTCCCCAAACTCAAGGGGGAAGCCATGCAAACAGAACTTGCCACTCAGGCCATCTCAGATCCGTCCCTGGCGTGGACGATCGTGGCCGCATTCACCATTTCCTTCGTCACGGTGTTCGCGCTGATCTACGGGCGCTACGACATCAGGCTGAGGCGTTTGCGTCTCATCCGTGATTACGTGAAGACCTTCCCGGTCATCGATCGAAGTGAAAAAGGACCGAGTCCGTCTTTCGAATTCGTCCGAAGCAAGTATGCGGCCGACGTCAGGGGCAATGGCGAACGGTCCCGGGAGGCAACAAGCGACGAGCCCCAATCTGCCGAGGGAATAATCCGGGACATCAATCAGACGATCTCGCAGACCCGCTTTTTCCTAAATCGCGGCGACTTGCGCCTGTTGTTCGCCGCACTTCCCTACCTGCTTGTCGTGATGAGCGGATTTACGCTCACACTTTCCGGCTTCCATTGCTTTGAAACAACCGCAACCTGCCTGCAAGGAACGGCTTTCAATTTCCTGACGATTGGTGGCACCAAATTCGCGGAACAGACAGCATCATCCGACATGAGGCAGCTGGCCGAAAATGTCCTCACTGTCGCCGCGATTACCTTCGTCGGTGCTTATCTGTCGTCCCTTCGTTATCTAGTCCAGGCACTCGCCGTCTTTGACCTGAACGGCTACACCATGATCCGCCAGGCGGCGATAACTGTCATTTCTGTGCTGGCATCCGCTGCACTATACCGCGCACTGCCCGACTTGAGTGCGCTGCAGGCTCTGGTCAGCATTGAGAGAACCACGCCGATCGGAGAACTGCCACCTGCGTGGATCCTACTTAGCCTCGCCTTCGGTCTGTTACCAGGCAGCGTCTTGCAGTTCATCCTGGTCAAGATCGGAACGCAGATCAACTGGATCAAGCAATCGGACAACCGCTTCCTCGACTGGACACGGGTCGTGCCGCTCGATGCAATCGACGGGATAGATTTCTTCACACGCTTTCGTTTGGAGGAATGCGGCATCTCAGACGTCCAGTCGCTCGCGACCTACAATCCGATCATGCTGCACATCGAAACGCCCTACGGAATATACCAGACCGTCGATTGGATCGCCCAGGCCCAGCTGTGCTGCGTCGTTGGCCTCGACCGGTTCCTGCTGCTCCGCCAATTTAATGTCCGTACGATCTTCGATCTCGAACGCGCCCTGAAGCAGAACCGCACTGAGGACACCGAAGCGCAGAAGAAAGCCATCGACGCCTTCGACCGGATCTACGCCGCCGTCCTTTTCGCTCCCACCGGACCGATGAAGGATGTCCAGGAGAAGAGTTTGGCAAAGTTTCTGATCCCGGACGCAGACGGACAGATCAAGGAGGTCGACGCGAAGGATTTCAGCATATGGGCGCTGACGACAATCAGCGAAAACAAGGAGATGGCTTCCTATGCTATCGAACATCTCATGGACTGGATCGGAGACGATCTCCATGTCCGCAGACTGAGGCGCCTGTGGAACGAGATATCGAGCCGACTGGGTCAACTGGGCGTTGAGCTGACGGCTGACAAGATGAGCGGCGACGAACCTGACGCGCCGCCTCAGGCCAAATGACCAAACGAAGACCTTCCGTACCTTCCTGCGTTCGATTATGCATGTCGCACAGCGCAAGGCAGGAGAGACGAGATGGCAAAGGTCGCATTCATCGGTTTGGGCGTAATGGGTTTCCCCATGGCGGGACACCTGAAGGTCAAAGGCGGCCACGAGGTGAAGGTCTACAACCGGACCACGTCCAAGGCCGAAGCCTGGGTGGCGCAGTTCGGCGGCAGCCATGGGCTGACGCCGGCGGAAGCGGCTGCAGATGCCGATTTCGTCTTCACCTGCGTCGGCAATGACGACGACCTCCGCTCTGTGACCACAGGGGAAAACGGCGTGATCGCCGCGATGAAACCGGGCGCCATCCTGATCGACAACACGACGGCCTCCGCCGAGGTCGCCCGTGAATTGGCTGCAGCCACTGCCGCCCGACACTGCGGTTTCATCGACGCCCCGGTTTCCGGTGGTCAGGCTGGTGCCGAAAACGGCGTGCTCACAGTCATGTGCGGCGGCGCGCCGGAGATCTTCGAGAAGGCAGAGCCGGTCATCCATGCCTATGCCCGGATGGTCGGCCTGATGGGGCCAGTCGGCGCCGGACAATTGACCAAGATGGTCAATCAGATCTGCATTGCCGGTCTTGTCCAAGGGCTTGCTGAAGGCATTCATTTTGGCAAGAAGGCCGGTCTCGACATCGAGAAGGTGGTGGACGTGATTTCCAAGGGCGCGGCCGGGTCCTGGCAGATGGAGAACCGCCATAAAACGATGAATCAGGGCAAATATGACTTCGGCTTTGCCGTCGACTGGATGCGTAAAGACCTCGACATCGTGTTGACCGAAGCCCGACGCAATGGCGCCAATCTGCCCGTCACAGCCCTCGTCGACCAGTTCTACGGCGAGGTGCAGAAGATCGGCGGCAAGCGCTGGGACACATCTTCGCTGCTGGCCAGGCTTGAAACCAAATGATCGGCCCCTCCTCTACCGCAGCCGAGATTCTCACCTATCTGCGCTCGCTGCGGTCGGAGGATAACATCACCGGGATGGCACGGTTCGGGATTGTCACCGAAAATGCGCTCGGCATAGGCAATCCCGCAGTCCAGAAGATCGCAAAGCAGATCGGCACGAACCACCCCCGGGCCGAGGAGCTCTGGACATCCGGCATCCGCGAAGCCCGCCTGTTGGCGATCTGGACATTCGATCCGACGCAGCTGTCACGGGCCGAAATCTGGCGCCTTGCCGCCGATTTCAATTCCTGGGAGGTGGTCGATGCAGCGGCAGATCTTTTGACCGAGACACCCGGCTGGCAAGACGTGACGGTAGACTTCGCCGCCGACGATCGCGAATTCGTTCGCCGCGCCGCCTTTGCCATGATCGCAGGTGCCACGGTTCACAACCGAAGAGAACCGGACGAAACCTTCCTCGCCTGGCTGCCGATGCTAGAACAGCACGCCACGGATCCGCGCAACTTTGTCAAGAAAGCCGTCAACTGGGCCCTGCGCAATATTGGCAAGCGCAGCCGAGCCTGCCACGCGGGGGCTCTTCAATTGGCCGAGAAACTGGCCGCAAGCAGCGATCCCACCGCCCGCTGGATTGGCAGGGATGCCTTGCGGGAACTGCGCGACCCCAAGCGGATCGCCAGGCTCAAGTGACGAGCGGGACCGTTTATTCCTCGCCTGCCTTCTGATTGTCGATCATCATGTAATCGAGCGGCAGTTCGGTCGTGTATTTGATCTGCTCCATGGCGAAAGCCGACGAGACATCGCGGATCTCGATCTTGGCAATCATACGCTTGTAGAAGGCGTCATAGGCGGCAATATCCGGCACGACGACGCGCAACAGATAATCGACATCGCCGCTCATGCGGTAGAATTCGACAACCTCCGGAAACTCGGACACCACTTCTGAAAACCGCTTCAGCCATTCAATCGAATGGCTCGATGTGCGGATAGAAACGAACACGGTAACCTTGGTGTTGACCTTCGCCGGATCCAGCAGGGCCACACGCCGGCGGATGACGCCATCCTCTTCCATCTTCTGGATGCGGCGCCAGCAAGGCGTCGTGGACAGCCCGACCTTTTTGGCGAGATCGGCAACGGCCAGCGTCGAGTCTTCTTGAAGAATACGCAGAATTTTGCGGTCAAGGCGATCCATGGCACTTCCTGAAAAAACTGATTTTCCCTGATATAGCCGATCCACCGGCGATTATGGAAAATCATTTCAGCCTATCAACAACGAAACTTCCCGACGCAGGACGGGAAGCACCTCGGCTTCGAACCACGGATGACGCTTCAGCCAGCCGGTGTTGCGCCAACTCGGATGCGGGAGTGGCAAAACCCGAGCGCCCTCGCGGTTGGCCAAAAGGAATTCCCGCCAATGGGCGACCGTCTCGGTCATGGTCTTGCGTCGGGCAGCGCCAAGGTGCCAGGCCTGGGCATATTGTCCGATTGCCAGGATCAGCTGCACCTGTGGCATCGCATCCATCACCGTCTGGCGCCAATGCGGCGCGCATTCCCTGCGTGGGGGCAAATCGTGGCCATTCTCGTCATACCCCGGAAAGCAGAAGCCCATAGGCGCGATGGCAAACCGGCCACGATCATAGAATGTTTCCCGGTCCACACCGAGCCACGAGCGTAACCGATCGCCAGAGGCATCGTTGAAGGGGATGCCCGTCTCGTGCACCCTGAGCCCTGGCGCCTGCCCACAGATCAACACTCGCGCAGTCGCTGAAAGATAAGCAACCGGTCGCGGTTCATGCGGCATGCGTCGTTCCGGCCCGCCGGCGGGACAATCACGGCAGATTCGACAGCGGGCAATCGCGTGGCTCAACTCCTCTATAGGGGGCGGTAGATCGCCGCGAGGCATGGCGGGCGGCTTAGGGGCATCAGCAGTCATTCATTTCATTCCTCAAACCATCGCGATATCCACTGAGGGACTAACGCCTGAACCCAAGCCAGTGGTTCCGCCACCTCAACCCGCCTCATCCGCCGCCAGTCGGATGGCCGCTCGAAGTGACCCGCCCAGATCCCCTCGCCCGCCTCGCGAGCCTTAGCTTCTGCCACAAGGTAGCGACCTTCGGCGACCGCATAACCCTGCGCCACCAGAGCTTCACCAAGATCGTCAGGCCCGCGCCTGCAAACAACGAGCAGCCGGTCGTGCCTGTCGCGCTGCGTCCCGCTGCACTCCCATCCGCCATTCGCCACCAGCGCCGCAAGCATGCGCCTCGCCTCCACCCCACAGGCATAAGGTGACCCGTCCATCGTCTCGCAAGACTGGCCGAGTTCAGGCGCATCGATCCCTTCGATGCGCAGTCGCTCGCCGGCAGTCGCCAAGGTATCCCCATCGACCGCAAAAAACGGCCCGACAAACCGAAGGGCCTGTTCATTCTCAAGCTTGGCGATGATCAGCAGCGCCAGCGAGAGGATCGCCAAGCCGACGACGATGTCGCGCTTACGCCTCAGCCGCGCGGTCACATTCCGACCCACTTCAAGAACGAATCCTTTTCACACATGGCAAACAAATCCTTCCAAGACAGGATCTTCTTAAGAATTGGCCGCTAGGGTTCACCAAGGCGCGGAAGACTGCAACGCAATGAGTAACGGCGTAGACACATCGGCGGACAAGAACGTTCTCGACCTGACGCGAAACGATCGCAACAGGGCAACGACACGCGCCCTCCGCGCTACCCGTGAGCGCCTACAGAGCGGCCAGGGAATCTCGCCTGCGTTCGACGTCGAGATTCTGGGAATGCATATTGCATCCTGCCTCCAGGGCGCAGCGGTCATCCCGATCATCATCATTCTAATCGCCGCGTCCGGCGCCTATTTTACCGCGCAGGCACACTTCATCATCTGGGGTCTGTTCGCCCTGACGATGCACGCTATCGGCATCATGATCATCCGGCACGCCTCGAAGATCGAGATCACGCTGGAAACGCAAAGAAGCTGGCGCCGCATCCTCTTGCTTTCGCAGGCCGCCATGGGCATGTCCTGGGCGATCTTCGCCCTGCAGAGCTGCACGACCTGCAATCCCACGGCCTTCATCTTCTACAAGGGGGCTGTGCTTCTGGTTGCCCTGTCGATCACCGCCATGGCGAGCATGTTGCTGCGCCAGGCGGTCCTATTCGGTTTTC
This sequence comes from Allorhizobium sp., assembly GCA_046294755.1. GTDB lineage: Bacteria > Pseudomonadota > Alphaproteobacteria > Rhizobiales > Rhizobiaceae > Allorhizobium. The sequence continues at coordinate 40,681 of JBKBON010000006.1, read as the reverse complement.
TGCCGACGGTGATCGCACTGACCTGGACCGCCGCCTCCAGCCAGGACATGCTGGACCTTGGTCTGACCGCGGTTTTCACCACAGCTCTCATCTTCTTCATCTACATCACCAACCGCCTCCATCAGGCCAACCTGAAGCTCCTCTCCTTCCAGACAGAGAAGGACGATCTGATCGCCGAACTCGAGGTTGCCAAATCACTCTCCGACGAGGCACGCCGGCGGGCGGAGGAAGCGAATATGGCCAAGTCCCGCTTTCTCGCCTCGATGTCTCACGAGCTTCGCACACCGCTCAACGCCATTCTCGGCTTCTCCGAAGTCATGGCAACGGAGGTGCTCGGCCCCTTGAGCAATCCACTCTACAAGGAATACGCTGGGGACATCCACCGCTCCGGCGCCCATCTGCTTGAACTGATCAATGAGATCCTCGATCTCTCCCGTATCGAGGCCGGCAAGTATGAACTCAGCGAGGAAAGCGTATCCCTGCTTGAAGTCGCCGAGGACTGCATTGGCATGATTCAGCTCCGCGCCAAGTCGAAGAACATCCGGATCGATCAGCAGTTCGAAAACAATCTGCCATCGCTTTGGGCCGACGAGAAAGCGCTCCGCCAGGTGATCCTGAACCTCTTGTCGAATGCCGTCAAATTCACCCCGCAGGGTGGGGAGATCATGGTGAAGGCCGGCTGGACCGCCGGAGGCGGGCAGTACATTTCGATCCGCGACAACGGTCCGGGCATCCCCGAGAACGAAATTCCCGTCGTGCTCTCAGCCTTTGGTCAAGGCTCCATTGCGATCAAGAGTGCCGAGCAGGGAACGGGTCTCGGCCTGCCCATTGTCCAGGCTATCCTCGCCAAACACGGTGGCGAGTTCAAACTCAAGTCGAAGTTGCGCGAAGGCACAGAAGTCATCGCGATACTGCCCTCAAGCCGTGTGCTCGAAAGCCTTCCCGCCGTCAGCGAAGTGAAGGCCGTGGAACCGCGCCGACGCCAGTTCGCCTGACCGGCGCCTCACCCCAGGAACAGTCGACTGATCACCACATAGGCGGCGAATGCGCCGTTGGCGATGATCAGGCAGAAGACGGCAAACGAGCCGAGATCTTTTGCATTGCGGCCGACAGTCGAGATCTCCGGTGAGATGCGATCCACCAGTTCCTCGATCGCCGTGTTCAGCGCTTCGACCGAAAACATCAGCATCATCAGTACGATGAAGCCGAGGAACTCGAACAGGCTCGCACCGACAAGGGCGAAGATGATGAGCCCGCCGACAAAACCCAGCAATTCGTGCCGGAAGGCAGACTCCTGAACCAGGCGCCTGAAGCCCTGCGCCGAATACTGGGCGGCTGCAAACAGATGCGCGACGCCGGTCTTCTTCTTGATGACAGTCGATGCGAGCGGCTCGGGACCACCGGCCTGTGCGTTGCGGTCAGTCATGGGACTTGTTGGATACCCCGGCCTGTTCGAAGGTCGCCATGCCGGAATGGCAGGCAGCCGCAGCCTTGACGATGCCGGCTGCAAGAGCGGCGCCCGTGCCCTCGCCAAGCCGCATGCCGAGCGCCAGAAGCGGCGTCTTGCCAAGCCGCTCGATCGCACGCAAATGCCCGGGCTCGCCCGAGACGTGACCGATCAGGCAGTGATCCAGGGCCGACGGATTGGCGGCCTTCAGGATCGAGGCGGCGGCAGTCGCCACATAACCGTCGATGAGAACCGGGATCTTTTCCATGCGGGCTGCGAGAATGGCGCCCGCCATGGCGGCGATCTCACGGCCACCGAGACGCCGCAGCACCTCGAGCGGATCAGAGAGATGCTCCTTGTGAAAGGCAACAGCCTGTTTGACGGCCGCAACTTTGCGGGCAAGCACATCGCCTTCCGAACCCGTGCCGGGACCAACCCAGTCTTCCGCCTCGCCGCCATAGAGCGCGAGGTTGATGGCTGCTGCGATCGTCGTGTTGCCGATCCCCATCTCGCCGATGCAGAGCAGATCCGTACCACCCGCAATCGCCTCCATGCCGAAGGCCATGGTCGCGGCGCAGTCGCGTTCGGAAAGGGCCGGCTCGCAGGTAATGTCGCCGGTCGGGTAATCGAGCGCCAGGTCGAAGATCTTCAAGCCAAGATCATGCGTCACACAGATCTGGTTGATGGCAGCGCCGCCGGCGGCAAAGTTTTCCACCATCTGTTGCGTGACCGACGGCGGAAACGGCGTAATGCCATGTTTGGTGACGCCGTGATTGCCGGCAAAGATCGCCACCAGCGGACGGTTGACCGCAGGCGCCCGCCCACTCCAGGCGGCAAGCCACATGGCAATCTCTTCGAGACGTCCAAGAGCACCTGGCGGCTTGGTCAGCTGCTTGTCACGCTCGCGCGCTGCCACCAGCGCAGCGGTATCTGGTCCCGGCAGGTCGCGCAGCAGGGCGCGAAAGTCATCGAATGGCAGGCCGGTAACGCTCATGGACGGGGATTCCTTGTATTCTTCCAGCAAATCAGGCTTTGTGGCCTCTCTCATACTGTCGGGACCGGTGCCGCTCAACTCAAAAAAGCGACGCGGACGGTCGAGGACGAAACGGAATGCTTGAATACGGACAGCGGGGATCATGCAGGTCGTCGACAACCTTCTGACGGAAACGGCGCGAGCCATTTCATTTCTCAGCCGCCTTCCGGTCCCGGATCGCTTTTTTGCCGGTCATGACGGAAGCCTCAGCCGAACTGTGGCGGCCTTTCCTTTGGCCGGCCTCCTGATCGCCGTGCCTGCAGGCCTCATCCTTTTCCTCCTGTCGTCGGCTGGCGCGTCCCCCCTTCTGACCGCCCTGATTGCCATCTGCGTGCAGATCATGCTGACCGGCGCCTTGCATGAAGACGGGCTGTCCGACACCGCCGATGGATTGGGCGGGGGCCTTACGCGCGACAAGGCGCTTGCCATCATGAAGGACAGCCGCATCGGCACTTATGGGGCGCTCGCATTGATCCTGTCGGTCGCACTTCGGGTGGCCGCCCTGTCGATCCTGCTTCAGGTCCTGCCGCCGCTTGCGGCCAGCCTGTCATGGTTGGCTGCTGCCGTCGCCTCTCGCACACTGATGGTCTGGCACTGGTCCTCCCTGCCTCCGGCGCGCGCGGATGGGGTGGCCGCTTCGGCCGGCACACCCGAGCCTGAAGCGACGCGCAACGGGCTGATCCTCGGAGGAGCAATTACGCTAGTCCTCAACCTTGCAGCTCTTCCGTTTCATACGTGGTTCCTTGCCGCGGGCATCAGCCTCTTGGGCGTCGGCGCCTTCACCCGCCATTGCCGCAAGCGGCTCCAGGGCCATACAGGCGATACCATTGGAGCGAGCCAACAACTCTGCGAGAGCGCCTTCCTGGTGACCCTTGCCATGACACTCTAGTCACCCGATATAGGAGCGAAACCAAAGGGCTCGCGATGGAATCTCCGTGCATCCTCATCTGTTCGATCGATGACAGAACCGGCTATTGTTTCGGCTGCGGACGCACCCGTGACGAGATTGGCCTCTGGACGAGTTACACCAGTCTCGAACGACGGGCGATCATGTCCGAACTGCCGGCACGCCTGGAAAATGTGGAGCGCCAGCCGCGCCGCGAGACACGCCGCTCCCGGCTTGTGCGCGAACGCGAGGGCAGCTGATGCGATTTGTTCTCGGCATTGCCATCCTCGCCGTAGGCCTTGTCGTTCTCGTGATGAACCATGAAAGCGGCCAGAGCTTCGGGATAGACAACGAGGACTTCGGCCGGCTGGTCGTGGCACTGCCGATCCTGCTGATGATATCCGCCGGCATTGTGCTGGGCAGGCGATCCCTTGGCCAGAGCCTTCGCCAGATGGCCATCTGGGTCCTCATCGCGCTCGCCCTGGTCACCGCCTACCTTTATCGCGGCGACTTCCGCAGCATTGGCGAACGTGTGCTCGCCGGCCTCATACCCGGTCGCGCGGTGACCGTGACAACTGAGGACGGTCGCGCAGAGGTGGTCATACATAAGTCACTTGGCGGACATTTCGAGACTTCCGTAGGTATGGGGCCAATCAATGTTCCTGTCCTCATTGATACCGGCGCAAGCTCTGTCGCCCTGCGCTATGAAGACGCCATGCGCATTGGTATAGACCCCGGCGATCTGAGCTTCACGCGCACCGTCCTCACGGCCAACGGGCGGGCGAGAGCAGCGCCTCTGCGCATTCCTGAGATCCGCCTTGGACCGATCATGCGAACCAATGTCGAGGCGGTCGTACTGGAAGAAGGTCTTCTAGACCAGAGCCTGCTCGGCATGAGCTTCTTGTCGAGCCTGAGTTCGCTGCAGATGCAGACGGATGAACTCAGGCTCCGCGATTGACAGAAAAGCTCAAGGCCTGAGCTTGTAGCCAGTCCTGAAGATCCAGGCCAGGAAGCCGAGGCAGGCCGTGAGGAAGATGCCGATCATGCCAAGGCTGATCAGCGGATGCACGTCGGACACCTCGAAGAAGCTCCAGCGAAAGCCGCTTACCAGATAGAGAACCGGGTTGAGATGGCTGACCGTCTGCCAGAACGGCGGCAGCATGTCGATCGAATAGAAGGTCCCGCCGAGGAAGGTAAGCGGCGGCACCACCAGCGACGGCACCAGGCTCAATTGCTCGAAATTCTTCGCCAGGATGCCGATGATGAAGCCAGCAAGGCTGAAGGTGATCGAAGTCAGCACCATGAAGAGCAGCATCAACAATGGATGCGCGATGTGCAGTTCGACGAAGAACATCGCCGTTGCCAGGATGATCAGGCCGATCATCATGCCCTTTGTCGCCGCTGCCCCGACGTAGCCGAGGAGGATTTCCGTCATGGCGACCGGCGCCGAGAGGATCTCATAGATCGTCCCGGTGAATTTCGGAAAGTAGATTCCAGCAGATCCGTTCGAGACGCACTGCGTGATCAATGCCAGCATGATCAGACCCGGTGTGATGAAGGCGCCGTAGGATACGCCGCCCACCTGCTCCATGCGCGAACCGACCGCAGCCCCGAAAACGATGAAGTAGAGTGCCGTCGACAGCACGGGAGAGATGACGCTCTGCAAGAGCGTACGACGCATGCGGGCCATCTCGTAGACATAGATGGATTTGATTGCCTCGGTATTCATGCAGCCTCTCCGATCAGCGAAACGAAGATATCTTCGAGGGAGGTCTGGCGGGTCGACACGTCGTCAAACCGAAGGCCCGCCGCATCGATTGCCAGCAGCAGCTTTGCTATCTCGCCGTCTCCGCTTCCCAGATCATAGTCATAGGTCAGTTCTTTCCCATCCTCGGTGAGCGCCAATGCATAACCTGACAGGCTCTCTGGGATCTCGCGCAGCGGCTCTAGGAGTTCGATGGTCAGTTGCTTGCGCCCGAGCTTGCGCATCAGGGCATTCTTCTCTTCAACAAGCAGCAGCTTGCCCCGGTTGATCACCCCGACCCGGTCGGCAATCCCCTGGGCTTCCTCGATGTAATGCGTGGTGAGGATGATTGTGACGCCCGTCTTGCGCAGGCGCTCGACCAGTTGCCACATGTCCTTGCGAAGCGCCACATCCACGCCTGCGGTCGGTTCGTCGAGGAAGAGGATGCGCGGTTGGTGCGAGAGCGCCTTGGCGATCAGCACGCGGCGTTTCATGCCGCCGGAGAGTTCGCGCAGGGCATTGTTGCGCTTTTCGAACAGGCTGAGATCCTTGAGGATCTGCTCGATATAGTCCGGATCCGGCCCCTTACCGTGCAGGCCGCGCGAAAAGCTGACGGTATTGAAAACCGTCTCGAACATGTCGGTTGTCAGTTCCTGCGGCACCAGACCGATTTCCGCACGGGTCTGGCGAAAGTCCCTGACCACATCGTGACCAGCAACTGTAACCTGCCCGCCGCTCGGATTGGTCATGCCGCAAATGATCGAGATGAGGGTTGTCTTGCCAGCGCCATTTGGACCGAGAAGCGCAAGGATCTCGCCTTCCTCGATCTCGAAGCTGACATCGTCCAGCGCCTTGAAGCCGTTGGAATAGGTCTTGGAGAGAGATTTGATGGAAATGATGGGAGCCATGAGGACCTTCTCGCTGCGGGAGGTCGGACAGATATAAGGACCCGCCCCCCGAACCGCCAGAGCGTCTCGCAAGCTTCAGGAGAGCATGGCCTCGGAATAGACGCGGTTGCGACCAAGGCTTTTCGCCAGGTAGAGCAACTGATCTGCTGCAGCCAGGTAATTGCTGAAGCTTTCTCGTCCGGCGATCTCGGCAAGCCCGATGGAGATCGTCACGCTGATATCCAGATCGTCGAGTGCCACACGCAGGGTCTCTATTTCAGCCCTTAGCGTTTCGCAGAGAGCAGTCCCGGCCTCAACGTTGAGGCCAAGCATCAGCACGCTGAATTCCTCACCGCCCAGCCGCGCCAGAAGATGGCCACTGCCGTCAAGCTGGCGTGCCAGTTTCGCACCCACCGCCTGTAGCACCCGATCTCCGATCTCGTGACCATAGGTGTCGTTGAGCTTCTTGAAATGGTCGATATCGAGCATGGCAATGCAGCAGGCTTCGCCTCGCTCCAGCCGACCAGCCACCTGTGCCGGCCCTTCATCGAAGAAGTAGCGGCGGTTCGGCAACCCGGTAAGGTAGTCGCTGAAGGCAGCAACTCGCAGCTGCCTGAGCTGCGCGAGCGTCTCGATATTGTGCTGGATACGGCACTGCAGTTCCTCGATGACATAGGGCCGGTAAACGAAGTCATTTGCCCCGGCCTTGAGGAAGCTTGCCGACAGGAGGCGGTCGGCGGACGACGATATGCCAATGATACGAAGGCGGTCGCTGTTGTGGTCGCGCCTTATCCTTCGGGTCAGCTCATATCCGTCCATGTCCGGCATATGGTAATCGGTGATGACGAGTTCGATATGCGGCTGGCGTGCCAGAATGTCCATCGCCTGATAACCGGTCGAGGCCTCATAGACCTGGAACTTCTGAACGCGCAGCAGGTCTGCCAGCATCGTGCGCGCGGACGGCACATCGTCTACGACCAGCACGCCAACGTCGCGATTGCCGAGAAGCCGAAGCACGGAGGCAACAACGAAGTCGATGGCACCCTCGTTGTTCTTCACGTGATAGTCCGCAACTCCCTTCTGCAGAAGCCTCTCACGCAGATCATGATTGAAATCGGCGGTAAAGACGACAGCCGGGATGCCTTGGGCGATCACCGCATCGAGCACCTCTCCGTCAGCTGCGCCAGGCAAGTTGAGATCAACGACGGCAACATCGAAGCGATCTCCTCCGCCCATCACATCTCGGAATATCTCCGCTGACGCACATTGAGTGACCGAGCAGAAGAAGTCGCTCTCAAGTCGATGACGCATGAGGGAAGAAACAGATCGAGAGTCCTCAATGATGAGAATTCGGCCCAGTTCGCCGCGTCTGGAACCTAAGGCAACCTGCCGCGCGTAAATCTGCTCAGGAAAATACATAGAATACCTACCGAATAAACGAGGCCGCCAATAAAGCGGCCTCCTCCCCACGGCAGGACTGTAGCGACCTCCGTTATATGTCGCACCTATTTTTTGTGGGATTGCGCCGCTTTAATCTGCACCAGCGTATCCAGGTTCTGGTTGACGCGGCAGTAGAACTCCTCATCGATGAAAGGACGAAGCATGAAGTCGTTGCCGCCGACCTTCAGGAAGCGTGCCGACAGGAGTCGATTCGTCGAAGACGAGACGCCGATGATTCGCAATTCATGGGATCCACGTACCGACCGGATGCGGCGTGTCAGTTCGAAGCCGTCGATGTCCGGCATGTTGTAGTCCGTGACCACCAGAGCGATATCCGGGTTCGCCTTGAGGATCTCGATCGCCTTGGCTCCACTCTCAGCCAGACTGACGCGGAAATTGTAGCGGCGCAGGCGGCTGGACAAAAGCGCACGTGCGGTCGGGCTATCATCGACGATCAAAACGTGATGGCGGTGGTTGGTGAGAAAGCGATAGACCGATTCTGCCAGCATCTCGACCGCAAAGACATTGTCTTTGAGGATGTAGTCGACAATATCCTTCGACAGCAGCTTCTCGCGCATCTCGTCCTGGAACGTGCCGGTGAAGACGACAGTGGGGATGTTGCAGTCGACGAGATACTCAAGTGCCTCGCCGTTTTCCGCTCCTGGCAGGTTGATGTTCGAGATTGCCAGTTTCACCGGCTCCTGCGACAGCTCATTGGCCATTTGCAGGTCCTCGAAGGTGCGACATATCTCGACGTCAACGCCCATCAGCTCCTTCAGGCGCTGACTGATCATCTGAGTGAACACATTGGAGTCTTCCCCAAGGATGATCCGCACCTCGGGAAATGTCTCCCCCGAATACTGCATTCCAGAAACGCCGAGAACTGCCATAACCGCCTTTACCTATCTTGTTTATTAGCAAGACAACTAGCAAAAGCGATTTGCGGAAGCGTTAACTGAGCCTCGCTGGACAAGACAAGGGCAGAGCATAGTTAAGCATCTCGGAATATCGTGCTATCCCGGTGCAGGAGGCTGCTATCGATCAACTACTTGATCGTAGCTACTCCATCATTGATCTCAACGGTTTCATCACCTGCAAGTCCGATCCGGTCGCCATTCGGCAAGGTGAGAAAACAGCCGGAAGTACAAATGGACTCGGAGCCACCGGCATCAAGAGTGATCTCGGTTTTGGTGCCGTCTTCTACAACGACGAGCATCACTGCGGATGATCCGGTGTTGAGGACCGAGGCAGCAAGGGTCGAACCGGCTACCAGAACGCTGCCCGTCAGGACGACCAGTTGCGCATAGATCTTCTTCATGCTGACAGCGAAGCCAAATAGCTCCGTCCTCTCAAACGCGACCGGCTCATTCCGTCGCTCCTGCCCTTCTTGTGCCGCATTGCGCCTGAATGGCGGCTGAATACGGCGTTCATGGCAGGACTTTGTCATCATCCGGCTCGGCTGACAATTGCTCGACGGCCGGATCTGCTACGGCCTCTCGTATCCTTGGGCGCAGGAGCACCTGACGATCATGCTCCTTGACATGCAACATGACATCCTGGTGCGGATAAGGCATCACGATCCCACGGGCGCGGAAACGGCGAAGGATCTCCATCCGCACCTCGTTGCGCACATGAAGCCCCTCACTCATGTCGGCCAGGTGAAACCGTAATTCGAAATCCAGTGAGGATGCGCCGAAACGCAGGAACTCCACGTGCGGGTCGGGATTACGAAGTACATCCGGTCGCTCTTTGACGACTTCAAGCAGCACGTCGATCACCTCCTGGGGATCCGTGTCATAGGCCACGCTGACTGGGACTTCCGATCGTTGCATGCGATTTCGGTGCGTCCAGTTCCCGAGCGGGGAGTTGATGAGCTCGGAATTGGGCACGATGATCGACTGCCGTCGGAAGGTTTCGATCTCGGTTGCGCGAACCGAAATGCGTTTGACAATGCCCTCATTGACGCCGGTAATCACGTGATCGCCGACCTTGAAGGGGCGCTCGACCAGCAGGATGAGGCCGGAAACGAAATTCGAGACGATGTTCTGCAGGCCGAAACCGATACCGAGGGACAGTGCACCTGCGACAAGCGCCAGGCTTGAAAGGTCGATTCCGGCAGCTGAAATGCCGATGATGCCGGCAATCCCTGTGCCGAGATAGCCGACACCGGTCTTGATGGAATTGCGCACCCCGCCATCGACTTGCGAACGGGCCATCACGCTGCCGTCCAGCCACTTCTGGAACCAGCGCGTAAACACCAGACCTAAAACGAACAGCAGCACCCCGCCGAGAATGCCGAAGATCGAGATCCGTATCGTGCCGACATTGATCTCGGTGAAGAGATTGAACAGCCACAACTGCAGATCGCGAGGCTGGAAGCCCCACGACATGAGGATCAGCGGTACCCCGGTGACGAGGGCGAAGACGTAGATGAACAAGCCGGCGGCGATGCCGCTCTGGTCAAGACCGACGGTCGACAGGCGGAACTGCCGACCAACGAACTGCCCCACACGCGTCTCGCCGAACTGGTTGGGTGCCGAAATGGCCTTGCCGGTAAGGATGCCGATATACATTGTTGCCAGCACCGCACCCGTCACCACGATCTGAGTTGCCAGGAAGCGTGCAAGCCCCACATAGCCGATCGAAGCGGATAGTATGAGGATAGCCCCGACGCCCCTCAGCGTGAAAGAGATTGCCCGGGGCCAGGGCCGCCCGGGAGCCGCCGGATCGCCGCTTTGTGCGATGACCGGCCTCAAGAACGAGACGAAGAACAGCAGTAGGCCAACGACCACCGAAGAGGCAAAACTCTTCATGACGGTCAGGACGACAGGCGAGCTGTAGGTCTCGCTGATCACCGAAAGCACGTAGTCGAGGCCATTGACGAGAGCCATCAGAAAGATCGCAATCGTGAGGTCGCGGGCGCCCTTGTTCGAAAGCCTGACGAGGCGCCAGTTCGGTTCCGCTGGCGCCATCACAGCTCGAGAAATTGCGGTCACGAAGAAGACGAGACCGATCAGCCCAAAAACCGAGGCAATGATCGGAGCGATATCGGGTCTGAGGACATTGAAGGTGTCGAGCAGGAAATAAGCTGACGCGAGGAAGAAACTCAACGCCAGCGACGGCAGGATCGTGGAGAAGAAGGCCACGGAGAAACGGCTGAGATAGGAAGGATCCGCGATCGTCCGATCCCGCCGGTTGATACGCCCAAACAGCCTGTACTCGGCAAACAGGATCAGGGAGGCAAGCGCCGTCGAAAGGAATACAGCAATGGCCAGCGGCAAAGCCTTGAACTTGAAGACGAAGGTCAACCAGCTTGTAATGCTCCGACGCACCCGCTCGGCATCGGCTGCAAAGGATTTCATCGCGTCTTCCAGCACACTGCCGTTGATTTCAGTGTGCTCGAACAGGCGACTGGTGAAGAGCGCACGGCGTATGTCGGAAATCCGATCGGACAACGCCTTCGCCTCGATGGAAAGGTCCTCGGCCTGTCCCGTCAAGGCATTGACTTCCGCCCGTGCAGCATTGAGTCGAGCGCGATCATCCGTAACGCTGGCACTTTCGGCTGGCTGGCCCTCACCGGGGGCATCACCGAGTTCGGTCAGGCGCGTCTGAATGGCGTCGATGCGCGGCCGAAGATCGACGGTGATTGCCAGCGCTTCGCGCACCAAGGCATCGGCTTTGACCTTGAGATCAGCCAGTACGCCGTCCTCCTGCAGGTTCTTGTCCACCTGGCTGCGGAGGCTCGAAAGCAGAGCGCGGGCGTCCTCGATCCGCCGCTCGGCTGCGACGATCTTCTCGTCTCGCTGAGGCGTTGGCGCCGCTGGGGGCGTGGCAACTGTGGCCGCCGGTTGCGCCACCGGTGCATCTGCAGGCATGGATGGCGCAGTCGCTGGGGCAGCCTCGGTCTCCTGCGCGTGGCCGACTTGCGGATGAATGAAGGGCGAGACTCCCGCGAGCAGGGCAAACGCGACGAAAAGAACGAGCGAGCGGAATCGGATCAAGACGAAGTCCAATGCGTGGATGGAACCCGCAGGACAATAGATCCAGTTAAAGGCAAAAGAAAGAACGACTTAAAGGCAGCAGGCCACCGACCGGCAGGGGCCGGTGGCCTGTGTGACAAGTTTTAAACGATGGCCTGACGCAGGGCTTCGAAACGCGACACCTGGTCTTCCAGCAGATTGCGCTCTTTATCCCGGCGGACGAAGACCTTGAACATGGCCTTACCATCGGCATTCATGAACCAGACCGAACAGGACCGGCGCCCATGAAAGCCTCGGTCGACGAATGCAATCGAGACACAGCGCTCTTTGCGAATGTGTCCGCCGATCGGGCTGTCGCCATGGATGTTGAACCAGCCGTGGCCCTCGCTGCCCTCGGGCAGGCTACCCTCGACTTCAAGGACAATGTCGTCCGTGTGTACGATCATCAGGATTTCGCCCCAACTGGTGAGGTCCTTCCAGATCGGTTCCCAGCGCTCGGCAGGCACGACAATGGCAGCCCCCTCGGGGAGGATGGCGAGCACCTCGGCCGGCGTGACATCGGCCTTGGCCGCGATCTGTTCGATCACGCCGTCGGACTTTTCGGCCAGAGCGGCCAGTGCCCTCTCCCGTCGCTCACTGCTCGTTTGCGTCAGCGTATCCATCTGGCCCTCACGCCGCTTCCGATGCGGAGCGCTTGCCCGAGCGATCTTCGTGGATGATGACATCGAAGCCCTCGAAATGCGGGCCGGAAAGATACTGCACCTTGCTTTCACCGGCGCGTGCATGAGCAGCACGAAACTGCTCGGACTTGGTCCAGGCGACGAAATCGGCATGGCTTTCCCAGACCGTATGCGAGGCATAAAGCGTATGATCTTCCGCCTTCGGACCCTTCAGCATGTGAAACTCGACATAACCCGGCATTTCGGCAAGGCGACCTTGGCGGGCCTTCCACTGGTTTTCAAAAGCTTCTTCGAAGCCCGGAACGACGCGAAAACGGTTCATGGCGATGTACATGGGTCTCTTTCCCTCTCTGCAAAGATACTGGTTGGTCGAAGTCGGGAACACCTCTGGATCTTGAGCTTAAGCCAAAATCCGCAGCGGTGGAACGACCACGCTCTGTTGCCTTCCTATTTAAACTTGTGTATCGCAGTCAAGTTAAATGTCAGGGGCAGGATCCTGGCATCAAGTCTCAACATCGGCGATCTGCAGGCGGCCATGGCGGCTCAGCAGTTGCCCGGATCATAGGTTTGTACGCATCCATGTTATCCACTTTTCCGTCGCGCCGTCAGGTCATCTGCGCTGTTGTTCTTGCCGCCACGCTCCCGCTGCTTCTGCCGCCGCAGGCAGCGGCCAAGGATGCCGAGCGCATTGTGGCGATCGGCGGAACCATCACGGAGATCATTTACGCACTGGGCGAAGGGGGCCGCGTGGTCGCCGTTGATACGACGAGCCTCTATCCGCCGGAGGCCACGGAGAAGCCCGACATCGGCTATGTCAGGCAAATCTCCGCCGAGGGCGTTCTTTCCCAGAAACCTGACCTGATCATCGCCGAAGCGGGTGCGGGCCCGGTCGATTCCATCAACATCCTGAAGGCGAGCGGGCTCACCTTTGTCAGCATCCCCTCCCCGCCGGAAACCGCCGCAATTCCCGACAAGATCCGCGCTGTCGGCGAAGCGATCGGTCGCGCGGACAAGGCCGAGGCACTGGCAAAGACCGTTGAAGCCAGCATCCAGGCGATGGACGGCAAGGTCGCCGCGGCAACCGGACCGAAAAAGAAGGTTCTCTTTGCGCTCTCACTCGCCAACGGCCGCGTCATGGCAGCCGGTAGAGAGAGCTCTGCTGATGCGATGATCCGCCTCGCCGGTGGTGAAAACGCCGTGTCGACCATCGTCGGCTACAAGCCGCTGACCGATGAGGCAGTGATCGCAGCCGCCCCCGACGTTATCCTCGTGATGAGCGGCGGCGCCCAGCATCTGAGCGCCGATCAGGCCTTTGCGCTGCCGGCACTTGCCGCGACACCTGCCGGCCGCGACAAGGCCTTCCTAACGATGGATGGCCTCTATCTCCTTGGCCTCGGACCACGTGCAGCAGATGCCGCGCGTGATCTCAATGCCATGCTCTACCCGGAGGGGCAGTAACGGTGAACACGCTGGCCCTGATGTCGACTTTCGGCAGACGTGATGGTGACCGTTCCGGTCTCGGCGCACTCGTCATCGTCTTGCTGGCCGTTCTGCTCGCTTTAGCCGTCCTGGTGTCGATCGTGATCGGCCCGACGGGGGTCGGCCTTCCGCATCTGATCGCCTATCTCACGGGCGATCATGCAGCCGTGGACCAGCAGAACCTGATCATCCTTGAGGCGGTGCGCCTGCCGCGGACCGGGATGGGCCTGCTGATCGGCGCCGCTCTTGGTGTTTCCGGTGCGATGATGCAGGGCCTGTTCCGCAATCCGCTGGCCGATCCCGGTATCGTCGGCGTGACCTCTGGCGCAGCCCTGGCAGCCGTCATTGCCATCGTCCTCGGCCCAACGCTGCTCTTTCCGCTGCAGGCCTCTTTCGGCGAACTGTTTCTACCGTTGATGGCCTTCCTCGGCGGCCTCGGGAATACGCTGCTTCTCTATGCAATCGCGACCCGGAACGGCCAGACCTCGACGACGGCGCTCATCCTCGCCGGGATCGCCATCGCCGCCATGACTGGCGCTGCCACAGGCCTGCTGATCTTCATCGCCGACGACCGTGCGCTGAGGGACATCACTTTCTGGTCTCTGGGCTCGCTGAGCGGCGCGACGACAGCCAAGATCGTGGCAATTCTTCCCTTCGTTCTCTTTGTCCTCGCGATCATTCCTTTCGTTGCCCGGGGCCTGGATGCCCTGATCCTCGGTGACGCCGCAGCCTTCCACATGGGTATTCCCGTGCAGCGCCTGAAACGCCTGACGATCCTTGCAGTCGCTGCCGCCTGCGGCGCAACCGTCGCCGCCGCTGGCTCAATCGGCTTCATCGGTATCGTCGTCCCCCATCTGCTCAGACTGGCCATCGGCCCGTCGCACCGTTTCCTCTTGCCCGCATCAGCGCTCGGGGGAGCCAGTCTCCTGCTTCTTGCTGACACTGTGGCCCGAACGGTCGCGGCTCCCGCCGAACTGCCGATCGGCATCATCACGGCCATTCTCGGTGCTCCCGTCTTCTTGATGCTGCTCCTTGGGCGTCAGGGACGCCAGGCCATGGAGGGGCTGTAATGATCCGCGCACAGAACATCACCATTCGCCGCGGCGGGCGCCATCTTGTCGACAACGTCAGTCTCAATCTGGAAGCCGGCAGGTTCACTGTCATCATCGGGCCCAACGGGGCCGGCAAGTCGACACTGCTGAAGACCCTCTCAGGCGAAATGAAGCCTGATCAGGGCGACGTTTATTACCACGATCGACGGATTTCCTCCCTGCAGCCGATGGAACTCGCTCGCGAGCGGGCGGTGCTCCCGCAGTCAACTGCCCTGTCTTTCCCCTTTACGGCGCTGGAGGTCGTGCGGATGGGCGCCGTGGCGCATGGCAGTGCCAATCCCAATCTGACAGCCAGACAGACGCTAGTCCGCGTCGGTCTGTCGGGCTTCGAAAGCCGCAGCTACAACGCCCTCTCCGGCGGCGAACAACAGCGTGTGCAGCTTGCTCGGGTGCTCGCCCAGATGCCCGATCCGGTGATGGACGGCCGGCCCCGCGCCATCTTCCTCGACGAACCAACGGCGAGCCTCGATATCGGCCATCAGATCTCCGTTCTGGAGCTTGCGCGCGACTTCGCCCGGCAGGGCGGCGCGGTGCTCGCGATTTTGCACGACCTCAACCTTGCCGCCGAATTCGCCGATCATCTGGTGATACTTCATCACGGCCGTCTCATCCGCGAGGGGAGCCCCAGCACGACGATCGACGATGCGACAATCGCCCATGTCTACGGTATCTCAGGCAGCGTCGGCCGCCTGCCCAGCGCGGCCATTCCCTACGTCTTGCCTCAGGCCCGGTTCGGCACAGCTTCCTGAGCCGGCTAGCAAGGTTGTCCACAGTTATCCACAGGACACGGCGACCTAAATCGATGTCAGATCCGATACATTACAGGAACACCGCCGACAGATTCAGAGAACATGATGAGAACACCGCCGCCCCGAGCGCCGCACATTCGCCAGATGTTTGGTCGCGAATTTCATTGTCCGGCTAAGTCAGTGCGCTCCAATGAACGCGCCGGGCGCATGCGCTGCAAACGTGGCGTGTCGAGCTGAGCAGCGTCGGCTTCAGCACGAATGATGAAGCAAATGATTGCGCCGATGTAGAGCTCGGGGAAATTTTGTGCAACGCACTAGACGCGTCGCAAAACTCTCGTAACATGTAATCAGGACGACGCTCTTTACGGGGTCATCCTCGCCCGTTGCCGGGCCTATCACGCCGTCATACAGCCCTCCGATTTCCCCAGAAGATATTGCAGTTTGGTGCTTCCATGTCGCTTAAAAAGGTCCTCGTCGTCGGCGGTGCCGGATATATCGGCTCTCATACCTGCCTCCTGCTCGCCGAGCGCGGCTATGTTCCGGTTGTTTACGACAATCTCTCAAACGGCCATTCGGAATTCGTTCAATGGGGACCGCTGGAAGAGGGAGACATTCGCGACCGTGCGCGCCTTGCTGACGTATTGTCCCGCCATCAGCCCGTGGCCATTCTCCATTTCGCAGCCCTAATCGAGGTCGGACAATCAGTAAAGGATCCCGTCTCATTCTACGATAACAATGTGATCGGGGCGCTAACCCTACTTTCGGCAGCGATGGAGGCGGGTGTCAAAGCCTTTGTCTTCTCCTCGACCTGCGCGACTTACGGCCTGCCCGAGCGCGTACCCATGGATGAGACGCATCCGCAAAGTCCCATCAATCCCTATGGACGCACGAAATTCATCATTGAACAGGCACTGAAGGATTTCGGAACATACAAGGACCTGCGTTCCGTCATGCTGCGCTACTTCAATGCCGCAGGCGCAGACTTCGCGGGACGGATCGGGGAATGGCATACGCCGGAAACCCACGCGATTCCGCTGGCAATAGAGGCGGCACTCGGCCGTCGGGAGGGCTTCAAGGTTTTCGGTACGGACTATGACACTCGTGACGGCACCTGTGTGCGCGACTATATCCATGTTCTGGATCTCGCCGACGCCCATGTCAGAGCCGTAGACTATCTGATCGCAGGCGGAGAAACCGTCGAAATCAATCTCGGCACCGGCACCGGCACGACGGTGAAAGAACTGCTTTCCGAAATCGCCAGGGTATCGGGCCGACCCTTCCCGGTGGAATATGCAGAACGGCGCGAGGGGGACAGCACATCGCTGGTGGCCGACAACAGCAAGGCAAGGACGATCCTTGGCTGGGAGCCACGCTACGGCCTCGGCGACATCATCCAGTCTGCCTGGGCCTGGCACGCCAAGAGCAATCATCCGCTCTAGAGCTTCCGGTCGAAGCGCAGCCGGCCAGGTTCGGAATCAAAAACAAGATCCGACAGCTAGAGCCGCTTCGGTAATTCCCTATTCACCGCAATGGCTCCGGGTCAGCAAAGACCCTTCTGACAGTGACGGCGCGCGTCCTTGCGAGCTGCCGCTGCCTGCAATCCCATCGGGACCTTACTCAGTCGCATAGACATCCTTGCGCTGGTAGACATGGATGTAATCCACATAGAGAAAGGAGGGGTCGGGCGTCTCGTCGATTGGCCATCCCGCTCCCAGCGCCAGATTGACCAGCGGGAAAAAGGGCATGTGGAATTCGGGCGGCGTATCGAAGCCCCAGACAGCTTTCCGGTCGAAATAAATGGTGGTTCTCTTAGGACCGATGTCGACGCCCCAGGTATGAAACTCCGTGCTGAGACTGCCCTCCGGCACCGTTGTCCAATAACCGTCGGACTGGTTCGTACCGCCATGGCTTTCACGCCAGATGTGATAGCCGCTTGAAAACTCATGGGGCGCGCGACCATAATATTCGAGCACGTCAATCTCCGCGGTGAACGCGGACCGATCGAGACCGATCAACCAGAAGGCCGGCCAGACGCCCTTGCCTGGCGGCAACTTCATTCGGGCTTCGAAATAGCCGAATTTCTGTGAGAAGCCCTCCCCCCGCGGATTGACCGCTGACAACAGTCCCGCCCGCCAGACACCCTGCGCATCCCTCTTCGCTTCGATGCGCAGGATGCCTCCTGCGGTGGTGAAAGGGAATCCGTCGGCGGGATCGCTGAATGATGCCGCTCCGAAATCGCCGTTCCAGGGAGTATGAGCGATCCACCGCGATTTGGTTTCGCCCCAGGCAGAGACGCTGAGGCTGTCGAAGTTCTCCTCGAAGGTTGATGTATAGGCAGTGAGATCCAGTGCATCCTCAGCCTTCAAAAGGCTCGGTGAGATCATCAGCAAGAGAGTTGCAAGCAAGACAGCAGAGGATTTCCGGAAGACGTCATACATCGGCGGGATCGAGACCATCATGAGCTTTGCTCCGTCATGCCGGTAAGTCGTTGCCGACCGGCTTCAATTTTTTGGATGACGATCCATTCCAGTCCGGACGGCCGCTCGCTGACATGCCAGAAAGCGAGCGCCGCAAGCCAGAACAGGGCCAGTGCGACCATGCCCGACAAGCCAACCGCAAACAGCAGCCCCAGTCCTGCCGGCAAGTCTGAGAGCCAGGGCTGGACCATGAAAAGGAACATCAACATCGGCACGCTGGGCAAAAGAGCGCGCAGAAAGGTCGCCAACTGCACCCATATCGCAACGCCGATGAGACGTCTGACGATCAACAAACTGGTCAGGTAGGCGACAGCAACCCCGATCAACCTGGCCGCGACAGCACCCTCAAGACCAAACTTGACGACCAGAAGGACTGTAATCGGCACGCGTAAGGCAAATTCAACGAACATCCGCAGGGCAACAAGACGGGTCTGATCCAACACCATGGCGAGTGGCGGCATGATCGCAGACGGCAGCGTCAGGATGCTGACGATGCAAAGCCCCTGGAAGACTGGAGCGGCGAAGGTCCATTGGTCGCCGACGGCCACCCTCAGCATGGGTTCGGCGAGCACCGTCAGTATCATCAGGACCGGGGCCGCCGCCAATGTCACGGCATGAGTTGCCTTCAAATAGGCGAGGATCCGCTTCTGCCCCTCGTCAACCCTAGCAAAGCCCGCGATCAGGGGGCGCAGAAGTGGCCCGACAAAAACCTGATGCGGAATTCCCGCGATGCTGTCGGCAACGCTGAATGCTCCAAGAGCCGACAAGCTGGTGAACCGGGGAAGAAGAAGACGGTCAAGCTGCCAATTGAAGGACATCAAGACCTGCGAAACGCTATTCCAGCCAATGATGTCGCGAAAGCTTTGCCATTCCCGTAACCCAAGACGCGGCCTCATGGGGGCGAAGACATAGGAGGCTACAAGCGCGAGGCATGGGCCCGTGACAGAACCAATCGCCAGCCCCCAATAGCTTCGTGTGGTCGCGGCCACGCCCACGGCCGCTATGAGCGAGGCCAGTTTGACCATCAGATCGATCGCGAATTCACGTCTGAAATCGAAGGCGCGCATGAAGACAACCATGCGGGGGCTGACAAGACTGCGCATCGCGGGCGCAAGAGACAGCGTAGCCATCAGCGGCAAAAGTCTCGGTTCGTCGTAGAAATAGGCAACAGGCCAGGCGAGCGACAGCAGCAGGGCGGCGATTATGCCTCCGCGGATGAGGCTCAAGGTAAAAGCCGTATCGAGCAGATCGTCCGTCAGGGTTTCATGACGTAGCAGTGCCTGGGTCAGCGGCAATTCGAGGACCGTCTCGACGATGACGAGGATCGACACAGCGATTGCCACCAGGCCGAAATCCTCTGGGGTCAGCAATCGTGCCAGCAGAAGCAGACTGAAAAAGTCGATCAGACGGGCAATCAGCTTGCCCCCCACGCTCCACAGGCTAGCCGTGGCTATCTTGTGCCCGATCGCCGTCATGAAGGATGGCCGCCTGCACTGGGGCCTTTGGAGAGGATCGCCTCGATTCTGCCGGTCACGTTGCCGATCACCCTCTTCACGCGGGCCTCCCCGTACGCTTTTCTGTCGGCAACTGCGTGCGGCTTTCCAGCAAATCCTCCACCAGCGCCATGAAGCGGGTCCGAAAGACCTCGGCGGAGAAGCGTTCGGCATGCCGGCGAATGGCGTGCGGATCAAAGCTATCCTCGCGGGCCTCGAATTCATCGATCGCCCGAACCAAGCCCGCGACACTCTGCTCGGCAAAGCGAAGACCGACCTCCGCATTCGAGACCGTCTCGCGCGCGCCGCCAGCGTCAAACGCGATCACTGGCCGCCCGCTGGCCATGGCTTCTACGGGCAGGATGCCGAAATCCTCCATCCCAGGAAAGAGAAGCGCGCGGCAGCGGCGCAGATGGTCGGCAAGCACTTCGAAAGACTGGTGCCCTAGAAACTCGACGGACGGACCGGCAATGGTCCGCAATTGGCTTGCCTGCTCCCCCTCACCGATGACGACGAGCCGACGACCGGTTTCGCTGCAGGCCCGCACGGCAAGATCAGCCCGCTTGTAGCCCGTGAGTTGACCTGCATAGAGGTAAAATTCCCCTGCCCCATCCCCAAGCTTGAAATCCTCCACCGCAACGGGCGGATGGATCACGCTGGCGTCCCTATTGTAGAAGCGGCGAATGCGGCTAGCGATGTAGCCAGAATTGGCAATGAAAGCATCGACCCGAGCAGCCGAGGTGACATCCCAGACGCGCAAAAATGGAGCTGTGAGGCTCATCAGCATCCGACCGGGCCACGGCATTCCCCGGCGATAGAGATGAAACTGGTCCCAAATGTAGCGCATCGGCGAGTGGCAATAGCAGATGTGCAGCGCATCCGGTCTGGTGATGACGGCCTTTGCCGGGCCGGATTCACTCGAAATAACCAGATCATAATCCTGAAGGTCAAAATGCTCGAGGGCGAAGGGCATGAGGGGCAGCATCTTTGTATAATGCCGCCGGGCGCCGGGGATCCTATGCAGAAACGACGTGGTAATCCGCCGCGACCGCAAGGTATCGCTCAAGCGGCTCTCGTCGCAGACCAGGGTGAAAATGTCGGCTTGTGGGAACAGACGGCAGAGTTCTTCCAGCACCTTCTCGCCGCCCCGCATAGACACGAGCCAATAGTGAATGATTGCAACCTTCAGCCCCTTCTGCGGGAGCGGAAGATTGATCAGGACGGCCGGAGACCTCGACACACTGGTCGCATCATCCATATCTGTGGGCGACGTGACTGGTTTCATGAACAGCCTCCATTTCGTGAGGGCATGGCGCGGATCACCCCGGCCTGTGGCCGCAACAGATCGACATAGCTGACCAGCAGGGCATCTCGCCATTCTTCCGGGCGGTGGAAGAGGCCGTGGGCCAGTTCATAAGCGGCCTTGCTCATCGTCCGAAGCTCTCGCGCAGGCAAGCGATCCAGCTCCATCATGGCCCGCCGCATCGCCTCGGGCTTGCCCGCTTCGAACGTGAGTGCAAAGCCGAGATTGCGCATTTCCTCGGCTAGAAAGGCACTTTCAGGCAGGAGGATCGGTAGACCGCTCGCGGCCGCTTCGACAGCGACAAGTCCGAAAGGTTCGGGATAGCGAGACGGCATGATCAGCCCGCGCGCGCGAGAGATAGTTGCACCTATCTCCTGAGCCGACATCCATCCCAGGACTTGTACATGCGGGCAGGCATTTTCGATCGTTGCCCTGAGTGGGCCATCCCCTATTACCGTAAGGCCAAGACCGGCTTGTGCTGCGGCTGAAACGGCTTCCAGGATTCCTTTCTCCGGGTCGAGCCGACCGATGAAGAATAGATCGCGGTTGTTTTCGGCTTCTATCCGAGTCTCGGAAAAGGCCATGGCGGGATTGCGGATGGTCACGAGCCGCTCTTGTCCGTATCCGGCCCGGATGAAGTAGGCAGCCATCTTCTCATGCAGCATGACAATGCGGCGGAAACGGTGACGTCGCCTCAACTGCAGGAACAGATTGGCCCCGCGCACGGAGCGCCAGGTTTTGTGGAGGAAGTTTCGCTTGTCGCAGGATGTCGCAAGGCAATCCGGACCGAGAGGGCGACGGGCGCATGTCTCCTGACGGCGATAGTCGAAAAACGCACCATTCGGACAGGCTGCGAAAAAGTCATGCGCGTGAACAAGCGTGCGTTCAGCAACCGGGTCTAGTGCATCGAATAGGGAGGGAGACAGGATCTTCGACCAGCCGTGGACATGGTAAACCGTGGACGCTGTGTCGTGGGCGGCGATCCACCGCGATATGGCGATAGCCGCGGCCCGATTATGGACTCCGTCCACGGCGGCTGCCAGAGGCGCGGCTGACAGGAGGTCGGCCCGACCAAGGGCAACCAGATCGATCCCCTCTGATGCCAAAACTCCGTCATCTCCGCGATCACCACAGATGTAGGTCACGCGGAATCCAGCGTCTCGTAGCTGCCTTGCGGCCAGAAGAGCAAGCGCTGTCGCACCTCCCCGCGCCACAGAATAATCGTCAAGAATTACAACGCGCTCAATTCCGGCATCGAGCCCCCTACGCTCGCATCGCAATGTTGACCTGATGGCCGGCGCAGAGATCCCGTATCTCGGAGGAGCTGCCTGGATCACACTGTTCACGCAAGAACCTCCACAGAAAACACACCATGCGTCGGTGGCACGGCAAGAGAACCACGCTCTCAAGACAGCTCAACCTGAATTCAAGCTCTTCGCTGCCCCTTCGCTTGCCCTCTGAGGCGCGAGCGAAGGTCAGGCCACGCCGCCGCAGTTGCGGGCGTGACTTTCCAGAGCGCTGCGATTGAGAATGCGAATGGTGCCGTGAGAGCCGGCAATCACCTTGCTTTCGCGCAGGCGGCGCAGGCACTGGTTGACCTTCTCACGCGAGGCGGGAACGGTTGCTGCGAGCTCATGCTGAGAGATGGTCATGAGATCGGCATTTCCACCATCGACACCATAGATCATCGACAGACGCAGAAGGGTCTGCGCCAGACGAGACATCAGACTACCGCCCGCACTAGAAATGATCCTGAGCTCAAGCTCAGTAATCCTCGAAAGGGCCTTTGACAGAAGCTCGATCTGGAAATGGGGATCGTTTGCGCAATGCTCGCGTAGCAACCGACCGTCGTAAAAATGCAGCTCGCAATCGGATAAGGCGCGGTATTCAAGATTCATCGGCTGACGGCGCAAAACCTCGATCTCACCGACAACACTGCCTTTTGGCATGATGTCGACAATGAACTCCCGACCATCGGCCAAGAGTGCATTTGCCCCGACAAGCCCACGATGTATCCGGGCAAACATGTCGCCCGTGACCCCGGCACCGGCAATGACGTCACCGCGGCGGAAACTGCGAACCGTCGACCGGTACTGTGGAAATAGCTGCGGCCATTGCCCGATGAGACCTTCCGCAGCAGCCGGAGCGATCGGCTGGGCGGTTCTTCCGGAAGGCTGAACCCGGCACCGCTCTCCCGACAATAGACTGGTCCCTGCACCATTCATGGACAAACCCCTTACGCAAATGAAAAACTATCGCATCGCACAAAAAACTGGCATCGATCGACACAATTCACAGAAAAACTCGGGCGTACCCGGCCAAAACCCCCAAATATAGATGGGGAGAATTGAGCCACTCAAAGAAAGCGATAAATGCATTTGCGCATTCTGTAATCAATCTTGCCGAAGAACCTGACAAAAAACGTAACATTGCCTCGCATACATCGTATACAGGTAGTCAATAGCAACATTCCAAATATGCGTCCATGAAATTACCTTAAGTGATCTGATTACCTCCAAAATTGGTCTAATACGAATTCCGCTGTTCAGAGATCACTATCATAAATATTTTGTTAATGTTTGTAACCCGGGTCACAGACATCAACATTGCGACGCAACAATCTGCAAACCAAGCGCAAGGGCATAATGGGACGCGCTGGAGATGTATATGACGACCGAATTTCAGGGTCTGGACGTTACCGACGCGTGGATTAGCTTGAAGCATGACGCTGTGGCACAAGCTTCTCCGTCCGCATACCGTTTTCCAACTGCGTCAAGCCTCACAAAACGCTTCCTTGATCTTACGATTTCCGGGCTGGCGTTACTGGCACTGCTTCCGCTGCTTGTGTTCACCGCGGCACTGATCAAGCTCCTTGATCCGGGTCCGGTTTTCTACTCGCACAAGCGTGTCGGCCTGAAAGGCCAGGACTTTGGCTGTTTGAAGTTTCGCACGATGCGGGTCGACGCTGCACAACAACTGGCCGACCTGCTCGCTGGTGATGCCAAAGCCCTGGCAGAATGGGAGCAGACGCGAAAACTGAGGAATGATCCACGGGTGACTGTGATCGGCGAAGTCCTGAGAAAGTCGAGCCTAGATGAGCTTCCGCAATTGCTTAACGTGTTCGCAGGCCACATGAGCCTTGTCGGGCCTCGCCCGGTAACGCGAGAAGAACTTCCCCGCTACGGCCAATATGTCGAAGTTTACACGGCCACACGTCCTGGATTGACCGGACATTGGCAGACGAGCGGCAGGAGCAATACCGACTTCGATCGGCGAGTAGCGCTGGACGTCGAATATGTCACGCAGTGGTCGATGCTATGGGACCTCTGGATCATGGCAAAAACGATCCCCGTCCTTTTCTCGCGTGAAGGGGCCTATTGAAATGCCGCCGCCGGATGACACGCCTTTGAGGGCATGCTCCGGCCAGTGCTTCTGAAACAGCAAGCGTATTGGGGAAAAGTGTGTCGTCGAACCAAAGTTTTCAGCGCCTGACTGCTCTTTCGATGCTTCCCCAGGGAACGAGGGACGAACCCTTCTCGCTGGCGGACATCAGCTTTTTTCTATCCAGGCGTTGGCGTATTCTGCTGTCGGCACCGTTGATCACGGCCAGCCTCACCGCAGTCTATCTCATGACGGCTTCACCTAGCTTCGTGTCGTCGACCCAACTGCTGATCTCACCGCATATGGCGAATGGAGAGAGTTCCAGAGCCCTGGCGGAAGATACCTTCATCGAGGGCGAGATCGAAATCGCTCGTTCCAGTGACGTGCTTTCAGCAACGGCCTCGCGCCTGAACCTCACCCATGACCCGCAATTTACGCAGAAAAGCTCCCTGCGCGACAAGGTCAGATCCGCGCTGGCCAGCCTATTGCCGACGCCAGAGGGCAGTGACGCCGCGCCTTCGCCCTCTGGCGGCGTGCCCCTAGACGTTGTCATTGGCAAGTTGCGCACCCTGACATGGGTTCGGCGGATCGGACGATCAATGGTCGTCGAGATTTCCGCCACTGCCGATACACCGCAGCGTGCCGCCGAGATCGCCGACATGCTCGCACGGTCCTACATTTCCAAGAATATCGAGATGAAGTCCCGTGCCGCACAGCAATACAGCGACTGGCTCCAGCAACTGGTCGATGAGCAACAGGGCGGATTGACCAAGGCAGCGAATGACCTCGCCGCCTTCCGGGCTAATCCCAAGGGCCAGTATCGTCTGGCGGAGCTGGAGAGCCAGGCCCAGGCACGCCGTACACTATTCGAGAGCACCTTGACCGCGTTTACCGAGGCCAAGCAACGCGTTTCGTCACCTGTCTCCGACGCTACAATCGTGTCACCCGCTACTCCGCCGCTGTCAAAATCCAGTCCGAGATCGGCGCTCCTGCTTGCCTTTAGCCTGCTCAGCGGTGCCGGGATCGGGCTGATCTGGGCGACCATCCGTCATTCTGCGGACCGCCGCATCAGTCGAAGGACTCAGATCGCCGATATCGCCGCCACGCCCGTACTGGCCAGGCTCCCGATCTATCCGAGCATTCCGGCACACGTTAGCATGAGGACGCCCGCCGATCTGGGTGATGGCCTGCGCATCAGCAGGTCACCCCAGATGCAGGCTCTTTCGCCGCTGCTTTTCAATTTGCGTAGAAAACGGAAGACCGCAATTGGGGTCGCCGGAGCGGACACCGGCGTAGGGGCGTCGACCATTGCGCGGGAGCTGGCACTTCTGTCAGCAAGTGCCGGCGCGAGAACGTTGCTGGTAGACACCGTCGGCGGCAAAAACTCGCTCAGCCGCCTGCTCAATCACGACGGCTCCAAAGGCCTCAGCAAGGCCCTGTCCAGTGCGACACCTCTCGATCAATTAACGGTCGAACTTACGCCGAACCTCCACTTCCTGCCGTGCGGCGCGCGCGACAGCGTGGCGCCAGCACTACGGCTGGCCGCAAGGACCACAGAATTGACCGTGGCGAACATGAAGAGTGAATTCGACACCGTGGTCTTCGACCTTTCATCGACTGCGCTAACCGCTGATGCAGCGGCGATCGGACCTGAACTCGATACCATTCTGCTGGTGGCTGCTGAAGGACGGACGACCATTGACCAGTTGAGCAAAGCAGCATCAGACCTGCGACTGGTGGGAACGGATGTTGCCGGCACAATCCTGAACAAGACGGCAGGAGGGTGAGATGTCCAGGCCAGAGCTTCCGCTGCAGTTTCAGTTGGATGCGACCGATAGGCATCTGGCAACAAATGTCCCAGACGGTCACCGATCGCGGCTAAGGGGCATGATCGGCATCGCCTCGGCCGGCCGATCAGAGATTCTCGGCCACACAGTTCGGGACTTGTTGTCACAGAGCGCAGCCCCACCAGACGTCATTGTGTGCGTGCCCGGCGCCGAACATGCCGGCGACCTCCCGGAACATCAAAACTTGCACGTGATCTGCGGCCCCAGCGGCCTCACACGCCAGCGCAACGCCATACTGGACGCTGCACGCGGGCGTGCCGATGTTCTGGTATTCTTCGATGACGACTTCGTCCCGCATCGAGACTATGTAACCAACATCCTGTCTGCCTTTGAGGATAATCCTGCTCTCGTCATTGCGACCGGAACGGTGCTTGCCGACGGCATATTGGGCCTGCCGATCGAGCGCGAAGCTGCTATTGCGCGCCTCAGTTCCTGCGCGTTGCCGGAAAAGCATGTGGCGCCATGCTACAATGCTTATGGCTGCAACATGGCACTCCGCATCTCAACGGCGCGGGACGCGGAAGTCTGGTTTGATGAACGCCTGCCGCTCTATGGTTGGCTGGAAGATGTGGACTTCAGCCGAGCCATGGCGCGTCACGGAGAATGTGCGCGGGTCAGCAACGCCATCGGCATCCATCTCGGCGTCCGGTCAGGACGCCAATCGGGCCGGCGGCTCGGCTATTCGCAAGTCGCAAATCCCTGGTTCATGATGCGCAAGAAAACGCTCACCGCACCACGCGCACTTGCCCAGATTACCCGTAATCTACTGGCCAACATCATCGGAAGCGCCCTGAGACAGGCTGACATAGACCGTCCGGGACGGCTGTGGGGCAATATGCGCGCTCTTGCCGACTTGGCATGCGCCAGGCTTGATCCCCAGCGCATCCTGACCATCGACCAGAAGACCGCAACCTGGCCGCCGGCGAAACCAACAGCAACGGAAGGAACTCGAGGATGATCGCAACAAGAGGACGGAGCCGATCCTTTAGGCGAGCCGTAGTGGTCCTGCTGACCTTGACCTTCAGCCTCCCGGCAGTGCGGATTGCATATGGCGAGGGGTACCAACTGGTGGCGGAAGACAAGATCCGCCTTAGGGTCGTCGAATGGCGCTCGGAAGATGGGCGCTACAGAAGCTGGGATGCGGTCGAAGGTGTCTATACGGTTGACGATGCCGGTGAGATCGCCGTTCCCGTCATCGGCAACATCGCGGCAATCGGCAAAACGACCACGCAGCTTTCCGAGGAGGTTTCCATTGCCATCGCCGAGCGAGCCGGACTGCCCAGCCGCCCCTCCGTTGCCATCGAGATCGACGAACACGCGCCCATTTTTGTCGTGGGATCGGTTCAGGCACCGGGCAGATATGTCTATCAATCCGGAATGACCACGATGAAGGCGGTCAGTGTCGCCGGAGGCTTTCTACGGTCGCGCGGGGACAATATCTACCTGCTGCGCGACCAGATCCAGGCTGCCGGTGCCTATCGAACGGCGGTGGTGGGCCAAAGGGAACTGCTTCTGCGGCGGGCCCGGCTGACGGCAGAAATCGAAGGGCAGAACGATTTTGAAATACCTGCTGAACTGGTTGGGACAACCGGCATTGACAAGGCCAAGGCGGACGAGCTGAACCTGCTGCGTCTGCGACAGCGGCAGTTGGACAGTCGGATACATGCTGCGGAAGACCTGCTTCTTCTCTACGGCCAGGAAATCACCTCCCTGGAGGCAAAGATCCTGTCGCAGAATAACCAGATCGACAGGGCGCGAAAAGAGCTGGCGTCTGCCACAAACCTGGTCAACAAGGGCGCAATTACCAATAGCCGGCAACTGGCCATCGATCGTGATCTGGCAACACTTC
The DNA here is from genome assembly GCA_046294755.1 of Allorhizobium sp. Lineage (GTDB taxonomy): Bacteria > Pseudomonadota > Alphaproteobacteria > Rhizobiales > Rhizobiaceae > Allorhizobium. The sequence goes on along the minus strand of JBKBON010000006.1, from coordinate 12,894 downwards.
AAAGCAACCTTCTCGACCTTGAGATTGCCCTGACGCGTGCGCGTCAGGCCGTCAGCGAGGGCAATCGTGAAAAGGCCAATCTCGTCTACCAACGCAACGCGGAAAACCAGCAGGAGCTCAACGCAATCGATGCCGCCTTGTCCCGCGCATCGATAGAGATGCAGGTGGCTCAGCTTCTGGGTCAGCAGGCGGGATACAATGAGCAATTGGCGCAAATGGAAGCTGCTGCCGATGAAACCCGAAGCGAGCAGCGGACCTACCGGATCCTCAGGACCAATCCCGATGGTGGCACTAGCGTGATCATCGGTGACGAAGCGACGGCACTGAAGCCGCATGACCTTGTGGAGATCGGCATCAGCACCTCACCGGTCAGCCCGGCGTCGACACGGCAATCATCGAGCGTGACCATGCCTTTGCAACCATCGACGCTCGCGCTCGATACGACAGCCAACACAAGCATATTGCGGGGCAATGAAGCCCAGCACCAGCCTTGATGGGACACGTCATGCCTGGGAACACCAAGATCGAGTCCGCCAAATACAAGGGCATCCTGATCAGTGCCGTGCATGATACGGCTCCTGAGCCGGCAAAGTTGCAGCCCTTAAGCAGAACGATTGACCGGGAAAGCCGCGGTTTGACTTCTCCTGCCGCTTTCGACCTTTCCGCCGCCAGACGGCAAATCACGGGTCATGGCTCGTGACCCTGGAAACCATCGGGATGTTGACGTTGTTGATCGGGCTGGCTGGTCTTTGGGCCGGCCCGCGCTGGGCGGCGGCATTGCTTTGTTTTTCCTTGCTCTTTGGCGCTGCGGCGGCAATCCAATTGCCTGCACTTGGCGGCAATAGTATCCAGCCGAGCCACCTGCTGATGGTATTTCTCTGCCTCAGCGTGGCGATAAGGCCGGCGCAATTTCGTGCAAGCCTGCTCAGCCTGGCGCATCCAGGCCCAGGCTACTGGTTTGCGGCCTATATCCTCTTCTCAGTGGCAACAGCCTTTTTTCTCCCCAGGATCTTCGCGAATGCGAGCCTAGTCTATTCTTCTGCCCGCGGCGCGAATTCGGTCATGTCGACGCTCGCGTCGCCACTGGGGCCGAGCTCGTCGAACTTGACCCAATCGTTCTACCTTCTCGGCGATCTCGCCTGTTTTGCCATCGTTGCGGCCCTCGCAAAGGCCGGAGAATACCGCTTCATCGCCCTCGCAGTCGTTGCAACCTCCGCAGGTTGCTCTCTGTTTGCATTCCTGGATCTAATCACATTCTATGCCGGCATTCCTGGGGCCCTCGACGTCATCCGTAATGCCAATTACTCGATGCATACCTCAGACACATTTGCCGGTTTCAAGCGCATCGTCGGCTCCTATCCGGAAGCGAGTTCCTTTGGTGCCATTGCGCTGGCCTTCTTCAGCTTTACCCTTGTTCTGTGGCTTGAACGCTATCCGGTGCGCCACCTGGGTCTGGTGACAATGGGGACCGGAGTTTTCCTTCTCATGAGCACCTCAACCACGGCCTATGCTGCAGGCGGAGCGATGATCGGCGTCATCATTCTGTACAGTCTTCAACAGCTCTGGAGAGGTCGAGCGCATTCGTCACACGCCGCATTTATGCTTCTATGCGTTCTGGTCGTTCCCTGTGCCGTGCTGGGGCTGATGCTTATTCCCAGCATTTGGCAAATGGTCATCGATGTCGGTGTTGAGGCCTTCGCCAACAAGCTTGGCTCCCAATCGGGCGAGGAGCGGACAGCGTGGAATACGCTGGCTCTAATTTCATTCATTGACACGATGGGGATGGGTGCGGGGCTGGGCGCGGTGCGGGCGTCAAGTTTCGTCGTCGCTCTCATCGCGAACACCGGCGTAGCAGGCACCCTGCTGTTCATCCTGTTCGTCTACCGTCTGTTCGCACCCGCCAGGGGTCTGGATATGCGGCGGCTGGACGAGGCAGCCATTGGTCGGGCAGCCTTAATGTCAGCACTCAGCCAGATTTTTTCCGCCACCATTGCGGGGAGCAGCACAGATCTTGGCCTGCTCTTCAGCCTAACTTCCGGTCTTGCCGCCGGCGCCAGTGCCCGAGCCGTCTTGAACAATGCGTCCTTGACCCCGCCGGCGCTGGTTGTAGCGCATAAAACAGCTGGAGGGACAGGCTTTGCGTGATGCCCGGAGTTCCCAATCCAATCATCGCCAATGCCTCTCGCGGCCACCAAGTCAGACAGCGACGGGCAGCCCGCCCTCTCGGCTCAGCCAGACAGCAATCCGGAGATGTCAGGAACCTCTGGAATACGCAGAATTTGATCGTAGAAACTTGGGAAATGCCAACAACGGTGTTGGCTCATACCGATGGAGGTTCGCCTCCGATTGGCGCAGTCGTAGTCTCGGCCGCACGCCGACGCCTCAGGCGCGGCAAAAGCAGTTGAGCTATGAGCAGGCCGACGAAATAGGCGAGTTGCATCAAGGCAAGGAGCGTGAGTGCGTTGACTGCTGTTGTCGCGAAGGTTTCGCCTCGCATCAGCAGGAAGGTGACCCAGGTTGCCATCACAACCAAGGTCGCGAGGGCGAATGCCCAGACGCGCAGAAAGAAACCCGCAAAAACGGCGGCTGCCAATACCAGGAATGCGCTGCCCGACATGCCCAAGTCACCTCTGACCATGATCCGCCTCCCGAGCGATGCCGAAGGCCCACCGCCACGAATCGCCAACTACAACCATGATGAAAGCATAGAACTGCGAGATTCTCCTAAATATTCAGTAAATGAAAAATGGGAAATATTTATGATTTACCCAACAGCATCTGAAGGCTCGGTTCCTTCACAGCCTCGGTCGTCGGCTCCGGTGCAGGCGCATATCGCTGGCCGAATTGCTCAGTGCATCGCCTATGTCACTGACGCCGAATATGCGTTTCCAACGATCATGTCGGCGCTTCAGGCGAGATCGCACAGCGCCACGACGACGGATGTGTGCATTTGCACCTCCGAAGCAATCCCGGGATTTTCCGAGCTTCAGCAGATCCTGTCGGCCAAAGGCATACGGCTCTTCGATACATCGGAGCAGCTATCGGCTGCGCTGAGCCGACTGGATCCTGGACATTTCATGGGAAGGATCAGCGTCAGCGCGATGGCGAAGCTGATCCTGCCGGAAATATTGCCATCACAGTATACACAGATCATCTATCTCGACGGCGACACACAGGTAGTGAGCTCGCTTGAAAAACTTGAACGCATTACAGCACCGCCTGGGAAGTTCTATGCAGCACGCGATTATCTCGCACTTCAGGATCTCCTCGAACACGGAAAACACAGCAATTATTTCAACAGCGGGGTACTGAAGTTCAATCGCGAGGGCTGGGTTGGAGAAGAGGCGTTCAACCTATTTCTGACCCATCCCGAACTTTGCGACGGAAAGCATGACCAGGGCGCACTGAACCATGTGGCCGGCGACGCCCTCATCCTGATTTCCAACAAGTGGAATTTCCCCAAACAATTCCTGCATCTGGTTGATATGCAGAGCCTTGGCATCGTGCATTACATGGCCCACCCCAAACCCTGGCACGGAACCTACTTCCCGTGGTCGGCGACAGAGAGCAGGGTCTATCGAGATCTGAGGCGGGAAAGCCCTGTGTTTGGCGCACTTTATCGCGGCATCGGGCTCGATCGCCAGCTGGTGTACAAATTCCGATCCGTGCGGGAACGGGTTAAGTCAGTCTTTCCTGGCGGCTATCCGCGGCGGATCCTGCAAGAGGCGCTACGGGGAAACTATCCGGTATGAACAAAGTAATGCCGGTAGCAGCACTGAGAGACACAGAGTGCCGGTGGCTCGTGACGCCCTGGGCCGTCCGGCAGAGCATGACAGCGTCAGACGCACGAGGGATATTTGATGAAATTTGCCTCTCAAACCTCCACTAGCGTCCTTCACTATTCAAAGGCGCGGCTGCGACGACTGATCAAATCCCGACAGTTAACCTTTGACCTGCGTGCATCCGCACTCGCCGCAGCAGGGCATGTGGTTGTTTGCGTGATGCGCAACGAAGGGCACCGACTGCCGTTCTTTCTGGACTACTACCGGCGACAGGGTTTCGAGCACTTCATCTTCATCGACAATCAGTCAGATGACAGCACTGAAAGGATCCTTGAAAATCAGAGCGATGTCTCCGTAGTTTCAGCAGTCGGCTCCTACAAGGCAGCCCGCTTCGGGAATGATTGGGTCAACGAGGTCATCAACAGGCTGTGCCGAGGCAAATGGGTTCTCTATGTCGATGCCGACGAGTTTCTGGTTTTCCCCCATGATGATTGTCGGACAATCCGGGATCTGACGGCGCACCTTTCGCGTCAGGGACTAAGATCCTTAAGGGCTATCATGATCGACATGTATGGTCCGGGACGACTGGCCGACAACATCTGTGAGATTGGTGGCGATCCCCTGGCTGTCTGCCCGCTCTTTGACCGGTCCGGTTACGTGAAGCAATATGATCCGGTCGAGAACACGACATGGATAAAGGGTGGCGTTCGCGGCAGGATCTATTTCCGCGATCGACTTTGGGACGGGCCTGCGCTTAACAAGGTGCCGCTTATCCATGTTTCGGGCGAGCGACTCTATCTCAAATCGTCGCATCAAATCTGGCCTCTATCGCTCAATCTAAATGATCCCGAAGGCGGGCGGGTCGTGACGGGCGCACTGCTCCATTTCAAGTTTCTCTCAACCTTTGTCGACAAGATAGCCGACCAGTCCAATCTCTCGGAGCATACCGAAGAATATGCCGCCTATTCCAGCGCCGCAGGCAACGAGGTCTTCCTGGGGGCCGATAGTCACCATTACCGCGGCTGGCGCGACCTGGCGGAAAATGGCTTGCTTGATGGTATCGACTGGCATCTTTCAGCCTGAATCGCTCAGGCGGCCCCCTCCCATCTGAGTTCTGCGACAGCAGTTCAGGATAAGAACGGCAGCACTGGACGGCCACTCGTGCTGGAGCATTTCCGGTGAACGCAGCTCACCAGAATAATCTGGACCGGGAAATGCTGGGGGTTTTGGATGCAGGCCTGGGATTGCCGCTTTGAAGCGTCCCGGCCTCGCACTGCACTGGGGCCAAGGAAGATGTTGCCCCTATGCCGCCTCGCCTGTAACCAAGCGCCCCGGTCGCCGGAGAGATCGACGCGGCAGTTACGGCGACGGTCAAGCGGGGAGATTGCGGGGAGCACTCTGCGATCGGAGCCGGTCAATCTCCTCGCACCGCCACCTCACGCGCGATGACCTGTTGCACCGGCGCATCGCCGAGGATAACAGCGCGCAGCCGGATCCAGCGATCTTCCAATCCGATGATCCTCGACTTGAGCCTGAGCGCCGGCTTTTCGACCAAATGCCAGGAAAAGGCGGCAAAGACTGCCGAAAGAGCGCAGGCCAGGAAACCGTTGAGGAACCAGGTCTGACCGACCGGCCCCATCGCATAAAGCGCCTGCTGAATCGGGTAGCCATAGAGAAATATGCCGTAGGAATAGTCGGCCCCTTTCAGCACTGCGAGTTTTCGCGGAGAGCAGATTCCGAGAAAGACGGTGACGTAAGCCAACCCAGGCAGCGCCAGAAAATCGCCAAAACTGGTGTTCCAATAGGCATATAGAACGGAGGCACAGGCGAGAACAAAGAGACGGGGATCCCAACGGATTCTGTCGCGATAGAGATAGAACACGATGCCCAGCAGAAAGCCGCAGATCAGCAGATTGCCAGACATCGTGGTCGGAAAATCTGCCCAATCAGGACCGTGCCGCCAATAGCGAACCAGGCCGTAGAAGAGGGTACAGGCAATCACTGCAACCACTGAAAGAACGCGCCGCTTGACTACACCGAGAAGAAACAGCAACGCGATGGCGATATAGCATTCGAGTTCGTAAGGTACTGTCCACAGCTGAATATTCACCGTGCCGCCGTCCGGGTTGGCCGAAAAGACGCCAGGAAGCGAGAAATGGATGTGGCCTGTCACATTGACGAGGTATCTCCAGAATTCTGCATCGACAAAATAGACCGAGAGATCCAGACTGGTGAAGATCGCTCCCAGCACCAGGGCAGACAGGAACACCTCAACCGCCAGGGCCGGGTAAATTCGTATGAACCGATTGCCGAGAAAGGACAATAACGTCCTTGAGCGCTCCAAGCTTCCGGCAACGAGAAACCCGCTTAAAATAAAGAACATCGGCAATACAGATTTCAAAAGCGGCCTCAATTCGGACTGCCACAAGAATAAATCATCCCCATAGACAACTCTTGCGGTATGTATCCAGACCACAAGTACCGACAGAATTATGCGCATGTAATCAAATCCGGACGGTCTGTTTCCGGACATACATAGCTTTTCGCTGATAAACATCGGACACCCGAATGATAATCTTGACGTGACGTCAAAAAGAATATTGCCTGAGCGAGATTAGCTTTCGAGCCCGGGGGTGTCAGTGACCGTGGAAACATTCGCGATTTATTTCTGCTACACCCGCCCTCCACTGCTTCCTCACACTGCAGCAAACCGAAACTGCGTGACTGCTGTGCCGGCAGGACCTACCGGGGAGTGCATGCCTTGCAATTGATCCTGCGACTTCTCTGTCTGCTCTTTTTCGTTGCAGGCATGGCTCTCGGTACTGGCGGTTTCTGGCTTTTTCTGCTCGGCGGCTCCGGCTATTATCTGGCAGCGGGCCTGGCTTATTGCCTGGCGGCCCTCCTGCTGCTCCGCGGACGCAGTGCGGGGGCAGCGATCGCCTTGGCTGTCGCGCTCCTCAGCTTGCCTTTCGCCATATGGGAAGTCGGCCTGGAGTTCTGGGGGTTGTTTGCGCGCCTTCTTTCGCCCGCGGTCATCGCCGCAATCGCCTGCCTTGTTTCCTTGAAGCTGGCCCCGGGAAGCAACCGGGGATGGTTGACCCTCGGCCTCCTAGGCTCAACGACCTTCGCCATAGCGCTTCTCGCGCTCGCTTTCGTGCCGCATGGCGCCATCCGACCCGGCCCGGAGGCTACGAACTACATTCCAAGCGTCGCCAGCAACAGTCCGGAAGACTGGACGTCTTACGGCAAGACCAATGACGGACTGCGCTTCTCTCGATTCAACCAGATCAATCGCGACACTGTCGCGCAGCTCCAACCGGCCTGGACCTTTCGGACCGGAAAAACCGTCGGCGTTGACCAGAACACCCCGCTGGTGATCGGCGACACGCTCTATAGCTGCAATCCCAGCAATGTCGTCGCGGCACTCGACGTCGATACCGGCAAGCCTCGCTGGACATTCGACCCCAAGGCCGAGGCACCGATGTGGCAGCGTTGCCGCGGCCTTGGCTTCTACCGGCAATCCCCATCGCCGGCGACACCAGCGCAGCCCTGCGGCGATAGGTTGATCATGACAACGATCGATGCGCGGCTCATTGCCCTCGACGCCAAAGACGGCCAGCCCTGCCCCGGCTTTGGCGCCGAAGGCACCGTTTCCCTGGCTGCCGGCATGGGCGAAGTGAAGCCGGGCTATTATTTCCAGACCTCGGCCCCGCTGGTGGCCCGCGACAAGATCATCATCGGCGGGTGGGTCAAGGACAACCAGGAGACCCATGAACCTTCGGGAGTCATCAGGGCGTTCGATGTGCTCAGCGGCGAACTTGTCTGGGCCTGGGATCTCGGCAATCCGGCCATCACCCGGGATCCTCCTGAGGGTGGAAGCTATACCCGGGCCACGCCAAACATGTGGACGACGGCCTCCTACGATGACCGGCTCGGCCTGATCTATGCCCCGCTCGGCAACGCGACCCCAGACTATTACGGGGCGGAGAGACCAGATTTCGCCGACGAATACAATGCGGCCCTCGTCGCTCTCGATGTGGAAACCGGCCGCGAACGCTGGCATTTTCGCACCGTCAATCATGACATCTGGGATTATGATCTGCCCTCTCAGCCGGCCCTTATAGACCTGCCCGACGGCAAGGGCGGAGTGCTGGCCGCGGTTCTGCAGACGACCAAGCGCGGACAGATCTTTCTCTTGAACCGCGAGACGGGAAAGCCAATTTCCCGCGTCGAGGAAAAGCCGGTGCCCCAGGCAGGAGCTGTTCCGGAAGAGCGGCTTGCCAGCACACAGCCCTATTCCATCGACATGCCGACCATAGGCGCCGAACGGTTGTCCGAGGAGAAGGCCTGGGGGCTGACAATGTTCGATCAACTGGCTTGCCGGATCGCTTTTCGCAGGCTGCGTTATGACGGCGATTTCACACCGATCGGCTTGCAGGCTGCCTTGCAGCAACCGGGCAACCTGGGCGGCATGAATTGGGGCAGTGTATCGGTGGATGTGGAAGCAGGGCGAGTTTTCCTCAATGATATCCGCATACCCAGCGTGTTTCGACTGATCCCCCGTGATGCCTATGATAGCCGTTTCCATAACGACGCAGCCCACGGTCCGGCACCGCAGCGCGGCACGCCCTACGGCATGGAAACGGAAATGTGGGAATCGCCGCTTGGCATTCCCTGCAATCAGCCGCCTTATGGCACCATTACGGCAATAGACCTGAAGACCAAGCAGATCGCCTGGCAGATACCGGCCGGAACCGCCGAAGAGCTCGGCCCGATGCGGTTCAAGTTGAACCTGCCGATGCCGCTTGGCCTTCCGACCTATGGCGGCACCATGGCGACAGCGGGGGGCCTTGTTTTCTTCGCGGGTTTTCAGGATCACTATATCAGGGCCTATGATGCCGCCGACGGCAGCGTGCTTTGGCAACACCCCCTGCCGATGAGCGCGAGCGCGACCCCGATGACCTATGTTTCACCCACGACAGGCCGACAGTATGTCGTGATTTCGGTTGGCGGCGCTCCTTTTAGCCAGGAGAATGGCGACTACCTGATCGCCTTTGCCTTGCCAGACATAGACAAGCCCTCGTGACCGACGGCGCAAGAGCGCACTTCGCCAGCAAAAGTGGATGAAGGGGCGACGGAGTTGCAGCCTCGATAATATTCGCCAAATCTCCGGGGCCGCCGCTGGATGAGCAGCCCTGACGCGCAATGTCCCTGAACAGGGAAAGGCGGTTCGAATTCGCCAGACTCAGTGGTTAGACCGAGGAAAGCTTCGCCTCAGCGACGCCACCACGGATCACCCAAAACCGGCTGACGAGCACCCGAAAAACGCGTCCACAAATGCCGAATATTTTGGAGATCATGCAATTGACAAGCTTGTTGAGAACTCGGCAACAAGATTTTGATTTCTATGGAGAAGTTTGGTGGGTGATGTAGGGCTCGAACCTACGACCCGCTGATTAAGAGTCAGCTGCTCTACCAACTGAGCTAATCACCCGCCTGCACCAGTTTCCGGTGCCGTCCGCCCCGTTTCCGGTGGCGTGACCGGGCGTATAAACAGGATCAGGGACCTTGTCCAGCGCCGGCACGAAAAATCTTTGGCCTTTGGTCAAAAAAATTTCAAAAACAGCGAATTTGCTTTGTTTTTCAAAGATACAGCACTCCCGTCGCGAGACGGACAGCCTGCCCGCCTATACGCGCCCTCGATACGGTGCCGTCTTTCACATCGATCTGCAGGTGGATGTAGGACGGTCGTCCCATCTCAACACCCTGCTCGATCATCATCGGGTGGTGCCCGTCCGGCAAAGCGTCGAAATGATGGATGGCGCCCGACAATGCGGCGACGGCAGATCCGGTCGCCGGATCCTCGGCTATCCCCATGTCGGGTGAGAACATCCGCGCGTGAAACTTGGCTGCGTGATGCACACCGCCGCGACAATAGACATAGGCGGAGGTCAGCCGCCCTTCGCTCATCGGTGCAACGCGTTCCCAAAGCTGCGGGTCGAATTCGACAGCCTCCACCGAAGCGAGATCGTGCAATGGCACGAGCAGAAAGGGCACACCCGCGCTCCACACCATGGGCTGGTGGTTTTCGAAACCGATGGCGCTCGCCTTAACCGAAAGTGCGTCGGCTAGACCCGGGCGGTCCAGTTGGTAATCGTGATGCGTGGAGATGCGTGGCAGGTCGAACTCCGCGAAACTCGCCTCCCCCGGTCGCACACGAACCGCACACCGCACCGGGCCGACCGCCTCCTCCAGCACCGAGACGAGATCCATGCTTGCGGCATCGCCGCTATAGGTACGCTCTGCAAGCGCTATCGCTGTGCCGATAGTCGGATGGCCGGCAAAGGGCAGTTCCCGTCCGGGCGTGAAAATGCGGATCCTTGCTGCGTGCGCCGCATGGTCCGGGGGCAGCACAAAAACCGTCTCGGAGAGGTTCATCTCGAGTGCGATCGCCTGCATCGTCTCCGCCGAAAGACCGGCACCATCGAAGATGACTGCAAGCGGATTGCCCGCCAGTTTGCGGTCGGTAAAAACATCGTAGATGGCATAGTCTCTCGCCACGGGCCGTCTCCATTGATGGTCACGCTCGCGGCACACACTGCCCGAGGCAACAAGGCAAGGCAAGCCGACGTCCGTCATACCTGTTCGCGGAAATACCATCCCAGAATCGGCAACATGGCAGCACCGTAGCGGTGCAGTGTAGGATCTACGCTGCGGATCGCCACGGCTCGGGCGATCTCCGGCTCCTCACAGGAGCGAGCAAAGGCATCGATCTTCTCGATCAGTTCTTCGGCGCTCTCCCGAAAGGAAAACATCCGCAACAGCGTCAGCCGCTTGGGGCGATAGCTGGCATAGAGTACAGGATCAGCCACGGAGGTACCAAGATCAAGACCCGTCTCCTCCAGCACTTCGCGGCGCATATTTCCCTCAATGTCGCAGCGCCCATCAATGACATCGGAAACATCGAGTGAACCGGCCGCAAAATAGACCTGGCCCGGATTGGCAGTATGCGGGGCCATCTCGACGGCGATCAGGGCTCCATCGGACGAAACGATCACGGGATAGCCGAAGAGGTGACAGGCGCCGGTCAGATCCGGTTGCCGTCGCCACCACAGGAATGTGGCGAAGGTCGAGACGTGCCCTTCTGCCGTTAGATCCCCCTCGCGGTAGCAAATCTCGCGCTGCAGAATGATCTGTCCGTTGAAGAGGGACGGATTGCCAGCAACCTCCCTCTCCCAGTTCTGCGCGATGTTGCACGTCTGCGCGAGATCCAGCGGGTGGGGATCGGGCAACACCCGCAAATCCAGAGATCGCACCACGTGTATGCTGCCGTCGCTGGGCAAGCCGACATTGTCGGGCGAAAGACCGCTCATGGCAGATGCAGCGTAATGGCAACCGGGCAGTGATCGGATGCCTTCGGGCGGTCCCAGCCTATCCGGGGATAGCGCTCGACCTCCTGCCCCGGCGGAAACGGCGTGCGAAAGGGTTGGCCGTTGCGGATCACGTCCGGTACCGCTTGTGGATTGGCATCAGCCAGCCCGCGTGACAACCAGATATAGTCAAGCTGACACAGATGCTGCTCCTCGGGTCCGCGTGCGTGGTAGAGCGTCCAGCGGTCGAGCGCATCCCGGCGCAGCATGGCGTTCTCGGCAAACCCGTCTTGCGAGAATACATCGAGAGCGCTCGGCAGGTCGCCACGCAAGGCATAGTCGTAGCCATGGCGCCGATCGCCGATCACATCCACCCGCTCCTGATAGTCGTTCATGTCGCCACAGATGACAAAGTTGCGGCGGCTCGCATGCTCGCTGCCAAATCGGTTCTCGATGATGTGGCGGACCGCCTTGGCTTCCGCCTCGCGGATCGGCATGGTCGCGCTGCGTCCGTCACTGCCGTCACGACCATTGGTCATCGACTTGAAATGCACGACATAGACCGTCAGCGGCCGTCCGCCGACGCGCAGATCGAGTTCCAGGCAGTCCCGCTTGAATATGCGGTCTTCGGGGCGAACATTCGGCCCCAGCCCGGAGTGATAAAGCCCGAGATCGTGATAGGTGAGAGCGGCATGGCTGGTGACGTCGCGCAATTCTATCGGTTGCCCATGCCGCGTTTCCTCCCGCATCAGCACTGCGACGTCGATGCCGCGGCTGTCATTGCCCTCAACGAGATATTTCTGCCGGTAGCCCGAGCCAACCATGCGGAACAGGTAGCCGTATTCGAAGGCCTTCAAGGCTTCGATATTGTCGACCTCCTGCAGACACAGGATGTCGGCATCGGTGTCGGCAATTGCCAGTGCCGAGAGCTGGCGGGTGTCATCGGTGGAGGAGACAATGCGGGCGGCCTCCAGCCGCTGGTAATCGGATTCCGATTTAATGTCGAAGAGTTTGAGGACCCGGTCCGATTTCAGCTGATTGCGGTAGCCGGTGAAATCGAACCGAGCAATCAGATTTTCGATGTTGAAGGTCGCGATGCGTATGGACATGGGCACCCGTTAGAAGGAGCTTGCGGCAATGGGATCCGACGCACTGAACCACGCCCTCCCCGCCGCCGCAACCGAAAGTCCCGCGACTTGCCTCATGCCAGCCCGCCGGCAGCCCCTGTCAGGCTGCTGCGCGGTCGAGCGCGGTACCGATAAGGCGCCCCAGACGCCGGATACCCTCTTCAATCAGCGCCTCGTTGGCGCAGGAATAGGAGAGCCGGATGGTGTTCGCGCCTGATCGGTCTGCGAAGAAGGCCTGCCCCGGAACAAAGGCGACCTTTTCAGTTCCGACCGACCGGGCAAGCAGAGCTGCCCCGTCCGCGCCCTCGGGAAGGGTAAGCCAGACGAACATGCCGCCCTCCGGCCGGGTCCAGCGCACACCCTCGGGCATGTAACTGTCCAGCGCCGCCAGCATGGCATCACGCCGGGCAGAATAGGCAGCCCGAATTTTGGCGATCTGGGCGGGAAAATGTTTCTGGGCGACCTCTGCCACGACCATCTGGTTGATCGTCGATGAGTGAAGGTCGGCCGCCTGCTTCATCAGCACCAGCTTGCGGATCACGGGTTTGGCGGCCACCACATATCCGACGCGCAGGCCTGGCGCGAGCGTCTTGGAGAAGCTCCCGCAATAGATTG
>JBKBON010000005.1:0-150897 GCA_046294755.1 Allorhizobium sp. | reverse complement strand
CCCACCCGCCCCGATCTGATCTTGCAAGCGGGTCTGCCGCTCAGATCGGGGCTGATCGGCAGCGCAAGTGTCGCGTTTCTAACTGGCTAATGAGCACGCGTCTCTAACCAGCTTTGACATTGTGTATGGGCTTCCGTCGGTGCTGGCGGGTGTCCCCTTGAGCTTCAGATATCCGCGACGTGCAGGATCGTCTTGGCGGAGATTTCTGTCTCAGAGGGATAGCCGAAGGCGTTGTTGATGTAGGTTACGCCCTCGAGTTCCTTGTTCCGGTTCAGGTGGCTGTGGCCGTAGAAGTGCATCGATGATCCCAGGCGGCGGATCTGAGATTCCAGCCTGTCGGTGCCGAGCACGGGAAACAGTGCCTTGTGCTTCTCCGGATAACGCGCTGGCATCAGATCGAGGCGCGGGACAAAATGCGATACACTATAGACGGCGTCGAAAGCTGATGTGTCCGGTATGGCATTCATCGCGTCGAACCGTGTGGCGACTTCGGCCGGTGTGAGACCTTCCCAGTTGCACTTATAGAAATCCATCCAGCCCCGTCGGATGGTGGGACCGGGTTCGCCGAAGGAATAATCATACCAGGCGAGCAAGGGCACGATCAGCGTCGAGCCCAGAGCAAGTGGTCCGGTCTCGATGCCGTAGCCGAGACAGAGAGCGTTCAGCGTCTCGAATTTCTCGAAGGAGGATCCCTTCCCGCTTCTTGCGGTCCAGAGATCGTGGTTGCCGGGCAGGAAGAGCAGCTTTCGATAGCGCGGAACGAGTTCATCGAAGCAAGCTTTGACGAGGTCGAGCTCGTCCGAGAGGTCACCAGCGACGATCAGGACGTCGTCGGTGAATTCGGCTCGCGACAAGGCGCGAATCCAGTCCAGGTTCTGCCGGTAATCGACATGGAAATCGGATCCGAGGAAGAGGCGCATGCTCAAGGGATCCGCTGCGGTTTCGAAGACATGAAAGCCTTCTAGCGGATTTTGCGGCGCGGGCAAGGCAGGGCGCAGGTCTAGGCAGACCTCCGCCGCCGGGGCTCAATCGAGCACATCAGGCAGGGGTGGAGCAGAGACCCCTTCCCTCCATTCGGTCATGAGCCGCAGCGGCAGCGTCGCGCGGATGTCTTCGGCGTTGGCTGCAATCACGAGCTCATAGTCGCCGGCTTCGGCGATCCAGGCGCGCGCCTCAGGGTCGAAGTAAGCGAGATCACGCAAACCGATCGGGAGCGTGGAGGTCGATGTTGCGCCGGCCGCGATCTGCAGTTTAGCAAAGGCCTTGAGTTCCTTGACCGGGCGGGGCAGGCGCGATGACTTCGGCTGGACGTAAAGTTGCACGAGTTCGGCCCCTGCCCGGTCGCCGGTGTTGGTAACCTCGATGCTCACCGAGACACCATCCGGGCCCATGTCCAGCGTCGAAGCGCGCGGAGCACTCCATTCGAACTGCGTGTACGAGAGGCCAAAGCCAAAGGGAAACAATGGCTTGATGGCATGGCTGTCATGATGCCGGTAGCCGACTGCCAGCCCTTCGGCATAGACGACATGGCCGTCCTTGCCGGGATAAGTCCTGGGATCGCCGGTGATGGAGGAATTGTCTGACATTTGCTTCGGGAAAGACTGCGGTAGGCGTCCACCGGGTTCGGCATCGCCGAACAGCACATCGGCAATCGCATTGCCGGCTTCCTGTCCCGGATACCAGGCCTCGATCACGGCAGAGACCTTGTCGAGCCAGGGCATTTCAATCGGGCCGCCGGTCTGGAGGACCACGACGGTGCGTGGATTGACGGCGGCGACCCGCTCGATCAGTTCCTCCTGGCGACCGGGCAGGCGCATGTCGGGCAGGTCCAGACCTTCGGTGTCCCACTCCCCTTCCCGTCCGACGACCAGGACTGCAACGTCACAGGCCCTCGCCTGCTCGACGGCTTCGGCGATCGCCGCATCTGATGTCGGCAGTTCGACACCGAAACGCAAGGCGCGGATGTTGATGCCATCGAACCCTTCGGGCATGGAGCGATAGGCGACACGGACCTCATAAGTCCGACCGGCTTCCAAGAATTTTTCGGCACGCACCTCGGTATTGCCGAGGCCGAAGAAATTGTCGCCGCGCGCCCAGCCGGTTTCGCCGTCGACCACGAGTTCACCATCGACATAGAGTTTGGCGAAGCCGGCATTGGTCAGGCCGAAGACATGGTTGCCGCTCTCCTCGGGTCGGAAGCGGGTGGTGATGCGGGCGGAGAAGTTGTTGCCGTCCAGGGTCGCGTCGGGCATGTCGAGCCAGAAGAACTGGCTATCCTCCGCCGAAGACCGATGCACTGAAGGACCCGACCAGTCGCGACCGTGGAAGAAGTCTACCGAGATGTCGCCCCGGATCATTTCGGCCAGCCGGTTGTTACGGCAGGCCCTCAGGTGCACGACGCGATTGGTGCCCGATAGGGCGCCCCGGATGCCCTCGAGCGGGCTCACCTTGTAATGGGCGTTGATCTGGGCACTGCCTCCGCCCATGACGCGCGGTTCTGCGGCATTGGGGCCGAGCACGGCGATGCGGTCGAGCGCTGTCTTGTCCAGTGGCAGGATGCCGTCGTTCTTCAGGAGCACCATGCCGTCCGCGCCCAGCTTGCGGATCAGCGCGCGGTGTTCAGGACTGTCGACCGCCCTCTCCTCCTCCATCGAGGGATCGGCAAACGCGCCGACACGCTCCAGGAGCAGCAGAATGCGGCGGGCTGCAGCCATCACGGTCTCGGCTGGCACCCTGCCCTCGCGCACGGCTGCGACGAGCTTTTCACCACGGTCGCGGGTCGGGCCGGGCATTTCGAGGTCAAGGCCGCCGATGACAGAGGCTTCCGTGGTATGGGAGCCGAACCAGTCCGACATGACGATGCCGTCATAGCCCCATTCCTCACGAAGCAATTCTGTCAGGAGCCAGTGGTTCTCGCTGGTCCACACGCCATTCAGGCGATTATAGGAGGACATGATCGCCCAGACGCCGGCGGTCTTCACAGCTGCCTCGAAGGGTGGCAGGTAGATCTCGCGCAGCGTGCGTTCGTCGATATCCGACGACATGGTCTGGCGCTCGATTTCCGATTCGTTGCCGACGAAATGCTTGATGGTGGCAGCGATCCCCTCCGACTGGACGCCCTCGACATAGGCGACGGCCAGCGCTGCGCTGAGCATCGGATCTTCGGAATAACACTCGAAATTGCGACCATTGAGGCCGGACCGATGGATGTTGACCGTCGGCGCGAGGAGAACACGCGCACTCTTGGTCTTGGCTTCCTCGGCGAGCGCCACACCCATTTTCCGAACGAGATCCGGGTTCCAGCTTGCGCCAATGCCGATGGCTGCGGGGAAGCAGGCGGATTTTACGCCGCCGACAAGCGAGCCACCGCCACGCGCGCCATTGGGACCGTCTGTGACCTTGATCTTGGGTATGCCGAGGCGCTCGACCGCAACCGTCGTCCAGAAGTCGGCGCCCGATAGCACAGAGACTTGCTCTTCAAGCGTCATCTGGTTGAGCAGGTCATCAATCATGGCAGCACTCCTCATCAGGCCATCGCATCAGCACGATTCACGGCAACGTTGCAGCCGCGGAATTCAGTTCTGCTTTAAAGCGTTTTTGATCGGGTCTTGTCCATACCGCCCGGTGTCCAGCGAAGCGCGTTCGCTCACGATGTCGCGATGAACGGCATCAAACCGTCACAGGGCCTTTCCAAGGGGGCGAATTGTCCTATCCTTTTAATTCGGACTTCCTGAAACAAGGGGATGATGATGCGCATGCGGATTGGAAATGCCCTCTTTATCACCGCCGGGCTTCTTGCCGCCCCGGCGCTTGCCCAGCAGGATATGAGTGCCGACCCCGCTGGCCTTGCCAAGAATGTCATCGAGCAGCAGATCACCGCTTTCCTCAACAATGATGCAACGACGGCCTATTCCTTCGCCTCGCCGGAGATCAAGTCGGTGTTTCCCAATGCCGAGCGCTTCTTCGAGATGGTGAAGAAGAGCTACGCGCCCGTCTATCGGCCCGGCAATTACGCCTTCGGTCGCAATCAGGTCTCGCCTGACGGCACGGTGGCCTATCAGGAGGTGCTAATTTCAGCACCCGACGGCAAGGACTGGGCCGTCTATTACGAGCTGAAGCGCCAGCGCGACGGGCAGTTCGCCATCAATGGTGTACGGATGAAACGCGAGACCAATAGCCAGGGCATTTGAAAGCGCGCAGGGGCGCAAACGAGCGCCCTGCCCTTTGCCTGCGGTCAAATCGGATCGATATCGCCGCGTGCCCACATCTCGATGGTTTCCGCCTTGAAATCCTCGAAGCGGTCTTCGGCGATCGCCTGGCGGATGCCCTGCATCAGTTCCTGATAGTAGCTGAGGTTGTTCCAGGACAAGAGCATGCCGCCCAGCGCCTCGTTGGAGCGCACGAGGTGGTGCAGATAGGCCCGCGAGTAATCGCGGGTCGCCGGGCAATTCGACTCTTCGTCGAGCGGGCGCATGTCTTCTGCGTGGCGTGCATTGCGGATGTTGACCTTGCCGCGACGGGTGAAGGCCAGGCCATGTCGACCCGATCGGGTGGGCATGACGCAATCGAACATGTCGATGCCTTCGGCGACCGATTTCAGCATGTCGTCCGGCGTGCCGACGCCCATGAGGTAGCGCGGCTTTTCGGTAGGAAGCACCGGCAGCGTGATGCGCAGCATGTCGAGCATGACGGCCTGCGGTTCGCCGACAGCAAGACCGCCGATCGAATACCCCTTCAGGTCCAGCTGCTTCAGACCTTCTGCAGAGCGGATACGCAAGTTTGGCTGGTCACCGCCCTGGACGATGCCGAACATGGCCTTGCCAGGCTGGTTGCCGAAGGCGACGCGACAACGCTCGGCCCAGCGCAGCGACAATTCCATGGCGCGCTCGATCTCGCGCGGCTCGTTTGGCAGCGCCACGCATTCGTCGAGCTGCATCTGGATGTCGCTGTCGAGCAGGCCCTGGATCTCGATCGAGCGCTCCGGCGACATGTGATGGAGCGAACCATCGACATGGCTCTTGAAGGTGACACCCTGCTCATCGAGCTTGCGCAAGCCGGATAGCGACATGACCTGGAAGCCGCCTGAGTCGGTCAGGATCGGGCCGGGCCAGCGGATCAGCTCATGCAGGCCGCCGAGGCGGGCGACGCGTTCCGGGCCGGGGCGCAGCATCAGGTGATAGGTGTTGCCGAGGATGATATCGGCGCCGCCTTCCTTGACCTGATCGAGATACATCGCCTTGACGGTGCCGACGGTCCCAACCGGCATGAAGGCCGGGGTGCGGATCGTGCCGCGCGGCATGGTGATCTCGCCGAGGCGGGCCTTGCCGCTGGTTGCCTTCAGATTGAACGTGAAATTCTCGGACATCGGTCAGTCGTCTTTCCGGAAGAGCAGGCTGGAATCGCCGTAGGAATAGAAGCGGTAGCCGGTCTCGATGGCGTGGGCATAGGCGCCGCGCATCGTGTCGAGGCCGGCAAAGGCGGAGACCAGCATGAAGAGCGTGGATTTAGGCAGGTGGAAATTGGTCATCAGCATGTCGACCGCCTTGAAGCGGTAGCCGGGCGTGATGAAGATGCCGGTCGCGCCCGACCAAGCGGGGATGTGGCCGTTATCCTCGGCTGCACTTTCGAGCAGGCGTAGCGAGGTGGTGCCAACCGCGATGATGCGGTTGCCGCGGGCGCGCACGGCATTGAGGGCAGCCGCGGTCGAGGGCGAGATATAGCCGATCTCCTCGTGCATCTTGTGCTCGGTCGTATCGTCCGCCTTGACCGGCAGGAAGGTACCGGCGCCGACATGCAGCGTCACGAAATGGCGTTCGATGCCGGCGGCATCGAGTTTCGCGAAGAGATCGGGGGTGAAATGCAGGCCCGCGGTCGGCGCGGCGACCGCGCCCTCCTCGCGGGCATAGATGGTCTGGTAGTCGGCGCGATCCTTTTCGTCTTCCGGCCGCTTGGCGGCGATATAGGGCGGAAGCGGGATATGGCCGACGGTGGCGATTGCCTGGTCGAGATCGGGGCCCGAGAGGTCGAAGGAAAGATCAATTTCGCCGGCTTCGCCCTTCTCAGTGACGGTCGCAACGAGCGAACCCATCAGGCAGGCAGCACTGTCGCCCTGCCCTGTGCCGAAATCGATACGATCGCCGGCCTTGATGCGCTTTCCGGGTTTGGCGAAAGCCTTCCATCTGGAGGCCCCGACACGCATGTGCAGCGTACAAGATACGGCGATTTCCTCTGCACCCTCGCGGTGGCGGATACCTTCCAGTTGGGCCGGAATGACCTTGGTATCGTTGAAGACCAGCGCGTCACCCGGCTTCAGGAAAGACGGCAGATCGTAGACATGGTGGTCTTCGAACGCAGGATCGGCATTCGGACGGACGACAAGAAAACGCGCATGATCGCGCGGATTTGCGGGCCTGAGCGCAATGTTTTCTTCCGGGAGGTCGAAGTCGAAGAGGTCTACACGCATCGTGGTTCGTCAGGTTCGAGATTACGGGTCTAAACGCGAAAACCCGCCCGGGTGCTGCGCACCGAGGCGGGCTTCGTGTGGCTTTAAGCCGATCAGGCGTCGGCGGCAACCTTCATCGAGACGATCGAGTCGGGATCGGCCACGGGCTCGCCCTTCTTGATCTGGTCGATGACGTCCATGCCTTCGATGACCTGGCCCCAGACGGAATACTGCTTGTTGAGCCAAGGGGCATCGGTGAAGCAGACAAAGAACTGCGAGTTTGCCGAGTTCGGGCTCTGCGAACGGGCCATGGAGCAGGTGCCGCGGACATGCGGTGTGGCCGAGAATTCAGCCTTCAGATCCGGCTTGTCGGAGCCGCCCATGCCGGCACGCCCCGGATTGAAGTCCGCGCCGCCCTTCTTGCCGAACTTCACGTCGCCGGTCTGGGCCATGAAGTCTGCGATGACGCGGTGAAAGACAACGCCGTCATAGGCGCCTTCGCGCGACAGT
Source organism: Allorhizobium sp. (assembly GCA_046294755.1). Classification (GTDB taxonomy): domain Bacteria; phylum Pseudomonadota; class Alphaproteobacteria; order Rhizobiales; family Rhizobiaceae; genus Allorhizobium. The sequence continues at coordinate 143,945 of JBKBON010000005.1, read as the reverse complement.
TCCTTGATGCGGGCGACATGGCCGGGGGCCAGATCCGGGAAGAGCGCGATGACGACCTTGCCCTTGGTGGTTTCCATCAGGATGGTGTTTTCCGGATCCTTGATCTCGGCCATGGTGTTTCTCCTTGGTTGGGGCTTTTCGCCCGGTAGATATTAATTGCGGCCGACGGTGACCTTGATCATGCGATCCGGGTCCGTGACTTCGCCATTGCCACCCTGGCCGCGCTTGATCTTGTCAACATATTCCATGCCGGCGACGACCTTGCCGACGACCGTGTACTGGCCGTTCAGGAACCCGCCTTCAGCAAACATGATGAAGAACTGCGAATTGGCAGAGTTGGGATCCTGGCTGCGGGCCATGCCGACCGTGCCGCGTTCGAAGGGAACGTTCGAGAATTCAGCTTCGATGTCCGGGAGGCTGGAGCCGCCGGTTCCAGCGCGACCGGGTTCGAAACCATTCTCCATATCGCCGAACTGAACGTCGCCGGTCTGGGCCATGAAGCCTTCGATGACTCGGTGGAAAGCGACATTGTCGTATTCACCCTTGGAGGCCAGGTCCTTGATCTGCGCGACGTGCTTCGGGGCGACTTCCGGCATCAACTGAATGACGACCGGGCCGTCCTTGAGCTGGATGGTCAGGAAGTCATCGTTGGACTGGGCCTGGGCGCTGCCGAAGCCGGCGACGGCCAGCAGGAAGGCGGTTGCGAGTTGGATGAGCTTCATGATCACTCCCGTTATGAATATCTCGGCTCAGCGGCCGTATTTGGAATTGAGGGCCGCCAGCACGGCGGCTGGCACGAAGGGGCTGACATCTCCGCCCATGGCGGCGATCTGGCGAACCAATGTGGCGGTTATGGGCCGCGAGACCGTGGCCGCAGGCAGAAAAACTGTCTGCAGGTCCGGCGCCATTCGGGCATTCATCCCGACCATCTGCATCTCGTAGTCGAAATCGGTCCCGTCGCGCAGCCCGCGCACAAGGATCCGTGCGCCATGGCGCCGCGCCGCATCCACGGCGAGGTCACCGAAAGATACAACTTCCAGATCCGCCTCCCGTTCCGGCAGTACGTCCGCGAGGGAGGCACGAACGAGATCGGCGCGCTGTTCGTATGAGAAAAGAGGCGCCTTTCCCGGATGCGTCCCGATTGCGACCACAAGCCGATCAACAATGTTCATTGCCTGCACGAGCACATCGAGATGACCATTGGTCATCGGATCGAAGGAGCCAGGATAAAAAGCGGTCGCCATGAGAACCCGTTCTTTGGTTTCGCCCGCCTTTTGTCACGGAAGGCCTGAAATCGCAAGCGTACAAGCAGCCGCTGGCGGTCACGTTTCGGCCCGTTCGCTGCCATGTTCCGGCCATGAACCGGAGATGAACGCGCCATTCAAGGCGGCTTCAGGCGGGTTGTCATAGAAGAACATCATCGCTCAAACCGCCACCTGGAGGGGTCGTTCCCATGCTGGTTCTCCTGATCGCTGCCGCAATCTCTGCCTCGCTGCTCGTAGAACTCGGCGTGATGGTGGTCCGGGACCTGATCGAGGAGTCGCAATTCGACTACGAAGATGAACGCCAGATGAACGGCCTGTTCAAGACGACTTCAGGCGGAGCCCGCTAAAGCTTTCCTACACTGTGCGGGAACTATTTCCGCACGCAAGCATTTTACGGCAGCGAATGCCGGCATTCAAAGGACTAAAGCAATGCATGACAAGGTTACCCTGATCAACCTCGTATGGATGATGATGATGACTGCCATGGTTGCCACCTCCGCAACCTTTTACATCAAAGACAGCGGTGACGCTGCTTTCTATGGCCCGCCGATGACCGCCCGCTACCATAGCTTCGGGCATTAATCGGAAATCAAATCTTCGCCGCTAGAAACGCAACATCACGCTGAGAAAGAAAGGAAAGGCCATGTTTATCACCCTGTCGGTTCTGGCTGCTCTTATCAGCGGCATGTTCGTTGCCTCTGTCGCCTCGACGATTACGGCACTGAAGCGCGAGAACGATGATTTCCGGGCCATGATGGAACGCCGCAAGGCCTTCTGAGACCGGCTCCCAAGCGGTCGCAGTCGGTGGATCCACACGCCGGCCCCAACAAGACCGCATCAAACTTGATGCAGACCTCCAGCAAAAAGCCCGCGCGGACCTCGTCCGGCGGGCTTTTCGTTATGTCATCTCTTAAAGCTGAACCGGCCCTTTCGGGCCGGTCCGCGTTCATTCGGTCGGAACCTCGCCACCGGCTTCCGGAGCCTCGGCGACACCGCCCCCGACGTCCGCGCTGTCTGCGGCTTCCGCCACTTCCTCATCAGCTTCCGGCTCGGTGATGCGCTCGACGGACACGACCTTCTCATCCTTGGCGGTGGAGAAGATGGTGACCCCCTTGGTCGCGCGGCTGGCGATGCGGATTCCGTTAACGGGCACGCGGATCAACTGACCGCCGTCGGAGACCAGCATCAGCTGGTCGGTGTCCTCGACCGGGAAGGCCGCGACCAGCTCGCCAATTTCCGTCGTCTTCGAGGTGTCAGTTGCGCGGATGCCCTTGCCGCCGCGACCGGAGGTGCGGAAGTCATAGGAAGATGAGCGCTTGCCATAACCCTTTTCCGAAACCGTGAGCACGAACTGCTCGCGGGCCTTGAGTTCCTGATAGCGCTCTTCGGACAGCTCACCCTCGGCACCGACTTCTTCGCCGACAAGGGCAATATCGTCCTCGTCAACACCCATAGCGCGGCGTTCAGCGGCAGAGCGCTTGAGATAGGCCGCGCGCTCCCATGGTTCCGCATCGACATGCGCGAGGATGGTCATCGAAATCAGGCGGTCGCTGTCGGCAAGCGTCAGGCCGCGCACGCCGATCGAATTACGGCCTGCAAAGACACGGACTTCGTCGACCGGGAAGCGGATGGCCTGGCCAAGGGCTGTCGTCAGCAGAACGTCGTCACGATCGGTGCAGGTTTCGACGCCGAGGATCTGGTCGCCCTCTTCCTCCAGTTTCATCGCGATCTTGCCGTTGCGGTTGACCTGGATGAAGTCTGACAGCTTGTTGCGGCGAACCGTGCCGCGCGTCGTCGAGAACATGACGTCGAGATTGCCCCAGCTCGTTTCGTCCTCAGGCAGCGGCATGATCGAGGTGATGCGCTCGCCGGGCTCCAGCGGGAACATGTTGATCATCGCCTTGCCGCGCGAGGTCGGCGTGCCGATCGGCAGACGCCAGACCTTTTCCTTGTAGACGATGCCGCGGGAGGAGAAGAACAGAACGGGCGTATGCGTGTTGGCAACGAACAGACGGGTTGCAAAATCCTCGTCCTTCATCGCCATGCCGGAGCGGCCCTTGCCGCCGCGACGCTGGGCGCGGTAGGTCGTCAGCGGCACGCGCTTGATGTAGCCGGCGTGAGAAACGGTCACGACCATCTCTTCGCGAGCGATCAGGTCCTCGTCGTCCATATCAGGACCGCCGTCGACGATCTGGGTACGACGCGGGGTGCCAAATTCGTCGCGGATCGCGGCGAACTCGTCCTTGACGATCGTCTGGATGCGGACACGCGACGAGAGGATGTCGAGGTAATCGGCGATTTCGGCACCGATCTTGTTCAGTTCCTCGTCGATCTCATCGCGACCGAGGGCCGTCAGTCGAGCGAGGCGCAGTTCAAGGATCGCGCGCGCCTGCTCTTCCGACAGGTTGTAGGTCAGGTCGTCGTTGATGCGGTGACGCGGATCGTCAATCAGCCGGATGAGGGCTTCGACATCGTGGGCCGGCCAGCGGCGCGTCATCAGCTGCTCACGGGCGGTTGCCGGATCCGGCGCCTTGCGGATGAGCGCGATGACTTCGTCGATATTGGCAACGGCGATCGCCAGACCGACCAAGACATGGGCGCGCTCGCGGGCCTTGCGCAGAAGATACTTCGTACGGCGGCTGACGACTTCCTCACGGAAGGCAACGAAGGCGCGCAGCATGTCGAGCAGCGTCAGCTGTTCCGGCTTGCCGCCGTTCAGCGCCACCATGTTGCAGCCGAAGGAGGTTTGCAGCGGGGTGTAACGATAGAGCTGGTTCAGGATGACATCGGCATTGGCGTCGCGCTTCAACTCGATCACGACGCGGTAACCGTCGCGGTCGGACTCGTCACGCAGATCAGAGATGCCTTCGATGCGCTTTTCGCGCACGAGCTCGGCCATCTTCTCGATCATCGTCGCCTTGTTCACCTGATAGGGGATCTCGGTGATGATGATCTGCTCGCGATCGCCGCGCATCGGCTCGACGCGGGCGACGCCGCGCATGACAACGGAGCCCCTGCCCGTCTCATAGGCCGACTTGATGCCGGAGCGGCCAAGGATCATGGCGCCGGTCGGGAAGTCCGGACCCGGGATGATTTGCATCAGTTCGGGCAGTTCGATTGCCGGATTGTCGATGAGCGCCGTGCAGCCGTCGAGGACTTCGACCAGATTGTGTGGCGGGATGTTGGTTGCCATGCCGACCGCGATACCGCCAGCGCCGTTGACCAGCAGGTTCGGGAACTTGGCTGGAACGACGACCGGCTCCGACATGGTGCCGTCGTAGTTGTCGCGGAAGTCGACGGTTTCCTTGTCGAGGTCGTCGAGCAGCGCGTGCGAGACCTTCTGGAGGCGGCATTCCGTGTAACGCTGGGCCGCCGGCGGATCGCCGTCGACGGAGCCGAAATTGCCCTGACCGTCGATCAGCGGCATACGCAGCGACCAAGGCTGCGCCATACGGGCCAACGCGTCATAAATCGCGGCATCACCATGCGGGTGATACTTACCCATGACGTCACCGGTGACGCGGGCGCTTTTCACGTATTTCTTGTTCCAGTCGAGGCCGAGCTCGTTCATGCCGTAGAGGATGCGGCGGTGCACCGGCTTGAGGCCGTCGCGCACGTCAGGCAGCGCGCGGCTCACGATGACGCTCATCGCGTAATCGAGATACGACCGCTGCATTTCCTCCATGATGGAAATCGGCTGGATGTCGGACGGAAACTTGCCGCCGCCGGGAGTGCTTTGCTCAGTCAAATCAGGTCACGATCTCTGTTCGGAATCACTGCGGAATTTATAGCGGAACAGGCGCGAAAGCGCCAATTTTGAGCCCGGTTATAAACAGGCTTTTGCGGCTGCGGAAAGGCATTTCTCTCAATATGTTGGGGCGAGCGCTTGCAAGCCTACCAAGGCTTCGGCTTTATGGACGCCTACAAAGGAGAAAGTTGAACCATGGCGATTACCGAAACGATGATCAGCGCCTTCACCACCCTGCTGGTCACCGTCGACCCGCCGGGGCTCGCGCCGCTCTTCCTGGGACTGACCCAAGGCATGACGCGGGCGCAGCGTCAGCAGGTTGCCGTGCGCGGCTCGGTCATGGGTTTTGCCATCCTCACGGTCTTTGCGCTCTTCGGCGCCAGCATTCTGGGCGCTCTCGGCATCTCCATGGGCGCCTTCCGGATCGCAGGCGGCTTGATGCTGTTTGCCATTGCCTTCGAGATGATCTTCGAGAAGCGGAACGAGCGGAAGGAAAAGACGACCGGTGACGCGATCACCAAGGACCACATTCACAACCTAGCCGTCTTCCCGCTCGCCATCCCGCTGATTGCCGGTCCGGGCGCCATCTCGGCGACGGTCCTCATCTCAGGCGCGGTGGAGGGCTGGATGGGCAAGTTGCAACTGATCGCGGTCATCGCCGTCGTACTCGGCCTCGTTTTCGTATCGCTGTACCTCGCCGAGCGGCTCAACCGCTTCCTCGGGGTAACCGGCCGCGCGTTGCTGACGCGCCTACTCGGCGTGCTGCTGGCGGCACTTTCTGTTCAGTTCGTCGTTGACGGGGTGAAGTCCGCCTTCGCGGGCTGAGGAGACCCCGCCATGAGAGATGAGGCTGTATTCAGCCGCTGGCGATTTGTATTGAGACAGTTCAGCCGGCGCCTGTGGGTGCGCGCGTCGGCGATTGGCGCGATCGGCGTCCTGGCGGCGGTTCTCGCCACCGTCGCGGAGCGCTTCATACCCTTCGACATTCCTGGCTCCATCAATCCGGAGTCTGTCGATACCATCCTCAATATTATCGCCTCCAGCATGCTGGCGGTGACGACGTTCTCTCTGAGCGCGATGACATCGGCTTATGGTTCGGCCACCAGCAATGTGACGCCGCGTGCCACGAAGCTCCTCATCGAGGATACCGTGACCCAGAACGTGCTGTCCACTTTCGTCGGCTCGTTCCTTTACGGTATCGTCGGCATCGTGGTGCTGCAGACAGGTGCCTATGGTGACAAGGGACGGGTCATCCTCTTTGTCGTCACGATCGGCGTCATCGCGCTGATCGTGTTTCAACTGATGCGCTGGATCGATCACCTGACCATGCTTGGGCGTGTCGGCGAGACGACGAGTCGCGTGGAAGACGCGGCGCTGCATGCAATCCAGGCGCGGCGCCAGAACCCTTACCTCGGCGGCAGCCCATCTTTTGGCAGCAAAACGGCCGACTTTTCTAGCATGTCTCCCGTCAGGGCCGGCGTTGTCGGCTATGTCCAGCACATGGACATGCAGGCGCTTTCCGGGCTTGCAGAGCGCATCAACGGCGACATCCACGTGATCGTCAATCCCGGCGCCTTCGTTTATCGCGACAGCATCCTTGCCTATCGCGATGGCTCACAGGCAACGCCTGACGAAGATCAGGACCCGGATGACGCCCTGCGGCATGCAATCACCATCGGCAATGAACGCAACTTCGAGCAGGACCCGCGCTTCGGGCTGGTCGTGCTGAGTGAAACGGCTCAGCGGGCCCTTTCACCGGCCATCAACGATCCTGGGACGGCAATTGACGTCATTGGTCGCGTAACCCGGTTGCTCAGCCGCTGGGCGGATCCGATCGAAGACCAAGCGCCCGAGTTTCCACGCGTTTTCATCCTGGGTCTAGCCGCTGAGGACCTCTTTGAGGATGCCTTCATGACGATCGCGCGCGACGCTGCCACGCAGGTTGAGGTTCACCTGCGATTGCAGAAGAGCCTCGCTGCATTGGCTCGGCTGGGAAGCGCAGAATTCCGCGCCGCCGCTCGCCGCCAGGCTGCGCTGGCCATGTCACGCGCGGAGAAGGCCCTTGGTGAGGCTGATCTTAAGCGGTTGCGAGCCGACACCGTCACCTGAAGAGGAGGGATGCCGTTTCCCGTCACAAAAAACGCCCCGCTGATGCGGAGCGTTTGTAGTGATCCAGGTCTGTTGTGAAACGAAACTGCGCGGCTCAGAACGGGATGTCGTCATCCAGATCGCGCGAGAATCCGCCTGAGGGGGCGCTGCCGCCGCGGCTTGCACCACCGGAAGAGCCACCGCGCGAGGGTGCCGGCGAGCCGTAGCCGCCGTCATAGCCACCGCCGCCACCGTAATCGGCGCCGCCGAAGTCGTTGCCGCCACGCGAGGCGCCACCGCCATCACCGCGACCGCCCAGCATGGTCAGATTGCCGTTGAAGCCCTGCAGCACCACTTCCGTGGAGTAACGGTCATTGCCGTTCTGGTCCTGCCACTTGCGGGTCTGCAGCTGGCCCTCGACATAAACCGTCGAGCCCTTCTTCAGATACTGTTCGGCGACCTTGCAGAGGCCTTCGTTGAAGATAACGACCTGATGCCACTCGGTCTTTTCCTTGCGCTCGCCGCTGTTCTTGTCGCGCCAGCTTTCGGATGTCGCGATGCGCAGGTTGGCGATCGGTCGGCCGTCCTGGGTCCGGCGGATTTCGGGATCGGCTCCGAGATTGCCGATCAGGATGACCTTGTTGACGCTACCAGCCATGACACTCACCTTACTGCCGCGCCGCCGCGGCGTTCAAAATCCAATCAAATGCCACCATATCCCATCCGCTGCAGCGATTGGGCGATGACCGGCTTAAATCCACAGCGAAAATGTTCTTTATTTGTTCTAGTATTTCTCTATGATCCTGTCAACAGAATCGAAATTCCACAACGGTTGCGCCTTGTGCCTCGACTCAAGGGCTGCGTTCACTACATAAGGACAATCCTCCCCGGAACCGTCCCTTCCCGATCAGAGCCTGACATGAGCGAACTCAAGACCATCTCCATTCGCGGCGCGCGTGAGCACAATCTCAAAGGCATCGACATCGATCTGCCGCGCAACAGCCTGATCGTGATGACCGGGCTTTCCGGCTCGGGCAAGTCGTCGCTCGCCTTCGACACGATCTATGCCGAGGGGCAGCGCCGTTACGTTGAAAGCCTGTCGGCCTATGCGCGTCAGTTCCTCGAAATGATGCAGAAGCCGGACGTGGACCAGATCGAGGGTCTGTCGCCGGCAATCTCGATCGAGCAGAAGACGACGTCGCGTAATCCACGTTCGACGGTCGGAACGGTCACCGAAATCTACGACTATATGCGTCTCTTGTTTGCGCGTGTCGGTGTTCCCTATTCGCCAGCCACGGGCCTGCCGATCGAGAGCCAGACGGTGAGCCAGATGGTCGACCGGATCCTCGCGCTGGAAGAAGGCACGCGCCTCTACATCCTTGCGCCGATGATCCGCGGCCGCAAGGGCGAGTACAAGAAGGAACTCGCCGAGCTGATGAAAAAGGGCTTTCAGCGCGTCAAGATCGACGGGCAGTTCTATGAGATCGCCGAGGCGCCGACGCTCGACAAGAAGTACAAGCACGACATCGACGTGGTGGTCGACCGCGTCGTGGTGCGCCCGGATATTGCGAGCCGCCTCGCCGACAGTCTTGAGACGTGCCTCAGGCTCGCGGACGGGCTGGCGGTTGCCGAGTATGCGGACAAGCCTCTGCCGCCCGAGGAAACCTCGGCCGGTGGCTCGGCCAACAAGTCGCTGAACGAAACGCATGAGCGCGTGCTGTTTTCGGAGAAGTTCGCCTGCCCCGTGTCCGGCTTCACCATTCCGGAAATCGAGCCGCGTCTCTTTTCTTTCAACAATCCCTTCGGCGCCTGCCCGACCTGCGACGGCCTCGGATCGCAGCAGAAGATTGACGAGGCACTGATCGTGCCGGAGGCCAATCGCAAGCTGAATGACGGCGCAATTGCGCCTTGGGCCAAGTCGAGCTCGCCCTACTACAACCAGACGCTCGAAGCACTCGGCAAGGCCTTCGGTTTCAAGCTGACATCGAAATGGTCCGACCTGTCGGAAGCCGCGCAGAAGGCGATCCTGCACGGCACGGAAGAGAAGATCGACTTCCATTATGCCGATGGTGCGCGTTCCTACACAACGACCAAGACCTTCGAAGGCATCGTGCCGAACCTCGAGCGGCGCTGGAAGGAAACTGACAGCGCCTGGGCGCGTGAAGAGATCGAGCGTTTCATGTCCGCGGCCCCCTGCCCGGCCTGCAACGGCTTCCGCTTGAAGCCGGAGGCGCTGGCGGTGAAGATCAATGGCTTGCATATCGGCCAGGTGACCGACATGGCGATCCGCAATGCCGGTGCCTGGTTCGAGGATCTGCCGGCCAAGCTGACCGACAAGCAGAACGAGATCGCTGTCCGCATCTTGAAGGAAATCCGGGAACGCCTGCGCTTCCTCAACGATGTCGGGCTCGATTATCTCTCGATGTCGCGCAATTCCGGCACGCTGTCGGGCGGCGAGAGCCAACGCATTCGTCTGGCATCGCAGATCGGTTCGGGGCTGACGGGCGTTCTCTATGTGCTGGACGAACCCTCGATCGGCCTGCATCAGCGCGACAATGCACGGCTTCTCGATACGCTGAAGCACCTGCGCGACATCGGCAATACAGTGATCGTCGTCGAGCATGACGAGGATGCGATCCTGACGGCCGACTATGTCGTCGATATCGGACCGGCCGCCGGCATCCATGGCGGTCAGGTCATCGCGCAAGGGTCGCCGCAGGACATCATGGCCAATCCGAAATCGCTGACCGGCAAGTACCTGACGGGCGAGATGGGGGTCGGCGTTCCTGCGCAGCGGCGCAAGCCGAAGAAGGGCCAGCAGATCAAGGTGGTCGGCGCCAAGGGCAACAATCTGAAGAACGTCACGGCGTCGATCCCGCTCGGCGTGTTCACGGCGGTGACCGGCGTGTCGGGTGGCGGCAAGTCAACCTTCCTGATCGAGACGCTCTACAAGGCGGCGGCGCGGCGTGTCATGGGCGCGCGTGAAAATCCGGCCGAGCACGAGCGCATCGACGGTTTCGAATTCATCGACAAGGTTATCGATATCGACCAGTCGCCGATCGGGCGCACGCCGCGCTCCAACCCCGCGACCTATACCGGGGCGTTCACGCCGATCCGCGACTGGTTCACCGGCCTGCCGGAGGCGAAGGCGCGCGGCTATCAGGCCGGGCGCTTCTCGTTCAACGTCAAGGGCGGCCGTTGCGAGGCCTGCCAGGGCGACGGCGTGATCAAGATCGAGATGCACTTCCTGCCGGATGTCTATGTCACCTGCGACGTCTGCCACGGCAAGCGCTACAACCGCGAGACGCTGGACGTGACCTTCAAGGGCAAGTCGATCGCCGACGTACTCGACATGACGGTCGAGGAAGGGGTCGAGTTCTTCCAGGCGGTGCCGGCGGTGCGCGACAAGCTGCAGGCGCTGTTCGATGTCGGCCTCGGCTATATCAAGGTCGGCCAGCAGGCGAATACGCTGTCGGGTGGCGAGGCGCAGCGCGTCAAGCTCGCCAAGGAACTGTCGAAGCGTTCGACCGGGCGGACGCTCTATATCCTGGACGAGCCGACCACAGGCCTGCATTTCCACGATGTCGCCAAGCTTCTGGAAATGCTGCAGGAACTGGTCAATCAGGGCAATAGCGTTGTGGTCATCGAGCACAATCTCGAGGTCATCAAGACCGCCGACTACATCCTCGACTTCGGCCCCGAAGGCGGCGATGGCGGCGGCCAGATCGTGGCACAGGGTACGCCGGAAGAGGTGGTCAAGGTCGAGGCGTCATATACCGGGCAGTTCCTCAAGGAGCTGCTGGAGCGGCGGCCGGTGAAGAAGGTGCAGGCGGCGGAGTGATGCATGAAGATACGTCGCCTATCAGAAGATGATCTTTGTCGATTGTTTGCGGAGAAGATTGCAAGTTCAGACGACTTCAAAAACTGGTTCTTATTCCGGACGAAGTTTGCATCCCGTAGATTTTCACTTCGGCTGCTAAGAGAAGAGCAAGCTCTTGCACGCCCACGTGTTCGGGCGGATCGCTGGTGGCGACACTGGTTCTGGAGAATTGCCGCACTTGAAAAGGAACACGAGACCGATGTTCTTTTATGGTTTGTTGATGTCGAGCTGGGAAAACGCGTTGTAGTACACGTCGAGTTCAAGCAGGGCAGCAAGCTGACTCCCGGCCAAGCAGCAAGTTACGCTCCACGAGCTAGGCACGTCATGAAACACGACAATAGAATCCCCCACGATGATTTTGCGACTGTTTTCGTGGCATCGGCCGGTATTGTTTCTGCAAGTGGAAGTGATGCAGGTTTGTTCGATGCAGTTATTAGCCTCGAGGAAATCGGCATTTTCATACCGGAATTCGGCAGTCCTGCTGCTCAGGTGGTTGAGGTATCAACCACCACCTAGAGCTAAAGTGGAGAACAGGAAGGCATTTCATGACCAAATCCGGCATCATCCGCACCGGCATAGGCGGCTGGACCTTCGATCCCTGGGACGACAGTTTCTATCCGTCCGATCTGCCGAAGAAGCGCCAGCTGGAATATGCCAGCCGGCAACTGACAGCCATCGAAGTCAACGGCACCTATTACTCCAGCCAGAAGCCGGCGACCTTTGCGAAATGGGCTTCGGAAGTGCCGGAAGATTTCGTCTTTTCGCTCAAGGCCAGCCGCTATTGCACCAATCGCAAGATCCTCGCGGAAGCCGGGCCATCGATCGAGAAGTTCGTGCATCAGGGTATAGAGGAGCTCGGGCCACATCTGGGACCCATCCTCTGGCAGTTCATGGGCACGAAGAAGTTCGAACCGGAAGACTTCGAGGCCTTCCTCGGCCTTTTGCCGAAGGACCTGAACGGACTGCCGCTTCGGCATGTGGTGGAGCCACGGCATGAGAGTTTCCAGGTGCCGGAGTTCATCGAGATGCTCCGCCGGCATGGGGTGGCAGCGGTTTGCGCCGACCATCACGATTATCCGATGTTTGCTGATCCGACGGCCGACTTCATCTATGCCCGCTTGCAGAAGGGTACGGATGAGACGCCGACCTGCTATCCACCCAAGGACATCGATGCCTGGGCGGGGCGGCTCAAGACCTATGCAGGCGGGAGCGTGCCCGACGATCTGCCGCTGATTGCGAAGGGTAGTCCGGCGGAAAAGAAGCCTCGGGACGTCTTCGCCTTCTTCATCTCGGGCGGCAAGGTCAATGCGCCGCGGGGCGCGATCGAACTGCAGAAACGTGTCGGGTGACATCCCCGCCCCGGCTGACAGTCTTCAATTTGTGACATTGGCGAAACTGGACTAGGCTCGGTCGCAGAGTCGCGGGCATTTGCACGCGCTGGACCCGCATGCTTTCCTCTTCGGACGTGCGCGTCCAAACTTGAGGGTTCGGGGCACTTCATGTCGGGCATCGCCGTCTTCATTCATCTCGCTGGCGCCGTGGCGCTGCTTCTGTGGGCGACCCGCATGGTGCGTACGGGCATCGAGCGCGCCTATGGCGGCGTGCTGAAGGACAAGCTCCGTCATGCCGTGGGCAATCGCTTCTCGGCGGCCTTTGCCGGGTTCCTCTTCGCCGTTGCATTGCAGAGTGCAACAGCGGTGGCGTTGATCGTGGCGTCGTTCTCGGCGGCCGGCTATGTCCTGCCCGCCATCGGCGTAGCGACCCTGCTTGGGGCGGATTTTGGCTCCGCATTTGTCGTCCGCATTCTGCGCTATGATCTGTCGCTGCTCGTGCCCGTGCTGCTGCTTGCCGGAACCATCGCGTTCCGGACGTCGGAAGCGCGCGGCTGGCGACAGATAGGCCGTATCCTCTTTGGCCTCGGCCTGCTTCTTTTGTCACTGCGGCTGATCGGCGAGGCATCCGAACCCCTGCGCGAAAGCCGGATCCTGCCAATTCTGTTCAATTACCTCGCCAGCGACTGGATCAGCGCCTTCGTGCTTGCGGCCCTTCTGGCCTGGGCCTTTCATTCCAGCGTTGCCGCAGTTCTGCTCGTCGCATCGCTGGCAGACAAGCATTTGCTGCCGGATGCCTTGATCATCCCTCTGGTTCTTGGGATCAACTTCGGCGCTGCGATCATTGCCGCACTTCTCACCAAGAATGCCGAAGCGAATGCCCGGGTCGTGCCACTGGGCAATGTCGTGATACGCGGGATGATGACGCTCGTGGCGCTTGCAGCGCAATACGTGTTCACCGTCAGCCCGACGGTGTTTTCAGCCCATCCGGGCGATGCCGTCGTTCTTGTGCATCTGGCCATGAATGCCGCAGTGCTGGTGCTCGGACTGCCCTTCGCCGGCCTTGTTGCCGGCATGCTCGAGCGTCTTCTGGCGCGGTCGGATGATCATGCGGCCAATGACGATCGGCTGTCGGCGCTCAATGTTGTCGACCTCACAAACCCGCAGCAGGCGATATCCAACGCAACGCGTGAAGTTCTGGCGGTCTGCGACAAGACAGAGGTGATGCTGAATGGCATCTTCGACCTCTTCGAACGGTGGGATCCGAAGAAGACACAACGCATCGAGGCTCTGGACGATCAAATCGACACCGTCCACCGTGACATCAAGTTCTACCTCGCGCGCATCTCCGAGACCGCGCTCGATCAGGCATCGGCGGCCCAATGCCAGAACCTGCTCGGTGCCACGATCAAGATCGAACAGGCGGCCGATATCATATCGCAGAACATGCTGACCCGGGCGCGCAAGAAGAATGAGCGCAATGTCGCCTTCTCGGCAGAAGGCTGGGCCGAGCTCTGCGCCATGCACAACGAGGTGGTGCAGAATGCGCATCTCGCCTTCAACCTCCTGGTCACTCGAGATCTGGAGCATGCGCGCCAACTCGTTGCCCGAAAGGAAGCGATCCGGACACTTGTGAAAACAAGCGAGGAAAGCCATCTGCAGCGCCTGCGCCAGGGCAATGCCGCAAGCTTCGAATCAAGCTCGTTGCATATCGACACGATGCGAGATCTCAAGGAGATCAACTCGCTCTTCGTCTCTATCGCCTATCCTCTGCTCGAGGGGGAAGGCTTGCTGAGGCGCAGCCGCCTGGTCCAGCCGGCGGAGTTTTAAGCCGGCGCCGGACGGTCAGACTGTCCGCAGATGCGTGACCAGATCTTCGGCCGTCATGCCGCGCCCTGCCCTCGCTGCCGCCTGGCCGTGCTGGTGGACACCCGCGCATGCCGCCTCGAAGGCCGGCATGCCATTGGCCAGCCGCGCGCCGACTATCCCGGCCAGGACATCGCCGGAGCCGGCAGTCGCCAGCGTGGCAGGCGCCTTTTCTTCAATGGCGGCCCGACCGTCCGGTGAAGCGATCACGGTGTCTGCACCCTTGTAGACGACGATGCCGCCGATGGCTTGCGAAGCCGCCAAGGCCCTGTCCACCTTGCTCATGCCAGTGTCCGCCGCGATCTCGGGGAATAGTCGCGCAAACTCGCCTTCGTGGGGTGTGATGACCAGACGAGGGTTGCCGCTGCCAAAGACCGCCTTGAGTTCATCTTCACGCCCCTTGAAGGCGGAAATGCCATCGGCGTCGAGGACAAGACTGCGCCCGGCCTCACCCAGCATCGCCGCAAATCTGCGAGCCAGATCGAGATCCCCATAACCCGGGCCGAGCACGAAGGTGGATCGCCGGGTGTCGGAGAGCCATGTCGTCAGGTCGGTAACCGAATCGAGCCGCGCGAGCATCACCGCCGTCAGATGGCCGGCATTGACAGTCAGGGCCGAGGCCGGCGATGCCAGCGTGACGAGACCGGCGCCCGCCGACAGGCCTGCCTCTGCCGACAGACGCGCCGCGCCCGTTGCGGTCTCGGGGCCCGAGAAGACAGTCAGGTGGCCGCGGCGATATTTATGATCCTGGGCAGACGCTGCCTTTTCCTGCTCAACCCAGAGCGGCGGACCGTTCACCCACAGGTCTCCGGCTTCGGCGTCGATGATGCGTCGGGGAATGCCGATATCGAAGACCTCGACCACCCCGCAATGCAGACGGCCTGGCAGAAGCAGGTGCCCCGGTTTGCGGGCCATGAAGGTAACGGTCAGATCCGCCTCGAAAGCTGCCCCCCGTACCTCGCCTGTCGCGCCATCGATACCGGAGGGCAGATCGATTGCCAGCACCGGCAGTGTTGCGGCCTGAACGGAATGTACAAGCTGTTGAACGGTATCCGGTACATCCCTCGCCAGGCCGGCGCCAAACAAACCGTCGATTACCACATCACCGGCCCGAGGGTGAAAATCACCAAGGAGATACACAGGCAGACGGCAGGCGGCTTGCGCCTGTGCAGCATCACCTTTCAGCTTCGAGACGTCCACAAGACTGTAGACCTCGACGCTCGCCCCGACCCGACTAAGCGCCGCTGCCGCAACATAGGCATCGCCGCCATTGTTTCCCGGGCCACAGAGCACCGCGAAACGTAGTGCGCCCGGGTACCGCCGGAGGGCTGCGGCGGCAACCGCCTCGCCTGCCCGCAGCATCAAGCCATAGCTATCAATGCCTGACCGGGCCACAGCGACATCGACGCGTGCCATGGCGGAGGGCGTCAGCAGGATTTCACGAAGGTTGTGGCTCATGGGGCGAGGTTAGAGCATATTCTACGCGCTGCGCAATGATGCGCGATTTTAGGCAATCACAATTGCATATTATGTATGCATTTGCCTTATTTTTAGTCTCCTTTATTCGAGATAACGCAAGCGCGGCAAAGGCTTAGCGTGTGACCGCCGGTGTAAAAAAGATTGGCCAAAATCGATATTTTCATCGAAACGGGCTGGCTTTTCTGCCCGTTTTGCTGGAGATTTGGCCGGTCGGACGGAGGAGAGGCAGGTTTTCGCGCATTTTTCGCGAAAGATTGGCACATTCCATGCATCCAACCCGGCAAGCGGGGCTCATCCTGCTTTACTGAGGAAGCGGAGAGAAATTTTCTCATGAAAAAGATCGAAGCGATCATCAAGCCTTTCAAGCTCGACGAAGTGAAGGAAGCCCTTCAGGAAGTCGGCCTGCAGGGTATCACCGTGACGGAAGCCAAGGGCTTCGGTCGCCAGAAGGGCCATACCGAGCTCTATCGCGGCGCCGAATATGTCGTGGACTTCCTGCCGAAGGTGAAGGTCGAAGTGGTACTGGCCGACGAGAACGTGGAGGCCGTCATTGACGCCATCCGCAATGCAGCCCAGACGGGCCGCATCGGCGATGGAAAAATCTTCGTGTCGAACGTGGAAGAAGTCGTCCGTATCCGGACCGGCGAAACCGGCATCGACGCCATCTAAATCGGACCCGACACTTAGGGAGGTCGGGTTTAAATCGTCAGCTCATGCGAGGACATAAAAATATGACGACCGCAAACGATATTCTGAAACAGATCAAGGACAACGACGTCAAGTTCGTCGACCTGCGCTTTACCGATCCGAAGGGCAAGCTGCAGCACGTGACGATGGACATTGCCTGCGTCGACGAAGACATGTTCGCCGACGGCGTCATGTTCGACGGCTCCTCGATCGCCGGCTGGAAGGCCATCAACGAGTCCGACATGGTGCTGATGCCTGATCCGGCCACCGTGCACATGGACCCCTTCTTCGCGCAGTCGACCATGGTCATTCTCTGCGACATTCTCGACCCGGTTTCGGGAGAAGCCTATAACCGCGATCCGCGCGGCACCGCCAAGAAGGCCGAAGCCTACCTCAAGGCATCCGGCATCGGCGACACCGTCTTCGTTGGCCCGGAAGCCGAGTTCTTCGTCTTCGACGACGTCAAGTACAAGGCCGATCCTTACAACACCGGATTCAAGCTCGACTCGACCGAACTGCCGTCGAACGACGACACCGACTATGAGACCGGCAACCTCGGCCACCGTCCGCGCGTCAAGGGCGGCTATTTCCCGGTTCCGCCGATCGACAGCCTGCAGGACATGCGCTCCGAAATGCTGACGGTTCTCGGCGAAATGGGCGTCGTCGTCGAAAAGCACCACCACGAAGTGGCGGCTGCCCAGCACGAGCTCGGCATCAAGTTCGACGCGCTGGTGCGCAACGCCGACAAGATGCAGATCTACAAGTATGTCGTCCACCAGGTCGCCAATGCCTATGGCAAGACCGCGACCTTCATGCCGAAGCCGATCTTCGGCGACAACGGTTCGGGCATGCACGTGCACATGTCGATCTGGAAGGACGGCAAGCCGACCTTCGCCGGTGACGAATATGCCGGCCTGTCGGAAAGCTGCCTGTTCTTCATCGGCGGCATCATCAAGCATGCCAAGTCGATCAACGCCTTCTCCAACCCGTCGACCAACTCCTACAAGCGTCTGGTCCCGGGTTACGAAGCGCCGGTTCTGCTCGCCTATTCGGCCCGCAACCGTTCGGCTTCGTGCCGCATTCCCTTCGGCTCCAACCCGAAGGCCAAGCGCGTCGAAGTCCGCTTCCCGGATCCGACCGCCAACCCCTACCTCGCTTTCGCCGCCATGCTGATGGCCGGCCTCGACGGCATCAAGAACAAGATCCATCCGGGCAAGGCCATGGACAAGGATCTCTACGACCTGCCGCCGAAGGAACTGAAGAAGATCCCGACCGTCTGCGGTTCGCTGCGTGAAGCGCTCGAAAGCCTGGACAAGGATCGCAAGTACCTGACCGCCGGCGGCGTGTTCGACGACGACCAGATCGACAGCTTCATCGACCTGAAGATGCAGGAAGTCATGCGCTTCGAAATGACGCCGCACCCGGTCGAATTCGACATGTACTATTCGGTCTGATCCATCGAATTATGAACAGGAAGCGCCGGCAGAGAAATCTGCCGGCGTTTTTCGTGGCGTTTGGTACCGTTTGTTGGAAAAGGCGCTTTCTCCAAACCGGCACTCGCGCTAGCACTGGGTGACACCTTCTCCGCGACAAGCGATCTCCCATGCCTGAAACGACCAAGACCGCCGATCCCCGTCTCTATGACTGGATGCTCTTTCTGCTGACGCCGGTCTTCTTCTCGTCCAACCTGATATTCGGGCGCGGCATCACCGGCGAGGTCGGGCCGTTCACCACGGCGCTCCTGCGCTGGCTGGGGGCTGCAATTCTGATGTCACCCTTCATCTGGCAGGAGCGCGCCGCGTGCCTTGCCTTTGTCAGGAGACATACAGCGCTCTGGCTGACACTCGGCATCCTCGGCATGGGCATCTGTGGCGGTGTGGTCTATTGGGCGCTGACGCTGACCACGGCGTCGAACGCGACGCTGATCTATACGACCTCGTCGCTGTTCATCATTCTGTTCCAATGGCTTTTTCAGAAACGGCAGATGACACGGACCGAGCTCGCGGGAATGGTGATTGCCTTTGCAGGCGTCGTCGCGATCGTGCTCAAGGGCCATCCCGAAGCGCTTCTGCAGCTTTCCTTCAATATCGGCGATCTTGCGATCCTCGTGGCGGCCATCGCGTTTGCGGCCTATTCGCTGCTGCTGCGACGCCCCTCCGTGCGCGCAATGCCGCCACTGCCACTGTTCGCACTTCTTGCGCTGTCCGGTTCGATCGTGCTGGTGCCACCAGGAATCATCGAAATCGCGACGGGCGGTCCCCTGCCCGATACGGCGATGGAGTTTGCCAAGCTTGGCGGGATCATCCTATTCGCCTCACTTGCCGCCTTCTACTGCTTCCAGCACGCGGTTCAGGTTTTTGGACCAGGAATTGCCGGCATGACGCTCTATCTGATGCCACCCATGTCAATCCTGATGGCCGTAATCTTTCTCGGTGAGCACTTCGAGCCCTATCATGCTGTCGGCATCGTTCTGGTCACGGGTGGCCTCGTGCTCGCAACAGCACCCGGGCGCAAGTCCGGCTAGGTATGGCAGGCGACGGTTCGTTCATACACCATCCCTTGATTTTGCCGGGCTTTCTTCCCAAATATGTCAGGGAAAGGAAGCCAAACCATGAAACAACGAAGCGCTAAATTTGGTATCGGGGACGTCGTACGGCACAAGTTCTTTCCGTTCCGCGGCGTCATCTTCGATGTTGATCCGGAGTTTGCCAATTCCGAGGAGTGGTGGAATGCCATCCCGGCCGAAGTTCGGCCGCACAAGGACCAGCCCTTCTACCATCTGCTCGCGGAGAACGCCGAGACAGAATATGTGGCCTATGTGTCCGAGCAGAATCTTGAGCGTGACCAGAGCCACGAACCGCTGCGAAATCCGCAAATCCAGCAGATTTTCGAACCCCAGCAGAGCGGGCACTACAAGCCGAAGATGAACTTCGCCCACTGATCATCCCGGATACCAAACGAAAAGAAGCCCGCGTCGCGAGACGCGGGCTTCTTGCATTTCAGCTTTCATGAAGCCGATCAGTTGCCCTGCTTGGCGGCGTTCTGGGCGTCGGTGATTGCCTTGTTTCGCTCTTCCTGCTTCTTCTGCATGGCTTCCTGCAGAAGGCGCTGACGCTCTTCGGCCTGCGACTGCGACATGGCTTCGCCATCGAAAGCGCCGGTGAAGCCGGTCAGCGGGATCTTGATCGGGTTCGGCGCGCGGCGGAAGTTGATCGAGGTGAACACCACTTCGTTGCCCTTCTTCAGGCTCGCGATGATCGCATCCGTCAGCGGGATTTCGGCAGTGCAGCGGTCCGGCAGGCAGACGGCGTAATCGAGCTTCGTGCCCTTGGCGCCATCGATCTGCATCATGACGCCGGGCGGAATGAGACGCGCCGAGGGAACGGTGACCTGCAGCAGCTTG
Source organism: Allorhizobium sp. (assembly GCA_046294755.1). GTDB lineage: Bacteria > Pseudomonadota > Alphaproteobacteria > Rhizobiales > Rhizobiaceae > Allorhizobium. Next base: position 124,198 of record JBKBON010000005.1, on the reverse strand, counting down.
CGGTTGACCTTGCCTTCGACGGTGATCAGGCCGACAGCCGTGATCAACTGGCCATTGGCGGCAACAAGCTGGTTCTGCACGACGCAGACGTCGGATTCTTCCTGCTTGGCGCAGGTCTTGAACCACTTCGCCTCAGAGGGAGCTGCGGCGGCTTCCTGCGCCTGCGCGACAACCGGCATGGCGGTGGCGGCGAAGGACAGAGCGAGTGCAGACACAGCTGTCCGCGTTGCGTTGCTAAGTTTGAACATCATACGTATTCCGTCTCCTGAAAACCCCTGTCGCGCGGACTTCAATGCCGCGTCATTCACCGGTCGTGTGCCCTCACCTGTCGTTCAAATGAGGCAAATACATGACCTGATGATCCGGCTCACCTGTTACATTGTGGCGGCCGTAATATCCAGCATTTCTTTGACGCCGGATAGACTCACCGTCTCTAAATCCCACCGGCTTGTGTTGGTTTTGTGGTGATTATGCTAGCGTCGGCTCAGTTTGCAGATTCCATATCCCGGGAGGACCAAAATCTTGCGCCGTCTCTTGCTCAGCCTTTGCCTGCTACCCCTTGCAACCGTCGCCATGGCGGAGCCCAGGCACGGGATCGCCATGCATGGCGAACCGGCGCTGCCCGCCGACTACACGCATTTTCCCTACGTCAATCCCGATGTGAAGAAGGGTGGCCGGGTCAACTACGGTGTGGTGGGCACATTTGATGCGCTTAATCCATTCGTACTGAAGGGCATGCGGACCACGGCGCGCGGGGTTTGGGATCCCGAATTCGGCAACCTGCTCTATGAGCCGCTGATGACCCGATCCGCCGATGAACCCTTCACGCTGTACGGCCTTTTGGCCGAGAGCGTCGAATGGGATGACGACCGCACTTACGTGCAGTTCAACATCAATCCTGGCGCCAGGTGGCATGACGGCAAACCCGTTACACCCGAAGATGTGATCTTCACCTTCGAACTCCTGCGCGACAAGGGACGGCCGCCGTTCAACGGGCGCCTGAATGCGGTTGAGAAAATGGAGAAGGTCGGCGAGCACGGGATCAAGTTCACCTTCAACGACAAGGCCAATCGCGAAACGCCACTGATCTTTGCCTTGTCGACCCCGATCCTGCCGAAGCATGCGATCGATCCGGAGACCTTCGACCAGGGCGGCCTGGCGATTCCCGTCGGGTCCGGCCCCTACAAGATCAAGGATCTGAGGCCCGGCGAAAAGGTGACTTGGGCCCGCGACCCCGACTATTGGGGCAAGGATTTGCCGTCGAAGGTTGGCTTTGACAATTACGACGAGATCACAGTCACCTATTTCCTCCAGGAAGCAACCCTGTTCGAAGCCTTCAAGAAAGGTGACATCGACATTTATCCGGAAGGCGATGCCAATCACTGGCAGCGGGCCTATGATTTCCCTGCCGCGGAGAAGGGAGATGTGGTGAAGGAGGCCTTCACGCCTGGGCTTCCAGCGGGCATGCTGGGCTTCGTCTTCAATACGCGTCGACCGATCTTCGCCGATGTGAAGGTGCGTGAGGCACTGAGCACAGCCTTCGACTTCGAGTGGCTGAACAAGACGCTTTATGGCGGGGCCTTCACCCGCACCCAGAGTTATTGGCAGAACTCCGCGCTCGGCGCCTTTGGCAATGCCGCCGACGAGAAGGAACTGGCGCTCCTGGGCGATGCCAAGGACAAGCTATCGCCGGAGATCCTGGCTGGCACCTATACGCAATCGGCGACAGATGGCTCCGGCGGCGATCGCAAGGCGCTTGCCAAGGCGGTAAAGCTGTTCGGCGAGGCCGGCTACAAGATCCAGGGCGGCAAGATGGTCGATGCCTCGGGCAAGCCGGTCGCGTTCGAGGTGATGACGCAGAACGAAGGCCAGGAGAAGATGGCGCTCGCCTTCCAGCGAACGCTGAAGCTGATCGGGATCGACATGGCGATCCGCACGGTTGACGATGCGCAGTACCAGGCGCGCTCCAACAGCTTCGACTATGACATCATCATCAAGTCCTACACCTCCTCGCTCTCCCCGGGCGCCGAGCAGGTCAACCGCTGGGGGTCGGAATCCCGGGATGCCCAGGGCAGCTTCAACTATGCAGGCGTTGCCGATCCCGATATCGACCGGATGATCGAGGCGCTGTTGCAGGCGCGCGATCCCGCCGATTTCCAGGCGGCCGTGCGTGCCTACGACCGTCTGCTGGTCGCCGGGCATTATGTCGTGCCGCTCTATCACATCGGCGAGCAGTGGGTGGCGCGCTGGAAGCATATCGGGCGCCCGGATGCCTCGCCTCTGTATGGCTATCAGCGGCCGACGTGGTTCGACGCGCGGGTACAGTGAACGCGATCGTTTGACGCCGTGTTTGCGGGCCGGAGCTTGTCTCCGGCCCGCTTTTCTTTAAACGAGCAGCCTGTCTGCTGCCAGAAAAGGACTGCCACATGGACCGAATTACCATCGACCTCGTATCAGACGTGGTCTGCCCCTGGTGTTATCTGGGCAAGGCGCGCCTCGAGCTGGCGATCGCCGAGGTGCAGGACGCGGTCAGCGTCGACATCAACTGGCGTCCCTACCAGCTGAACCCCGATTATCCGCCTGAAGGCGTTGACCAGCAGGTCGAACTCGCCAAGAAACTTGGTGGGAAGGAGAACATGGACCGTGCGCATGCCCATCTGAAGGCGCTCGGTGCCGAGGTTGGAATCGCTTTTGATTTTGAGGCGATCAAGGTGGGGCCGAACACGCTCGATGCACACCGGCTGATCCATTGGGCCGGCCAGGAAAGCCGCGAGACACAGGGCCGTGTCGTCGATCTTCTGTTCAAGGCAAATTTCGAACAGGGTCGCAACATCGGTGATCCCGCCGTGCTGCTCGACATCGCGACCGAAGCGGGCCTTTCCCGACCGGTGATCGAATCGCTGCTGTCAGGCGACGCCGACGTGAACCACGTTCTCTCGGAAGTCGAAGCCGCCAAGCAGATGGGCGTCAACGGCGTCCCCTTCTTCATCTTCGACCAGCAATATGCCGTGAGCGGCGCGCAACCGCCAGCCGAGCTCGCAAACGCACTGCGTGAAATTGCCAAGGCGAAGGCCGAGGCGCTGCGCAATCTGAATTGACGGTTTTGACGAACACCCGTATCCCGGTGAGGTAACCTCCTCCCCGGGATCATCACCTTGTCTTCCGACACCACCTTCAAGGGCGTATTGCTCGCCTTCATCTGTTTTGCCGCCTATTCCTTCAGTGATGCTTCCGTGAAGCTCGTGGAAGGGCGCGTACCGGCCTTCGAGGCGGGTTTCATCGGCAGCCTGTTCGGCTTTGTCGCCATCCCCTTCCTGATGAAACGCGGCGATCGCTACACGGATCTGGTGCGCAGCACGAACTGGCCGCTCTGGGGGCTACGCTTCGTCTGCTCGGCTGTCGGCACCGTCGGCAGTATCATTGCCTTTACCCAACTTTCGATGGCGGAGGCCTTCTGCCTGATCTTTCTGCTGCCAAGCTTTGCAACGATCATGTCGGTGATCTTTCTCAAGGAACAGGTTGGAACGAAGCGCTGGGCAGCAGTGCTTATAGGTTTCCTCGGTGTGCTGGTGGTGCTGCGGCCGGGTTTCCGCGAATTGCAGGTGGGACATCTGGCGGCGCTGATCTCCGGTTTTGCCGGGGCAGTTACCATCGTCATCTACCGGGCAATCGGGCCGCAGGAGAAGAATATCTCGCTTTATGGGGCGGGCTTGCTTGGCGGCGTCATCATTTGCGCGGTGTTCTCGCTGCCAGACTTCCATATGCCTGATGTCCACGACCTGGTGCTGCTCGCCGGCTTCGGGCTTCTGGCGGCGGTCGGCAATATCTTCATGATGCTGGCGTCGTTCTATGCGCCGGCGGCCATCGTAGGACCGATCCAGTACAGCCAGATGCTCTGGGCGATCCTGCTCGGCTATCTCGTCTTCGGCGACAAAGTCGACTGGCCGATGGGCATCGGCATCGTGCTGATCGTCGGGTCAGGGCTTCTGACACTGATCCGCGAGCGCAAGCGCGACACGCCGCTGCCGCCCCCAGTGGCCGGCAAGACGGATGCGGCGCTGGCGATCAAGCCGGAAGAACCGAACTCTTAAGCAGCAGAGAAGAGGGCTGTCGCCGCCTCAGCCTGCCGTCTTTGCCAGTTCCGCCAGCTGCGTCATGACGACAGCCGCCCCAGACAGCCGCTTTTCCGGCGTCGGCAGGTCGCGTGTCAGGAACACCGAGTGGTCGGGTCTGATCTTGGCCATCGTGCCCTGCTTGGCGATATAGCCGACCAGCGCCGCCGGATTGGGGAACTGCTTGCCGCGGAACTGGACGACGACGCCCTTGGGGCCGGCTTCCAGCTTCTCGACATTGGCGACGCGGCAGAGCGCTTTGATATAGACCACCTTCAAGAGATGCTGGACCTCGATCGGCAGCGGGCCGAAGCGGTCGATCAGTTCGGCACCGAAGCCGTCAATTTCTCTGAGGTCGTCGAGCTCGCCGAGGCGGCGATAGAGCGCCATGCGCAGATGCAGGTCCGGAACGTAGTTTTCCGGGATCATCACCGAAGTACCGACCTGGATCTGCGGAGACCAGCCGGTGTCGTGGACCTCATCGATACCCTTCACCTCGGCGACCGCCTCTTCCAGCATCTGCTGGTAAAGCTCGAAGCCGACTTCCTTGATATGGCCCGACTGTTCCTCGCCGAGCAGGTTACCCGCGCCGCGGATGTCGAGATCGTGGCTGGCGAGCTGGAAGCCGGCACCGAGCGTGTCGAGCGACTGCAGCACCTTAAGCCGGCGCTCCGCTCCCGTTGTCAGCACCTTGTTGACCGGCAGTGTCAGAAGCGCAAAGGCGCGAACCTTGGAGCGACCCACGCGGCCACGGATCTGGTAGAGCTGCGCCAGACCGAACATGTCTGCACGGTGCACGATCAGGGTGTTGGCTGTCGGCACATCGAGGCCGGATTCAACGATGGTGGTCGAGAGAAGTACGTCATAGCGGCCCTCATAGAAGGCATTCATGATGTCTTCGAGCTCGCCCGCTGCCATCTGGCCATGGGCGACGGCCACCTTCAGTTCAGGCACGTTCTCGTCGAGGAAGGCCTTGATGTCGGCGAGATCGGCGAGACGCGGGCAGACATAGAAACTCTGGCCGCCGCGATAATGCTCGCGCATCAGGGTTTCGCGGATCACCAGCGGATCGAAGGGCGAGATGAAGGTGCGCACTGCCATGCGGTCGACGGGCGGCGTGGTGATGAGCGAGAGTTCGCGCACGCCGGTCATGGCGAGCTGCAGAGTGCGCGGGATGGGCGTGGCCGACAGCGTCAGGACGTGGACATCCGACTTCAGCTCCTTCAGGCGTTCCTTGTGCTTGACGCCGAAATGCTGCTCTTCGTCGATGATCAGAAGGCCGAGATTGGCGAAGTTCACACCGGAACCGAGCAGCGCGTGGGTGCCGACGACGATATCCGTCTTGCCTTCGGCGACTTCCTTCTTGACGAGATTCAGCTCCTTGGTGCCGACAAGGCGCGAGGCCTGCTGGACCCGGATGGGCAAGCCGCGGAAGCGTTCGGAGAAGGTCTTGAAATGCTGACGAGCAAGCAGCGTGGTCGGAACGACGACCGCCACCTGGATGCCGTTCATCGCCGCGATGAAGGCGGCCCGCAGCGCCACCTCCGTCTTGCCGAAGCCGACATCGCCACAGACAAGACGGTCCATGGGCCGGCCCTGCCCGAGATCAGAACGGACGGCTTCGATAGCGGCTTCCTGGTCTTCGGTCTCGTCATAGGGGAAGCGGGCGGCAAACTCGTCGTAGAGGCCTTCCTGCGTCGTCAGCACCGGTGCGGAGCGTGTCATGCGTTCGGCGGCGATGCGGATCAGGGCACCCGCCATGTCGAGCAGGCGCTTCTTGAGTTTCGCCTTGCGCATCTGCCAGGCGCCGCCGCCCAGTTTGTCGAGCTGGACCTCGGTCGCCTCTCCGCCATAGCGCGAGAGCAGATCGATGTTTTCGACCGGCAGGAAGAGCTTTGCGTCATCTGCATATTGCAGCTCAAGACAGGCATGCGGCGCGCCGGCGGCCTCGATGGTGCGCAGGCCGACGAAGCGGCCGATGCCGTGTTCCGCATGCACGACAACAGATCCTTCGTCGATGCCGGCGACTTCAGAGATGAAGTCGGCGGCGCGCTTGCGGCGCTTGGAACGCCGGACCATGCGGTCGCCGAGAATATCCTGTTCGCCGATGATGACGAGATTGCCGGCCTCAAAGCCGCCTTCGAGGCTCAAGACTGCGGTGCCTGCCTCGCCCTTCTTCAGCTTTTCAAGGTCCTTGAGCGCCGCGACCGGAACCAGGCGTTCCAGGCCGTGTTCGTTCAGCACCTGCAGCAGTCGGTCGAGCGAGCCTTCAGACCAGCCTGAGACGATGACCTTGGCGCCGGCGGCACGCTTGTCGGCGATATAGGTGACAGCCTGACCGAAGACGTTGACCCGGGCGCCTTCGCCGCTGTCGTCATTGGCACTCTTGGCCCAGCGCGGTGTCGGCCGGGCTTCGACCTCGAAGACGAGACGGCTTTCGCCGCCATGTTCGGCAAAGGGCGTGATGCGGATCGGGTCGAAGGCGTCGAGCGCTTTCCCGAACTCGCCTGAACCGAGATAGAGCCGCTCCGGCGGCACGGGCTTGTAAGGTGTGCCTTGAGAGAGGTGGCCCTTGCCCGGCGTCGCCGAGTTCAGCCGCGCCTCGTAATAGTCGCGGATCAGCTTGGCGCGCTCTTCGGCGGCTTCACGTACGGTATGGTCCGTGACCATACGGAAGCCACGCAGATAGTCGAATGTCGTTTCCAGCTTGTCGTAGAACATGGGCAACCAGTGCTCCATGCCGGCATAACGGCGTCCCTCGGAGACTGCGGCATAAAGCGCGTCGTCACGGGTGGCCGCGCCAAAAAGCGACAGGTAGTTCTTGCGGAACCGGCTGATGCTCTCCGGCGTCAGCGTTACCTCGCTCATCGGATTGAGATCGAGAGAACGAACCTGGCTGATCGTCCGCTGGCTTGCCGGATCGAAGGAGCGGATGCTCTCCAACGTGTCGCCGAAGAAATCGAGGCGCACGGGTTCTTCCGCACCGGGGACGAAGACATCGAGAATGCCGCCGCGCACGGCGAATTCGCCGACCTCGCGCACAGTGGCAACGCGGTCGAATCCGTTGCGTTCCAGACGCGCGGCGATGTCATCCATCCGCACCTGGTTGCCCGGTTTTGCCGAGAAACCGAGACTGTCGATCACATCTGCCGGCGCCACCTTCTGCAGCATGGCATTGACCGTCACCAGCACGATCGCTGGGTGGGGGTTGAGATAAAGCGCAATCAGGCCGGAGAGTGCTGCAAGACGCCGTGCGGAGACATCAGCCGAGGGGGAGACGCGGTCATAGGGAAGGCAGTCCCACGCCGGCAATGTGAGAACCGGAATGTCGGGTGCTGCAAAACCCAGTGTCTGCTCGAGGTTCTGCAACCGTTGTCCATCGGACACCACATAGGCGACGGGTTTCCCCTCGCGCGCCAGTTCGGCGAGGATAAAGGCATCCATGCCGTCGGGTACATGGGAAAGCGTCAGGGCGGATTGTGCGCCGACAATCCGCTTCACATCGATCAGGGACATCATCAGTTACTTTGCAGCGTTTTCTTCGCCCGTCACCGGCGAGAAATCCGGGCGCAGGGCGGCAATGCGTTCGAAGAGCGGCGTCTGGAGATGGGCAGGAACGGCTTCGGCGCCGGTGATGTAACGGACGAGATCATTGTCTTCCTCGGCCATGATGCGCTCCAGTTCGTCAAGCTCGGCCTCGGTCAGACCTTCAATTTCAGCCTCGCAGAACTGGCCAAGCATCAGGTCCATCTCGCGGATGCCGCGATGCCAGCAGCGGAACAGGATGCGCCGGCGGCGCGGATCGAGGTCGGCACTGCTTTTCACCAGTCCAGTCATATCGGCATCCTTCCAAGTCTTGGCGCTTCTATAGAGCAGCGACCGGCAAATGTCAGCTTGCCAAACGGGCAAATAACGAGGCATTTTGCTCCCATCATGCGTCCCCAACTTCTTGATCCACTCTTCGCCTCCGTCGCCTCGCTCAGCGGAGTGGGCCCAAAGCTCGCCCAGCTTCTCGCTACGCTGCTTGGGCGCGAGGACGCCGAGGATGCGCGGGTCGTCGACCTGCTCTTCCTCGCCCCGCACCGGTTGATCGACCGTCGCCACCAGCCCGGCATTGCCTATGCGCAGCAGGGTTCGCTGGTGACGATCACAGGCCGAGTCGACAGGCATCTTCCGCCACCGAAAGGCAAGGCCAACCTGCCCTATCGCGTGATGCTGCATGACGAGACGGGGGAACTGGCGCTCACCTTCTTCCGGGTCAAGGGCAACTGGCTGGAAAAGGCGCTGCCGATCGACGAGATCATCATGGTCTCGGGCAAGGTCGACTGGTTCAACGGCCGCGCCTCCATGGTGCATCCGGACCTGATGGTGAAGGCGAGCGAGGCGGAGCACCTGCCGCTGGTGGAGCCGGTCTATCCGCTGACGGCGGGGCTCGGGCCCAAGGTGCTGCGCAAAGCCGTCGAAGCGGCGGTCGAGCGCATGCCGGATCTGCCGGAATGGGCGGATGCGGCGCTCGCCACGAAACAGGGATTTTCCAGTGTCCGCGACAGTGTGGTCGCGCTGCATAATCCGCGCGACGAGAAGGACATAGACCCGCAGGCGCCGGCTCGGCGCAGACTTGCCTATGACGAGTTTCTGGCCGGTCAGGTCTCGCTCGCGCTGGTCAGGCAGAAGCTTCGGCGAGTGCCGGGCACGCCCATCAAGCCGACGGGCGAGATCAGCGGAAAGATCCGCACCACCCTGCCCTTCACTCCGACCAACAGCCAGCTGGCGGCGATCGATGATATCCTGAAAGACATGGCGTCTGACCAGCGCATGCTGCGGCTGGTCCAGGGCGATGTCGGCGCCGGCAAGACGCTGGTGGCGCTGTTTGCCATGGCGGCCGCCGTCGAGGCGGGCGGACAGGCGGTGCTGATGGCGCCGACGGAAATCCTGGCGCGGCAGCATCATGCCACGCTGGCCAAGCTCGGCGCGCCGGCAGGCCTCAGGATCGAAGTGCTGACCGGCCGGACCAAGGGCAAGGAGCGCGAGGCGATACTCGAGCGCATTGCCTCAGGCGAAGCGCAGATCGTCATCGGCACGCATGCGCTCTTCCAGGATGCCGTCAACTACAGGAACCTGACGCTGGCGGTGGTCGACGAACAGCATCGTTTTGGCGTGCATCAGCGCCTGCGCCTGACCTCCAAGGGTATCTCGCCGCATATGCTGGTGATGACCGCCACGCCGATCCCGCGCACGCTGGTGCTTGCCGCCTTTGGCGACATGGACGTTTCCAAACTCACCGAGAAGCCGGCGGGCCGCAAGCCGATCCAGACGGTGACCGTGCCGACCGAACGCGTGCCTGATGTCATCGAGCGGCTGAGGGCCGCGATCGCGGAGGGCAAGAAGGCCTACTGGATCTGCCCGCTGGTCGAGGAGACGGAAGTAAGCGAGCTGATGTCGGCCGAAGAGCGGCAGGCGGTGCTGGCGCAGTTCATCAAGGCGCCGATCGGCCTCGTGCATGGTCGTATGTCAGGGCCGGAGAAAGATGCCGCCATGCTCGCCTTCAAGAACGGCGAGACGCGGCTGCTCGTCGCCACCACCGTGGTCGAGGTCGGTGTCGACGTGCCCGATGCGACGATCATGGTGATCGAACATGCCGAGCGCTTTGGCCTTGCCCAGCTGCACCAGTTGCGCGGTCGCGTCGGGCGTGGCGACGAGGCCTCAAGCTGCATCCTGCTCTACAAGGGCCCGCTGGGCGAAACCGGCAAGGCGCGACTGTCGATCCTGCGCGATTCGGAGGATGGCTTCCTGATCGCCGAGGAGGATCTGAAACTGAGAGGCGAAGGCGAGCTATTGGGGACGCGGCAATCGGGTACGCCGGGTTTCAAGATTGCGAGCCTTGAACATCATGGCGACCTGCTGGAGATCGCCCGCAAGGATGCGGCCTATCTGCTCGAGCGGGATCCGGAGCTTACGTCAGAGCGTGGGCAGGCGGTACGCACACTGCTCTACCTGCATCGCCGCGATGAGGCGATACGCTTCCTGCATGCAGGGTGAACTGCCTTGACGATCAGGAACGGCCGGCGCGCTTTGGCGGTTCGACCGTGTCGTCCGCCGCAAGGTCCCGGAATGCCGCCATGGCGTCTGCAGCTGTGGGCTTGTAGTCCGGGGTCACCAGACCAGCGGAGATCAAGAGCTTCACACCCTCTTCGGGACTCATGTCGAGCAGCATCAGCTTGCTGCGCGGCACGAACATCAGGAAGCCGGCAGTCGGAACCGGTGTCGGCGCCAAGAACACGGCCACCATTTCCTCGCCATTCTGGTTGAGCCTGGCTGCAATCTCGCCCTTGGCATCGGTGGAGACGAATACCAGAGCCCAGGTCCCGGCGCGCGGGAATTCGATCAGGCCGACCTTCTTGAAGGAATTGCCCTGCTCCTTCAGCACCGTCTCGAAAATCTGCTTGGTGCTCTTGTAGACCGTGCGCACCAGCGGCATCCGGTTGAGGATGTTTTCACTGTAGGAGACGATCGAGCGGCCGATCAGGTTTCGGCCGAGAAAGCCGACAAGCGTGATGAAGAGAATGGCAATCAGCAAACCCGTGCCCGGCACGGCGAACTTCAGATAGGCCTCCGGATTGTAGCGATCCGGCAGATAGGGCTTCACCCAGCTGTCGGCCCAGCGGATGAAGGTCCAAGTCAGGTAAATCGTGATCGCCATCGGCGCGCAGATGATCAAGCCGGTCAGGAAGTTGTTCCTGAGCCGGGCGGCCATCGAAATTCTATCTGAACCTTCGGTCATGCCCACCGTCATTGTGCAGCGCCGTAACGCTGCGGACAATGCCGGAGCGTTGGCGGTGGCGCAAGAGCAAGAATTGGGGCGGCGGACCGCCCCCGCCCGCCATCATTCGACCGTGACGGATTTCGCCAGGTTACGCGGCTGATCGACGTCGGTGCCCATGAAGACGGCCGTGTGATAGGCGAGCAGCTGGATCGGGATTGAGTAGATCATCGGCGAGACGATCTCAGCGACGACCGGCAGCACGATGGTGGCCATGGTCTCGAGCTTGGAGGCGGCGGCCCCCTTTTCGTCGGTGATGAAGATGATTCGACCACCGCGAGCTGCCACTTCCTGCATGTTCGACACGGTCTTCTCGAAGAAGCGGTCGAAGGGCGCGATCACGATGACCGGCATGTTCTCGTCGATCAATGCGATCGGGCCATGCTTCAGCTCGCCGGCGGCGTAACCTTCTGCATGGATATAGGAAATTTCCTTGAGCTTCAGCGCACCTTCGAGCGCCAGCGGATAGCTGGTGCCACGGCCGAGATAAAGCACGTCCTTGAACTTGGAGAGATCGCGCGACAGAGCCTCGATCTGCGGCTGCACCGCGTTCAGAACCTGGCTCATGATGCGCGGCATTTCGGCCAGGCTCTTTACGAGCTGCTTTTCTTCCGTTTCATCAAGCGTGCCGCGGGCACGGCCGGCGGCCAGCGCCAGCGATGCGAGAACGGCGAGCTGGCAGGTGAAGGCCTTGGTGGAGGCGACGCCGATTTCCGGGCCGGCGAGGATCGGGAAGACAGCATCCGACTCACGGGCAATGGTTGATTCCTTGACATTGACGACGGCGCCGATCTTCAGGCCGTTATCACGGCAATAGCGGAGTGAAGCCAACGTATCGGCAGTTTCACCGGACTGCGAGATGAAGAGGGCTGCCTGATCCTTCGACAGCGGCATCTCGCGGTAGCGGAATTCCGAGGCGACATCGATCTCGACCGGCAGGCGGGCATAACGCTCGAACCAGTATTTGCCAACGAGGCCAGCGAGATAGGCGGTGCCGCAGGCGGAGATGGCGAGGCCACGCAGGTTTGCGAAATCGATCTCGGCGGCCATGTCGCGCACGGTGTGCTCGGCAAAGTCGACATAGTGCGACAGCGCATGGGAGATCACCTCCGGCTGTTCGTAGATCTCCTTCTCCATGAAGTGACGGTGGTTGCCCTTGTCGATCATGTAGGCGGAGGCCGAGGAGATTTGCACCGGACGGTCGACCGGATTGCCGTCGATGTCGAAGATATGAGCGCCCTGCTTGCCGATCACCGCCCAGTCGCCGTCATGCAGATAGGCGATGCGGTTGGTGAAGGGCGACAGCGCAATGGCATCCGACCCTAAGAACATCTCCCCGTCGCCGAAGCCAATCGCGAGCGGCGGGCCGGAGCGGGCAGCCATGATCGTCGACGGATCGTCGCTGAAGATGACGGCGAGCGCATAGGCGCCGGTCACGTGGCGCAGCATCTCGTGCATGGCCTCACGCCGGCCGAGGCCCTGGCGGCGATACTTGGCGAGCAGTTGAGCGACGACTTCCGTGTCGGTCTGCGTGGTGAAAACTGCGCCTTCGGCGGCCAGCTCTTCCTTGATCTCGGAGAAATTCTCGATGATGCCGTTGTGGACGACAGCCACACCGTCGACAAAATGCGGATGGGCGTTTGTCTCGTTCGGCACGCCATGGGTTGCCCAGCGGGTGTGGGCGATGCCGATATTGCCGGACAGCGGCTCGCCGGCCAGCTTGGTCTCAAGATTGAAGAGCTTGCCCTCCGCGCGCCGACGATCAAGCTTGCCGTCGTTGATGGTGGCAACACCTGCGGAATCATAGCCGCGATATTCGAGCCGCTTCAGGGCGTCGACGAGACGCTCCGCCACGGGCTTGTTACCGACGATGCCGACGATGCCGCACATGAAGTTCTCCGTTTCATACAATCTTGCGGATTGTTCCTAGCGGTTCCGCCGCAATAGGCAATCACGCGCCAGGTCAAATTGCGTTTCGTCTCGTAATGCAACGCAGCATAACAAGCGGTGAAGTCTGGACGAACCGTTTTACTTGCCGGCCTTCTTTGCAGCCTTGATCGCAAGGTTGCGCGCGCGGATGTCTGCAGCCCGCCCCGGCTTCATCTCCTGGCGGGCCCGACCGAAGGCAAGCGTGTCGGAAGGCACGTCCTCGGTGATCACGCTGCCAGAGGCAATCAGAGCGCCGTCTCCGATCGAGACGGGAGCGACGAGGGAAGAGTTGGAGCCGATGAAGGCCCCTGCCCCGATCTTCGTCTCGTGCTTGTTCACGCCGTCATAGTTGCAGGTAATGGTCCCGGCGCCGATGTTCGTTTCCGCGCCAACGACGGCATCGCCGATATAGGTCAGGTGATTGACCTTGGCACCCTTGCCGATCTCGGCCTTCTTCACCTCGCAGAAATTGCCAACTTTCGAGCCTTCAGCGAGGTTGGCACCGGGGCGCAGGCGAGCGAAGGGTCCGACAGTCGCACCGGCTGCGACATGGGCGCCTTCCAGATGCGAGAAGGCATGGATGACGGCGCCGCCCTCCACGGTGACTCCGGGACCGAAGACGACATTGGGCTCGATCAGCGAATCCTGGCCGATCACCGTGTCGTGGCTCAGAAACACCGTTTCCGGGGCAATCATCGTCACGCCTGAAACCATCAGCTCGTGGCGGCGGCGCTCCTGCCAGAGGCGTTCAATGACGGCGAGCTCGGCGCGGTTGTTGCAGCCGGTCAGTTCGCTTTCCGGCGCGTCGACGGCAACCGCCCTGCCGCTCAGCGAGCGGGCGATCTCCACGAGGTCGGTCAAATAGTACTCGCCCTTGGCGTTCTGGTTGCCGATGCGGGACAGGAGATCGAGCGCCTTCTTGCCGTCGATCGCCATCAATCCGCTGTTGCACCAGGTAACGGCGCGCTCGGCATCTGTCGCGTCCTTTTCCTCGCGGATGGCAATCAGCTCGCCGTCTTCCACGAGCAAGCGGCCATAGCCCGTCGGGTTCTTGGTGTGAAAACCGATGACTGCGACATCGGCGCCCTGCGAGAGCGCTTCGCGTGCAGCCTTCAGCGGTGCGGCAGTGATCAGCGGTACATCGCCATAGGCAACGAGGATGTCGTCATAACCGCAGGCAATCGCCTCCTTGGCCATCAGCACAGCGTGGCCGGTGCCGAGACGCTCGGTCTGCAGGACGCTTTCGACCCGCACTCCATCGGTCTTTGCCGCGGCCTCGACCTTCTCGGCATCGCGCCCCAGAACCAAAGCGACATCCGACACACCAGACGATGCGATCGATGCCATGACATGGGCGATCATAGGACGCCCCCCAACCGGATGCAAAACCTTGGACATCGAGGACTTCATCCGGGTGCTGTCACCAGCAGCGAGGACGATGGCAAGGCATGTGCGGGTCATGAATGGCTCCTGGCATGAGAAACGCACGTTTCCACTAGCGCCAGCGGCGCGGGGCTGCAAGGCCGCCTTTGGGGTCAGGGCCGATCGGTCGAGGCATCGACCGCTTTGAGTGCGGTAATGCGGCCGAGTTCGATTACCCTTTCCGTCGCCGCGCGGGCAGCCTGGGCATCGTGCTTTTCGATCGCATCGACAATTGCCAGATGCGTCTCCGTTATGGCCTCGCCTCGCCCCGCCAGCTTCGGATCGAATGCCATAGTGAAAGCACCGTCGAGGGACGCCTTCAGGAAGCCGATCATGCTTTCGAGGAAGGGGTTCGCCCCGGTCAGGGTCAGCAGCACGTGGAAGCGCAGATCTGCCTCGACCTGGCTTTGCCAGTCGAGATCGTCCGATCCCAAGAGGTTGGCGTAATGCCGCAATGCGGCGCAATCCTCCGGAGTCGCCCGTAACGCCGCCTGGGCCGCAGACGCCGGTTCGAAGACGAGGCGCACATCATAGAGGTGGTCGATGAAGTCGCGGTTGACGCCAGTCTTGAAGTGCCAGCGAAGGACGTCTTCGTCGATCAGGTTCCAGTGGCACCGCTCCGTCACACGCGTCCCGACGCGCGACTTTGCAACCACCAGACCCTTCGCGGTCAGTGTCTTCATCGCTTCACGCAAAACCGAACGGGATACGTCAAACTTGGCTTCAAGCTCGCTGTCACCGGGAAGCGGTTCGCCAATGGCGAATTGCCCGCCGACAATCGCCAGACCGAGCCTGTCGACCACCCGGGCGTGGCTCGTGCGCAGGTGGGTCACGACCTTCAGATCCCGAACTTCATCCTTACGCATCACACATCAGTCCCCAATGCTCAATGGAACGGCTTGTTATATGAAGCAGCAAAGGCGGTGAAGTGAGTATCTGAGAATTTTCATATTCACAGAAAAGCAAAAAGAAAGGGCGCCTGTGGCGCCCTTTCAGCAAGGTACAACCGAAATTTTACTGCGGCAGCTTGTCGTCTACACCTTCGATGTAGAAATTCATGCCAAGGATGGTGCCGTCGTCAGCCGACTCACCTTCCGCCAGCCATGGTGAACCGTCCTGCTTGTTGATCGGGCCGGTGAAGGGCTTCAGTTCACCCGACTTGATCTTGGCTTCTGTGTCCATGGCCATCGCCTTCACATCATCAGGCATGTTGGTGTAGGGCGCCATCGAGAGGATACCGTCCTTCAGGCCGTCGAAGCTCTGCGTCGAAGCCCAAGTGCCATCGATCACGGCCTGGGTGCGCTTGATGTAGTAGGGAGCCCAGGTATCGACGATCGCGCTGAGCTGCGCCGTGGGGCCGGCGGCGATCATGTCGGAAGCCTGGCCGAATGCCTTCATGCCGCGCTCCTCGGCGACCTGCATCGGAGCGGTGGTGTCGGTGTGCTGGGTGAGCACGTCGACGCCCTGGTCAAAGAGTGCCTTGGCAGCGTCGGCTTCCTTGCCCGGGTCGAACCAGGTGTTGACCCAGATGACCTTCAGCTTGAATTCCGGATTGACAGTGCGGGCGCCGTGCAGGAAGGCGTTGATGCCCGCGACAACTTCCGGGATCGGGAAGGAGGCGATGTAGCCGGCGACCCCGGTCTTCGACATCTTGCCGGCGATCTGACCGTTGATGAAGCGGCCTTCATAGAAGCGCGAATTGTAGGTCGCGACATTGGCGGCTGTCTTGTAGCCGGTCGCATGTTCGAACTTCACGTCCGGGAACTTCTCGGCAACCTTCAGGGTCGCGTCCATGAAGCCGAAAGAGGTCGTGAAGACCAGCGCGCAGCCGGAACGGGCCATGCGCTCGATGGCGCGCTCAGCATCCGGGCCTTCCGGAACGTTTTCGAGGTAAGGCGTTTCAATCTTGTCGCCGAAATGCTCCTGGAGCTGCTGGCGACCGATGTCATGAGCCTGGGTCCAGCCACCGTCGGTCTTCGAGCCGACATGGACGAAGCAGACCTTCGTCTTGTCCTGGGCAGCGGCAGGTGCGGCGACGCCGACGATGGCGGCTGCCGACGCGGCGAGCGCGAGGAGGATGTTCTTCATGATTTACCCCTATCTGGTTAGGTTGAAGCTTTTGTTTTATCTTATCTATCCGGCACGAACGGCTTGCCGAGGCAGGCTGGCGTGTTGATCAAGGTCGTGCGGCGATTATGGGAAATTATGATCAGCACGACAATGGTTGCCGCATAGGGCAACGCGGAGAGAAACTGCGAGGGAAGCCCGAGCCCCAGCGCCTGGGCGTGGAGCTGACCGATGGTGACGGCCCCGAAGAGATAGCCGCCGGCTAAAACCCGCCACGGACGCCAGGCAGCAAAGACGACGAGCGCCAGCGCGATCCAGCCGCGGCCGGCCGACATGTTTTCCACCCATTGCGGGGTGTAGACGAGCGACAACTGCGCACCGGCAAGACCAGCGCAGGCGCCGCCGAACATCACCGCCAGATAGCGGGTCCGGATCACCGGGAGCCCGAGCGTATGCGCCGACCCGTGGCTGTCGCCGATGGCGCGCAGCTTGAGGCCCGAACGGCTCTTGAATAGATACCAGTTCACGCCGACGACCAGCGCAATCGACAGATAGAAGAAGATGTCCTGAGCGAAAAGCACCCTGCCGAGGATCGGAATGTCCGAGAGTAACGGAATGACGATCGGCTGCATCTTGACGCCGGGAACGCCGACGACGCTTTCGCCAACCATGCCGGAGACGCCGAGACCGAGAATGGTGAGGGCCAGGCCGGTGGCAACCTGGTTGGCGACCAGCGTCAGGGTCAAAAAGCCAAACAGCAGTGAGAAGAGTGCACCAGTCGCGATCCCCGCAAGGACGCCGACATAAGGCGAGCCCGTCAGCTTCGTGGCGATGAAGGCACAGACGGCGCCGATGATCATCATGCCCTCGACGCCGAGGTTGAGTACGCCGGAACGCTCGGCGACCAGTTCGCCCATTGCGGCGATCACCAGAGGGGTAGAGGCCGTGATGACCGTCAGAAGGATGGCTTCGAACATCGTCATGCCCCCTTCGTCGCTGCATTTCGGGCGCGGTCGAAGACGATCCGGACCTTGTAGAGAATGAGAGTGTCGCAGGAGAGCACGAAGAAGAGCAGCAGCCCCTGGAAGACGCGGGTGACCTTGTCCGAGACACCGATCGACAGCTGGGCGCCCTCACCGCCGAGGTAGGTCAAAGCCAGCACGAAGCCTGACGCGATGATACCGAGCGGGTTGAGACGCCCCAGGAAGGCAACAATGATTGCGGTGAAGCCGTAACCGGGCGAAATGCTTGGCTGGAGATGGCCGATCGAGCCGGAGACTTCCGAAATTCCGGCGAGGCCCGCCAGTGCGCCGGAGAACATCATCGCAAACCAGACCATCTTGCGTGAGGAGAAGCCGGCGAAGCGCCCTGCCCGCTCCGACTGACCAAGCACCACCACCTGAAAACCCTTCAGGGTGTAGCGCATCATGAACCACACGGCGACGGCGGCAACGAGCGCAAAGATGATGCCGAGATGGGCGCGGCCTGAGGACAGGACCTCCGGCAACACGGCCTCAGACACGAAGGAGCGCGACTGCGGGAAATTGTAGCCGGCCGGATCCTTCCAAATGCCGCGGGTCAACCAGTCGAGGAAAAGCTGGGCGATATAGACCAGCATCAGGCTGGTCAGGATCTCATTGGTGTTGAAGCGGGTCTTCAGGAGCGCCGGGATTGCGGCATAGGCCGCGCCACCGATTGCACCCATGACCAGCATCAGCGGCAGCAGCAGCGGCGAGGTCCATTCGTAGAAGGTGATCGGCAGGATGGAGCCGACGATCGCACCGGCGATAAATTGGCCTTCGGCGCCGATATTCCAGTTGTTCGAGCGATAACAGACCGAGAGTCCCACTCCGATCAGGATCAGCGGGGCGGCCTTGACCGCGAGTTCATGCAGCGACCAGACCTCAAGTAGCGGTTCGATAAAGAAGCTGTAGAGTGCCGCAATCGGATCCTTGCCAAGCAGCGCAAACATGATTCCGCCAAAGAAGACCGTCAACGCCAATGCCAGCAGCGGCGACACGATAGCAAACAGGCTGGATTGGCGTGGGCGACGTTCGAGTTCAATGCGCATGGGCCGCCTCCGGGGCAGTGGTCAGGCCATGAACGCCGCCCATCAGAATGCCGATGCGTTCGCGGGTCATGGTCGAGGCGGGATAGGCGTCGGAGAGCTTGCCTTCCGAAATGGCGGCAATCGAAGTTGCCACTTCGAAGATCTCGTCGAGGTCCTGGCTGATAACGACCACGGCAGATCCGCCCTTGGCGAGATCGACAAGCGCCTGGCGGATGCGGCTCGCAGCCCCGGCGTCGACGCCCCAGGTGGGCTGGTTGACGACGAGCACGGAGGGCTGGCGATCGAGTTCGCGGCCCACGATGAATTTCTGCAGATTTCCGCCCGAAAGCGATCCGGCGGCGGGGTCATCGCCGCTTTTGCGCACATCCATCATCTCGGAGATGCGGCGCGCCGCCTGCTGCACGAGGCCGTGGCGGATAAGGCCAAGTTTGCCGCCGGAGAGATAGGCAGCCTGATCCGAGACATTGCGTGAGAGAAACAGGTTTTCGGACAGACTCATCGCGGGAATAGCCGCATGGCCATGACGTTCTTCCGGCACGAAACCGGCGCCGAGCAGTCGGCGATCATTGATTCCGAGGCGGCCAACTGACTTACCCCGTAGGCGGATGGCGTCTGGATTTTGCACCGGATATTCACCCGACAGAGCATCGAAGAGCTCACTCTGACCATTGCCGGCCACTCCGGCGATGGCGAGTATCTCGCCCGCCTTAACGGTCAACGAGACATTCTTGAGCGCCATCGCAAAGGGCGTGCGCGGGCTGACGGACAGATCGGTCACCTGCAACTGGATCGCACCATCAGCGGCCGGCTCGACCTTCTCGACGCCAGCGACATCAGCGCCGACCATCATGCGGGCAAGCGAGGCTGGTGTCTCCTGACGCGGGTCGCAGGCGCCCGTCACCTTGCCGTGACGGAGGACTGTTGCGCGATCGCAGATGCGCTGCACCTCTTCCAGACGGTGGCTGATGTAAAGGACGGAGCGGCCTTCTGCCTTCAGCTTGAAAAGCGTCTCGAAGAGCTTGTCCGCTTCCTGCGGGGTCAACACCGAGGTGGGCTCGTCGAGAATGATCAGCTTCGGGTTTTGCAGGAGTGCGCGGACGATCTCGATACGCTGGCGCTCTCCTACGGACAGGTCGGCAACATGGGCGTGCGGGTCGAGCGGAAGACCGTAAGCGACGGACAGTTCGGCCGCCTTCTTTGCCAGCTCAGAGATCGAGATCTTCTCATCGAGCGACAGCGCGATGTTTTCAGCAACCGTCAGCGCCTCGAACAGGGAGAAATGCTGAAAGACCATGCCGATGCCGAGGCGACGGGCAGCGGCTGGATTGGGAATGATCCGATCCTGTCCCTCCCATCCGATCGTCCCGGCGGACGGTGCAAGAATACCAAACAGCATCTTGACCAGAGTGGACTTCCCGGCCCCGTTCTCACCGAGCAGCGCATGGATTTCACCATGGCCAATGTCGAGATCTATGCCATCACAGGCCTTGAAACTACCAAACAGCTTCGTGAGGCCCCGCACAGTCAGAAGCGGATTGTCGCCCTCAGGCGGTTGTTGCGGCACAGGTCCCCCTTGCATTGCCAAACGTCCCAGCCAGGTCTTGCGCCCGGTCCATCGATCAATTCTTAACCGGTTTGCGGCGGCGCACAATATATAGGCAAAAGTTTTTTTTGGTTTTGCCCATGCAGCTACAGGCCCGCCTTAGTTCCTACGTCCAAGCCCCGGAAAAAGCTGCAGCACTCCGCCGATGACATAGAGGTAGATGCCGCTCAGAACCATGCCGATCACGACCCACGGCGGCGAGTTAAAATGCAGGAGAAGTGCATAGCCGCCGAAGCCACACCAGAGGAAGAAAACCGCGAGATTGAGCGGGCGCAGTCGCTTGACCCGGACCGGGTGAAGAAAGTGGATCGGGAGGAAGGTCAGCAAGACGGATGCCAGAACGGCGACCATTGCCGTGGTGGCGCTGGCATCGATCACGAAAAGGGTGAAGATCAGCATATTCCAGACGACGGGAAAGCCGGAGAAGAAATACTCATCCGTCTTCATGCCCATGTCGGCGTAATAGATTGCGCTCGAGACCACGATCAGACCGGCGGCCACGAAAGACCAGGGTTCGCCGATCATGCCGCTCTGATAGAGGGCGAAGGCTGGTAGCAGCACGTAAGTGACGTAGTCGATGATGTTATCCAAAGTATCGCCGGACCAGTTCGGCAGAACCTCCTTGACGCGCACCTTGCGGGCAATGGGGCCATCGATGCCGTCGACGAGCAAAGCAAGGCCCAGCCACCAGAACATATCGACGAAGCGGTGTTCTGCTGCCGCGACAACGCCCAGGAAGGCCAGGAAGGACCCGGAAGCGGTAAGCATATGAACCGAGAACGCGCGGATCTCCGCATAGGGTACCCGCTTGTAATTGAAGATCTTCATCTATGCTCCCGTCGGCGTCACTTCGGAGGAAACGGTATCGGACGAAACGGAGAGGTTTGCAACACAAGTGGCGACCTATGCCCTGATTTCGCCTGCAAGGACTTTCCGCGAACTGCGCCATTTCGGCCCATGGATTTAACGGCAGCAGAGATCTAGATATCGTCTAGAACAAGCCAGACAGGGGCATCACCATGAACGACGCATACGACATTGCCGTGATCGGAGCAGGGCCAGCGGGCCAGATTGCTGCCGTTGCCATGGCACGCGGCGGTCGACGCGTCGTTCTTGTTGGCCCCGAGCCGGACGGTTCGGACCGTCGCACCACCGCATTGATGCACCAGTCGCTCGAGATGATGGAGAGGCTTGGGCTCTGGCAGGATCTGAAAAGCGAGGCGGCGCCGCTTGCGGTGATGCAGATCATCGATGGCACAAAGCGGCTCCTGCGGGCACCGACGGTCGCCTTCCGGAGTGCCGAAATTGGTCTGGACGCGTTCGGCTACAACATCCCGAACTCTGCTCTTCTGGGCACGCTTGCGAAAGCGGTCGCGGCAGAACCCTTGATCACGCGCAAGCCGGTCGCGGCAGAGACGATCCATGTCGGCGCAGATGCGGTCACGATCGGACTCCTCGATGGCGAAAACCTGACTGCCGGTTTCGCGATCGGTGCTGATGGTCGCCGGTCGAAGACCCGGGAAAGCGCTGGGGTCGGCGTGAAAACCTGGTCCTATCCGCAGACGGCCGTCGTGCTGAATGTTGGCCACACGCTGCCACATCAGAATATTTCGACAGAATTCCATACCGAATCGGGCCCCTTTACCCAGGTACCGCTTCCCGGATTGCGCTCGAGCCTGGTCTGGGTGGTCACACCACAAGAAGCAGATCGCCTGACCTCCCTCACCACCGAAGAGCTTTCCACTGAAGTTGAAATGCGCATGCAGTCGATGCTCGGAAAGGTGTGCGTGGAAGAAGGCGTGCAGGCCTGGCCGCTTTCGGGCATGACAGCGACGCGTTACGGCAAGGGTCGCGCGGCATTCGTCGGTGAAGCCGGACATGCCTTCCCGCCCATCGGTGCGCAGGGTCTGAACCTCAGTCTGCGGGATATCGCGGCGCTTGAGGAGGTGCTTATCGACCGCAGTTCCGCACCGGTTGCCGCCGATTGCGGAGACCGGTTTGACCGCAAGCGGCGCCTCGATATCGCCAGTCGCACGGCAAGCGTCGACGTTCTTAATCGCTCGCTGCTCTCTGATCTTCTCCCGGTGCAGATGCTGCGGGCTGCAGGCCTGCAGGTGCTGGCGAGCGTAGCACCGCTTCGCAACCTCGTCATGCAGGAGGGCGTGGCGCCGGGACGAGGCTTGAAGAGCCTGCCCTCGCTCCTACGGAAACAGGTCGGGCGGTAATACGCCCATCGTTATCGCGTAGAGCAGTGCCGAAACCGAAAAGACCGATATCACCGTGGTGATCAGAATGGTGGCGGAGGCCCGCTCCTGCCATACGCCATATTGCTGACCGATGACGAAGACATTGGTGGCCGTCGGCAGCGACGCGAGCAGAATCGCGGTGTAGACCCAGAGCGGGTCGAAATTCCCGACAAGGCTCAAGACCACGTAGACCAGGATCGGGTGAAGTACGAGCTTGACCGGCACGATGTAGCCAATCTCCGCGGGGATGCGCTTTAAGGGCCGGAGCGCAAGCGTGACACCCATGGCAAAGAGTGCACAGGGTGCCGCCGCCTGGGCAAGGTAATCGATCAGGCGCTGCAGAGCGAGCGGCGGCTCGAAGGCAAAGGCGGCGGCGACGAAACCGACAAGCGTCGCGATGATGAACGGGTGCGTGAGGATCTTCCTGATGACATCGAGCGCGAGTTGCAGGGGTGGGCGCTTATCTCCGCCAGCAAAGGCCATGAGAGCCGGGGCGGCGATGAAATGGGCTGCATTTTCGAAGCAGAAGACCAGCGCTACGGGAACGGCGGCCTTTTCGCCAAAGGCGAGCAGCGCGAGTCCCGGCCCCATGTAACCGATATTGCCATAGGCGCCGGCCAGTGCCTGAACCGTCGATTCGGCAATGTTGTTACCGCGAACATATCGGCCGATGGCAAAGACCAACAGGAAGATGGAGTAGGTCGCGGCCAGGCAGGCGGCAATGAAGTCGATGCGCGTGAGTTGTTCGATCGGCGTGCGCGACACCAGTTTGAAGAACAGCGCCGGCAAGGAGACGTAGATGACGAAAAAATTCAGCCAGCCAAGCGCCTGGGCAGAGTGGTCGCCCAATCGGCCCGAAACATAGCCGATCAAAATCAGACCGAAGAACGGCAATACCAGCGCGACGATATCCGCCATCGGCTTCTTCCCTCCAGACGCGTAACTGCGTCCTGACCGCACTTAGCCGATTTGCGAGAGGATTGGAAAGGTCTGCTGGAACCAGATTGCCATGTCCGAGACATAGCCGAAGATGAAGGCCAGGCCCGTCAGCACGAGCAGCGCCCCCATTGCCTTCTCAACCAAGCCCAGATGACGCCGGAAGCGGGTCAGGAAACGCATGAAGGCACCGGAGAAGCCAGCGGCGATCCAGAAGGGTACCGCCAGGCCGAGCGAGTAGATGGCCAGCAGCAACGCCCCATCGCCGACGGTCTGCTTGGAGGCCGCGACACCCAGAATCGCGCCCAGCACGGGGCCGATGCAGGGGGTCCACCCGAAGGCGAAGGCAAGCCCCATCACATAGGCGCCCGAGAGCGTCGCAGGCTTACCGCCGCCGGCGAATCGATACTCGGACGAGAGGAAGCCGAGGCGGAAGAGGCCCAGGAAATTGAGTCCCATGATGATGATGATGACGCCGCCGATCTTGGACAGAAGATCCATATGCTGGCGCAGCAGGCCTCCAATCGTCGAGGCGCCGGCACCCAGCGAGACGAAGACCGTTGCAAATCCGAGCGTGAAGATAAGCGATGTCAGAAGCACGGTACGCCGGGCGGCGGCATTTTGCGCCTGCTCGCCCTCTCGGAACTGCTCGACGGAGATGCCGGCCATGTAGCACAGGTAAGGCGGCACGAGCGGCAGCACGCAAGGCGACAGGAAGGACAAAGCTCCGGCCAAAAGCGCGCTGAAAAAGGAAATATCGGCAATCGACACGTTCAACTCCGGAGCCCGAACCGCGCTCTTCCTAATCCCCCGACCCCATGCTTGCCAATCACCATTGCGTAGGCTGCGACAATGGGGCAGAATTTTGCTTGCGAAACTGCATTTTTGCGGTTGACCCGGTGGGGTCACCTGCATATGTTCCGCGCACTTCTTGAGGCGGTGCAAAAACCGCACGGGAGAGCGTAGCTCAGCCGGTAGAGCAACTGACTTTTAATCAGTAGGTCCAGGGTTCGAATCCCTGCGCTCTCACCACTCTTCCAATACTCCTTTCCGTGACTGCTCCCCGTCGAATGTGCCATTCCGGCGCAAATTCGTAGTCGTTGTTCGTCATTTCTTACCGATGACCATCACCGACCGGGCAAGTTTCTGCAACGCGAACGCCTCCCTGCGGTTGTACGTCCTGCCGGGCGTTGTTGCCCGGTGTTTCAGAGGAGGAGTATCCATGTGTAAGACTCTGGGAATAGCGCTGTTATCGAGCGTCGTTGCGCTTTCGGTTCCCCTGCCCGCTCTGTCCGGCGGGATCAATATCGGGGGTTCAAAGGGAGTATCCGTCGACATCAGCACGTCCGACGGGCTCGGCGTCGATGCCTCCGTCGGTGGCCGAAGCGGCGTCAATGCCAGTGCCAATGTGGGCGGGAGCGGAGGTCTCGCCGATGTCGATGCTTCCGTCGGCGGGTCACGAGGCGTGAGCGCTTCGGCTAATGTCAACGGTGGACGTGGCCTCTCGGTGGATGTCGACGCACAAATCGGCGGCTCGGGATCGACCGGGACCGGGGCCGGGTCTGGTAACTTGACGGGGCCGCAACGCCAGGCCTTGCGCGACATGTCGCCTGCAGAGCGCCAGCGCCTACTGACCCGCTGCGGCAGCATCACGTCGTCGGGCTATGACCCGGCCCTGGTGGAGCTCTGTCGTCTGCTGCGCCTCAGCGCCGCTCGGTAGCCATGGCACCTACCTGGCCCGCTCTTGCGGGCCAGGCTGACGCCTGAGCATCGGCAAGGCCCACAGACGCACTGGTTATTTTCGAGATCACTCGGATTCTACGGAACCACTTAGGCGTTCCCCAATATCCCCTGCTCTATAGTGGCGCATGCTCAGGCTGGGGGTAGCTCATGCGCGTGATGGTAATCTTGATGATCGCGGCAGTGTTCAGCATTCTGGCGATCAAACATTCCGACAACTCTCTGGGGAGCCGTCGCTTGACCGCCTCGCCCGCCGAAGTGGCAACCGGATAACGCACCCCCCTGTTGCAGCGCAGCCACAGAAAGCAAACTTCAAGTCTTTCCCATGTTCGAATCGACCGTGACCGGAACTGCTTTTGCCGCAATCTCGTTGAAAGTCGGCAGGCAGGAGCAAAACAATGCGTTACATCTTCGTTCTGCTGGTCGCCTCGGTGCTCAGCATTCTCGCTTTCAAGCATGCCAACAATTCGCTGGGTGGGGGCGAGTTGATGGCTTCACCTATGGATGTAACGGAAGCCACCTGACCTTCCCCGAGAGGTGGCGGCTCGGGCCTTAGCCCAGCAATTCGGCGATCCAGTCCTTCGACAGGCGGGTTTCCAGTTCAGACGCCAGCTCGTCCAGTGCCTCATCCACAGTGGCGCGATAATTGCGCCCTCCCCCTTCGATCCCGAAGCTTTCGAGCAACTTCCGCCGATAGGGATCGCTGGAAAACAGCCCGTGAAGATAGGTTCCGATGACCCGGCCGTCCGGTGATCCCGCTCCATCAGGCCGCTGGTCAATGACTATAGGCGCTCGCGCCGTGTCGGGCCCTTCCGTGACGCCAAGATGAATCTCATATCCGGTGAGCGGCACGTCATGTTCGAGCGACCGAGCCGTGCTGTTGCGTACAGTCTTCTCGGCCGCCATCACGGTTTCGACATCGAGCAGCCCGAGACCCGGGACGGTCCGCGGCGCGCCCTCAAGCCCCAGCGGATCGGCCACGCTGCGACCGAGCATCTGGTATCCGCCACATATGCCAATGACACGCCCCCCGCGCCGGACATGCATTTGCAGGTCGCGGTCCCATCCCTGTGCACGGAATTCTTCAAGGTCCGAAATCGTCGATTTCGACCCCGGCAGAACCACGAGGCCCGCATCCGCAGGCAGGCGATCACCGGCCCGAACGAAGACAAGATCGAGCTCCGGTTCCGCGGCGAGCGGATCGAGATCGTCAAAATTGGCGATGCGTGAGAGTACGGGAACGGCAACCTTGAGAGCGCCACCATTGCCCTTCACCAGCCGCTCCAGCACGACGGAATCCTCAGCCGGCAATCGGCCGGCGGCCTTCAGCCATGGGACCACGCCTAAACACGGCCAGCCGGTGAAGGCGCCAATGGCAGCGATGCCGTCATCGAACAGGGTGACGTCGCCACGAAACTTGTTGATGATGTAGCCGACGATCTGAGACCTGTCTTCATCCGGCAGGATTGTGTGCGTGCCAACGAGAGAGGCAATGACCCCTCCCCGATCAATATCTCCAACCAGCACCACGGGGACCTTCGCCCGGGTCGCGAACCCCATATTGGCGATATCGCCTGCGCGCAGATTGATCTCGGCGGGAGAACCGGCGCCTTCGACAATGACAAGATCCCTTCCTGCGGCAATCGTCTCGAAACTCTCCAGCACGGCGCTCAGCAATTGTGGCTTCAGCCGTTGGTAATCGCGCCCCTTGGCCTGACCGAAGACCTTGCCCTGGAGAATAATCTGGCTGCCGGTTTCGCTTTGCGGCTTCAGCAATACCGGGTTCATGTGGACGGACGAAGGCGTGCGGGCGGCGAGCGCCTGGAGCCACTGTGCCCGTCCGATTTCCCCACCGTCATCAGAGACCGCTGCGTTGTTCGACATGTTTTGCGGCTTGAAGGGCGCAACGTTCAGACCGCGATTGGAAGCCAGTCGGCACAGGCCTGCAACCAGTATCGTCTTTCCGACATCAGACCCGGTCCCCTGCAACATGATCGTCCGCGTCATCAAATCCTGTCCTGTTTCCGCCACCGCGCAAAGCCGCTGCATATTCTCGATTCTGCCGCAATGTTCGCCACGAGATTACCGCAATTGCGACACTGCGGCAGCCTGTCGCGGGTGTTTCGCAAGGAGTTTTCCGTTTGCGACAAAGCATGACGGTTTGCCCTCTGGCGCGGCATTCTCAAAGTGATTATCTGCGGCTTGAAAACAGCGCCCACAGAGGCGCAGTATCTTAGGAAACACCCATGCTCTACATCCTGCAGAACCGCAATAGTCTCGCCATCGCATGGAACGGTCGCGCGCCTCAGCGCCAGCCTGTCGCCCGGTGGGAAATCCGCAACCCGGTCGTTGCGGCCAAGCGCGGATTGTAAGGCAGACCGCCTTCCTCGTGACCGGATCATGAAGGTCGCGGCCTTTGATCGGACCAGCAGACAAACAAACGCCCCGGTACGCGATACTCGATCCGGGGCGCAACCGACAGTGACGCGTCGGCCCCTTCATCTATCGTTACAGATGTTACTGGATGGTTAGCGGCGCCCTGTGCTGCGCATTTTTTCAATTTTTTTTGTATTTATAGAAACGCTCTGGCGCACCCGTCATATTGACGCAGTTGGGACACGTTAAGTCTCAGGTGAGAAGGCACCATACGCCCGCTTCTGATCCGCCGAACACAACTGCCCGTGCATTAAGCGGCTTGGCTTCGCGCCACAGCCGAATTGCGGCAAAATCAGTCGCAACAACGGCTTGGCTCCACGCCTGCCTCGCCCGGCGGCCGCGTGGAGAGGTTGATTTTCAGAACCAAAGACGTAGGCTGATGGACGTGACACGCGGTCGACCGGGTTCAAAACCCCTCACGACAAGGCCCGGTCGCATGGATGGCTGACCGGCGTGACGCGCCCCGGTCTTCATCCGCAGTGAAGAGCAATTGGCAGAACGGTCCGCAGTAACCGTTTCCGCCCTTCCCGACAAACGCTGCAAGATAAGACTGGGAGGTCTTAACTCCATGAAGAAGCTCCTTGCTTCCACACTTCTCGCCGCGGGCCTTTACGCAGTTGCCGGGTCCGCCCAGGCTGCCGAATGCGGCGATGTCTCCATCGCAGAAATGAACTGGGCCTCGGCTGGCGTCGCTGCCTATGTCGACAAGATCATCCTGGAAAGCGGTTATGGCTGCAAAGTCACCGTCGTGACGGGTGACACCATGCCAACCTTTGCCTCGATGAACGAAAAGGGTCAGCCGGATATGGCGCCGGAGTTCTGGGTCAACGCCGTTCGTACCGCTCTCGATGAGGCCATCGCCGAGGGCCGCCTGATCCAGGCCGCACCGCTGCTTTCCGACGGTGGCGTCGAAGGCTGGTGGATCCCCAAGTTCCTGGCTGACGAACATCCTGAGATCAAGACGGTACAGGACGCGCTGGCCCGCCCTGATCTTTTCCCGGCTCCGGAAGACCCGTCCAAGGGTGCCGTTACCAACTGCCCGTCGGGTTGGAACTGCCAGGTTTCCACAGCCAACCTCTACCGCGCGCTCGGCGCGAAGGAAAAGGGTTTTGAACTGATCGACACCGGCTCGGCTGCCGGCCTTGACGGCTCGATCGCCAATGCCTTCGAAAACAAGAAGGGCTGGCTGGGCTATTACTGGGCACCGACTGCCATCCTCGGCAAATACGAGATGGTGAAGCTGTCCTTCGGCGTAGAGCACGACAAGGCGAGCTGGGATGCCTGCACCGCCGTTCCGGACTGCGCTGACCCCAAGGTGAACGCCTATCCGGTCTCCGACGTCTATACGGTCGTCACCAAGGGCTTCTCTGAAAAGGCCGGCGTTGCCATGGACTATGTGAAGACCCGCAAGTGGGACAACGCAACGGTCGGCAAGGTACTTGCCTGGATGGAAGAAAATCAGGGCACCAACGAAGACGGCGCGAAGCACTTCCTGGAAACCTATCCGGAAATGTGGACCACCTGGGTCGCTCCTGACGTAGCTGAGAAGATCAAGGCCGCTCTTTGAGCGCAGCTTACTGTGCAAACATGCGGCGGGTTTCGACCCGCCGCGCTTTCTGCGAAGCGGCATGCCGCATCACGCCATTCAACGACTCCCGACGTCGCAGACGGCATGAAGTCCCTTCCGGAACTCTATTAGCCTCTCACCGCGGGAAAATGGCATCGCCGCCAAGGCCCATCGCAGCGTTTTAAACGTCATAATGAGCGGGGGTCGATAAGGGGAACGAGATGGCTTCGACTTTATGTAATTACCTGCCGGAACTGCTGTGCAAGTTTCCAGCGATCGACAACACCATTATGCGTGGGGTGCGAAAGAGCGTCGACGACAGCTTCAAGGGCTTCGTACGTGCCTATGGCAACATCATTGATGCCGTCACGCATCCACTGCAGCTCTTCTTGAACTGGCTGGAGGCGCTGTTCGTCAACACGCCCTGGTTCGTCTTCCTGGCGGTGATGGTGTTGATTGTCTATTTCGCCAGCCGCAACATGCGAATCGTGGCGCTGACCGTTATCGGCATGCTGTTCATCGGTTTCGTCGGCCTCTGGGAAGACACGATGATCACCTTGGCGATCGTCACCGTCTCAACCCTTCTCGCCATCGTCATCGGCATTCCGATCGGCATTATGATGGCGCGCTCGGATCGCGCGCAGGCACTGGTCAATCCAATACTCGACGTGATGCAGACACTGCCGAGTTTCGTCTATCTGATACCGGTCGTCATGGTCTTCGGTATCGGCAAGGTGCCTGGTGTGATTGCCGTCGTGATCTATGCCGTGCCTCCAATGATCCGTCTGACCAACCTCGGGATCCGGCTCGTCGATCGCGAGGTGCTGGAAGCTGCAGACGCCTTCGGATCCTCGCCCCGGCAGAAACTGGTCAACGTCCAGATCCCCTTGGCTCTGCCTACTGTCATGGCCGGCATCAACCAAACCATTATGATGTCGCTCGCCATGGTCGTCGTTGCCTCGATGATCGGTGTGGGTGGTCTTGGCAAAAACGTGCTGCAGGCGATCTCCAACCAGTTTTTGACCATCGGCTTCCTCAACGGCTTCGCGCTCGTTGCCATCGCCATCATCTTCGACCGCGCCAGCCAGGCCTATGGCAAGCGCCTTCAGCGCCACACGGAGGTGGTCCATGGCTAGTCACGACATCGAAATCCGCAATCTGTACAAGATCTTCGGACCGAACGGCGCCGCCTTCATCGACCAGGTGAAGGCGGGCATGTCGAAGTCGGAACTCAACGAGACCCACGGCCATGTGCTGGGCCTGAAGGACATCAACATCCAGATGCCGGGTGGCGGTATCACCGTGGTCATGGGCCTCTCGGGCTCCGGCAAGTCAACGCTCATTCGGCATATTAACCGACTGATCGAGCCGACCTCGGGTGAAGTTCTCTATGATGGCGTTGATGTCTGCCGGATGAACCCGCTCGAACTGCGGGAATTCCGTCGCCACAAGACGGCGATGGTCTTCCAGAAGTTCGCGCTGCTGCCGCATCGCACGGTGCTGGAAAACACGGTTTACGGGCTGGATATCCAGGGCATTCCGCGTTCGAAAAGCGAAGAGATCGGTCGCCGCTGGATCGACCGCGTCGGGCTGTCCGGCTTCGAGAGCCACTACCCGAACCAGCTCTCGGGCGGCATGCAGCAGCGCGTTGGACTGGCTCGCGCCCTCTCCAACGACGCCGACATCCTGTTGATGGACGAAGCCTATTCCGCACTCGACCCGCTGATCCGCGTCGACATGCAGACGGTGCTGCTCGATCTGCAGCAGGAGTTGAAGAAGACCGTCGTCTTCATCACCCACGATCTCGATGAAGCGCTGCGGTTGGGTGACAGGATCGCCATCCTCCGGGATGGCGAAGTGATCCAGCAGGGCTCCGGTCAGGAGATCGTGTTGCAGCCGGCGGACGAATACATCTCGTCCTTCGTCAAGGAAGTGAACCGCGGCCGCGTCATCCGGCTCGATACGATCATGGGTCCGATGACCGGCACAGGTGAAGGGCTAGCCCTGCCGGGCAATACGGTCCTTGAAGCAGCTGCGCGGATTATGTCTGATGCGCATCAATCCAGCACCATCGTGACTGATGATTCCGGTACGCCGATTGGTCGTGCGGACTTGCAGCAGATCATCTCGGCGATGGTCACCCCGAAAAGTCACGAGAACAGTCAGATGGCCGCGGAATAGCGACCACCCGTTCCCGCGCAGCAGATGCGGCGAAACGGCTCCGCCAATCGCGGGGCCGTTTGCTTTTGCAGATTGAAACCATATAAAGACTTCTTTATATGATCGGCATGTCAATCAGAGGATCCGCCATGGCAACCCCTTCCAATCCCCTCTCCGAACTTCTGGCCGAGAAGGGCGTGCTGCTCGCCGACGGCGCGACCGGGACCAATCTTTTTTCTCAGGGCCTTGAGGCCGGCGAAGCGCCGGAACTCTGGAGCGAGGCGCAGCCGGAGAAGATCGTCAAGTTGCACCAGGATTTCGTCGATGCCGGTGCCGACATCATTCTCACCAATTCCTTCGGCGGCACGCGGCATCGTCTGAAGCTACACCATGCCGAGAACCGCGTGCATGAGCTCAACAAGAAGGCTGCCGAGATCGCCCGTTCGGTGGCCGACAAGGCGCCGCGTAAAGTTATCGTCGCCGGCTCCGTCGGTCCGACCGGTGAATTGCTGATCCCGCTGGGTGCTCTCTCCTACGAAGATGCCGTCGCGGCCTTTGTCGAGCAGATGGAAGGCCTCAAGGCCGGCGGCGCGGACGTGGCATGGATCGAAACCATGTCCTCACCGGAGGAAATCCGGGCAGCAGCGGAAGCTGCGGTCAAGGTCGGCCTGCCTTATACCCTCACCGGCTCCTTCGATACGGCCGGAAAGACCATGATGGGGCTGCATCCGAAGGATATCCATGGCGTAGCCGCCGATATCGGTTCAGGACCTCTGGCCGTCGGTGCAAATTGCGGCGTCGGCGCCTCCGACATCCTGCAAAGCCTGCTGGACATGACCGGTTCGAACCCTGAGGCGACCGTGATCGTCAAGGGCAATTGCGGCATTCCGGAATTTCGCGGCTCGGAGATCTTCTACTCCGGCACACCGCCATTGATGGCGGATTATGCCCGCCTCGCCCGTGATGCCGGCGCCAAGATCATCGGCGGTTGCTGCGGGACGTCCTGCGATCATCTGGCTGCCATGCGCAAGGCGCTGGACGATTACACGCCGGGCCCGCGTCCGACGCTGGAAGTAATCGTCGACCGGATCGGACCGCTGCGCAACAAGACTGCTGACGAGAGCGGCGCGCAGGAAAGCGGGCGTCGCAGCCGTCGTCGTGGCAACTGAGCTAACCGTCAGAACCAAACAATAAAGGGCGCCGCAGGGCGCCCTTTTCGTTTCAGAACTACCGATGACCTCAGCCGACGAAGGCGCGTTCGATGACGAACTCGGCCGGCTTGTTGTTGGCGCCCTCGGTGAGGCCTGCCTTTTCCAGCAGTTCCTTGGTGTCCTTCAGCATCGCTGTCGAACCGCAGATCATGCCGCGGTCGATCGCCGGGTCGAGCGGCGGCACGCCCAGATCAGTAAACAGCTTGCCGTTTTCGATCAGGTCGGTGATGCGACCCTTGAAGGGGTAGTCTTCGCGGGTGACCGTCGCATAGTGCTTCAGCTTGTCGCCCACGACTTCGGCCAGGAATTCGTGGTTCTTGATTTCCTCGACCAGATCGAAGCCGTATTTCAGTTCGGCCACGTCGCGGCAGGTATGGGTGAGGATGACTTCCTCGAACTTCTCGTAGGTTTCGGGATCGCGGATCAGGCTGGCGAACGGCGCGATACCGGTACCGGTCGAGAACATGTAGAGGCGCTTGCCGGGGGTGAGCGCATCCAGCACCAGAGTGCCGGTCGGCTTCTTGCGCATCAGCACCTTGTCACCCGGCTGGATGCGCTGCAGGTGCTGGGTCAGTGGCCCATCCGGCACCTTGATCGAGAAGAATTCGAGCTCCTCGTCCCAGGATGGGCTGGCGATCGAATAGGCGCGGTAGATCGGCTTCCCCTCGACCATCAGGCCGATCATGGCGAACTCGCCCGAGCGGAAGCGGAAGCCGGCGGGGCGGGTCATGCGGAAGCGGAACAAGCGGTCGGTGTAGTGCGTGACGCTCAGAACCGTTTCGGCATAGACGCCCTCGGGCACGATCAGTTCGGCATTGTCGGTCTTCACAGGAGCATTCATAGGCTGTCGGTCCTATCGTTCAGTCGATTGGGAAGAGCCTATAATCCAGACCGTCCCATTCCACAATTCAGCCGGCATGCAGATTTCGCAGCCGAGATATCCATGAAAGCGAAGGCGGCAACCTTGACCGAGGTCAATTCGCCGCCGTCACATAGCGATTTTTATAGGTCTCAGGCACCCGTAGTGCCGAGGCGACGCCAGCTGAAACCGCCGACGACTTCGGAAGGCCGGGCCGTGGGCTGGTAGCGCTGGGCAACGCCCGTGAGACAGTTTTCAGCAAGGCGGCGCTGCGCGACAGGATTGGTGACGGCGAAGCTGTCGAAGCCGGTGCGCAACATCAGCGGCACCTGGTCGATCAGGACGTCGCCGACGGCGCGAAGCTCGCCGGTATAACCCAGTCGTTCGCGCAGGAGCGTTGCATGGCTGAAGCCACGGCCGTCATTGAAGGCCGGGAACGCCACCGCGATCAATGCGATGCGGTCGAGATGCGCCTCGAGTTTCGTCACGTCGTCAGCCGGTGCGATCAACACACCGAGACCGACATCGTTGGTTTCGGCGACCGCTTCGAGGAAGGCCTCGAGTGGCAGCAGGGCCTTCTCGCCCTCGCCTGCCTTGCGCTCTTCCGTTTCGGTCACCCAGATGTCGCCTTCGACGAAACCGGTTTCTTTCCAGATCTTGGTCATTATTCTTCCAGTCTCACGCGGCTTCGGCAGAAGCGTTGCCATAGAGCGCGTCCTTGAACGGCTTCGGGCCGACGCGGCGATAGGCTTCGAGGAAGGTTTCCTTCGGATCGAGGCGCAGGCCGAGATATGTATCGACGATCGTCTCGACGGCGTCAGTCACCTTTTCCGGCTCGAAACCGCGACCGATGATCTCGCCGATCGAGGAATTCTCGTCACCGGACCCGCCAAGCGTGATCTGATAGAGTTCGGCACCCTTCTTCTCGACGCCGAGCAGGCCGATATGGCCAACATGGTGGTGACCGCAGGCATTGATGCAGCCGGAGATCTTGATCTTGAGTTCACCGATTTCCTGCTGGCGCTCCAGCGAGCCGAAACGGGTCGAGATTTCCTGCGCGACCGGAATGGAGCGCGCATTGGCTAGCGCGCAGTAATCCAGACCAGGACAGGCGATCATGTCGGTGATCAGGTTGGAATTGGCGGTTGCCAGACCTGCCTTCTCCAGCGCCTGATAGAGAGGATAGAGATCGCCTCTCGCAACATGCGGCAGGATCAGGTTCTGCTCATGGCTGACGCGGATTTCGTCGAAGGCGTAACGCTCGGCGAGATCGGCCACGAGGTCCATCTGGGCGTCCGAAGCATCGCCTGGCGTGCCGCCGATCGGCTTCAGCGAGATTGTGACCATGCCGTAATCGGGATGGCGATGAGCCTGGACATTCTGCCTGACCCAGGCGGCAAAGGCCGGATCGGCCTTTTGGGCACGGGCGAGTGCTTCCCAACCGTCGGGACGATCTGTGAGCGCCGGCGGGGCGAAATAGGTCTCGATCGCGCGGATATCACCTTGCGGAAGCTTCAACTCGCTGTCGCGGATCTGATCGAATTCCGCCTCGACCTGACGCGTCAGTTCCTCGACGCCGGTTTCGTGCACGAGGATCTTGATGCGCGCCTTGTACTTGTTGTCGCGACGGCCATGGAGATTGTACACGCGCACGATCGCGGTGATGTAGGTCAGGAGATCAGCCTCCGGCAGGAAGTCGCGGATCTTCTTGGCAATCAGCGGCGTGCGGCCCTGGCCACCACCGACATAGACGGCAAAGCCAAGTTCGCCAGCTTCGTTCTTCTTCAGATGCAGACCGATATCGTGCACCTGGATGGCCGCGCGGTCCTTTTCGGCGCCGGTGACGGCAATCTTGAACTTGCGCGGCAGGAAAGAGAATTCGGGATGCAGCGACGACCACTGGCGCAGGATCTCGGCATAGGGACGCGGATCGGCAACTTCATCAGCGGCAGCGCCGGCGAAATGGTCGGCCGTGACATTGCGGATGCAGTTGCCCGAGGTCTGGATCGCGTGCATTTCGACGCTTGCGAGATCCGTCAGGATATCAGGCGTGTCGGAGAGCTTCGGCCAGTTGTACTGAATGTTCTGGCGGGTGGTGAAGTGGCCATAACCGCGGTCATACTTACGCGCGATATGGGCCAGCATGCGCATCTGCTTGGAATTCAGCGTGCCATAGGGGATGGCGACACGCAGCATATAGGCATGTAGCTGGAGGTAAACGCCGTTCATCAGGCGCAGCGGCTTGAAGGCGTCTTCCGCAAGTTCGCCCGAGAGGCGGCGGGCCACCTGGTCGCGGAACTGCTCTACGCGCGCCGAAACAAAGGCGTGGTCGAATTCGTCATAACGATACATGTCTTACCTCAGGCCTCAAGCGGCAATGAATGCCGGGTCGGCATAACCGTGACCCTCGGCATATGCAATGGTCGGGCCCTCCGCCCGGATACGTTCGCGCAGACGCAAGGGGCGTAGCTTGCCATCCTTCTCCTCAATTTCGATGACATTGACATCGACGACGAGATTGCTGGCAAAGGCCTGCTTGCCGGCGGTTTCCAACGCTTCGACGGCCTCGGCATGGCGGGCAACGAAGGCTTCCTGAAGACGCTCGGTCCACTGGCCATTGGCGTCCAGCCAGACGGCGATGCCGTCCGTCAGGCGGTTTGCTGTGAGAACCTTGTCTACCATCGTCAAATCCTTGCAGTTTCGAGTTCGGCCGTCACGCGCGCGCCGAGCGGTTCGGAGCGGCTGAAATCGGCGCCGGCGACAGCGTCGCCGATGATGACCATGACCGGGCCAGTGAGCTCCGTGCGAGCCTCCAGCCCCGGCAATTCCTTGAGCGTGCCGTGCAGCAGGCGGCTGTCGCGGCGACCGGCATTCTCGACGACGGCGACAGTCGTATCCTCGGCGAGACCGCCCTGCATGAGACGTTCCGCGACGGAGGCAGCCACCGTGCGCCCCATATAGACGGCAACGGTGGCGCCCGACAGCGCAAGCCGCGCCCAATCCGGCAGCACATTGCCCTGCAAATCATGACCGGTCGTGAAGACCAGCGACGAGGATACACCGCGCA
Organism: Allorhizobium sp.; assembly: GCA_046294755.1. Lineage (GTDB taxonomy): Bacteria > Pseudomonadota > Alphaproteobacteria > Rhizobiales > Rhizobiaceae > Allorhizobium. The sequence continues at coordinate 87,952 of JBKBON010000005.1, read as the reverse complement.
GCGTCAGCGGCAGCTCGAAATCCGCGGCGGCAGCGAGTGCGGAGGTGACGCCGGGGACAATCTCGTAGGCAATACCTGCATCGCGAAGTGCTGCCATCTCTTCTCCGGCACGACCGAAGACGAGTGGATCGCCCGATTTCAGGCGGACGACACGCTTGCCCGCGTGGCCAAGCTCGACCAGGAGCGCATTGATTTCACTCTGCGACTTCGAATGGCATCCCTTGCGCTTGCCGACGGGAATGCGCTCGGCGTCACGCCGGCCCATATCGACCACTTCGCGCGGCACAAGCGCGTCATAGACAATGACGTCGCATTCCATCATCAGACGATGGGCGCGCAGCGTCAAAAGATCTTCGGCGCCCGGACCCGCGCCGACGAGAAAAACACGACCTTCGACACGATCGGCGGCAACGCCCTTCAGCAGACGGGTTGCCTCACGCCGGGCCAGGCTGATCTCGTCGGCCTCGACGTGGTCTGCGACCTTGCCCTTGAAGAAATCGCGCCAGAACAGCCGGCGCGGCGCACCACGAGGCACGAGGCGATCGACGGCGCGGCGGTAGGAATTGGCGAGACGCCCCAGCTTGCCAAGCGAGCGCGGCAGCAGACGGTCGATGTCGGCACGGATCATCTGGGCCAGAACCGGGCCGACGCCTTCGGTGCCAATGGCAACGGCGATCGGGGCACGGTTGACGAGGGCCGGCGTGTAGAAATCGCAGTAATCCGGCTGATCCACTGCATTGGCCGGAATGCGGGCGGCGCGGGCGGCAGCAACGATCTCGCGGTCAAGTGACCCCTCGCCTGTTGCGGCAAACACCAGACGTGCACCCCGAACTTGCGAAGGATCGAAAGGCTCGGCGATCTGCTCGATGGAACTCGCAGCCAGGAAGGCGGCGTAATCGGCTTCCGGTGCATCGGCATACGCGACGATGCGGGCCTCCGTGTTCTTCAGCAGGCGCGCCTTCGCATAGGCCTCGTCACCGTTCCCAAAAACGGCGGCGACCTCATTCTCGACCTTGAAGAAGGCCGGAAAGACCGAAAGCTGTTTATCCTGCTGAGCCATGAATCATCCAATGTCAGAAGACCGCACTATCGCGCCTTGCGCTTAAGAATTGAAGAAACAGAAATTCCTTCGCTAGGGGCCTCACGTATTTCTGTCCTAGTCGCCTTGCCGTTACGAGCAAAATGCACCGACCGCGCTCCGTGGCTCCCTCAGGCAGCGCCGACAGCCGCGGTGGCGCAAAAAACTGGAGACAGAGCATCATTTCACTTTCGGGGCCCGATCTTCAAGCGTTAGGATTGCAGTGCACAACAGCGGAGCGTCCCCACGTGACCACACCCGAATTCACCCGTCGACTGCTCGACGTCATCGAACACGACATTCTGCCGCTGACGGCCAAGGGCGTTGCCGCGGGCAACAAGGTATTCGGCGCTGCAATCCTCCGGAAATCTGACCTGTCGCTGGTGCTGGCCGAGACCAACAATGAGCTGGAAAACCCGCTCTGGCACGGCGAAGTGCATACGCTGAAACGCTTCTACGAGCAGGGCGAGCGTCCCAACACCAAGGACCTGATCTTCCTGTCGACGCATGAACCCTGCACCATGTGCATGTCGGCGATCACCTGGGCGGGCTTCGACAATTTCTACTATTTCTTCAGCCACGAAGACAGCCGCGACGCCTTCGCCATCCCACATGACCTGAAGATCCTCAAGGAAGTCTTTGGCCTCGAGCCCGGCGGCTATCGGCGGCAGAACGCCTTCTGGCTCAGCCATGCGATGATCGAAATGGTGGCGTCCGCCAGTGATGCCGACCGGCCCGCTCTCTTCGAGCAGGTGAGCCGGATCAAGGCAGAATATGACCGCCTGTCGGAAGCCTATCAGTCGTCCAAGGGCGACAACGACATTCCGCTCAACTGAGCGACAATTTCAGGACCATCATGGAAGCCTCAACCGACATCAATCGTCTGCTCGAGATCATGGCAGCGCTCCGCCAACCCGAGACGGGTTGCCCTTGGGACATCGTCCAGACTTTCGAGACGATCAAGCCCTACACGATCGAGGAAGCCTATGAGGTCGCCGACGCGATCGAGCGGAAGGACCCGGACGATCTCTGCGAGGAGTTGGGCGATCTCTTGCTGCAGGTCGTCTTCCATGCCCGGATCGCCGAAGAGCAAGGCCTCTTCTCTTTCGGCGATGTGGTCGAGGCGATCACGCGCAAAATGATCCGCCGACATCCGCATGTCTTTGCTCGGTCGGATGCTGATACGCCAGAGGCGGTCAAGGCGCATTGGGACAAGATCAAGCAGCAGGAAAAGGCCGAACGCGCCGCCCGAAGGGCCGCCCGCGGTTCGGCTGCCGATCCCGACACGGGGTATCTTGGCTCTGTGCAGCGTTCGTTTCCGGCACTCACCGAAGCGCTCAAGCTGCAGGAGCGTGCGGCCAAGGTCGGCTTCGACTGGTCGGAGGCCGCGCCCATCCTCGACAAGATCGAGGAGGAGATCGGCGAATTGCGGGAGGCGCTTTCCGAAAACGCGCCTGACAAGGTCAAGGACGAACTCGGCGACCTGATCTTTGCGCTCGTGAATATCGGGCGACATGTGGGGGCGGAACCGGAGCAGTCGCTTCGGGGCACAAATACCAAGTTCCGAAACCGATTCAGTTATATAGAAGAGTCTCTTCAAGCTTCGGGTGAGACACTGCAGGCAGCTTCTCTGGAACGGATGGAAGAGCTTTGGCAGGCGGCGAAGGGCAAGTAGGTGTCCTTCCGAACAAACTTGCGGCCACTAATCATGGTACTGGACCAAGCGTCACCTGTGTGACGCAGAAGCGGTCACCCCGGGCGCAGCATTGGCTATGCCGGACAGAACCCACATCGCCACACAGGCTCGCAAATAGGCGCTGGAAGACAGCGCCATGCCAGGGGCAGCCCGGTGTGGCCAGAGGGTTCGCGGCGATGGCCAGTGTCACGACCGGTCGGCTCCATCCCATGACGCTGCCCTTGAAGCTGCCGCTGCCGGCAAAGGTCCAGGCATGGCGCGATATGGCGGACACCAGCACACGCGATGACAGCCCGGGCGGCAGCATCGGCAGAACTTGCCGTGCAATCGGCGGAATGCGGTTCTCCAGGATGTAATAGGCTGTGCGATGTCCGGCCTCGGCCAAGACGCGGTCGGCCTCGGCGGGCGGCAACGTTGCCTGAATGGCGGCAAAGAGCGCCACGGGCTCACGCTCGTCGATCATCGTCGTCGGCAGAACTCCGATGTATCGCCCGAGTCCGGCCGCCTCGTAAATCAGACGTGCTGCACCCGACCCATAGAGGGCAGATAGAGCCTGACCTGTCTGGATGATCGCGTTGGGGCCGATGCGGGCTGGCGGCTGCGCCACAAGCATTTCCGGCGGCTCGGCGTCGGCGAACAGCCGTGCGCGTCCCCGGTCAGACATGAGCATCGTGGCTCGCCGGCCCGCCACCGCAGGCCATCACGGGAGTGCGGGCCTCTTCCGCCTCGCCGGCCTTGCGGGCACGCAGTTGGCTCGCGCGATCGGAGGCTGCGTGCCAGTCGGCCATCTGGGCGGGTGCGATCTTGCGGCTCATGTCGAACCCGAAATCGACCTTTTCCTTTGACTGCGGTCCCCAGTAATTGTGCTTGCCGAGATCGTAGAACTTCCGCTCGAAGCCGGCCTTCAGGAAGGCCTTGAGGCAGCCGAGCAAATAGCGCCGGCGAAAACCCTTGCCGCGCCAGGGGTAATGGAAGAGCGCCTTGATCATGTAGAAGCGGCGGTAATTGTTCATGACCCGGTCGAGCAGTTCGGCGCGGTCCATGGCGTCGGGCTTCATGATCGGCGTGACGAAATTGTATTTCGAGAAGTCGAAGATCTCGACCTTGTCACCCAGTTCCTGAAAGAGCGGCGAGAAGGGCCAGGGCGTGTACATCGCCCAGTTTGCGAGATCCGGGTTCCAGTCGCGCGCCATGCGATAGGTTTCCTCCAGCGTCTCCGCCGTCTCGTTTTCGAGCCCGACGATGAACTGCGCCTCGGTGAAGATGTCCGCCTCGCGCAGCAGACGGATCGCCTTCTTGTTCTCGGCGACCTTGGTTTCCTTGTTGAAGCGGTCGAGCTTCAATTGGGCGGCGGCTTCCGTGCCTAGCGAGACATGCACGAGGCCGGCCCTGCGATAGAGGGCCAGATATTCCTCGTCGCGGATGATGTCGGTGACCCGGGTGTTGATGCCCCATTTGACCTTATCCGGCAGGCCGCGGGCGATCAGTTCTTCACAGAAGGCGATGAACTTCTTGCGGTTGATGGTGGGCTCCTCGTCGGCGAGGATGAAGAAGCCGACCTGGTGGTCGTTGACCAGTTTCTCTATCTCGTCGACCACCTTCTTCGGATCGCGGATGCGGTAGTCGCGCCAGAACTTCCACTGCGAGCAGAAGGAGCAGGTAAAGGGGCAGCCGCGCGCCATATTGGGGATCGCGACCCTGACGCCGAGCGGCACGTAGATATACTTCTCCCATTCGAGCAGGGTCCAATCCGGCTCGACGGCATCGAAGTTCTTGACGGTCGGGGCGGCTGGCGTCGCGATGATCTTGCCGTCGTCGGTGATATAGGCGAGACCCCTTATCCCTGCCCTCGCCTCCTTCCAGTTGCCGGTGGCAAAGGCGCGGGCGAGTTCGACGATGATCTCCTCGCCTTCGCCACGGACGATGACGTCGATATAGGGCGCCTCGGTCAAGACCTGCTGGTACATGAAGGTGGCATGGATGCCGCCGAGAACCCGGAGCGCCTGGGGGCAGACTTCCCTCGCGATCTCCAGACAGCGCTCGGCCATGTAGATCGATGGGGTGATGGCGGTGCAGCCGATCAAGTCCGGCTCCAGGCGGAGCAATTCGTCCCGCAACCGGTCTTCGGTCATGTCGTTGGTCATGGCATCGAGGAAGTGGATGTCGGTAAAGCCCGCGGACTTCAGCGCGCCGCCGAGATAGGCCACCCAGGCGGGCGGCCAGTTGCCGGCAATTTCGGCGCCGCCAGAATGATAGTTCGGATGGATAAAGACGACGCGCATGACCACCTCCCATGTGTGTAAACAAAAGTTGACACACATGGGGGCGAGTTCAGTTGACCTGAATCAAGAGGAGGTCATGCCGTTGGTCAGCGTTCCCAGTCTTCCTTCGGCGTAGACTGCGGAGCGCCGAGCTTGCGCTCAAGCTCATTGGCCTGACGATCGGTCAGGCGCACGTCGAGGCTGACAGAGCCGTCTTCGTGGTCCTCGCGGTCGCTGACGACCGCGTTTTCGTAGAGCCAGGAAACGACCGCCTGCTTGTCAGCGGGTACCGTGATCGTCGCTTCGGTCAGGACGCCCGACAGGCGCTGCGAGATGACGTCGAGCAGGGTGTCAACACCTTCACCACTGATGGCGGAGACGGGCAGTACGTTCTCGCGACCAGCAGCCTTCTGAAGCAGGCCGTCGTGGTTCTCCGGGTCCAGCCTGTCGATCTTGTTCCAAATCTCGATGATGCGCTCAGAGCGCTCTTTCTCGTGGATGCCGAGATCATCGAGGATGCGCAGGACATCCGCCGCCTGGGCACCGTTATCAGGGTCCGACATGTCACGGACATGCAGGATCAGATCGGCTTCCAGCACCTCTTCAAGCGTTGCGCGGAAGGCGGCGACAAGGTGGGTCGGCAGGTCGGAGATGAAGCCGACGGTGTCGGACATGATCACCGTGCGTCCATGCGGCAGCTTCATCCGACGCAGCGTCGGATCGAGCGTGGCGAACAGCATGTCTTCGGCAAGCACGCCCGCGCCGGTGATGCGGTTGAATAGCGTCGACTTGCCGGCATTGGTATAGCCCACCAGTGCCACGATCGGATGTGGCACTTTGCGGCGCTTGGCGCGGTGCAGCTGGCGGGTGCGGACCACCTGTTCGAGCTCGCGCTCGAGCTTGATGATCTTGTCCTGCAGCATGCGCCTGTCAGCTTCGATCTGGGTTTCGCCCGGACCGCCCATGAAGCCCGCACCGCCGCGCTGGCGCTCAAGGTGGGTCCAGGAACGAACCAGACGACCCTTCTGGTAGTTGAGATGCGCGAGATCGACTTGAAGCGTGCCCTCCTTCGTGGAGGCGCGGCGGCCGAAAATTTCAAGGATCAGGCCGGTACGGTCAATGACCTTCGCACCCCATTCCTTTTCCAGATTGCGCTGCTGGACCGGCGTCAGCGGATGATCGACGATAACGAGGCCCGCGTCGTGCTCGTCGAGCAGCGCCTTGACCTCGGCGATCTTACCGGAGCCCATCAGGGTGGCCGGACGGGGCTGGTTGACCGGGACGATCAGACCTTGGACGATGGTCAGATCAATGGCACGGGCAAGACCGATCGCCTCTTCGAGGCGCGCCTCGTTGGAGCGGCCTGGCGCCGGCGGGGCGCCCTCGGGCAGTGCTTGCGCCTTCGCCTGCTTCAGCACCGGCACGAGCACAAGCGCCCGCATGTCATCCCGGCGCTTCTCGTCCTCCGGGATGATCGATTCATTCTTTGTATCGCGGCTGGTGATGATCTCAGTCCTGTCCGGAAGAGGCTTCGTCGGTCTCGAACATCGACATCGGCTGGCCGGGCATGATGGTCGAGATAGCGTGCTTATAGACCAGCTGTGAATGTCCGTCGCGACGCAGGAGAACGCAGAAATTGTCGAAGGATGTCACAACACCGGTGAGCTTCACGCCGTTGATCAGGAAGATCGTCAGCGAAATCTTCTGCTTGCGAACGGTATTGAGGAAAAGATCCTGCAGATTCTGAGAACGTTCCGCCATGGCGCCGCTTCTTTCTTTCTTGCCGGTCCTTTATCGACCGGTGGGATTATTGTTAGGTAACTGATCAGCGCAGGGAAAATGCCCCTCGTCCCTCCGCCGAAAAGAGGTGGTATCAAATCACCGTCTTTTCCGCAACGTCGAAAAAGGTCGAACGGATGCGTTCAGCCATGGCGCCGGGATGGCCGTTTCCGATCGCTTGCCCGTCAATTTCAATGATGGGGAAACAGATGCTGGTCGCAGCCGTGATGAAGACTTCCCGGGCCCCGAGCATCTCCTCGCGCGAAAATTCGCGCTCGCTGACGGTAATGCCGAGCTTCGCCGCCACGTCCATAAGACCGGTACGCGTAATGCCGCGCAGGATACCATGTTCGGCGGGACGGGTCACCAGCACGCCATCCCTGTCGACGATCCAGACATTGGTTGCGGCCCCTTCCGTGACCATGCCGCGCGCATCGATATAGATGGCCTCCTGCGCACCCTTTTCCTTTGCCGCCTGGCGAGCCATGGCATTCGGCAGGAGACCGACCGTCTTGATGTCCACCCGGTCCCAACGGTTGTCCGGCAGAGTGATCGCCTTCAGCCCATATTCGTTCTTCGACGCGATGACGGCTGGATCGGTGATCTTGGCGGTAATCACCAGACTCGGCGCCGTGTCCGTCGAGGGATAGACATGGTCACGGCGCGCCACACCCCGGGTAACCTGCAGATAAAACAGCCCGTTCTTGACGCGGTTGCGACGGGCAACTTCGCGGATGACCTGGGTCAGGGCCGCCCTGCTCATCGGGCGTCTGATGGATAGTTCCGACAGCGAACGATCGAGGCGGTCAAGATGCCGTGTCAGATCGACGATCACGCCATGGCGGATCTCGCAGACTTCATAGACACCGTCTGCGAACTGGTATCCGCGATCCTCGATATGCACTCCTGCTTCGGAATGCGGCAGATAGCGGCCGTTGACATAGGCAATGCGGGGCATGGGAATCCGGACCTCAGAAATACTGGATGGAGACGCGGAAGAGCTGCTCGACATGGCGAACGGCTTCGGCCGCAGCAAAGAGGACCACGCGGTCCTTAGCCTTGATCTTGGTGTCGCCATCGGGGCGAATAACCGTCTTGTCGCGCAGGATGGCGCCAACGCGCAGGCCCGGAGGCAGTTCCAGCTCCCGAAACGGCTTACCGACGAGCGGCGACGTTTCCAGTGCCTCAGCCTCGATCACTTCGGCCTTGCCCTTCTGGACAGCGTAGACGGCGCGGATGCGACCCTTGCGGACATGCTGGAGCACACGAGAGATGGTCACGGCACGCGGATTGATATGGGCGTCGATGCCGATAGAGGTTGCCAGCTCGTGGAACGAGGGGCTGTTGATCAGCGCCATGCCGGACTTGCAGCCGAGGCGCTTGGCCATGGCAGCACTCAGAATATTGGTCTGATCGTTGTTGGTCAGCGTCACCATCAGATCGGCATCCTGGATGTCGGCCTGAAGCAGAATGTTCTGGTCGAGAGCAGACCCATGCAGGACGATCCCGTCCTTCAACTGGTCGGACACAGCCAGAGCGCGCTCGCGGTCGTTTTCGATGATCTTCAGCCGGGTCTTCGGCTGCATCTCCTCAATGGCACGGGCGACGTAGTAGCCGATATTGCCACCCCCGGCGATCACGATGCGTCCTGCCTCCTGCTCTTCATGACCGAAAAGCCCAAGGGTACGTCGGGCATGATCACGCTGACAGATGACATAGGCAAGGTCGCCCACCTGCAGTTGATCCTGCGAGCGAACGACATGGAGGCGACCATTGCGGTAGATCGCACAGACTGTCGCCATCAGATCGGGGAAGAGCTCGCTCAGCTGATTGAGCGGAGTATCCACAACCGGGCAATCCTCCATGCATTCGATTGCAAGCATGGCTATGTGATCGTCGGCAAAACGCACGATATCGGTGGCGCCGGGGAAGGATATGCGACGCAGGACCATCTTGCCGACCTCGATTTCCGGCGAAATCGTTACGTCGATCGGCAGGTTGTCGCGGCTGAAGAGGTCAGAATATTCCGGCCGCAGATAGTTCTGCGAACGGATGCGGGCGATCTTGGTCGGCACGTTAAACAGCGAATGTGCGACCTGGCAGGCGGTCATGTTGATTTCGTCATAGAGCGTGACCGCAATCAGCATTTCCGCCTGATCGGCCCCTGCCCTGGCAAGAACATCCGGATGAGCGCCATGGCCGACATAACCGCTGACATCCAGCGTCTCGGTGATATGCGAGACGAGCGATGCGGAAGTGTCGATGACCGAGACGTCATTGCCTTCCTGGGAGAGGCGTTCGGCGATGCCGTACCCGACCTGGCCTGCGCCGCAGATGATGACTTTCATGGTGTATTTCCCGCCCCAGGATCGGATCTACCGGTTATGCTTCGCCCGCTTATACGCCAAGCGACTTCAGTTTGCGATGGAGGGCCGAGCGTTCCATCCCGACGAATTCTGCCGTGCGGGAAATGTTGCCACCGAAGCGATTGATCTGGGCAATGAGATAATCGCGCTCGAACATTTCTCGCGCTTCGCGCAGCGGCAGCGTCATGATGTGGGTGTCGTTGCGGGCCGAAACCTTCGGCAGCATGTCCGAAAGGTCCTGCGGAAGCATTTCCGCCGTGATCGGCGCATCGGGGCTGTCGCCCTGGGCGAGGATCATCAGGCGCTCGATGTTGTTGCGCAGCTGGCGAATATTGCCCGGCCAGTCATTGGCCTGGAGAACGGCCATTGCATCTTCTCCGATCTTGCGCTGGCGAATGCCGGCATGTTCGGAAACCTGGCGCATGAACATGTCGACCAGGAACGGTATGTCTTCGCGCCGCTCGGCGAGCGCCGGTACCTTGACCGGCACCACGGCGAGGCGGTGGAAAAGGTCCTCCCGGAACCGGCCTTCAGCAATCAAGCCCTCCAGGTTGTAAGCACTGGACGAGATGATGCGGACATCGACCTTCACGCGCTTGGAACCCCCAACGCGCTCGAACTGCTGTTCGACCAGCACGCGCAGGATCTTGTTCTGCGTCTCACGCGGCATTTCGCCGATTTCATCGAGGTAGAGGATGCCGCGATGCGCCTCTTCCAGCGCGCCGATCCGCCGGGGCTGCCCGGGCGTGCCCTCTGTGCCGAACAGGGCCATCTCCATGCGATCGGGCGTGATGGCAGCTGCATTCAGAGACACGAAGGGGCCAGCCGAGCGCGTCGACCGCTTGTGGATCATGCGCGCCACCAGTTCCTTGCCCGAACCGGAGGGGCCGAAGATCATGATGCGGCTGTTGGTTGGCGCGACCTTCTCGATCGTCTGCCGCAATTGCGAGACAGCGACCGAGGTGCCGATCAGCTCAATCGCATCGCCCGTACGGCGCTTCAACTCGGAGACTTCGCGCTTCAGCTTGGAATTTTCCAGCGCGCGCTCGGCGATCAGGATCAGCCGATCAGCCTTGAACGGCTTCTCGATGAAATCGAAGGCACCACGCTTGATGGCGGAGACAGCCGTCTCGATGTTGCCGTGACCGGAGATCATCACCACCGGCAGGTCCGGATGGCGCGCCTTGATCTCATCGAGCAGCGAAAGCCCATCGAGGCGGCTGCCCTGCATCCAGATGTCGAGAAAGACCAGGCGCGGGACGCGGTCCGAGATGGCTGCCAGCGCGCTATCTGCGTCATGCGCGGTGCGCGTTTCGTGACCCTCGTCGCTCAAAATGCCGGAGACGATCTCGCGAATGTCCTCTTCGTCGTCGACTACCAGAATGTCAGAGGCCATGGACCTTTTCCTTATCGCTTTCAGTCACCACGGCGGGCGCATCTGCGCGGGGCAGAATGATGCGGATCATCGCGCCCCTGCCCCGGTCGAAATCCGCCGGTGCATCGTGCAGCTCCAGCTGCCCGCCATGCTCTTCAATGATCTTCTTGACGATGGCGAGGCCGAGGCCGGTGCCCTTCTCCCGCATCGTCATATAGGGTTCGAGAATCCGGTGCCGGTTCTCGACTGGCAGACCGCGTCCATTGTCGATCACATCGACGATGAACCGGTCGTGTTCCTGGTCGAAGGATGAGCGGACGAGGATCTTGCCCTTGCCGCCAAGCTCTTCTGGCGGCACCGCCTCGATCGCCTCGACGGCGTTCTTGACGATGTTGCCCACCGCTTGCGCCAGCATACGCGCATCGAAGCTGCCCTCCAGAGGCTCATCCCCGAAACTACGCTGGAACTCGATCTCCGCACTGCCGATTTCGCGCAGGAAGACGGCATCCGTCAGGATCTCACGAAGGTCAGAACGCTGTTTGGTCGGCTTCGGCATGCGGGCGAAGGCGGAGAACTCGTCGACCATGCGACCAATATCCTCGACCTGGCGCACGATTGTGTCGGTGCACTGGTTGAAAACGGTCTTGTCTTCCTCTGCGATCTGCTTGCCAAAGCGGCGCTTCAGGCGTTCGGCCGAAAGCTGGATCGGTGTCAGCGGGTTCTTGATCTCATGCGCGATCCGTCGTGCGACATCCGCCCAGGCTGTCGAGCGCTGGGCAACGACGAGATCGGTGATATCATCCAGGGTGATCACGTAGGAATCGACGGAGCCCCGTGTCTCCTCGCGGGTCACCTGGACGTTCAAGGTCCGCTCCTTGCCGCCGCGGATCAAGTTGATCTGCTCGCGATATTCACCGCGATGGCGCACGGCGGCCTCGGCGAGCACCCGATCCACTTCCGGGGCAACGACGGCCATCTTCTGGCCCATCAATTGCTCGCCCGGCAGCGCCAGGAAATACTCCGCCGACGGGTTGACGATGGTGATGATGCCGTCGTCCTCGACACCGATGACGGCGGCGGTGACGCCTGAAAGGACCGCTTCGATGAAACGTCGCCGGTCATCGACCTCATCCTTCGCTTCCAAGATTTCATCGCGCTGTGAACGGATCTGCGAGACCATTTTGTTGAAGGTGCGCGACAGGCTGCCGACATCCCCATCAGCCACTCTGACGGGCACCACCACATTGAGATTGCCCGATGCGATGCTGTCCGCCGCGCCGATCAACAACCGGATCGGCCGCACGATCCGGTCGGCGACCGCAATCGCGGTCCAGATCGCGGCGAGCAGGACGATCAACGCGAAACCGAGATACAGGATCGCAAAGGCGATCTGCAGAGTGGTCCGGCCATCCTCCATCGCCTGATATTCGGCGGTGTTCTCCTCCATTTGACGCATCGCCTGCATGACCTTCGGGTCAACCGCGCGGATGGTATAGAGGAAGGTCCCGGACAAGCTTTCAAGCTTGATGATGGCACCGACGAGGTTGGTCACGCCCGGCGGGATCAAGGTCGGCTGGCCAGCGGCCGCGCTGACGAGGGCGTCACGCGGGATCGCTGGCAGCGGCTTCTCGGTGTCGATATCCGCCTGCGTGATCGCCGAGCCGTCTTCACGGACCAAAAATGCGCCAAGCATGCCGCGGCCCCGCGCCTGGCGGGTCATCAGTTCGACGAAGCCGGTACGGTCGAGATAGAAAAGCGCGCGGTTTCGCTCGAGGTCATTCGCCATGGAGATCGTCTGACCCTGCAGATAGCTCGCATTTTCCAGCATATAGGCCTGGGCGACATTCATCGAAGACGAAACGATCGACTGGGTGCGGAGCGAGAACCAGCGGTCGAGCCCGACATTCAGCGTGATCGAAGCAAAGATTGCGACGAGGATCGCGGGTGTGATTGCGATGACGGAGAAGAGCGCGACAATGCGAACATGCAGCCTTGCGGCTGCACGACCGCGGTTTCGCGCTTTGAACAGCCGCATGACTTCCCGGGCAATCAGGAACATCAAGCCGACAATGAAGAGCGAATTGACGACGGCGGAGGCGCCCAGTACGCGCGAGGTCGGCTCGATCGGCGTCAGGCCGAGGAGGATCGGCAAGGTCAGCGACGCCGATAGAAGCGCGCCGCCCGCTAGCAGAAGACCAGGCAGCGCAAACGACGCGCGGCGGTCATGCGCCAGCGCCATATCGACATCTGCTGCGGAGGCATTCCTCACGCGTGCCATCACTTCCCCCGGATCCGCGCCTTCGGATCTCTTTGACGCGGCGCCTGCCGGCTACCGTCGATTCATTGCTGCCATGTCAGCCCCTGTGGACTTCCGACGGCGTGTCGTGCCCCAACGAAGCATCGTGGCTTTTGAGCAACGCAATGTGGCGAAATTGCAACGGAGGTTCCGCCGATGTCAAGCGGAACGGGAGCTCCTGTAGACCGAAACGCCCAGTTCACGGATCTTCTTGCGCAGCGTATTGCGATTAAGGCCGAGCAGATCGGCCGCCTTGATCTGATTGCCGCGGGTGGCGGTCAGGGCGGCGAGAATCAGCGGATACTCCATCTCCGTGAGCACTCGATCGTAAAGACCTGACGGCGGGAGCGCATCACCGAACGAGGCGAAGTAGGTGCGCATGTTTTCTTCAACCGCCTGCGAGATCGTCATGGTCCCGGACGGCATCCCGACCTTGGCGATCGGGCTGTCGGAGACATCGGCGCGAAGCTCCTGCTCGACGATTTCACGCGCGATCACATCTTGTGGATAAAGCGCCATCAGGCGACGGACCACGTTCTCGAGTTCGCGCACATTGCCGGGCCAGGGATAGGATTTCATCACCTCAAGGGCTTCGTGATCGAAGCGCTTCGAATCGAGACCTTCCTTCTCCCCCTGCTGGATGAAGTGGCGAACGAGATCCGGGATATCCTCGGCGCGGTCCCGCAGCGGCGGGAGGCGCAACGGCACGACGTTCAGCCGGTAATACAGGTCCTCGCGGAAGAGGCCCTGATTGATCGACTGCTTCAGGTCCTTGTTGGTCGCAGCCACGATGCGCACATCGGTGCGGATCGGCGTGCGCCCGCCCACGGTGGTGTATTCGCCCTGTTGCAGGACACGAAGAAGACGCGTCTGGGCATCCATCGGCATGTCGCCGATTTCATCGAGGAAGAGCGTACCCCCCTCGGCTTGTTCAAATCGGCCGGTTGACCGCGTCTGCGCACCTGTGAAGGCGCCCTTCTCGTGGCCGAATAGCTCCGACTCGATGAGGTCGCGCGGGATGGCAGCCATGTTTATCGCGACGAAGGGGCCGTTTCGGCGCTTGCCGTAGTCGTGCAGCGCCTTGGCGACCAGTTCCTTGCCGGTACCGGATTCGCCCGTAATCATCAGCGTCAGGTCCGTCTGCATCAGGCGGGCGAGAACCCGATAAATTTCTTGCATGGCAGCTGATCGACCGACAAGCGGCATGCCGTCCTGCATGTCATCGTCAAGGCGCGCCGGACGCTTCTTCGGCTCCGACAGGGCACGACCGATGATGGCGATCAGTTCCGTCAGATCAAATGGCTTCGGCAGATAGTCATAAGCGCCTTTTTCAGAGGCCTTGATCGCGGTCATGAAGGTGTTTTGCGCGCTCATGACCAGAACCGGCAGATCGGGCCGCGCCTTCTTAATCCGCGGCAGCAGATCGAATGCGTTCTCGTCCGGCATGATCACGTCGGTAACGACAAGATCGCCCTCGCCCGCCGAAACCCAACGCCAAAGGGTTGCTGCGTTCGAGGTGATCCTGACGTCGTAGCCCGCGCGGCTCAAGGCCTGGTTGAGCACCGTACGGATCGCAGCATCGTCATCTGCAACAAGGATCGTGGCCGTCATCAGTTCGTTCCCGTGGATTTGGCAAGGGGCGCGTCGTCGAGCGCCGTCTCTTTCGACATGGGCATGAGAACCCGGAATGTGGTGCGATTGGCCTGGCTATCGCATTCGACGATACCGCCATGGGCGCCGATGATCTTGGCCACCAGGGCCAGCCCCAGGCCGGACCCGTTGGTCTTCGTGGTGATGAAGGGATCGAACAGGTGGGGCAAGAGATCGGAGGGTACGCCAGGCCCATTGTCATGGACGCAGAACTCCAGCGGCAACGAGATCTTTTCACGAGATCCGGCGACGGAAAGGCGGATGCCCGGGCGATAGGCCGTGGTCAGCTGGATCTCGCCATCGGAGCGCTCGCCGATCGCCTCAGCGGCATTCTTGACGAGGTTGAGGAAGACCTGCACCAGCTGATCCCGGTTCGCGAAAACCGGTGGCAGCGAGGGATCGTAATTCTCCGTGATGCGAATGTTGCGGGCAAAGCCGGCCTTGGCAACCGCCTTCACCTGGTCGAGAACCGAGTGGATGTTGATCGACTGGCGATCGACGGGCCGCTCGTCGGAAAAGACCTCCATGCGATCCACCAGCGACACAATGCGGTCGGTCTCGTCACAGATCAGGCGCGTCAGGGCCCGATCTTCATCGGTTACCGCTGTCTCCAGCAATTGTGCGGCACCACGAATGCCGGAAAGGGGATTCTTGATCTCATGCGCGAGCATCGAGGCGAGGCCCGTGACGGAGCGCGCGGCGGCGCGATGGGTCAACTGGCGGTCGATCTTGTCGGCCATCGAGCGTTCCTGGAAGACCACGACGACATTGCCGGGCTGGCTGAGTACCGGTGCGACATAAAGATCAACCAGTTTTTCTTGGCCTAGACGCGGCGAAGACAGATCGACGCGGTACTCATTCACCGGCGCGCGGCGCTCGCGGACCTGCTCGATGAGCGACAGCAGCGGGCTGCCGAAGGGTATGAAGGTGGAAATGCGATAGCGCGCGAGATGCGTCGCGCTTGCACCGAAGAAGGCCTCGGCCTCCCAGTTGGCGAAGGCTATGTGACCATTCGCATCGACCATCACCACCGGATTCTGGATTGCGTTCAGCACGGCCATGGCAAGGCCATTGCCCTTATCGTTCGCCGTCATGCGGCCTCCTGTCTGGCACGCGGCTCGCCACTGAGCGCCTGTTGCAGCGCTTCCACGACAAGAACGGCGTCCTTCGATGTCATGATTGCGGCCTTCGTCTCGCGATCCAGCGCCGGCGCATGCCGGTCAAGATACCAGCCGAGATGCTTGCGGGCGTGGCGAATTCCGACATCCATGCCGTAGTGTTCCAACATCATCTGGTAATGCTCTATGACGAGGCTAGGGATTTCTGAGGGCTTAGGGCCTGCATGCCCAGCCAGAACACCCGCATGCCACGGCCTGCCCTGGCAGCCGCGCCCGACCATTACGGCATCGGCGCCGGAGAGGCGCAGAATCTCGTGCGCATCCTCAACCGTCTCGACGTCGCCATTGGCGATCAGGGGGATGCGGATAGCCTCGCGAACGGCGGCAATCGCAGCCCAATCTGCCTTCCCTTCGTAAAATTGCATACGGGTGCGCCCGTGGACCGTAATCAGCTGCACCCCGGCAGATTCGGCACGCGCAGCAATCTCGGGCGCGTTGATGGACCTCTCGTCCCAGCCTAACCGCATCTTGACGGTTACGGGGATGTTTACAGCTTTCACTGTTGCCTCGATCAATGACAGGGCATGGTCGGGTTCCCGCATCAGGGCCGAACCGGCATAGCCGCCGATGACCTTCTTGGCCGGGCAGCCCATGTTGATGTCGATGATATCAGCACCATTGGCCTCGGCGATGACGGCAGCTTCAGCAAGCCACCGGGCGTCGCGGCCTGCCAATTGCACCATATGAGGCGTCAGCCCAGCCCCCTTCAGGCGCGACCAGCTTTCGGCGGCATTGAAAACGAGTTCGCGGCTCGCCACCATCTCGGTCACGACAAGTCCAGCGCCAAAGCGAAATGCCAGCTGCCGGAAGGGCAGATCGGTCACGCCGGACATCGGCGCAAGCACAAGCCTGTTCCGGACAGGAACGGTGCCAATCGTGAAGGGCGTGTCCAACGCAACGGAATTCAAATGATTATCTTTCAGGCAAAGAACGCATTTGCATTATTTTTAGCCACTCAACAATGCGTTGCCAAGAGGCAAAGCTCACGCAACGATAATAAATCGTGCAAATGCTGGAAATGCCGGTGCCGAGCCGATAGAGCACGGATGCGAAGAGAATGTGTCATGGACCAGGCGGGGCGATGGAGCAAGGGCGAAGCGGATCAATCGGGGTTGTGGTGGTGGCCGCGGGGCGTGGCGAACGCGCCGGCGCCTCGGTAGAGGGACCGAAACAGTATCGGCGGATCGGCAGCAAGCCCGTCATCTCGCATACGCTGCGGCTTTTCCTCGACTGGCCCAAAAGTGGTCCGATCGTCGTCGTCATTCATCCGGATGATCGGCAACTTCTGGACGCTGCAGTCGCAAACCTGCAGGAACGGGAGAGGCTGATCGTGGTCACCGGCGGCGCCACGCGACAGGCTTCGGTGCGGAACGGTTTGCACGCCCTCCAGGACCACGGCATCGATCATGTAATGATCCACGACGGCGTACGGCCCTTCGTGGATGCAACACTTCTGGAGCGGATTGCCACCGAACTCGCGGCGGGCAAGAAGGCCGTGCTGCCAGCCCTGCCCGTTTCGGACACGATCAAGCGCGCCGACACCTTCGGCGTCGTCACAGCGACGGTTCCGCGCAAGGATCTTTTCGCCGCCCAGACGCCGCAGAGCTTCCATTACGCGACCATACTTGCCGCCCACGAACGGGCGGCAAAGATGCAGGCTATAGATTTCACCGACGATGCCTCAATCGCCGAATGGGCGGGCATACCAGTCCATGTGGTCGAAGGCTCGATCGATAATGTCAAACTGACCGTGCAAAGGGACATCGCCATGGCTGACGAGAAATTGCGGGGCTCCGCCCTGCCCGATGTCCGCACCGGAAATGGCTATGACGTGCACCAGCTCGAGCCCGGTGACGGGGTTACGCTCTGCGGGATCTTCATTCCGCATGACCAGAAGCTGAAGGGCCATTCTGACGCCGATGTCGCGCTGCATGCGCTGACTGATGCCCTGCTTGCCACCTGCGGCGCCGGCGATATCGGCGATCATTTCCCGCCGTCGGACATGCAGTGGAAGGGAGCGCCCTCGCGCATCTTCCTGGAGCACGCAGCGAAGTTGGTCCGGGGCGCGGGCGGGACGATCATGAATGCAGATATTTCGCTTATTGCCGAAGAGCCTAAGATCGGACCGCATCGTCAGGCCATGCGGGAAAAGCTTGCCGAGATTCTCGACCTCTCGCTGGATCGCTGCTCTGTAAAGGCAACAACAAATGAGAAGATCGGCTTCGTCGGTCGCCGCGAAGGTATCGCGGCGATTGCCACGGCGACCGTCGTCTTCCGGGGAACAGACTGATGGGGCTCTACCCGGCAGATATTGAGAAGCAAGCCGCAGCGATCATCGCGGCCTACTCGAATTATGGCTGGATGATTGCGACGGCCGAATCCTGCACCGGCGGCCTGATCGCCGGGGCTCTGACGGAGATTGCCGGTTCTTCGGCGGTCGTCGATCGCGGCTTCGTCACCTATACGAACCAGGCGAAGATGGAACTGATCGGCGTGTCCGCCAGAACGCTCGAGACTTTCGGTGCGGTTTCGAAGGAGACAGCGCTGCAGATGGCGCATGGGGCGCTGATGCGTTCCGCTGCCGAGGTCGCTGTGGCCGTCACTGGCATTGCCGGACCGGGCGGCGGCTCGACGGAGAAGCCAGTTGGGCTCGTCCATCTGGCGCTGAGCAACCGCCGTGGAGTGATCGATCACCGGGAGATGCGCTACGGCGATATCGGGCGCGACCAGGTGCGGCTTGCGACCGTCAGGACCGCACTGGAGATGCTTCTCGCCGCTGTTCAGGCGCCAGAGTAGATCTTGTCGGCGCGCGCCTCGAAGGCCTCCGAGAACATGCGGAAGGCGCGGTCGAACATCGAGCCCATCAAGGCGCCGAGAATACGGTTCTTGAACTCGTAGTCGATGAAGAAGTGCACCGCGCAGCCGCCGTCTTCAGTCGGCTCAAAACGCCAGCGATTGTCGAGGTACTTGAACGGGCCTTCGATGTATTTCACGTCAATCGCGCGATCTGCCGGGGTAAGCAGAACTTGCGTCGTGAAAGTCTCGCGGATCGCCTTGTAGCCGACTGTCATGTCGGCCAGCAGCAGCTCCTTGCCGTCGCGTTCGCGGCGCGAGCGAATGGTCAGCGCTTCGCAGAGCGGCAGGAATTCCGGATAGCGCTCGATATCCGCAACGAGCGCGTACATGCGATCGGGCGAGTGCTTGACGAGGCGGCGGGTTTCGAATTGAGGCATGTCCGGGACTTAATGAGGAAGCCCTGCAAGATCAAGCAGGTGCGCCATTTCGCCATGGGATTTCAGTGTGACGACCGGCACGTTCGGTCCGTGACGCTCGATTTCCTCAATGATCCTGGGGGCAAAACGGCGCTCGAAGTTCCAGATGTACGAAAGGAACTCGCGATCGGGCCATTGCTCGATGCATCCGTCAGCCATGTCCGGGCGATGGCGTCCGATGGTCCGACTCACGCGGCGGTATACTCCCAACAGGCAGCGCCATCGTGGCAATCGGACCCAGATGACGAGATCGGTGCGCGGCATGCGTATGTCGAAGCTTGAGGGATTGGTCCCGTCAAGGAGCCATCTGTCCCCTTTGACGATCTCAGAGAGTATCGCCCTTTGCTCGGCCCTGGGGCGCTGAACCCAATTCGGCAGCCAGAAGACTTCGCGATCCATTGAATGGTTGGGAAGATCGAGTGCGGCGGCGATCGTGCGAGACAAGGTGGACTTGCCGCCGCCGGAGCAGCCGATCACCATGAGGCGCTGCGCCTGGCGCAGTTGCGCGGCTCCATCTTCCAGCGATTTGATGAACATCACCACAACCACACACTCCTCCGTGTGGTTGATTTAGCGTCGTCTCACCGCGTTTGAAAGTCTGGAGCCGTTCTCAGGCCTTGGAGAGCAGCTTCTCCCGCGCAGCCTTCAACCGGGCGAAGTCGTCGCCGGCATGGTGCGACGAGCGGGTCAGCGGGCTTGAGGAGACCATGAGGAAGCCCTTGGTATAGGCGATGTCCTCGTAGGACTTGAACTCTTCCGGTGTCACGAATCGCTCGACCTTGTGGTGCTTGCGGGTCGGCTGGAGATACTGGCCGATGGTCAGGAAATCGACGTCGGCGGAACGCAGGTCGTCCATCAGCTGCAGGACTTCGTTCCGCTCTTCGCCAAGGCCGACCATGATGCCGGATTTGGTGAACATGGTCGGGTCCAGTTCCTTCACCCGCTGCAGAAGGCGGACGGAGTGGAAATAGCGCGCACCCGGGCGGACCGTCAGATAGTTGCCGGGGACGGTTTCCATGTTGTGGTTGAAGACGTCGGGCTTGGCGGCCACGACGCGCTCAAGTGCGCCGGGCTTCTTCAGGAAGTCGGGGGTGAGGATCTCGATCGTGGTCTCCGGCGAGGACTCGCGGATCGCCCAGATCACCTTCTCGAAATGCTCGGCGCCTCCGTCGGCGAGGTCGTCGCGGTCAACGGAGGTAATGACGACGTGGGAGAGGCCCATCTGGCGGACGGCCATGGCGACGTTCTCAGGCTCGTCGAGATCGAGAGGGTTCGGCTTACCGGTCGCGACATTGCAGAAGGCGCAGGCGCGGGTGCAGATCTCACCCATGATCATGAAGGTCGCGTGCTTCTTGTCCCAGCACTCGCCGATGTTCGGGCAACCGGCCTCTTCGCAGACCGTCACCAGCTTGTGGGAGCGAACCAGCTCGCGGGTCTCATGGTAACCCTTCGAGGTCGGGGCCTTGACGCGGATCCATTCCGGCTTGCGCAGCACTTCGGTATCCGGCTTGTGGGCCTTCTCCGGATGGCGGACGCGCTTCTCGTCTGCGGGCGCCACCGGCGCTGCGCCGGGAAGATTGATCCTGTCGAGAATGGTGACCATTTTAAAACCCCGTGCGCCGCCCAGGCGGCCTTTCTGGCTTAACGCCGAACGAGTTTGGCGATGAAGAGAAGGATGCTCGCGCCAACAAAGCTGGTGATCAGATAGCCGAGCCAGTCACCTTCGACAAAGATGCCAAGCCGGCGGAAGATGGCGGCAGCGATCGCCGCACCGACGATGCCGATGACGATGTTCATGAAAACGCCGAAGCGCATGTCCATGAGCTTGCCGGCGAGCCAGCCCGCGAGGCCGCCGAAGAAGATCGTCGCGATGATACCGACCTCAAAACCTGCCACGGCGCTATCCTTTCGAGCATCTGGTTGGACCCTGCCGCCCATATAGGCGGCACGGTCCCGTTTCACAACCTGACTTTAGGCGTTGAGCACCCGGCCATAGGCGTCCAGCACGCTTTCCTTCATCATTTCCGACAGCGTCGGATGCGGGAAGATCGTGTGCATCAGCTCTTCCTCCGTGGTCTCCAAGTTCATGGCGACCACGAAGCCCTGGATCAGTTCGGTCACTTCCGCGCCGACCATGTGGGCGCCAATGAGTTCGCCGGTCTTCTTGTCGAAGATGGTCTTGATCATGCCCTGGTCTTCGCCGAGCGCGATCGCCTTGCCGTTCGCCGCGAAGGAATAGCGGCCGACGCGGATGTCACGGCCCTGTTCTTTCGCCTTGGCTTCCGTCAGACCGACGGAGGCGACCTGCGGGTTGCAATAGGTGCAGCCCGGGATCTTGGCTTTGTCCATCGGATGAACGCCCGGAACGCCGACAATTTTCTCGATGCAGATGACGCCTTCATGCTCGGCCTTATGGGCGAGCATCGGCGGGCCTGCCACGTCGCCGATCGCGTAGAGGCCCGGCACATTGGTCTTGCCATAGCCGTCGATGACGATGCAGCCGCGATCGGTCTTCACGCCGAGCGCTTCGAGGCCAAGGTTTTCGATATTGCCCTGGACGCCAACGGCGGAGATCAGACGGTCCGCGGTGATCGTCTGGACCTTGCCGTCCTTCGTCTCGACATGGGCGGTGATGGAGTTGGCGCCCTTCTCGACCTTCGAGACCTTTGCCTCGGTGATGATCTTCAGGCCGCGCTTTTCCAACTGCTTGCGGGCGAAGGTGGAGATTTCCACGTCCTCTACCGGCATGATGTTCGGCATCAGTTCGACGACGGTGACGTCAACACCCATGGAGCGGTAGAAGGAGGCAAATTCGATGCCGATCGCGCCCGAGCCCATGACAACCAGCGACTTCGGCATGAAGTCGGGCTTCATCGCTTCGAAATAGGTCCAGATCAGCTTGCCATCCGGCTCGATGCCCGGAAGCGCACGCGGACGTGCGCCGGTCGCAACGATGATGTGCTTGGCGGTGTAGGTGCCCTCGCCCAGCACGCTCTTAGGAACCGGGTTCTGCGGCTCGACGACGGGCTTCGACATCTTGCCGACGACGACTTCGCCGGGCTTGGAAAGCTTCGCTTCGCCCCAGATGACGTCGATCTTGTTCTTCTTCATCAAGAAGGCGACGCCGCCATTCAGGCGGGCCGAGACGCCACGCGAGCGGGCGACAACGTCCTTGACGTCGGCGGTCATGGTGCCGTTCAGCGTCAGACCGTAAGCCTTGGCGTGGTTGGCATGGTCGAGGATCTCGGCAGAGCGCAGCAGGGCCTTGGTCGGGATGCAGCCCCAGTTGAGGCAGATGCCGCCGAGATGCTCCCGCTCGACGATCGCGGTCTTCAGGCCGAGCTGGGCCGCACGGATGGCGGTGACATAACCGCCGGGGCCGGAGCCGATGATGATGACGTCGTAAGCATTCGACATGGGCGCTTCCACTCCTCGTTTTCGTGCGAGCCTCCGCGGAAACGGAGGCTCGTTTGGGGATTGGAAGCAAGACCCTCAGGCTGCGGGTGTCTCGGCCTCCGGTTCATGACGAACCAGCATCCCGTAGATTTCATCCTTGAGCTGCATCCGCTTCTTGCGCATCTCCACGATGTGGAAGTCGTCTGCAGGCTCGATATCGGTTTCGGCGCGATGGATGGCCCGGTTTACCTCATGATAGGCCTCGAACAATCTCGCAAAATGCCCATCCGTCTCCTTCAGATGACGCATCAGCGCGACGTGCTCCGGGAATTCCATTGCCAGTTCGTGCGGTGTGTTCGACATGATCCCATCTCCTCTATCGGGGTTGATGGGCTCAGGTTAGACGCAGCGCACAAGACCTCCTTGATTTTGATCAACGCGCCCTGCCGGAGAATGCAGGCCGCGGCCTTACTTCAAAGCCCGAGCAGCATGCGGACGACAGGCTCAATGCCGCGTCCGATCGCACGGGTGTTTTCCGCATCAAGATGAATGCCGTCCAACGGGGTCGTTTGGGCTACCGATCCCGCATCGAAGAAGGCACAACCGGCTTCGTCCGCGGCATCGCGGTACATGCTGGCAAGCATGGCGCCCTCGTCCACCGAGTGGTTGAACATGGCGCCGAAGACCGAATTCGCCGTTTCGCGGATCGCCGGCGGTGCGACGATGAGGATCTCTGGCTCTTCGAACTCGAAACCCCAGTCGTGCTTCTGGACGAGCTTGACCAGCCGCTTGACCCCGCTGGTCGCGCCGATGGCCGTTCCCTGGATGCCACGCTTGAGGTCGTTGGTCCCCAGCATGATGATCACGAGATCGATCGGCTTGTGCGTCGCAAGGACCGTCGGCAACAGCTTCACGCCATTGCGTTCACAATCACCCAGATGGTCGTCATAGGCGGTGGTGCGTCCGTTCAGGCCTTCGGCGATCACCCGGACGCCGTGGCCGAGTGCCTTCTGCAAGACGCTCGTCCAGCGGTCCTCGTAGGCATGCCGACCCAGGTTCACCGGGTCGTATCCCCAAGTCAGGCTGTCGCCGTAGGCGAGAACGGTCTTCATCGCACCACTCCCCGGATCAGACCAGCATGCCCATCGGATTTTCGATATAGCGCTTGAAGGCACCGAGCAGTTCGGCACCAAGCGCGCCATCGACGCAACGATGGTCGGTCGAGAGCGTCACGGTCATGACGTTGGCGATCTTCATCTCGCCGTTCTTGACCACAACCCGCTCTTCGCCTGCACCGACCGCGAGGATCGTTGCATGCGGCGGGTTGACGACCGCCGAGAAGCTCTTGACGCCCATCATGCCCATGTTGGACACGGCAGTCGTACCACCCTGATATTCCTCGGGCTTCAGCTTGCGGTCCTTGGCCCGCTTGCCGAGATCCTTCATCTCGTTGGAGATGGTCGACAGGCTCTTGGTCTCAGCCTTGCGGATGATCGGCGTGATCAGGCCGCCGGGGATAGAGACCGCCACGCCGACATCGGCATGCTTGTGCTTGACCATGTTGGTGTCGGTCCAGGAGACGTTGGCATCCGGCACGTCGCGCAGTGCGAGGGCCAGAGCCTTGATCACCATGTCGTTGACCGAGAGCTTGTAGGCTGGCTTCCCGTCCTTTTCAGGCGCGGCGGCATTGAGCTGGGCACGCAGCGCCAAGAGCGCATCCAGTTCGCAATCCACCGAGACGTAGAAATGCGGGATGGTCTGCTTCGATTCCTGCAGGCGCTTGGCAATCGTCTTGCGCATGCCGTCATGCGGCACGAGCTCGTAGGAGCCTTCGGCAAAGTTCTTAAGAATGGCCTCGTCCGACGGCCCCTTGGCAAGAGCCGGTGCCGGCGAGGCGCTCGGGGCTGCTGCCGGTGCTGAAGCAGCTTTGGCACCACCGGTGCTCACGGCCTTTTCGACGTCGCTCTTGACGACGCGGCCCTTCGGACCGGAGCCCGAGACGACCTTGAGGTCGAGACCGGCTTCCTTGGCCAGACGACGGGCGAGCGGCGAAGCGAAGACGCGTTCGCCGTTGGGTGCTGCCGGAGCAGCCGACGCGGCTGCGGGAGCCGGTGCTGCAGCTGGCGCCGAGGCAGGCGCAGGTGCCGCCTCTGCCTTGGGCGCAGGAGCGGTCTCGGCCTTCGGTGCGGATGAACCACCACCAGCAGCGGCGGCTGCGACGTCTTCGCCTTCCTCGGCGAGGATCGCAATCAGCGCGTTGACCTTGACGGCTTCGGTGCCGGCTGGAACGACGATCTTGGCAATGATGCCCTCATCGACGGCTTCCACTTCCATGGTCGCCTTGTCGGTCTCGATTTCGGCGATGACATCGCCGGACTTGACCTTGTCGCCTTCCTTGACCAGCCACTTGGCCAGGTTGCCCTCTTCCATCGTCGGAGAGAGGGCCGGCATGGTGATATTGATCGGCATGACCTTCCCCCCTTACTTGTAGCAGACGGCTTTGACCGCCTGGACGACTTCGCCGACGTTCGGCAGAGCGAGCTTTTCGAGGTTCGCCGCGTAAGGCATCGGCACATCCTTGCCGGCGATCGTGATGACCGGGGCATCGAGATAGTCGAAAGCTTCACGCTGGACGGTGTTGGAGATGAAGTCGCCGACAGAGGACTGCGGGAAGCCCTCCTCGACGGTCACGAGACGACCAGTCTTCTTCACCGACTCAAGGATAGTCGGCAGATCCATCGGGCGAATGGTCCTGAGATCGATCAACTCGACATCAATGCCTTCCTTGGTGAGCTCCTCCACGGCCTTGACCGCATAGGTCATGCCGATACCGAAGGAGACGACCGTAGCGTCCCTACCCTTCTTATGGATCCGTGCCTTGCCGATCGGCAGGACGAGGTCATCCATCTTCGGAACTTCAAAGGAGTGACCGTAAAGGATTTCGTTTTCCAGGAAGATGACCGGGTTCGGGTCGCGGATAGCAGCCTTCAGCAGGCCCTTTGCGTCAGCTGCCGTATATGGCATCACGACCTTCAGGCCGGGGATCTGGCTGTACCAGGCCGCATAGTCCTGGCTGTGCTGGGCACCAACGCGCGCTGCTGCACCGTTCGGGCCGCGGAAGACAATCGGCGCTCCCATCTGGCCGCCGGACATGTAGAGCGTCTTGGCGGCGGAGTTGATGATGTGGTCGATCGCCTGCATGGCGAAGTTGAAGGTCATGAACTCGACGATCGGCTTTAGGCCGGCCATGGCCGCACCAACACCGAGACCTGCAAAGCCATGCTCCGTGATCGGGGTGTCGACCACGCGTCTGGCGCCAAATTCCTGCAGCAGGCCCTGCGTGATCTTGTAGGCGCCCTGATATTCGGCGACTTCTTCACCCATGATGAAAACATCCGGGTCGGCACGCATTTCCTCAGCCATGGCTTCGCGCAGCGCTTCACGCACCGTCATCGTCACCATCTCTGTGCCGGCCGGAACGTCCGGATCAGAAGCGACTTCAACCTTCGGGGCGGCCGGAACCTTGTTATCAGCAGAAGACGCGGGCTCATCAGCCGCGGCACGGGCCTTGCCGCCGGCGTCGCCGGCTGCAGCAGCCGGCGTATCGGCATCCGCTTGCTTGGGAGCAGGCACCGCATCGGCACTCTCACCATCCTGAAGCAGGACGGCGATCGGCGTATTGACCTTGACGTTCTCGGTCCCAGCCGCAATCAGCAGCTTTCCGAGTATGCCTTCATCAACGGCTTCCACTTCCATGGTCGCCTTGTCGGTTTCAATTTCGGCGATCACGTCACCTGACTTTACGGTGTCGCCTTCCTGCTTGATCCACTTAGAAAGCGTGCCTTCTTCCATGGTCGGAGAAAGGGCGGGCATCAAAATTTCGATCGGCATGGGTTCCCTCCCCGATTACAGAAGAATGTCGGTGTAGAGCTCGGATACATCCGGCTCCGGATCGGCCTGGGCGAAATCGGCACTGTCTGCGACGATGTCGCGGATATCCTTGTCGATCGCCTTGAGCTGGTCTTCTGAGGCCCAGCCATTCTCGAGAAGACGAGCCTTGACCTGTTCGATCGGATCCTGCTCCGACCGCATCTTCTGCACTTCTTCCTTGGAGCGATACTTCGCCGGATCGGACATCGAGTGACCGCGATAACGATAGGTCAGCATTTCCAGAATGATCGGCCCCTTGCCGGAACGGCAATGCTCAAGCGCCTGGTCGGCGGCAGCCTTTACGGCACGCACGTCCATGCCGTCCACCTGGACACCTGGAATCCCGAAGCCGGAACCACGCAGGGAGTAGTTCGACTGCGCCGTCGCACGGGCCGTCGAGGTACCCATCGCATAGCGGTTGTTCTCGACGATATAGACGATCGGAAGCGACCAGAGAGCGGCCATGTTGAAGCTCTCGTAAACCTGGCCCTGGTTCGCCGCGCCGTCACCGAAATAGGCAACTGCTACATTGTCGTTGCCGCGGTACTTGTTTGCAAATGCAAGACCTGTACCGAGCGAAACCTGCGCGCCAACGATGCCGTGGCCACCATAGAAATGCTTCTCCTTCGAGAACATATGCATGGAGCCGCCCTTGCCCTTCGACAGGCCGCTACGGCGACCCGTGAGCTCGGCCATGACGCCGCGAGCGCTCAAGCCGGCAGCCAGCATATGCCCATGGTCGCGATAGGCGGTAATAACCTGATCACCCTCTTTCTGGGCCATCTGCATGCCGA
The DNA here is from genome assembly GCA_046294755.1 of Allorhizobium sp. GTDB lineage: Bacteria > Pseudomonadota > Alphaproteobacteria > Rhizobiales > Rhizobiaceae > Allorhizobium. The sequence goes on along the minus strand of JBKBON010000005.1, from coordinate 60,881 downwards.
CGACGACAGCTTCCTGACCGATATAAAGGTGACAGAAGCCCCCAATGAAGCCCATGCCGTAAAGCTGACCGGCCTTTTCCTCGAAACGGCGGATCAGCAGCATTTCACGATAGGCGTGAAGCTCTTCATCTGCACCGAATTCGGGTGAGTTCTTCCCGGTGAATTCCTTGCCGGCCGATTTGGCGGAAGACTTCCGACCGTTCGCAGCTGCTGGCTTGCGAGGCGCCATGCATCCCTCCCATGGGTTATTATGGTCCAAAGTTGGGCACAGAATAGGGAAGAAAGAGGACGGCGGCAATGCCATAAATGCATGGCTCACATTCGCCGCAAGCAACTGTAATCTCTAAAAAATTTAAGATTAACCTATTTTCGGTTAATCAGAAATAGGTGTTGAAGATCACGATTTCATCCGGACGGGACATGTTGAGCTGATAACGCGCCTTTTCATCGATGATATCTTCATCGAGCGAGCCATCGCTCAACAGACTGACCTCTTTTTCCAGCATCATACGCTGCGCAACCAGCTTTTCCAGCTCGGCAGCACGCTCCTTGCGAATACGCTCGAAGTCCTGGCCGGCCCGCAGACCGTAGTCGCCATGAATGGAATGATAGCCGAAATAGGACAGGAAAGCGATTGTGACGGCGGGGAGAATGAGACGACCGTATTTCTTCTTCTTGTGATGCCTGGTCCACATGCCGACAAATGCCCTGAAACGCGAAACTGGATCCGACACTAACGCGCATGTCTTAACCGACCGTTGACCTTAACAGGGGCGAAAAAGAAAAAGCCCGCGCCGGGCGAACCGGCGCGGGCTTTGAACGAGCTCAGGATTGGATCAGCCGCGCAGGATCGAAGAGCCGGCATACACCGCCTGCGGACCAAGCTCTTCCTCGATGCGGATCAGCTGGTTGTATTTGGCGGTGCGGTCCGAACGGGCGAGTGAGCCTGTCTTGATCTGACCGCAGTTGGTGGCAACCGCGAGATCGGCGATCGTCGAATCCTCGGTTTCGCCCGAACGGTGCGACATGACGGCGGTGTAGGCGGCGCGGTGCGCGGTCGACACGGCGTCAAGGGTTTCCGAGAGCGAGCCGATCTGGTTGACCTTGACGAGGATGGAGTTCGCAACACCCATCTTGATACCATCACGCAGGCGGGCCGAATTGGTGACAAACAGGTCGTCGCCAACCAGCTGAACCTTCTTACCGATCTTCTCGGTCAGCGACTTCCAGCCATCCCAATCGTCTTCTGCCATGCCGTCTTCGATCGAGAAGATCGGGTACTTCGAAGCGAGTTCGGCGAGATATTCGGCCATGGCTTCCGGCTCAAGCGTCCGGCCTTCGCCTTCGAGAACGTACTTGCCGTCCTTGAAGAATTCGGTCGATGCGCAGTCGAGCGCGATGTGCATGTCTTCGCCCGGGCGGTATCCAGCCTTTTCGATCGACTTCATGATGAAGTCGAGGGCGGCGGGTGCAGAAGCGAGACCTGGCGCAAAGCCACCTTCGTCACCGACATTGGTGTTGTGGCCGTCAGCCGCCAGCTGCTTTTTCAGCGTGTGGAAGACTTCCGAACCCATGCGCACGGCGTCGCGAATGGTGTCCGCGCCAACCGGCACGATCATGAATTCCTGGAAGTCGATCGGATTGTCGGCATGCGCACCGCCGTTGATGATGTTCATCATGGGAACCGGCAGGACATGGGCGTTCGGGCCACCAACGTAACGATAGAGCGGCAGACCGGAGGACTGGGCGGCCGCCTTGGCGACGGCGAGCGAAACACCGAGGATCGCATTTGCACCGAGGCGCGACTTGTTCGGCGTGCCGTCGAGCTGCATCATCAGGTTGTCGATCTGGATCTGGTTTTCTGCATCATGGCCGCCGATCGCGTCATAGATCTCGCCATTGACCGCTTCGACAGCCTTCTCGACACCCTTGCCCAGGTAACGCGAGCCACCGTCACGCAGTTCGACGGCTTCGTGCGCGCCAGTCGATGCGCCCGAGGGAACCGCAGCGCGGCCCATGCTGCCATCTTCAAGATAGACGTCGACCTCAACGGTCGGGTTGCCACGGCTGTCGAGAATTTCGCGGCCGATGATGTCGGTGATGGCGGTCATGTTCGCTCCCTGTAGACGGAAATTGGACAAGGCTCCTGAGGCCGATCACCGGGAATAAACCCTGCGGACCCGCCTGTGAGTCATCCTCTCTTATCCCATGATCCGGAAAATACAATGACGGATCAGGGGCGAAATGAACGAAATCTAATCGATTTAAACCGCAACTGTCTGCGGCGCTTCCGGTTCAACCGATTAAAGCACCGCTGACGGCGGTCAAGCTGCCTTGGCGATTTCGTCGAATGCAATCAGTTTTTCGAGCAGCCGGCGCATGTCGGTGATCTTCACCATGTTCGGGCCATCCGAAGGGGCATTGTCCGGATCCTGATGAGTCTCGATAAAAAGGCCGCCGACGCCGACGGCGACGGCTGCACGCGCGAGCGTCTCAACGAACTCGCGCTGACCGCCTGAGGAGCCGCCCTGCCCGCCCGGCTGCTGCACCGAATGGGTGGCATCAAAGACAACAGGCGCCCCCATGGCTGCCATGATCGGCAGCGAGCGCATGTCGGAGACAAGCGTGTTGTAGCCGAACGAGGCGCCACGCTCGCAGAGCAGGACATTCGGGTTGCCGCTGGCATTCAGCTTGTTCAGGACGTTCTTCATATCCCAAGGGGCGAGGAACTGGCCCTTCTTGACGTTGATTGCACGACCGGTCTTGGCGGCAGCGACCAGGAGGTCCGTCTGGCGGCAGAGGAAGGCCGGGATCTGCAGGACGTCGACGGTCGGCGCAACGGCTGCGCACTGCTCTTCCGTATGGATGTCGGTCAAGACCGGAACGCCGAATTCCTTCTTGATGTCGGCGAAGACCTCCATGGCCTTTTCGAGGCCGATGCCGCGCTCGGCCGACAGCGAGGTGCGGTTCGCTTTGTCGAAGGAAGACTTGTAGACGAGGCCGAGGCCGAGCTCCCGGCATAGCTCGACGAGCTTTCCGGCGATCATGAAGGCATGGTCACGGCTCTCCATCTGACATGGGCCGGCGATCAGCGCGAAGCGACGCTTCTGGGAGAATATGGCCTTGCCGGCGCCATCGCCGACGACGACTTCCGAATTGGTAGAAACGCTCATTTCAGCTCCTCGAAGGCAAAGGTGACACCCTGGCCCTTTTCCGGCGCAACGACGAGGCGCGCGCCCGTTCTTTGATAGTCGACGCCATTAGCAGCGAGGCAGGCTTCTGTCACGCCGAGATCGGCGACGGCGAGGACCACGGCCGCTCCTACAAGTCCGCGCTCGCCTGATGCGGACCGATGGCCGTATTGCTGTGAGAAACCTTCGGGTGTCAGCACGTCGACAATGGCGTTGGCCGTTTCGATTGACATGCCGAAGGAATGGGCGGTGACATTCCGCTGGTCGAGCACCATCTCCAGGAGATACTGGAAATCAGTCGGGTTTTCCTCGACAAGTACGACCCGCCGCAGTCCATTGGCCCCATTGGCATGCACCAGCAAGGAGCCACGATCTGCAGGAAGAATATTCACGCGCTCGCAAGCAAAGGCGAAGAAGTCCGGCGCGCGCAAATCGGCTGCAAAGGCCAGACGGAACGAACCGTCAATGGTCCGTCCGTCAGGAAAGCGGAACTGGCGCGAGAATTCCAGGATCGGCCCGCCACTCTGACCCTCTTCGCGATAACGCGCATCGTCTGCCGCAGCATTATCGGATTTCACCACGATCGCCGACAGTCCCTCGCCGCGACGGAAGCGGAAAGCCTGATCTCGCGCAACAAACACATTGCCGGTCTTTGCTGCCTCCAGGCACTCCTCGCGGCTGCCTATCGCCAGCGGCTCAAGATAGGTATCGTCCGCGAAGAAAATGCAGGCATTCTCCGTCCCGAATGGGTGGCGGGCATCTGACGCGACTGTAAAGCCGATACGGTTCATTCTATTGCGACAGGTGTCGAGATCAACAACCGGCAGGACGAGATGATCTATGGCGCGAGGCGACGGCATGCGATTGGACATATTTGCTCTCGATTTCGGCGTCATACTTGGAAACTGCGTGGCTGGTTTGTAAGGGTCTCGACAGCCTGGCGCAGCGCGTCGATTTCCTGCCGCGTTTCCCGCAGTTCTTTCAACACCTGCTCGTCGATCTTGTGGTGCAGAGCCAAGACCTCGATTTCTGCCTTCAGGTTGATCTCATAATCCTTGGCCGCCATGAATCGATCACGCTCGGCCTGACGGTTCTGGCTCATCATGATGATCGGAGCCTGTATCGCAGCGAGCATCGAAAGGAGCAGGTTGAGAAAGATGAAGGGATAGGGATCGAGCGCCCCAGTGGCGAGGATTACGGTGTTAAGGACAACCCAAGCCACGAGGAAAAGCATGAAGCCGATGATGAACCCCCAGGAGCCTCCGACCCGGGCAATCGCGTCGGCCAGACGTTGACCGAAAGTCGCACCGGCCAGAAAATCCTCCCCGGCATTTGTCGAGACCGTGCGCCGTTCACGTGCCCGCACCAGCACCTTCTTTTCCTCGGAAGAGAGATCTGCGACCGACTTCCCCAAGACAATTTTCTCAATGTCCTTGAGCATTTCAAATCCCTCCGGGACCCTCGGCGTCGTGTGGCTCGGATCCGTGCCGCGCACCGCAGCGAAACCAAGTCTCGCCATTTCAATAGTTTTGCGATCGCCTATGGCATTTTCTCACCGGTTCTTCACGAAAATTTATCCCCTTGCGGAACACAAATGGAACATATAGTGTCTGTTCTGGATTTGTTTCACCCTAGGGGCATCGCATATGCTGACGCGCAAGCAACAGGAACTGCTTCTCTTCATCCATGAGCGGATGAAGGAATCGGGTATCCCGCCGTCCTTCGACGAGATGAAGGATGCGCTGGACCTCGCATCGAAATCCGGCATTCATCGACTGATCACGGCGCTCGAAGAGCGTGGCTTCATACGGCGACTGCCGAACCGGGCGCGCGCGCTGGAAGTTATCAAGCTGCCGGAAGCGTATACACCAAGTCTGCAGCCGCGCCGCGGCTTCGCGCCGAGCGTGATCGAAGGCAGCCTTGGAAAGGCGCCCCCACCAACTCTTTCCAAACCTCCGGTCGACGACAGCAGTTCGTCAGTCGCCGTTCCCGTGATGGGGCGGATTGCCGCTGGCGTGCCGATCTCGGCGATCCAGAACAATACGCATGACATCACGGTGCCTGCCGAGATGATTGGCGCCGGGGATCACTATGCGCTCGAGGTCAAGGGTGATTCGATGATCGAGGCTGGCATTCTCGACGGCGACACGGTCATCATTCGCAACGCGTCGAATGCCAATCCTGGCGACATCATTGTTGCGCTCGTCGATGACGAAGAAGCGACGCTGAAGCGCTTCCGTCGCCGCGGCGCATCCATTGCCCTGGAAGCTGCCAACCCGGCCTATGAAACCCGGATCTTCCCGCCTGATCGCGTCAAGATCCAGGGAAAGCTGGTCGGGCTTATTCGCCGGTATCACTGATTTCCGGCATCGGAGACGGTGTCGGTAGGTCCGAAGATCTCGGGCACGGAGTGCGTCTTTGGGCTTGTGGCAGTGCGCCAGTCATAAAGTCGGTGCGCCGTCCACGGACGCGGTGCATTTTCAAACGATGGTTTGATCGTCATCTGGTCCGGTTTACCCGAGATGCCGAAAATCTCAATGGCGCCCGTGGCCCTGAGGCTCGTCTGCGAGAAGAGAGGCGCCCCGGAACGGCAGGCGGCAAGCCTGGTTCTGGCGGCGAGAACGACAATATCTGCGCGGTCACAGGCCGGTCCCACAAGGTCGTGGCGGTCGATCGTCATGAGTACGCGGTCGTTTGGCAACCGGATGGCGCAGGCGTACTTGATACAGGCGAATCGGCTTGGGTCGATCCCGGCGGTCAGCTTGTCCATGATCTCGCCAACCTGCGTTTCCTGCGCTTCCGACCATGACTGCCCAAGGCGCCGATCGGGTGTCGGAGGTAACGGTTCTGCTTCGATCATCCTCGGCGAGATTGCCCCATCAATTCCCAGCACCGGCTTCCATTGATCGAACACGAATGCTGGTGGGCGGCGGCGATTTGTGGCAAGGGCGCGCCCCTGAGCCTGCTCAGTCCAGATGGCGACCAACCGGCCGTCTTCGCTGATCAACACCTCGCCCTCCCCCTGACGAGCCGTGCCCCACGTCGCAGCCACGGTGGCCACGATCAGTGCCGTGCCCAGATGTCGCAGACGTGTACGCAGCAGCGTCAACAGAAGCATGCCGGTAACGGTTCCGATGATGAAACTGGCTGGCAACCGGGGAAAGACATAGCCACCGCCCCAACTGGCGACCATGCGCGCCACCTCAAGCACGAGCTCAAGACCACGCCCCATCACCCAGAAGAATGGAGCATCAAGCCCAAAGGGCATCAGCAGCATGGCAATGAAGCCTGCCGGCATCACCACCAGTGAAATAAGGGGCATTGCGGCGAGATTGGCTTCGAGACCGTGAGTCGACAGGCGGTGAAAATGGGTGATGGAAAAGACCGCGGTTGAGACGCCGCCGATCAGGGAGGTGACGAGCGTACCGCCAACGAAGGCCGCGAAACCGGTCAGGAGACGCGCTCCGAGCGACCGGGCTCGCGGAAGCAAGTTCCGAGGCCTTGTTCGCCAGCCGGCATAGCCGGCAATTAATCCTGCGGTGGCCGCAAATGACATTTGAAAACTGGGGCCCATGACTGTCGAGGGCTGGATCACCAGAATGACCGTTGCCGCAAGAGCGAGATTACGCAGGCTGACCGCGGGCCGATCGAAGAGCACAGCGACCAGCATGATTGCCGTCATGAGATAGGCGCGCAGTGCTGACACCTGGTAACCGGAAATCAGGACGTAGCCGGTCGTGGCCAACAAGGCCCCAACTGCCGCTATCTTCTTGATTGGATAACGCTGTGAGAGAACCGGCATAAGGCTGAGAAGTCCGCGCAATCCGACGAAAAATATGCCCGCAGCGAGTGCCATGTTGAGGCCGGAAATCGCCGTGATATGTGCAAGACCGGAGAGCCGAAGGGCGTCCGTCGCGTCGTCGGACATGGAGCGCCGCTCTCCCGTGATGATCGCGGCGGCGAAGGCACCAGGGTCGCCCGGCAATATAGTGCGGATGCGGTTCGAAATGCGGTCCCTCAATGAGAACAAGGCCGCATCAAATCTTGCATGGAGATCACCCGCCGGACTTTCGATTGGTGACTGCCGCTGCGGAGGGCCGAGGAAGAATCCGACAGCGCCGATCGCCGAGAAGTAACTCTGAAAGGCAAAGTCGTTCAGCCCTGGGAGCGCCGGACCGGATGGGGGAGACAGTCGCGCCCGGCCCGCCAGCCGATCGCCAATTTCTGCCGGAACATGCCTGCTTCGCGCGAGAAGGTTAACCCGCTCAGGCTGACGCCTGATCTGCGGGTCGACCGTCTCGATGATCCGCAATGTATAACGCCACTCTCCAGTCGCGCCCTGCTCCCTGCGCTCGACAATGCCGGTTACAGTGGTCACGAGCGGTTGATCGAGGATCACGGTTGAAAGCCGTCGGGTCTCCCATTCTGCGAGCAGCATACCGGTTGCAACCAAACAGGCGCCCCACAGCATTCCATGCAATACCGTGTCGCGGTTCGAACGGAAGAGCGCGAGGAGAATTCCGACCAGAAGTGCAAAGCTCCCCGTCGCTGAAGTCGGGTTCGGGAGAGTGAACCAGATTGCCGCACCGGTCCCGAGACAGACAGGCACGAAAAGGAAGAGATGCCCGTGACGGACTTCCTCCGCGGAACAGTCTCGGGCTCCCTGGATGAGCCGGCGCCAGGCGAGCCTGATCCGGACCGAGCGACCTGAAGCGGTTGGACGAGAGACAGGCCAACTTTCAGGGGCACTGGAAAGCTCCTGCCGTGCGAGCTTCTCGCCGGATCCCAGAATTTCCGTCCCCTGCCCCTCTGCCACCTCGACCATTCGGCTCTTCCGACCGCCGCCGTTTATCTGCGCAAAGAATAGAGCAAAAGATACAGCAATCAAAGCGTGCAGGAAGCTTCAGTTCTACGGCTTATCCGCGTTTAAAACGATTAGAACCGATCGGTTCGATCGGACTGCTTTCGCGATGCACAATTTGCCCTTTGGATAGCTTGGCATTAACTTCGGTATCATATAGCTACATCGACACGCTTAACCGATGGCGGCTTTTTGGAGACGCCTTCCCGCCAATACCGGAGGATCAGCATGACGGACAAAAGCGCATCTTTGCAACTTGGTGACAAGACGGTCGACCTGACCGTCAAGGCCGGCACCATCGGCCCAGATGTCATCGATATCGCCGCTCTCTACAAGCACACGGGTACGTTTACCTACGATCCGGGCTTTACGTCCACGGCATCCTGCGAATCCAAGATCACCTATATTGACGGCGACGAAGGCACGCTTCTGCATCGCGGCTATCCGATCGAGCAGCTTGCCGAAAAGGGCGACTTCCTGGAAGTCTGCTACCTGCTGCTCTACGGCGAATTGCCGACGGCTGCCCAGAAGAAGGACTTCGACTATCGCGTCACGCACCACACCATGGTGCATGAGCAGATGAGCAAGTTCTTCACCGGCTTTCGCCGCGACGCCCATCCGATGGCCGTCATGGTTGGCACGGTCGGCGCACTCTCCGCGTTCTACCACGACTCGACCGATATCACCGACCCGCATCAGCGCATGGTTGCCTCACTGCGCATGATCGCAAAGATGCCGACGATCGCTGCCATGGCCTACAAGTACCATGTCGGCCAGCCGTTCGTTTATCCGAAGAATGACCTCGATTATGCCTCGAACTTCCTGCGCATGTGCTTTGCCGTGCCTTGCGAAGAATATCAGGTCAACCCGGTGCTCGCCCGCGCCATGGACCGCATCTTTATTCTGCATGCGGATCACGAGCAGAACGCCTCGACGTCCACCGTGCGTCTCGCCGGTTCGTCTGGTGCTAACCCCTTCGCCTGCATCGCGGCCGGCATTGCCTGCCTCTGGGGCCCCGCTCACGGTGGCGCAAACGAAGCGGCACTCAACATGCTGATGGAAATCGGCTCGGTTGACCGTATCCCGGAATATATCGCACGCGCCAAGGACAAGAACGATCCGTTCCGTCTGATGGGCTTCGGCCACCGGGTCTACAAGAACTACGACCCGCGCGCCAAGATCATGCAGAAGACCATGTACGAGGTCCTCGAGGCAACCGGTCATGCCGACGACCCGCTGATGAAGGTGGCGCTTGAGCTTGAAAAGATCGCGCTCAACGACCCCTACTTCATCGAGAAGAAGCTCTACCCGAACGTCGACTTCTACTCGGGCATCACGCTGCGTGCGCTCGGCTTCCCGACGACCATGTTCACGGTTCTCTTCGCGCTCGCCCGCACCGTCGGCTGGATCGCTCAGTGGAACGAGATGATCGAAGATCCGCAGCAGCGCATCGGCCGTCCGCGCCAGCTCTATACCGGTGCTCCCAAGCGGGACTACAAGGTGCTTTCAGAACGCTGAGGCGTTTTCGTACACGTTGCCATCAAGAAGGCCGGCTTAGTCCGGCCTTCTTCCGTTTGGTTGATACCAAACAGTGCGCTGGGACCAGGTGCCATCAAACTCCCCGTGATGGCCGCGCATTTCGCTACGCCATGCCTTCATTTCCCGAAAGCTTTGTTCTAAGGAAGTCAACCTGCTTCGTCCCGGACGAAGGTTTACAATGAGGTTCATGCGTCCCGATGCTCGTCTTCTTGAGAAAAGCTTCCAAAACCCTGTTCGCCAAGATCTTGCTGCTGCTGCTCGTCGTGTCCTTCGGCGTATGGGGCGTTTCGGCGTCCCTGTTCAGCAACACATCGGACACGGTCGTGGCCGTCGGGGATCAATCCGTCTCTTCCAGCGACTTCGCTTTCGCCTATCAGCGACAAGTCGCGGATATGAGCAGCCGGTTCGGGATGCAGCTCACGACCGAACAGGCCCGCGCTTTCGGCATCGAGGCCCAGGTATTTTCGCAGCTCGCCGCCGGCGCAGCGCTCGACCAGCTGGCCGCCGATATGAATCTTGGCCTGTCCCAGGATCGTCTGGCAGAGCTGATTGCGGATGACCCGGCTTTCAAGAACGCCGCAGGCAATTTCGACCGTGCCCTGTTTTCCTCGCGGCTGCGTAACGCAGGCCTGCGCGAGGACGACTACATCCAGGAGCGCTCGAAGGTTGCGATCCGCAGCCAGATCGTTGACGCTACCGCAGACGGGTTCGTTGCGCCGAAAGTCCTGATCGATGCACTGAAGGCCTATCGCTACGAGAACCGCGACATCAATTATCTTCTGCTGACGAATGCCAATATCGAGCTCGTCAAAGCACCGGATGATGCGACGCTGGCTGCCTGGTTCGAGACCACAAAGTCGGGTTACCGGGCACCGGAATATCGTAGCTTCAGCTACGTGAAACTGGAGCCGGCCGACATTGCCGACAGGGCTGCCATTACCGACGAGCAGATCCGCGAGGACTATGAGCGTCGCAAGTCATCCTATGAGATCGCCGGCACGCGCACCATCGAGCAGCTTTCCTTTGAGAACAGGGAAATGGCCGAGGCCGCGCTGCAGGAACTGCGGAACGGCACCAGCTTCGATCAGCTTGTGACCGATCAGGGCAAGACGGCAAGTGACGTGTTGCTCGGCGACTTCACCCGCGCCCGGCTGCCTGATGCCGCGCTCGCGGACGCGGCCTTTGCCGTGACGACCGAGGGCGGGACCACTGACGTCATCGACGGGGCGCTGGGGCCAGTCATCTTGCGGATCACCAATATCAAGGACGGACGGACGCGCAGCCTCGATGAGGTGAAGGATGAAATCCGCGAGGCGCTGGCCGAATCCGCCGCGATCGCCGACATCACGACTGTGCACGACCAGTTCGAAGATCTGCGCGCTGGCGGCTCGACGCTGAAGGAAGCCGCCGATCAATTGAAACTCCAGACGGTGACCGTCACGGATATCGACCGGCGCGGGCTGGACAATCGCGAGACGGAAGTTGCCGGCATTCCGGAGCGAGACAAGTTGCTGACCGAAGTCTTCCGCACCGACATCGGCGTCGAGGCGCTTCCCGTCAACATGGGCAGCAATGGCTTCATCTGGTTCGAAGTCACCGACATCAAGGCGGAGCGTGATCGCGAACTGGCTGAGGTGCGCGAGAAGGCAGTGGCAGACTGGACCGCCGAGCAGCAACGCATTGCACTTGGCGCGAAGGCCGAGAGCCTGCGCAAGCGGGTCGCCGACGGCGGCAAGCTGGAAGATATCGCAAGCGAACTTGGCCTTGCCGTCGAAAGCAAGGCCGGCATCACGCGCCGCAGCGAAGATGCAGTCCTGAGCCCGACCGCCATCACGGCAGCCTTCTCTGGACCTCAGGGCACTGTTGCGACCGCATTGGGTGCTGATCCGTCGACCCAGATTCTGCTGGTGGTGACAGCCGTGCGTGATCAGCCGACCGGTGGGGTGCCGCTGAATGAAGACGAGCAGATCGCGCAGGTGGCCAACGCGGCCGGTGACGACATTCTCGACCAGATGGTGGGCCAGTTACAGGCGGAGTATGGCGTGACGATCAACCAGGCATTGGCCCAGCAGGCCATCGTTCGCTAATCCACGTCCACAGGGGGAGCTGTAGAATGTCCGGGTTGAAGCCCTTCATCGCCAAGATCGCTTCGCGCCAGCCGTTGACACGGCAGGAAGCAAGCGACGCGTTCGAGATATTGATGTCGGGTGAAGCCAGCATGGCGCAGGTCGGCGGTTTTCTCATGGGCCTGCGCGTGCGGGGAGAGACCGTCGATGAGATCGCCGGTGCGGTGTCCATCATGCGGGAGAAGATGGTCCCGGTGGATGCGCCCGCCGATGCGGTCGATATCGTCGGGACGGGTGGGGACGGCACCAACACCTACAACATTTCGACGCTCGCTGCGATCATCGTAGCGGGTGCCGGTGTGCCTGTCGCCAAGCATGGCAATCGTGCGCTGAGCTCGAAATCCGGTACGGCGGACGCGCTGTCGCAGCTTGGTGTCAAGCTCGACATCGAACCAGATCTGATCGCGCGCTGCATCAGGGAGGCCGGTATTGGCTTCATGTTCGCGCAGTTGCATCATCCCGCCATGCGCCATGTCGGCCCTGCGCGTGTCGAACTCGGGGCACGGACGATCTTCAACATCGTCGGTCCGCTTTCGAGCCCGGCGCGCGTCAAGAAGCAGCTCTTCGGCGTCTATTCACCGGAATGGCTCATTCCCGGTGCGGAGGCGCTTCGCGATCTTGGCCTGACAAGCGCCTGGGTGGTGCATGGCAGCGGCCTGGACGAGATTACAACCACAGGTCCGAGCCAGGTCGCCGAGTTGAAGGATGGCGAAATTCGTACATTCGAGCTCACCCCCTCCGATTTCGGGGTGCAGACCGTATCGCTCGACGCCATCAGAGGTGGTGACGGCGCCGTGAACGCGGCGGCCCTGCGTGACGTGCTTGGCGGTGCCAAGACGCCTTATCGTGACGTGGCACTGTGTAACGCCGCAGCCTCTCTGGTCGTTGCAGGCAAGGCCAAGGACGTGACCGAGGGCATGCATCTCGCCAGTCAGTCACTGGACGGTGGCGGGGCCGCGCGGGCGCTCGAATCACTGATCGCCATTTCCAATTCCGCCACTCAGGGCTAAGGTTAAAACCATGACCGATATCCTGAAGCGCATTGAGACCTATAAGCGTGAAGAGATCGCGGCTGCGAAGGCCACAGTCTCTTTGTCCGAACTCAAGGACCGGATTGCGGTGCAGGACGCGCCGCGCGGTTTTTACCGCTCGCTCCTGCGCGCCCGCGACGAGGGCCGGTTCGGCCTGATCGCCGAGATCAAGAAGGCGAGCCCGTCCAAAGGCCTTATCCGTCCCGACTTCGACCCGCCGGCGCTTGCTGCGGCGTACGAGGCCGGAGGCGCTGCCTGCCTCTCGGTGCTCACCGATACGCCAAGCTTTCAGGGCGCCCCCGAATTTCTCTCTGCAGCCCGCAAGGCCTGCAGCCTGCCGGCGCTGCGCAAGGACTTCATGTTTGACGCCTATCAGGTCTATGAGGCGCGCGCCTGGGGTGGAGACTGCATCCTGCTGATCATGGCCTCACTGTCGGATGGCGAAGCCGCTGAGCTTGAGGCCGTCGCTTTCGATCTAGGCATGGATGTGCTCATCGAGGTGCATGACGCGGACGAGATGGAACGGGCGCTGAAACTCACCTCGCCTCTGGTCGGGATCAACAACCGCAACCTCCGCACCTTCGAGGTCAGCCTGACGATCAGCGAGGAACTGGCGTCCATGGTGCCGGCCAATCGGCTGCTGGTCGGCGAAAGCGGCATCTTCACCTATGAAGACTGCCAGAGGCTTGAGAAGTCCGGCATCTCCACCTTCCTGGTCGGCGAAAGCCTGATGCGCAAGGACGATGTGGCCGAGGCCACCCGACTGCTGTTGACCGGAAAGACCGGCGCCGTGGCGGCGGAATGACGGCCGGACTCGGCGGATTGAGCCATATCGGTGCCTCCGGCGAGGCGCATATGGTCGATGTTTCGGGCAAGGACGACACCGTGCGGATCGCACTGGCCGAGGGCTATGTCCGGATGAAGCCGGAGACCCTTGCCATCATCCGCGAGGGAAATGCCAAGAAGGGCGACGTGATCGGCACAGCGCGGATCGCCGGCATCATGGCAGCCAAGCAGACCAGCAATCTCATCCCGCTCTGCCATCCGCTGATGCTGTCGAAGGTCACGGTCGATATCGCCGATGACGCCGATCTTCCGGGCCTACGGGTGGAGGCCACCGTCAAGCTGACCGGCAAGACAGGCGTCGAGATGGAAGCGCTGACGGCCGTTTCGGTGACCTGCCTGACGATCTACGACATGGCAAAAGCGGTGGACAAAACCATGGAGATCGGCGGGATCCGCGTAATGGAGAAGAGTGGCGGCAAATCGGGCGATTTCCGCCATCCGGAGCGGGGCTGATGTCACTGCTGCCGGTCGAGGAAGCCCTTGCGAGGCTGCTTGCCGCTGCCCATCCCGTGATCGATGTCGAAGAGGTTTCGCTGCACGAGGCGGACGGTCGCATTCTCGCGGCCGATTTGGCCGCACGACTTACCCAACCACCTTTTGACGCTTCAGCCATGGATGGCTACGCTCTTCGTACCGTCGATGCCGAAGAGATCGGCAGTGCTCTCACGGTCATTGGGGAGTCTGCGGCGGGTCACGGTTTCGGTGGGACAGTGGGAGCTGGCGAGGCTGTGCGGATCTTTACCGGCGCGCCGGTTCCGGATGGGGCGGACAGCATCCTCTTGCAGGAGGATGCCGAGACGATCGGAGACGGCAGGATCCGGACGTCCTTTGCCGTGACGGCCGGACGACACATTCGTCCGCGCGGGCAGGATTTTGCCGAAGGCGAGACCGCGCTCTCTGCAGGGCTTCGCATGGACTTCAGCCACCTCACGCTGGCCGCGGCGATGAACCACGCGACGCTGCCCGTCTATCGCCGCCCCAAGATTGCGATTCTTGCGACGGGAGACGAACTGGTGCCGCCCGGAACGGCCCCTGGCCCCAGCCAGATCATCGGTTCCAACACCTATGGAATCGCGGCGCTTGCACGCGACAATGGCGCAGAGGTGATTGATCTCGGTATCGTACCCGATGATCGCGACCTGTTACGGCAAGCCGTGGGCCAGGCACGCGAACGCCGTGTTGACGTGCTCGTCACCCTTGGAGGAGCATCCGTGGGCGACCACGATCTCGTCCAGTCGACGCTGGTCTCCGCCGGCATGAAACTAGACTTCTGGCGGATCGCCATGCGGCCGGGCAAACCGCTAATGGTGGGCCGCCTTGAGGACATGCATGTGCTCGGCCTTCCGGGCAACCCCGTGTCCAGCCTCGTCTGTGGCCTCCTATTCCTCGAGCCGCTCCTATGCCGCCTTGGGCACCGGAAGCTGCGCCGCCGCATGGCGCCCGCACGATTGCAGACCGCCCTGCCCGCCAACGACAAACGGCAGGATTACGTGCGCGCAGAGCTGGAGGAACGTGATGGGGACATCCCGCTGGTCAATAGTTTTGGCAAGCAAGATTCGTCAATGATGCGGATATTCTCGCAGTCTGATTGCCTGATCGTGCGCCCTCCCCATGCGCCGGCGGCTGAGGCGGGCGACATCGTGCCCGTGCTGTTACTGCGGCCCTGAACGTACAAGGCTGTCCTGGCCTCACATCATGTCAGAATCAAAAGACCCGGCGTGACGCCGGGTCTCCAACAGCTGTGCACTGCTCGTTCTCAGACGAGGCGGCTTTGTTCCAATGCCGCGCCGATGAAGCTCGCAAACAGCGGATGCGGGTCGAGCGGACGGGACTTCAGCTCCGGATGGTACTGGACGCCGATGAACCACGGATGGTCAGGATATTCGACCGTTTCCGGCAGCAGACCATCCGGCGACATGCCGGAGAAGACGAGACCGCAGGATTCGAGACGGTCCTTGTAGTCGACATTGACCTCGTACCGGTGGCGATGACGCTCGGAAATGTCGGTCGAGCCATAGATCTCGGAGATCTTGGTGCCCTTCTTGAGCGAAGCCTTGTAGGCGCCGAGGCGCATGGTGCCGCCGAGGTCCCCGGCCGCCGAACGCTTCTCGAGCTCGTTGCCCTTCATCCATTCGGTCATGAGACCGACAACCGGCTCTTCGGTCTTGCCGAATTCGGTTGAAGACGCGTTTTCGATGCCGGCAAGATGACGGGCCGCTTCAACGACGGCCATCTGCATGCCGAAGCAGATGCCGAAATATGGCACCTTGCGCTCACGGGCAAACTGCGCTGCGAGGATCTTGCCCTCGGAGCCGCGCTCGCCGAAGCCACCGGGCACGAGGATGCCGTTGACCTTTTCCAGCCACGGCGACGGATCTTCCTTCTCAAAGATCTCGGACTCGATCCATTCGAGCTTCACCTTCACGCGGTTGGCGATGCCACCGTGATAGAGCGCTTCGATCAGCGACTTATAGGCATCCTTGAGACCGGTATACTTGCCGACGATGGCGATCGTAACTTCGCCTTCGGGGGTGCGGATGCGGTTGCAGACCTCTTCCCAGGCATCCAGACGCGGCTTGGGAGCCGGCTCAATGCCGAAGGCGGCCAGGACTTCGTTGTCGAGGCCTTCCTTGTGATAGGCCATCGGTACGTCATAGATATTGGCGACGTCGAGGGCCTGGATCACAGCACTTTCACGCACGTTGCAGAACAGCGAGAGCTTGCGGCGCTCGGCCTGCGGGATCTCGCGGTCAGCACGGACCAGCAGGATGTCGGGATGGATGCCGAGCGCCTGCAGTTCCTTCACCGAATGCTGGGTCGGCTTCGTTTTCAATTCGCCCGCAGCCGGGATGTAAGGCATCAGGGTCAGATGGACGTAGACGGCGGTGCCGCGTGGCAGGTCGTTGCCGAGCTGACGGATCGCTTCCATGAAGGGCATGGCTTCGATGTCGCCGACGGTACCGCCGATCTCGCAGATGACGAAATCGTAGTCGTCATTGCCCTCGATGACGAAATCCTTGATCTCGTTGGTGACGTGCGGAATGACCTGGACGGTCGCGCCGAGATAGTCGCCGCGGCGTTCCTTGTCGATGATGTTCTTGTAGATCCGACCGGTGGTGATGTTGTCGGTCTTGGTGGCCGAGCGTCCGGTAAAACGCTCATAGTGGCCAAGGTCGAGGTCAGTTTCGGCACCGTCATCGGTGACGAAGACTTCGCCGTGTTGAGTCGGGCTCATGGTGCCCGGGTCAACGTTCAAATAGGGGTCCAGCTTGCGCAGACGAACGCGGTAACCCCGCGCCTGCAACAATGCTCCGAGTGCCGCGGCCGCAATTCCTTTACCGAGAGAGGAAACCACGCCGCCAGTGATGAATACATATCGCGCCATGGGCTTCACCGGATACCGTTTCATATTCGATTCCGCCAGCCCCAATTGGGTTTGTCCCACATTTTTCGTGTGGCACGGCGGAATTCAGACAAAAGAAAACCGGCGGACCCTTGAGCCCGCCGGAGTGATGGAGGTCGTTCCGATCAGTTGTTCGGAACGGCGTTGGGGTCTGCCGCCGGAGCCGGCGTTGCCGGAGCCGCAGGCGTGGACTCAGTCGGGACCGTCGTCGACGGCTGAGCCGGAGCAGCACCTGGAAGCTGGTCAAGAACGCTGCCGCCGCCCTGGGTGGTACCGTTGCCGGCCGGGATACGATCAAGGATATCGGTCGGCCGCGATTCGTAACGGGCGAGAATGCCGAGTGCCAGCGAGATGGCGAAGAAGAGCGTCGCCAGGATCGCGGTTGTGCGGGTCAGGGCATTGGCCGTACCGCGAGCAGACATGAAGCCCGATCCGCCGCCGATGCCCAGACCGCCGCCTTCCGATCTCTGGATAAGGACGACGCCGATCAGTGCGACGACGACCATGAGGTAGATTACGAGCAATACGGTCTGCATGGAATGTCCATCCTGCCCAATGGGGGCAAAATCAATGAGGTTGGCGGCTCTTTACATGAGAGGAACGGGCATTGAAAGCCCCTGTCCTGCTTTTGCGCTCTCGCGCTCAGGCAGTCAGTTCCTCGTAGACCCGATATATGGCGAGGAAATCGGCAGCCTTCAAGCTGGCGCCGCCGATCAACGCACCGTCGACATTGTCGACAGCCATCAATTCCCGGGCGTTGGATGGCTTGACGGATCCGCCGTAGAGGATGCGCATCTTCTTGCCCTCGTCACCGAAACGCTTGACCAGTTCGCTGCGCAGGAAGGCATGGGCTTCGGCAACATCGGCAGCGGTTGGAGTAAGGCCGGTACCGATCGCCCAGACGGGCTCGTAAGCGATGACCGTGCGCTCGGCCTTCGCGCCATCCGGCACCGAGCCAGCCAGCTGACGCTTCAGGATATCAAGCGTCTGGCCGGACTTGCGTTCGTCTGCCGTCTCGCCGATGCAGATCACTGCGGTCAGGTCAGCGGCGAAAGCGGCTTCGGCCTTCGCGCGCACAAGATGATCCGTCTCTGCATGATCCGTGCGGCGCTCGGAATGGCCGACGATGACATGGGTGCCGTAGCAATCGGCGATCATTTCTGCGGAAAGGTCACCGGTATGGGCGCCGGAGGCGTTCTGATGGCAATCCTGAGCGCCGATCTGAAGCGGACTGTCGGTGCAGAGCGCGGTCGCAACATAGAGAAGCGTTGCTGGCGGGCAGATCAAGCTTTCGACCTTGTCGGAAAGGGCCCCCTGGACACCTTCCGCAATCGCCTTGATCTGGTCGAGCGAAGCTCGTGTCCCGTTCATCTTCCAATTGCCCGCTACAAGCGGGCGAACTTCCGGTGTCATGTCGCCTAAACCCCTATTTCGCTCTTGCGAAGTAGCAAATCTGAGCCGCGAAGGAAAGATTGCGGCGCATGATTGGCTCGTTTATCAGGAGAGATGGTGAAAATGTGACCCGTCTGCGCCTTCTCAAACAACACGCCCGCGGGTTAACGGATTAGCCAGTTGAGGACGGAACGCCAGTCCGTCATGCGCACTGGCGTTCCGTGAGAGCCTGTCTCGAATAAAGTGAACCTCACCGGCTGGCCGGCCGCGCGGAGCTTGCGGTAGATGGCGATCTGATCGGCGGCGGCATAGACACTGTCACGGCTGCCATGGGTGAACCAAACTGGAAGTTTAGACTTGGCTGCAGCGCTTTTCGGCAGATCGGGGTCCGGCGCTCCACCGAGGATCGCCATACCGGAAAGCTTAGCCACGATCGCCGGGTCGCGCGAAATGCCCCAGCAGATGAAACTGCCCATGGATGCGCAGGCCAGCACCACAGGCTTGCCTGCGGATTGTTTTGAGGCGTGATCGATGAGTGCTGCCACGTCAGCGACACCCCTCCCGTCGAAACTCCGGACCGATGGTGCGTAATAGGTACCGCCGTTTTCGGCTGTGAGGTTCTTCAGTCGGTTGAAATTGCCGCCAAAGCTGATGTCGTTCAATCCGAGGCGACGGTCCCCGCCCCTGCCGTGAATGAATATGACGGTAAAGGCTTGCCCCTCGTCACGACCGACCCGTCCAACCTCCAGTGACCCCGTCGGCAGTTGCAGAGTCTGGTTCTCCTGAACGCGGCGCACCTTGAGAGAGACGTAGCGATCCTTCACGCGCCGTTCGGGAATGCTGTCGCGCCCGTTGATATCGCGCATCTCATCGTAATCGACACGCGTGAAGTCGCCGTCATCAAGGGTTTCGAGAACGGTTTGAGCCGAAAACAGCTCATCCTTGAACGGCCCAACCGTCTCGGCACGGGCAGTCGCCAGAAACAGAAACGGAAAGAGAACGCAGGAAATCGCCGCAGTGCGGAAATGAGCTGTGGACATCTGCATGGAAGATGGGTTTCCTCTCGGCTCACGCTTGCCTTCGCGAAATGCGCCACGCAAAGCTGGCCCGAATTCAACACGCGCCGGCTCTCAGGCCCTTCGCGCCTGCCCTGCCTTTCTGGCACAATCCGACCGATTCGCAGATGCGACGGGCCTGATGCGGCGGCTTTATGAAGGTGCCGCGAAGCCGGCATCGAACAGCAACAGAGTATCGAACGACGCCATGGACGACAACGATCTCTTTTCCGGCATGCCGCTCGCCCAGAAGGTCGAGGCGGAAACCGTGACGACGACGCCCCCTGCCCCCGCGCCTGCCGCGCGGTCCGTTACACCTGCTTCGACTGCTGGTGCCGAGGAGTATGGCGCATCTTCCATCCGCGTCCTCGAGGGCCTCGAACCGGTGCGGATGCGGCCGGGTATGTATATCGGCGGCACGGACGAGAAGGCGCTGCATCACCTGTTCGCCGAAGTCATCGACAACTCGATGGACGAAGCGGTGGCCGGCCACGCCAACTTCATCGATGTGCATCTCGATGCCAACGGGTTCCTCACGGTCACGGACAACGGTCGCGGCATTCCCGTCGAGCTGCATCCACAGGTGCCGGGCAAGTCGACGCTCGAAGTGATCATGACCAAGCTGCATGCCGGCGGCAAGTTCGACGGCAAGGCCTACGAGACTTCTGGCGGTCTACACGGCGTCGGCGTCTCGGTCGTCAATGCGCTGTCCGATCTGCTCGAGGTCGAGGTGGCGAGAAACCGCAAGCTCTACCGCCAGACCTTTTCTCGCGGCGTGCCTCAGGGTGGTCTGGAGGAGTTGGGAGAGGTCCATAATCGTCGCGGCACCCGCGTTCGCTTTCATCCCGATCCGCAGATCTTCGGCGACCACGCGAAATTTGATCCGGGCCGGATCTTCCGGATGGCGCGCTCCAAGGCCTATCTCTTCGGCGGCGTCGAGATACGGTGGTCCTGCGATCCGGGCATGGTGCCGGAAGGCGGCGACATTCCGGAGAAGGCCGTCTTCCACTTCCCCGGTGGTCTGAAGGATTATCTGGCGGCCACGCTTGGCAAAGAATTCACCGTCACCCGCGAAATCTTCGCCGGCAAGACGGAAAAGACCGGCGGCCACGGCGCCATGGAATGGGCCGTGACCTGGTATGGTGGCGATCCTGCCCTGCATTCCTATTGCAACACGATCCCGACGCCCGAGGGCGGTACGCATGAGGCCGGCCTGCGTATTGCGCTGACCAAGGGGCTGAAAAACTATGCGGAGCTGACGCAGAACAAGCGTGCCCAGCAGATCACCACCGATGACGTGATGATCTCGGCGGTCGGCATGCTTTCCGTCTTCATCCGCGAGCCGGAATTCGTCGGCCAGACCAAGGACAAGCTCGCAACCGTCGAGGCCCAGCGCATCGTCGAAAATGCGCTGCGCGACCCCTTCGACCATTACCTCGCCGACAATCCGAACGAGGCGGCGAAGCTGCTCGACTGGGTGATCGAACGCGCGGAAGAGCGCCTGCGCCGCCGCAAGGAAAAAGAAGTCAACCGCAAGACGGCCGTGCGCAAGCTGCGCCTGCCGGGCAAACTGGCCGACTGCTCGCAGAACACGGCGGAAGGCGCGGAGCTCTTCATCGTCGAAGGTGACTCGGCCGGTGGCTCGGCCAAACAGGCGCGCAACCGTGCGAACCAGGCGATCCTTCCGCTGCGCGGCAAGATCCTCAACGTCGGCTCGGCGAGCCGCGAAAAGCTGATGGCCAACCAGCAGATCGCTGATCTTATCCAGGCGCTCGGCTGCGGAACCCGCACAAAGTATCGTGAGGAAGATCTGCGCTACGAGCGGATCATCGTCATGACCGATGCCGACGTCGACGGCGCCCATATCGCGTCGCTCCTGATCACCTTCTTCTACCAGGAAATGCCGGAACTCATCCGCGGCAACCATCTCTATCTGGCCGTGCCGCCGCTTTACGTCATTCGACAGGGTGCAAAGACCGTCTATGCCCGCGACGACGCACACCGGGCCGAGTTGATGGAGACCGTCTTCAAGGGCAAGAAGGTGGAGATCGGCCGCTTCAAAGGTCTTGGCGAGATGATGCCGGCGCAGCTCAAGGAGACGACGATGGATCCGGCAAAGCGTACACTGCTTCGCGTCAGTATTGACGATGTCGATTTCGAAGGCACGCGCGATGCTGTCGACGCACTGATGGGGACGAAGCCGGAGGCTCGCTTCCGGTTTATCCAGGAGCGCGCAGCATTTGCGGAAAATCTCGATATCTGAGACAGGGGCCCCGACGTCCCACTGTGGGGCCGCTTGTTTCCCGACTGAGAATGCTCCATATGCAGAGCAGCTTTAACGGGACATGCGTATGGTGAGCCAGGCCGATCTTCAGACCTCGTCGAAAGGACCGCGATGGCTGGGCCAAGCCACTGCCAACCGCATCGCCCTGATTACGCCAATTTCCGTGGCGCGCTGGCTGCTGGTGCTGATCGGCATAGCCGCGATCTACTTCTTCCATGGTTTTGTGGTGCCGGTGCTGGCCGCACTGGTGATCGCATTCGCTAGCTGGCCGCTCTACCGCCAGCTGCTTCAGCGGATTGGCGGCAACACGACGCTTGGCGCGACGCTTGCCCTGCTCTTCATTCTCGCGTTCCTGATCGTACCGATAGGGGTCGCCATCTCCTATGCGGTCGATGAAATCCGGCAGTGGATTGCCTGGGCTGTGCAGGCAAACACTACGGGCGCGCCGCCGCCGGCATGGATCGTGGCACTTCCCCGCGTGGGCGAATGGCTCGCGGCCAAGTGGACCGAGCACATCGGCCAGCCTGGCGCCATCGGTCAGCTGATCCAGATCGTGAGTGGAGCCAACATCGGCAATATCTACCGCGCAGTCATCGCGGCAGGTGATGGACTGTTCCACCTGCTGCTGACGCTGCTGTTCATGTTGATTGCGCTGTTTTTCGTCTATCGCGACGGCGTCAGCTTCGCCCGCCAGCTGGACTTGCTCGGCGAACGCATCCTGCCCAACCGGTGGGAGCGGATTTCCCGCGTGGTCCCGGCGACGATCAGCTCGACAGTCACCGGTATGACCTTGATTGCCATCGGTGAAGGTATCGTTCTGGGCATTGCCTATTGGCTTGCCGGTGTCCCCTCGCCTGTGACGCTGGGTGTCATCACCGGCATCATGGCGCTGATCCCAGGCGGCGCGCCACTCTCCTTCACCCTGGTGTCGATCTACCTCGTGGCGAGCGGCGCGATGATCGAGGGCGTGGCGCTGTTTATCTGGGGATCGGTAGAGCTGTTCATCGTCGACAAGACGGTGCGACCGCGGCTCGTTGGCGGTCCGATCAAGTTGCCCTTCCTGCCAACCTTCTTCGGCCTTGTCGGTGGTGTGAAGACCATGGGCTTTCTCGGGCTCTTCATCGGCCCGGTGCTGATGGCACTGTTGGTGTCGATCTGGCGGGAATGGATCCGCGAAGTGGAGTTGGCGGATGACGACCTGTCTGAAGACGGCCAAGGCGAGCTGGATCTGGTAGCGGAACCCGGCTTAGACGGCAGGCGGGTTTCTGCGGGCTAGGAGCTCTGGGACAAACCGTGTCGGCTCAATGAAGCCGCTTGCGCCACACGGGTTGAACACGATCAGTGGGACACCGTAACCGCCTTGCTTTGGCTCCAATGCTCTGCTTCGTCTGATGCACCAGAAGCCCTTCCGGGAGCCGTGCGATGAAAACTGCCCTGATCATGATGACGATCCTTGGATGTGACGACAGCGTCAGCCAGTGCGAGTTCGTCGAGACCCCGCCGGAACGCTTCGTCTCCATCGAACTTTGTAACGCGGCATCGGAGCAGGTGCTCGGGCGCTACACCAATATCGCCTACCCGACAGCTGTCGCTGTCTGCCAGATGCCTCCAAGAGACATCACCGACGCTCTGGCAGCCGAGGCCCCCTCGCAGCCGGGCGAGAACGCGACAGTTTCGAACATCACACCGACTGAAGAACAGCAGAAGACGTTGAAGGACCGGGCGATCGAGGCGGTGCGCGAAGTTCTGCCGGGCAAGGCGGAGATCAAGATGATCTTCGAGAAGCCCATCCACGTGGTATCTGAGAGCTATTCATGGGTGGCGAAGAAGATCACCCCTTAAGACGTCAGGCGGCAGCGAGGGCAAAGCCACTGGCGTAGTCACGGGCCAAACGACGCTCCTCAGCTATCGCGAGGCGTTCCACCAGATCGATGAGGGCGCGGGCCCGATCGCTGAGGTTACTCTCTGCGCGGTAACGTGCAACGAGACGGTGGGCGATGTGGTCGAGATCAAACGCGTCTGCCGACTGGATGAGGGTACGCCACTGCATCACGGCGTCAACGAAGAGCTCGCTGATATCCCGCGCCAACCCAGCAGATTCCAGAAGTGCCCGTACCGCGTGAAAACGACCAGTCGCGAGGATGGACCGTACGCGGCGCTCATCCAGTCCGGAGATAGCCACGATGGCCGACGAGAAGAAGTCGGTACGGCCCGCGCACAGCGCGTGCATCAGGAAAGCCGGCGTCAGCCGTCCGGCAACCCGCAACTGCTCCGTCAGGCGTGTCAGTTCTTCGCCATGCACATCGGCAAGAAGCGCAATGGTCGCGCAATCTCCGGCTTCGCGTGCAATGCGCTCGATCCTGCGACTGCCGATCGCGCCGATAACGAGGTCAGAACCCGCAAGCGCATCGGCAACGAACTGCACCAGCAACTGCCGGATTGCGCTGGTCAGATCGTCGCGCTCAAGCAGCAGCGCGCGGATGCGTTCGCACTGTCCATGACGTTCGGCGATACGGCGAAGCGTGAAAGTGGTCAGGCGTGCTCGGGGATTTTCAAGCAGTACTTCGAGTTCGGCAGCGTCTCCGATCTCAGCCAGTGCTGCAGCAACGCCGATACTTACCTCGGCGCGCGCTGCGATGAGCGCACGGGTCTCGACCGTGCCGCGACCTGCGATATCAACGAGGTCAGAATCGGACAAGACAGGTGAATGCAGAATCACTGCTGACGCGATCTCCGGCTGGTCTTCAGCCAGTGACACCATGATGGCACGCGGGGCACCAGCCTCCTGTGCCAGCACATCTGCGAGCGCCAGACGCACCTGCGGCGCCGGATCGTCAAGCAGGTATGTCATTGCCATCTGGGCGGCATGTCGTTCTTCAGGTGACATATCGGACTTCAGGTAGGCGCGTGCGAGCGCACTTGCCGCACGGGCCCGCTCCTGCGACTTGGCCGTTTCGACCCATTTGAGAAAAGCTGCAACAATCAAAGTCGAACCCACTCGCCACCTGTGTACACCCGAAGCATTCGGTGTTTTGCACAGTAGGTTCAAAGTGTTTAAGAAACGTTCACCACGTTCATTAACCACACCGCGCGAGCAGGCACGCCCTTTTTTCCGAGCAACGGCAGAACCTAACCCTTCTGGTTCGGGCGGCGTAGCTCGAAAACCGGCCCCATGCCGGCATAGTCCATATAACCCAACCGCATAATCGGATCAGCACTCGCCAGGTCGAATCGTCCGTCGCGGATCATGCTGTCGGAAATGTGGATCCCGACGACCTGGCCAAAGACGGCGTGACAGTCGGTCTCGTTGCCGTCCAGATCCGGCAGGGTCAGAACCGTGGTTACCCGGCATTCTAGAACGGCGACCGCCTCCCCGACATAGGGTGCGTCGACCAACCGCCCCGGCGTCGCCGTCAGGCTCGCAAGGGCAAATTCGTCGGTTCCATATGGGACTGCGGCTGATGATGCGCTCATTTGGTGCAGCAAGGAGCGGCTCACAAAGCTTGCGGTGAAGACGCCCGTCTCCTCGACGTTCCTCAGACTGTCCTTGCGGCCGCTCGACGAAAACATGACCATTTTCGGTCGGTCACCAACAGCATTAAAGAAGGAATAGGGCGACAGATTGCGGCTGCCGTCCTTCCCCTTCGTCCCGATCCAGCCGATGGGCCTTGGCGCCACGATTGCCTTGAAGGGATCATGGGCCATGCCATGCGCATTCGATTCGGTGTCGTAGAACATCACTCGTCCCCGCCGCGCCAGGTCACGACATCAGCCAGTGCCGGACGGGGTCGCTCGACGATCGGGAACTCGGTCGAGCCGATATGGATG
Organism: Allorhizobium sp.; assembly: GCA_046294755.1. GTDB lineage: Bacteria > Pseudomonadota > Alphaproteobacteria > Rhizobiales > Rhizobiaceae > Allorhizobium. The sequence continues at coordinate 35,325 of JBKBON010000005.1, read as the reverse complement.
AAGCCTGCGACCTTCTCGCCGGAATTTACGCCGAGAACGGGATAGGCGCGCTCATCAAAGGCGAACCATTCGCTCAGCCAATTCGAGACATAGCCATGGGCATTCGCAGCCATCAGAAGATTGAGGCAGACGGCGCCGGCCGACATGACCTGCTCCCATTCCGGGATCTTGAAATGCGGCGCTGCCGTCGAGATGACGCCGATTACGACAGGCGCACGAGTGAAACGGGTGCGCTCGACCTGGATCATTTCTTCCGAAAGCTCCGGGTTCTTCTCCAGCGCCAGCTTCAACAGCTCCTCACTGATGCGGCCGCGTTCTTCACCGCGGTAGACCACAAAACGCCAGGGTGCGAGTTTCCCGTGATCGGGAACGCGCACCGCGAGCGTTAGAATCGACTCAATCTCCGCCTTGTCGGGTCCCGGCTCACACATCTGAAATGCGGGCACGGATCGGCGAACTGCGAGATAATCGAGCAGCTTCATGTCTTTTTTCATTTTATTGATACCTTCATAGGCCTTGGCAGGTTTGGCAGTCTTGAAATTGCCATGCGGTTCGGTTTGAAGTTGCCGGCATTGGGAAGGAAGTCAACACACAGTGCATCGCATGTCCCGCCAACCTGATCTTATCCGGCTGCTGCTTGGGCTCTTATTGGCCTGCGCTGCGACATCGCCAATCTTTGCACAGGAAGCATTCGAAACCTTCAAGCAGTTGAACGGCTCGACCAAGATGCCGAAGCTGAAGGCGTTTTCCGCCCCGGGTGCCGCTGCGATTGCCAATGTCACGCAAGGGCGCAGCGTCAAGTTGGACGCCAAGCTGACCGACAAGGGCGAACCGATGCAGCATGGGCTCTCCTGGCGCGTGTTCAGCCCCATTCCCGGTGAGGACGGCAAGCTCCCGCTGCTCGCGAGCGCAGAAGGTGGGTCGGCGGCTTTCCAGCTCGCGCCTGGCGACTATTTCGTCAACGTCTCCTTCGGCCGCGCGGGCGCTACAAAGAAACTTAGCATCCCCGCAGAGGGAGAGATTGCCGATGAGGTCCTCGTCCTCGACGCTGGCGGCATGTCGCTCAACGCCATCTCGGGCGCGGACACGCATATTCCCGACAAGCAGCTGAGTTTCGACATCTATTCTTCCGACGTGCGGGAGGACGGCGAGCGAGGACTGGTCATCGCGGATGTCAAACCGAACACGATCGTTCGGCTGAATGCCGGCACCTACCATGTCGTATCCGAATATGGCACGATCAACGCCGTTGTCAGAGCCGACATCAGTGTCGAAGCTGGCGAACTGACGGAAGCCACGATCCAGCATCGCGCGTCGCAAGTAGGCTTCAAGCTGGTGTCGGACGAAGGCGGAGAGGCGATTGCCGACACCGCCTGGTCAGTCCTCACTTCTGGCGGTGACATTGTCGCAGAAAGTGTGAGCGCCTTCCCGGTCATGGTTCTGGCCGAAGGCCAATATACAGTCGTCGCGCGCAACAAGGACAAGATCTTCCAGAAGGACTTCGAAGTGAAGGCCGGCACCAACATGGATGTCGAGCTTCTGCTCAACCAGTCCTGAAGCCTTAGGCCGCGCGGCGTACCTTCCGGCGCTCCACCGGGGCCATGGCAAAGACCGCGCCGAATAGGCGTGCAAGAAGCTCCTTGCGGTCGCCATGACTGCTCAACTCCTCCCACGGAATCATCACACCGACGCGCGCTCTGATCGTCGAGCCGGACAGGCGGCGGAACTCACGGATCAGCAGCGAGACGCGCAGTGTCAGCGAAATCTTGCTGGCCAGGTGAAAGAGACGCCCATTCTGTCCTTCGAAATACACAGGCACCACATTGGCCTTTGCGGCCTGAATGAGCTTGGCCGGAAACATTTTCCAAGGAAGGTCCTCCGCACGACCGAAGCCCTTCTTCGCTGTGGCTACGCCGCCGGCTGGGAAGATGACGACGGTCACGCCTTCCTTGAGAAGCCGAAGCGCCTCGTGCCGTGTCTGCATGTTGAGAGCGAGCGCTTCCTTGGTCTCCTCGAAGGATACGGGGAGCGAATAAGGCGCCATTTCCGGCACCTTCAACAGTTCGTTGTTGATCAGCACCCGGAACGGGCGGCCAAGCTGTTCAGCCAGGGCAAGAACCGCGATGCCGTCGCCGATACCGAAAGGATGGTTGGCGACAATGACGATCGGGCCGTCCGGGATTCTCTCCGGCGGCCACGTGCCCTCGATCTTCAGGTCGACATTGATGAGGTCCAGCATCTTGCCGAAGACGCGGTCTGTCTTGCCGACGATATCGTTGCGCCAGATCTCGTAGAGCCGGGTGAACCGGTCACGACCGGAGAGGCCTTCGATCGAGCGGATGAACCACCGCTTGAGTTTCGGATCGCGCTCGTTGGCATAGGACAGTTCTTTGAACTTCACGGGAAGGCTCCTGACCGGCGGAGTTTCATCAATCCGTCATATGCCACATTGATGACAGCCGTCTGACAGCGCACGACGCGCTGCCAGACGGCTAATCAATCAGACCTTTCGGTTCGCAAGCTTGCGCTTGACGTCGGGCGGCGTCGCTTCGCCAGCGAGGACGGCAACTGCTTCGACAAGCGGCATGGACACCTGCTCCTGCGAGCCGAGACGACGGATATTCACCGTCTTTTCTTCCGCCTCGCGCTTGCCGCAGACGATGATCACGGGGACCTTGGTCACCGAGTGCTCGCGGACCTTGTAGTTGATCTTCTCGTTGCGGAAGTCGGTCTCGACCTGGAGGCCTACGTCACGCAGTTGCTCAGCCACCTCGCGACCATAGTCGTCGGCATCCGAGGTGATCGTCGCGACCACGACCTGCAGCGGCGCGAACCAGAGCGGCATGTGACCCGCAAAGTTCTCGATCAGAATGCCGAGGAACCGTTCCATCGAGCCGCAGATGGCGCGGTGGATCATGACCGGCTGAACCTTTTCCGAGTTCTGGTCGATGTAGAAGGCACCGAATCGATCCGGCAGGTTGAAGTCGACCTGGGTCGTGCCGCACTGCCATTCACGGCCGATCGCGTCACGCAGGGTGTATTCGAACTTCGGACCGTAGAAGGCGCCCTCGCCCGGCAGGATTCCGGTCTTGATGCGGCCGCCAGACTGTTCCTCGATCTGTTTCAGGACATCCATCATCACGCTTTCGGCGCGATCCCAGAGTTCATCCGAACCAACTCGCTTCTCGGGACGGGTTGAGAGCTTCACGACAATCTCGCCGAAGCCGAAGTCCTCGTAGACGGAAAGAATCAGGTCGTTGATACGCAGGCATTCGGCCGCCATCTGCTCTTCGGTGCAGAAGACGTGGGCGTCGTCCTGGGTGAAGCCGCGCACGCGCATCAGGCCGTGCAGGGCGCCGGAGGCCTCGTAGCGGTGAACCGTGCCGAACTCGGCGAGACGGACCGGCAGCTCGCGATAGGATTTGAGGCCATGCTTGAAGATCTGCACGTGACCCGGGCAGTTCATCGGCTTCAGAGCGAAGACCTTCTGGTCGGCTTCCTCGTCATCGGGATGCGTGAAGGCATGGGCGGACTTCACCGCGAACATGTTCTCCTGGTACCAGCCCCAGTGACCGGAGGTCTCCCAGAGCGACTTGTCGAGTACCTGTGGGGCGTTGACTTCCTGGTACGTGCCTTCGAGACGACGGCGCATGTAGGAGGTCAGCGTCTGGAACATGCGCCAGCCCTTGCCGTGCCAGAAGACGACGCCCGGGCCCTCTTCCTGGAAATGGAAAAGATCCATTTCGCGGCCGAGCTTGCGGTGATCGCGCTTTTCGGCCTCGGCGAGGATGTGCAGGTAACGGTCCAGATCTTCCTGTTCCGCGAAGGCCGTGCCGTAAATGCGGCTCAGCATGGCGTTATTGCTGTCACCGCGCCAATAGGCGCCGGCGACCTTCATCAGTTTGAAGGCCATGCCGATCTGCCCGGTGGAGGCCATGTGCGGCCCACGGCAAAGGTCGAACCAGTCGCCCTGATAGTAGATCTTCAGATCCTGATCTTCCGGGATCGCGTCGACCAGCTCGACCTTGTACTTCTCGCCCTTGGAGGCAAAAACTTCCTTGGCCTTGTCGCGCGACCAGACTTCCTTGGTGAAGGGCTTGTTGCGCTGGATGATCTCCTTCATCTTCTTTTCGATCTTCGGCAGATCTTCGGGCGTGAAGGGCTCGTCCTTGGCAAAATCGTAATAGAAGCCGTTCTCGATCACCGGACCAATGGTGACCTGCGTGCCGGGCCAGAGCTCCTGCACGGCCTCGGCCATGACGTGGGCGGCATCGTGGCGAATGAGTTCCAGCGCACGCGGATCGGTGCGGGTGACGATCTCGATCTTGCCCTCGACAACGGGGTCGGACAGGTCGCGCAGCGTGCCGTCGAGCGCAATGGCGACAGCCTTCTTGGCGAGCGACTTGGAAATGGATTCGGCAACCTCAGCGCCGGTCGTGCCGGCAGCGTAGTCGCGGATAGAGCCATCGGGGAAAGTGAGAGATACGGAAGCGGACATTGAAGTCTCCTGATCCAGTCCCGCCAACGAATGCGGGTGGTGAAAATTGCGGGGTCAAGCGCCCCGTCATGAACCGGCGCTTGATAGGCCGAAAGCGCTGCTGAGTAAAGGATCTTGCTAGAGATCGCCCACGAACCAGAAGTGGCGCGCGTCGGTCGGCAAGATGTTGAGGACCCGCTCAAAGGCCTCTGGGTCTACGTGACGGCGGATGGTTGACGTCACATCCTCGATTGCCGTTTCAGTGGAGAGATTGTGGTCATGGCGGAAGGCGCGGATCTCTTTCATCAACTCGTCTCGACTGACAAAGCGCTTGATTGGCGCCTCTGCATCCCAATCACTGACGAAGATTGCGCGCAGGACCGGCGGCAGTACGTTGGCAAAGGCGATCGCTTGCGGGACCGTGAGCCTATGGCGAAAAACCTGCAGCACCGCCTGCAACATCGTGTACGCCTGGTGAGAGGTCTGGAGCATCGACGTCGCGACGAGGTCCTGCATGAAGGCATCGAAATCTACGGAGGCCTGACGGTATTCGAGCGGCATTGGCATCGGTCATCTCCCGAGCGATTCGGCTGAGTGATCGCAAGACAAATCCTGGGCGGGTTTGACCTAGGATCAGGCGGCACGCTTGCGACCGAAAGTCCATAGCCGCCAGGGCGTGTACCAGCGGAACCTCGGACCCAGCGCCTCGGGCACGGGATCGGGACCCCATGTGCCGCCGGGGCCGCATCGGCCAACGCGAAAAAGCGTGAGCCAGCCACCGGACCAGAGGCCATGACGCGCCACGGCCTCGTAGCCGTATTCGGAACAAGTCGGCATGTGGCGGCAGGAACTGCCGATCAGGCTTGAGAACGTCAGCTGGTAAAAGCGGATAAAGCCCATACCGAGAAGGCGACCTGGCGTCTTGGGAAACGGGCCCGACCAATTGCGGCCAGCACGAGGAGGGCCTGGGGGCCGGTGCCCGCAATCAGGGCCGCTGCACATGATCAACTCGCCTCGGCGGGTATCGGTTTCTCGATCTGATCAAGACAGTCGATCACGGCATCGAAGGTCAGCATGGTCGAGGCGTGGCGGGCCTTGTAGTCGCGCACGGGCTTGAGGAAGCGCATGTCCTCAAAGCGGCCTTCCGGTCCCTCACCGTTTTCCTTGAGCATGGCCAGCATGTCGAACCTGGCTTTGCGTAGTTCCTCTGAGGTCGCCCCGACGACGTGACGTGCCATGATTCCGGAGGATGCCTGCCCGAGCGCGCAGGCTTTCACTTCGTGAGCGAAGTCGCTCACCACACCGTTTTCAAGATTCAGATAGACCTTGACCTTGGACCCGCAGAGTTTCGAGTGTTTCTCAGCCACAGCGTCCGCATCGGCAAGCGTCCCGATGCGACCAATATTCCCGGCAAATTCGAGGATCTTGGTGTTGTAGATGTCGTCCATGGTCAATCCGCTCCGGCGTCTTCCGCGTATATAGGGACTGGTTGCAGAAATGCCGCCGTCATCATGTCGCAGCCGCAGTCTTTTTATCGCTCATATCGGCTACTATATCGAATGGACGGGCCCAGGACAAACGCGCGCGAGCCTTGAGGCTTTGATCTTCTCACCGCAAACGGCGATAACGGACTTGCATTATGAGCCGCATTACGCATTTACAATCCGGCAAAGCCAAACCAGCGGCCCGTCTTGAGCGGGACCGGGAGACAAAGGCCATGGACGCCATCGTTACGAAACTGACTGCGGAAGCACCGCGCCCGACGCGCGAAGAAGCCGAGCAGGCGGTCCGTACACTTCTCTTGTGGGCCGGAGACGATCCGGAACGGGAGGGCCTAGTCGACACGCCTGCACGGGTTGCGAAGGCCTATGCGGAGCTGTTCGCCGGCTATGACGCGGATATCGAGGATGTGCTCGGGCGGACCTTCGAAGAGGTCGGCGGCTATGAAGACATGGTTCTGGTCCGTGACATCTCGTTCTTTTCCCACTGCGAGCACCACATGCTGCCGGTGATCGGCAAGGCACACGTCGCCTATCTGCCGAAAGGTCGCGTGCTCGGGCTCTCCAAAATTGCGCGGGTCGTCGATGTGTTCGCCAAGCGTCTGCAGACGCAAGAGAACATGACCGCACAGATCGCCCAGGCCATCGACGAGACGCTGCGGCCACGAGGGGTTGCGGTTTTCATTGAGGCCGAGCATATGTGCATGGCCATGCGCGGGATCCAGAAGACGGGCTCCACGACGCTCACCACAACCTTTACCGGCGCCTTCAAGGACAATGCTGCCGAACAGGCGCGCTTCATGTCCATGGTGCGGAGCCGCTAACTGCGCGAGTTTCCATGTCCGCTCTCGTTTTCGATGCCCCCTCGGCTGACAAGAAGATCCTCGAAGAAGGTCTTTCGTTCACACCAAAGTTCGACGCCCAGGGCCTCGTCACTGCGGTGGTCACGGATGCGCGCGACGGCGAACTGCTGATGGTGGCGCACATGAATGCCGAAGCGATTGCGCTGACTTTGGAGACAGGCATCGGCCACTACTACAGCCGCTCGCGTGGTCAGATCTGGAAGAAGGGCGAAAGCTCTGGCAACCTGCAGACGGTCAAGGAAATCCGCGTGGATTGCGACCAGGATGCGATCTGGCTGAAAGTCGAGGTCGCCGGCCACGATGCAACCTGCCACACGGGGCGTCGCTCCTGCTTCTACCGCACTGCACATGCCATCGACGGGACACCAGCCCTGGCAATTGCCGACGATCATCGGCATTTCGACCCCGATCACGTTTATGGTCACTGACGGGCGACACGCATAACGAAATCGTAAGCAGACGGTGCCCTAATGACACTTGGAGTGTTCAGCTTATGGGGTAGCGGAGATGCTGAACTGGAGCATGATTTCGAACGGCGGCGCGACGGTAGCGCAGCCTTCAAAGGAAACGGGCGCTGCGCCGCCGGGACCGATCGTCCCTGACAGACAGCCAAAGGCAACTGTGGCTTTGGCGCTTGGCGGCGGCGCTGCGCGTGGCTGGGCCCATATCGGCGTTCTGAGAGCCCTCGACGAAGAGGGGATCGAAGTCGGCATGATCGCCGGCACGTCAATCGGCGCCCTGGTTGGCGGCTGCTATCTGGCGGGAAAACTCGACGAACTCGAGGCGTTCGCCCGATCGCTGACGATGCGCCGCATTGCCTCACTTCTCGATCTTACCATTGGAGGCGGTGGCTTGCTTGGCGGCATGCGACTGACCAAGCGCATGCAGGAGCATCTGGAAGGACTGACGGTTGAGGAACTGCCGAAACCCTTCGTGGCTGTGGCGTCCGAGCTGAACAGCGGCCACGAGGTCTGGATCGACGGGGGAAGCCTGATTACGGCGCTCAGAGCATCCTATGCCCTGCCCGGCATCTTCGAACCCATCCGGTGCAACAATCGCACGCTAATCGACGGCGCGCTCGTCAATCCTGTGCCGGTCTCGGTGTGCCGCGCCTACGAGCAGCCGCTCGTCATGGCCGTGAACCTGCATTATGATGTCTTCGGGCGGTCCGCAGTGGTCAAGCACAAGGCTTCAACACCGGAGCAGGCGAGTGCCGACACAGCGCGAGCACCGAACAAGCTTGGACTGACCAGCGTGATGGTCCAGGCCTTCAACATCATTCAGGACCGCATCTCGCGGGCACGCCTCGCCGGAGATCCGCCGGATCTGGCGCTTCATCCGCGCCTGAGCGACATAGGACTGTCGGAGTTCCATCGCGCAGGTGAAGCGATTGACCGCGGCTATCAGGAAACGAAGAACCGGGTGTCCGAAATTCGACGAATGCAGGAAGCCGTTCTTCGGTAGGTCCCAAGGGCGGCATATTTGCCGCCCTTGCTGCGCAGACACTTCGGATGTCTTCAACCGGCGATGTAGGCCTTGATATGCTCGGCCTCTTGCTCAATCTCGCGGATGCGGGACTTAACAACGTCACCAATCGAGATGATGCCTGAAAGCTTGCCGTTGTCCTCCACCGGTACATGGCGGAAGCGGCGGGTCGACATCATTTCCATCAAATCATTGACGCTGGTGTCTTCGCGGCAGCGATAGACGTTCGCCGTCATGAAGCTCGATACAGGCTGGTCGAACGCGTCCTTGCCTTCCGTGCCCATGGCCCGCACAACGTCACGCTCGGTAAAGATACCCACAATGCGGCTCTCCATGCCGACGACGACGACGGCACCGATCTTGTGTTCTTCCAGCACGCGGGCGGCTTCGCCCAAGGTCACCGTGGGGCTGATCGTAATGACATTCCTGCCCTTCTGGTCGAGTATACTTCTGGCTGATGCAGGCATTCGCTTCTCCTCGCATAGAACACTCGGCGACAGCCCAACCCTCCTCAGACTGCCGATCAAAATGGTGCCCTTTATTCAAGTGGAATGCAATAAGCCCCACATCACGCCCTTGTGCCCCGGCCACTATAGGGATCGAAGAGCGCAAAGCAGAAGAAGCCAAGAAGAAACCCACCAATATGGGCGTCCCAGGCGATTGCGGCCGAACCAGCACCCATCACCGGCAAACCGAACGCGATTGCCAGGTTGCCCAGAAACCAGACGATGATGAAGACCCGCACCGTCCGATTTGCGAAGGCCTCAGCCACGGTGAGCAGCGGCGGCTCCCAACCCGCGAGACGGGCAAGACTTCGCTGGCGTTCACCGAACGCGAATCTGCAGGCGGCCCCCATGAGCGCGGAGATGACACCGGAGGCGCCCACCATCAAGGATGGCTCACCCCAGTTGACCGCAGCATGAAGGGCTGCAGCTGCGATAGATGAAATGATCCAGAACAGCACGAATCGAAGCTCACCGATCCGGCGGCACACAGGCGTTCCAAAGGCTGCGAGCCATAGCGCGTTGAACGCCAGATGCTCGAAACTGCCATGCAGCAGCGAGTAAGTGACAGGTGTCCACAACCAGGCGAGTGATTGTTCGGAGAGCGGATAGAGATAGCGGACCGGGGAGAAACCAAACTCCACGGCAACCCACAGATTGGCCTGCGGCGACAAAACGAATTCCTGCAGAACGTAAATCCCACAGATCACTGCCAGCGCCAAAAGAATGCCGGTGGGTACATTGAAGATCGGCGGCTCCCGAGAGGCAGCCGGCTCCATGTCCGAAGTTTGTGCCTCTTGCGCCCGACCCTCGTCACCCGTGGTCGTCACTTCATCCTTCATCGGCTGTTCCTTTTCGATTGCCACTTCAGGTAATGCAGGTAGCGGATAAAGGAAAGGCCGCGAGACGATCCGGGTGAACTGACAGACTCGCGCCAGCTTTTGAGGTCGACAGGGCGAGCTTAAAGAGGCTGATCCAGCCTGGCTTGAATTGATCACAAGCGGAATCGCCGACAAGAAATCTGCAGTCCGCGCAAGGGCAGTTCGAGCACAAATATCGTTCCGCCTCGAAAAAGCGAGACCAAAAGCAAACACTATATTAACGGCTCGACGCCTAATGTTAAGCGACAGAGGAACAGACAGATTCTCCATGATGTACTCGACGCAGGCAAGCCACACCAATACGATCGCCTCGCCGGGACAGCAGCGTGCCTTCCAGCGCGTTGCCGTCACCCTGCAGGGCCGACTCATGCTGGCCAACTACGAAGAGTATGTGTGCAAGGTGATCGACATGTCCCCCGGCGATGTCCGATTCGCCTGCGCTGGCATGCCCCGCCCCAACGAACGTGTGATTGCTTATATAGATCACCTTGGTCGCATCGAGGGCACCGTCGTCAAGCTGACCGAAGACGGCTTTGTCATCTCCATCAATGCGACCGTACGCAAGCGCGAGAAGCTTGCGGCCCAGCTGACCTGGATTGCCAACAAGCACGAGCTTGGGCTTCCGGAAGACCGCCGCCACGATCGATTGACCCCACGCCAGACACGCACCGAGCTTACTCTGGAAGATGGCAAGACATATCCTTGCCGCCTGATGGACCTTTCGCTGTCCGGCGCAGCTGTTGATATCGACATCCGTCCGCCGATCGGATCGGCAGTCCGTCTCGGAAACATGCGCGGTCGCGTCGTTCGTCACTTCATGGAGGGCGTCGCGATCGAGTTCCTGACGCTCCAGTCCCGGGAAGCGCTCACCGAGTTCCTCTGATACCACCAGATTTTACCCGTCAGAGGCGCCTGCAGAGTCTGCACGGCGCCTTTTTCTATGCCGCAAGATTGCTGTCCCACGGCGACACAGCAAAAATTCAGAAAAAATTCCGGGGCGGGATTGCCTTGCGACGCTCCGAAACGCAGCATCAGGCGCCATGCCCACAGCGGCCAATACTTAACGCTCCGTGGCCGAGCCCTGCGTCTACGCCACGCGCAGTTGGAGACAGCACTCGCAGCTCACCCATTCCCTTGAATTTGCTTGATCTTTTTCGCGACACATCAATCCGGCGCATCTCAGTAGTTAGAATGCCAATCAAATTTGAGGAAAACTTGCCTCAAATGTATCTCAAATAAAAATCAAAGACAGCTAAATATAGATTCTGTTTTTCGATTGTTTTGCCTTTTATCTTAGCGCTATTCTTCGCCGGCCATCAAATTTTCTGTGTCATTGCTATCTCCATCACCAGGAGAAAACTAATGACAACAAAGAAAACTCTGGGTATCGGAACTCTGGCGGCTGCGTTTGCAAGCGCCCTCGCCTTTCAGGTCTCCGCTGGACCGGCCAACATGCACATTGTCGGCAAGGCAAATCCTCCGATCGGTCATTACGAATTCTGTCAGACCTATCCGGGCGAGTGCTCCGGAAGCCAGGTCGACACAGGACCGATGGCGCTGACAGAGCCGCTGTGGAAAAGCATTCTTGAGGTCAACTACACCGTCAACAGCTCGATCACGCCTCTTACCGACCTGGAGATCTACGGCGTTGAGGAGCGCTGGGCCTATCCGCGCAGTGTCGGTGACTGCGAAGACTTCGCACTCCTGAAGCGCAAGATGCTTATCGATCGCGGCGTCAGCCCCGCCGACCTGCTGATGACAGTGGTCCTCCAGCCCAACGGTGAAGGGCATGCCGTCTTGACCGTCCGCACCGATCACGGTGATTTCATTCTCGACAACATGCGCAACAAGGTGCTGCTGTGGTCGGATACGGAATACACTTATCTGAAGCGCCAGTCCTCCACGCAACCGGCCCGCTGGGTAAAGCTGCAGGACGGACGCGCAATCGCTGTCGGCAGCGTGTCCCAATAGGATACGTTGCACTCCAAGTTCTGGCCCGGTCTGTCCCCGCCTACCCGTCCCCCGACCGGAGCCAAAGGGCCGGTCCCGTCCAACCGGGACCGGCTCACTTTTTTGGGCGGACCGCATCGCCCGGCAGGAATTCACTGAAAATTAACCACGCCTATCGAATTGTCGTCCTGTGATCGGCCAAAGAATCCGGCTGCGACAAGAGGGCGAAGGAACGATGCCTGCCGATACCCGCATTGCGACGTCCGAAACTGACGAGCAACCGCTCATCTCGACGCGCTTCCTCGCCATGGCAACAATATGCGTCCTAACGCTTGCTGCTGCGTCCCTCGCCATCAGCTGGTTTGGGCAATCCTACGGCGAGCGCCTCTCCCTGGCCGGTCATAGCCAAAGCACCGAGACGGTCAACATAACCATAGGGCGCGATCAACTCGCGCTGCCTGCCAACGCCATCCGTTTCGCACAACAGCGGCAGGGTGGCGCAGCCGAACGTGTGGATCTCTATCTGCTCTGGCCCGAGATGACCGGCTATTCAAGTGCCCAGCGCAGGCGTTTTGACGACCTGAACTTCTCCAATTCGCTGCTCTTTCTGCAGATTTCGCAGAGCACCATGTCCCGGGATATGTCTGGTCGCATAGAGCCGATCTATCGGCATTTGCTTGAGCCGCAAACGGCCCCTGGTCCGGCGGGATTGACGGCGCACACATTCAAAGGCGGCACGGGATATGAGGGGGAAACGCTGCTGACCGGGACTACCCAGGATGGCTCAACATACGCCATCCGCTGCCTTCTGCCGACGACGATTGAACAGTCCACGGGAAGTGACTGCCAGCGAGACATCCACGTCGGCGAAGACCTGACCGTCCTCTACCGCTTCTCAAGCCAAATGCTCGGCGATTGGGCAGCAATCGACCAGGCTGTGCGCGACTACGTCGATCGCCGCGCTCGTGCGGCAACAGCTAAAAATCAACCTAAAGAGTCAACCGACCGTTCATCATAAACCTCTTGGTAAGGCTAATTCCGTAGGGTCCGCCGAGATGGTCGCGATTGGGGGAGAGCGTCCGGTCGTCAATGGTGCAATTCAAAGAGTATCGTGGTGCATAAAGTTTTGGGAAGCTTCAACGTCGCAGCCGTACTACGCCGGCTTTTTCTCGCGCTGCTTGCGGTCTTCGTGGCTAGTGTCGCTGCCGCAACCGCGGCGCAGGCCAACCCCAAATATGCCGGCATTGTCATCGATGCCAAGACCGGCAAGGTTCTCTACAGCGAGAACGCCGACAGCCTCCGCTATCCTGCTTCGCTTACCAAGATGATGACTCTGTACATGGTCTTCGAGGCGCTGGAGGGTGGCAAGATCTCGCTGAGCAGCAAGGTGCCCTTCTCTGCCAATGCAGCCAAGGAGCCGCCATCCAAGCTCGGCGTCGGAACGGGCAATAGCATCACCGTGGAACAGGCCATTCTGGCGCTGGTCACGCGTTCGGCCAACGACGTCGCGACGGCGCTTGCAGAATATCTTGGCGGTTCCGAGCAGCGCTTCGCTCAGATGATGACCGCCAAGGCACGCAGCCTTGGCATGACGAAGACAACCTATCGCAATGCGCATGGGCTGCCGAATACCGCGCAGATGACGACGGCGCGTGACCAGGCGCGGCTCAGCATCGCGCTTCGTCAGCACTTTCCGCAGTATTACGGGTACTTCTCCACCCGCAGCTTCCGCTTCGGCAAGCAAACGATCGGCAACCACAACCGTCTGCTCGGTCAGGTCCGGGGTGTGGACGGAATCAAGACGGGCTTCACCCGTGCAGCCGGTTACAACCTTGCGACATCGGCTGAAGCGGATGGCCGCTCCATCGTTGCCGTCGTGTTGGGAGCCACTTCCGGTGCCCGTCGTAACGCGCAGATGACGAATCTCGTTCAGCGCTACCTGCCGGCGGCCTCGACGCGTCGCGGCGGCAGCGACCTGATCGCCAAAAACGATACTTCGGTTGCGCCCTCGCAGGCCACTGCTTCCGTCAGCGGCAGCGACATGTTGATCCTGCCGCAGACCGGTCCGTTGCCGACCGTCCGTTATAGCGGCATCGCGCAGGCTTATGCCGCCTCCCCGGCAACCGGTGCGGCAAGTGCGGCGCTTGACACCCTGCGGCCTCCAGCGGCTGCCACGCCCGCCGTGCCGGTGCCACAGCCTGCACCCGCCTATATGCCGGATTCGGGAGCGGCAGTCTTGCCTAGCGAGCCAACGCAGTCGGTTGCTTCGGCTTCGGCAACGCCGGCGGACGTCGACACACTGACGACCGCCTCCACCACACCGAGCTCAGGTTGGGTTGTCCAGATCGGCACGTCGCCGAACAAGGATATGGCCATGGATCTTCTGCGCAACGCGCAGGAAAAAGGCGGCAAGGTATTGCGTTCCGCCACCCCCTTTACGGTCGCCTATGGCAATGGCGGCAAGCAGATCTATCGTGCCCGTTTCGGTGGCTTCGGCGACCAGAAGGACGCGGTCAATGCATGTAACGCCCTGAAGAAGAAGGGAATCGGGTGCTGGGCCGCTGCCCAGTAACACGAGTGCCCGCCCCTCGATTTGTACAGTTTACGAGGATCACGGAATGGCATCGAAAGACTATAAGTACGGCCCCGTCGAGGGGCAGGACAACGGCGGACAGAGCCCGCTCACCGGGGTTCTTCACCCACTGCACGAGGCGGCCTACCGTCTGGCCGAGATTGGGCTACGGGAGAAGCGCTCGAAGACCAAAGACTTGATCGGGCTTCTCCTTTCTCACGGCGCCCGCGCCTGGCGATATTCGCAGCCTGAGGCCAGCATTCATCTCCACGTCTCATCGCAGGCTGGACGGTTCCCGGTCATCCTGCGCCTTCGCTGAGGGGACGGGGTTAGCGATGCCGATATACCGGCTTGGACACAAGGTCCCGAAACTGCCTCCGGAGGGCCATTACTGGGTCGCGCCTGATGCACACGTCATCGGCGACGTTGAACTGGCCGAAGATGTTGGCATCTGGTTCGGAGCTGTGCTGCGCGGTGACAACGATCCAATCGTGATTGGCACGGGCACCAATATCCAGGACGGCGTCATGGTGCATACCGATCCTGGCAAAGGAGTCTCTATCGGCGCAGGCTGCACAATTGGCCATTACGCCATTATCCATGGCTGCAGTATCGGCAGCAATTCCTTGATCGGGATGGGCGCAACCGTCCTCAATGGCGTGCGGATCGGCGACAACTGCCTCGTCGGCGCAAATGCCTTGATCACCGAGGGCAAGAGCTTTCCGGACAACTCGCTGATCGTCGGGTCTCCGGCGCGTGTCGTTCGAACCCTGGACGAGACCGCCATTGCCGGGCTCAGGCTTTCTGCCCAAAACTATGTGCGAAACTGGCGCCGCTTCGCCGCAGATCTGAAGCCGCTTTGACCGCAGTCGCCGTCAGGCAGCCACTTCCGAGCAGGTTGCGCACACACCCCTTATCTCGATAGTCGTCTTTTCCGGCTTGAAGTTGCGGCCGCGTGTCATCGTCGCCAGCCGATGATCGATCTCGTGATCATGGAACTCCGTGACATGGCCGCATTTGTTGCAGATCATGAAAGCCACCGTGCCATGGCCGGAGCAGCCGTCATGCGGATGCGCACAGGCAACGAAGGCGTTGATGCTTTCCAGTCGATGGACCATGCCGAACTCCACGAGCTTGTCGAGAGCACGGTAGACCTGGAGCGGAGCGCGGAAGCCATGTTCGCGCAGCCGATCAAGCAGGCTGTAGGCTGACAAGGGACCCTCGCTGTCGACGAGCGCATCGAAGACCAGAGATTGATTGCGCGTGAGATCGGTCTTGGTCATGGTTCAGGCCCTCGGTCGAAGATCGGCGGTCCTGGCGCCCGGGCGGGGCAGCAGGCTGATGATGAAGAGGAGCAGAGCAGCGACCACGATGGATGGGCCGGAAGGCGTGTCGTAGGTCAGCGAGCCGAAGAGCCCGATTACCACGGCGACAGCGCCAATCAGGGAAGCGAGCACGGCCATGACTTCGGGGGTCGTTGCAAAGCGGCGGGCAGCAGCAGCCGGGATAATTAAGAGCGAGGTGATCAGCATGATGCCGACGATCTTCATGGCGATGGCGATCACCAGCGCCATCAGCAGCATGAAGATCAGCCTGGCGCGTTCGGGCTGCATGCCTTCCGCTTCGGCGAGCTCGACATTCACGGTGCCCGCGAGCAGCGGTCGCCAGAGCCAGGCGATACTTGCCACCACGACAAATCCGCCAATCCAGACGATGGCCACATCGGTCGGTGTCACCGCGAGAATGTCGCCGAAGAGGAAGGCGATGAGGTCAAACCGGACCCATGTCATGAACGCGACCATCACGAGGCCAATGGCGAGGGTGGCGTGGCTTAGGATGCCGAGCAGCGCATCGGCAGACAGGCCCTGTCGCTTCTGCAGAACAATCAGGATCACCGAGACCAAAGCTGCGACCACGAAGACACTGACCATCAGGTTGAGGGAGAAGAAGAGGGACAGCGCCACGCCGAGCAGCGCGGAATGGGCCATGGTGTCGCCGAAATAGGCCATGCGACGCCAGATGACGAAGCAGCCGAGTGGTCCGGTGGTCAGCGCAAGACCAATGCCTGCGAGTATGGCACGCACGAAGAAATCATCCAGCATGACCATGCTCCCTGTGCTTTAGCGCCACTGCTGGCGCCCCGTCATGCTGGTGGTCATGTGCATGATCGTGTCCGTGATCATGTTGATGGGCGTGCTCGCGCCCATGATGATGACCGTCGGCCGGGTGGCAGTGATCCGTCACGCTGCCATCGGCATGCTGCACGCGCCCATCCGGCAGATGGGTGTGGTCATGGTCATGGCTGTAGACGGCCAACGTCTGGGCGGCCTTGGCACCGAACAGGCGCATGTATTCAGGGCTCTGACTGACAGCCGCCGGGGTTCCGCGGCAGCAGACATGACCGTTCAGACAGATAACCGTATCGGTTTCCGCCATGACAACATGTAGATCGTGAGAGATGAGCAGAATACCGCAACCGGTCGAATTCCGGATGGACGTGATCAGGTCGTAAAGAGCGATCTCACCCGAAAAGTCGACACCTTGCACCGGCTCGTCGAGCACAAGTATATCGGGCTTGCGGGCCATGGCACGAGCTAGAAGCGCGCGTTGGAATTCGCCGCCTGAGAGGTGCTGTACCTCCGCGCCCGCGAGATGGGGAATGCCGACGGCCTCCAGCGCCGCTTCCACTTCCGACGGTGACAACGGTGTCGTCAGCGTCATGAGGCGCCGTACTGTCAGCGGCATCGTCCAGTCCACGGCCAGGCGTTGCGGCACATATCCGACGCGCAGGCCGGACTTGCGCTGCACCAGCCCCTCGTCTGCCTTGATGACGCCGATCGCCATCTTAGCACTCGTTGACTTGCCAGAGCCATTGGGCCCGATCAGGGTGACGATCTCACCCGGACGCACCGAGAAATCGACCCCTCGCACCAACCAGCGGCCGTTGCGGTAGACACCAGCGCCGGTAAGCGACACCAAGGGTGCGGCCTCCCGTGATTTCATCGCATTCATGGAGTTCTCGAGATTTTGATGTTGCCTCCTCCTATGCCACACGTTATAGCATAACGCAACTTGCGTAATAGTATTACATAACAATCTTCAGGAGCTGTGCATGACCCGCTTTCGCCTCGGACTGGCTGCCTCGACGGCGTTCCTCTTCTTGTCACCCGCCCTCGCCTCTGCGGCTCCGGACGTCGTGGTTTCCATCAAGCCGATCCATTCCCTCGTCGCGTCGATCATGAAGGGCGTCGGCGAACCTTCGTTGATCGTCGAGGGCGCAGCATCTCCGCATACCTATACGCTGAAGCCGTCCAATGCTCGTGCACTTGAAAATGCAGACTTAGTGTTCTGGGTGGGTCCGGGCCTGGAGGCCTTCCTTGACAAGCCGCTCGAGGCTCTGCCGAAGAAGGCCAAGGTGGTGGAACTGGAGGACGCGCCGGGCCTGACGAAGCTGCCCTTCCGCGAAGGCGGTGCGTTCGAAGCACATGATCACGAAGAGCATGGAGCTCATGCGAAAGAGGGCGAAGATCACGACGGGCATTCCCACGAGGAAGCTTCAGATCACGGGCATGATCACGGTGCGGAGGAAGCTGGCCATGCAGAGCATGCGGAGGCTGACAAGACGCATGATGGCCACGACCATGATGATCACGGCCATGAGGGGCACGACCACGACGAACACGCGCATGGCGGCACGGACATGCACCTATGGCTCGATCCCAGCAATGCCAAGGCCATGGCTGCCGAGATCGCCAAGAGCCTGAGCGACACCGATCCAGCGAACAAGGCTGCCTATGAAGCCAATCTCGCCAGTCTCAATACAGAGATCGACGCTCTTGATGGCGAGATTGCCGCCCAGTTGAAGCCGGTGTTGCAGAAGCCGTTTATCGTCTTCCACGATGCCTATCAGTATTTTGAAAAGCGCTACGGCGTGCGCGTTGCCGGATCCGTGACCGTGAGCCCCGAGACCATGCCGGGCGCGGAGCGGCTGTCGACCATCCATGCCAAGATCGCGGAACTCGGTGCCGCCTGCGTCTTCGCCGAACCGCAGTTCGAACCGAAGCTCATCAGCGTGGTAACGGAAGGGACGCAGGCAAAGTCCGGCGTTCTCGACCCTGAAGGTGGCGCTCTCGATGCAGGGCCGGAACTCTATGGTCAGCTGATGCGCAATCTCGCTTCCTCGATGAGCACCTGCTTGTCGCAGTAATCCGATCCCTCCCCCGGGGAAAAAGGGCGGGACTTCGGTTCCGCCTTTTTTGGAACCTCATTTGTTATGTTATTACATTATCGGAGACTCTGATGAGAAAGCTGCCGGTGACTGTTCTTTCCGGTTTCCTCGGTGCAGGCAAGACGACACTCCTCAACCATGTCCTGGCCAATCGGGACGGTCTGAGGGTTGCCGTGATTGTCAACGACATGAGTGAGGTGAACATTGACGCCGCCCTGGTGCGGGGTGGCGACGCGGCACTCTCGCGTACACAGGAACAACTGGTGGAGATGAGCAATGGCTGCATCTGTTGCACGCTGCGCGACGATCTGCTCAACGAAGTCAGGGGCCTCGCCGAGCAGGGACGTTTCGACTATCTGCTGATCGAGGCGACGGGCATTGCAGAGCCGCTGCCGATCGCCACAACATTTGATTTCCGCGACGAAGAGGGGCGCAGTCTCTCCGATATCGCACGATTGGATACGATGGTGACCGTCGTGGATGCCGCCAACCTGCTCGGCGATTATTCTTCCAGCGATTTCCTTGCTGACCGAGGCGAAACGGCTGGAGAAAACGACAACCGGACGCTGGTCGACCTGCTTGTCGAGCAGATCGAATTCGCGGATGTGATCATCCTCAACAAAGTGGGGACGGCGACACCGGATCAGCTCGATGCGGCCCGCAAGATCATTGCCGGATTAAATGCCGATGCGCGCGTGATCGAAACCGACTTCGCCGAAGTCGCAGCGAAGGACATCCTCGGAACCGGGCTGTTTGACCTCGCCAAGGCGGAGACACATCCGTTGTGGTTTCAGGAACTGCACGGTTTTCGCGATCATGTTCCGGAAACGGAGGAATATGGCATCCGCTCCTTCGTCTACCGGGCACGCGCCCCGTTTGACCCGACCCGGTTCCGGGCGTTTCTCGATCGCTCCTGGCCGGGTGTCATCCGTGCCAAGGGCTTCTTCTGGCTCGCCACCCGTCCGCACCATGTTGGGGAGCTCAGCCAGGCGGGCCCGCTGGTAAGGACGACCAAGATGGGGTTGTGGTGGGCCTCGGTTCCAAGATCACGCTGGCCGGACGATCCAGGCTTCATGAATGCCATGGCCCCCTATCTGGATAAGGAATGGGGAGACCGGCGTCAGGAAATCGTCTTCATTGGTGCAGACCCGATGGACCAGCGGAAGATTACGGCCGATCTGGACGCTTGCCTCGTTGAAGCCAAGGCCTTCACGCCCACGGCCTGGGAGCACCTGGCTGATCCCTTCGTCCGATGGGCCTGACGGTCAAAGCTTGCCGCGCTTTTCCAGGACGGACAGTACAACGGCCGCGCCGGCTTCACCGGCAGGGCGTTCCGTCTCTAGTCTGCTCCAGACATCGTCGTAACCTTCGAGCATCGCCGCACGCTGCGGCGTCTCGGTTGACAGGCGCTCCGCCCAGCGGACGAGGCTTGCGGGGCGCAAGACGTCGTTGAAATACTCCGGGACGATGGCATAGTCGGCGATGAGGTTTGGCAGCGCACCGGTCCAGATCTTGATGCGATTGCTCAGCATGCGGATGATCCAGTCGCCCTTGTAGGTGGAGACGACGGGCACATAGGCAAGCGCCAGTTCGAGGATTACGGTGCCGGAAGCCGCAATGGCTGCGTCCGCCTCCTCGAAGGCTTGCCACTTCGCCGCCTCGCCGACGAGAATGTCCGGCCTGAGTGTCCATTCCCGCGTGATCTCGCGCACCCGCGCCTCCTGGCGTGGCACGGTGGGCAATACGAAACGGGTATCGCCATTGCGGTCGACGAACTCCTTCAAGGCCTCGCCAAAGATCGGCAAGAGTTGCGTGATTTCTCCACCTCGAGAGCCGGGCAGCAGAAGGATTGTCCGCTTCGCGCCCGCCGCCCTCACACCCCTCGCCTTGCGAACTTCTCGCACCCGCCGGATGTCCGGATGGCTTGCCAGACGGTGGCCGACGAAATGGGTCGGCGGACCGCCCAGACGCTGCATCACTTCGGGTTCAAAGGGCATGACGGCGAGGACAGCATCGACATAGCCAAGCATATCCTTGGCGCGGTATTCCTTCCACGCCCAGACACTGGGGCATACATAATTCACGATGGCCAGATCCGGTCGTTTGCGCCGGACCTTCTTTGCCACCCGATGGGTGAAATCGGGGCTGTCAACGATCAGCAAGAGATCAGGCTCGGCGGCAATGATCGCGTCCGCCGCTATAGAGATCAGTTTAACGAGGCGCGGGAGCTTGGACAGGACCTGGGTTATGCCCATGATCGACAATTCAGAAAAGTCGAAGAGCGATCTCAAGCCTTGAGCCTCCAGCGCTTCCCCGCCGACGCCGACGAGTTCAACTGGGCCCTGATGCTTCACCTTGAGTTGTGCAATCAAATCAGCGCCCAACAGATCGCCCGATACCTCTCCGGCAATGACCGCGATCTTGAGAGGTCTGTCACTCATTACGCAGCTCCCTGCTGAGATCGTTCGATCCCGACCACGAACAAGCCGGCAGCATCAGCTGCCGCGATGACCGCTTCGCGCTCGACCACAAGAGCCCGCCCAGCCTCCACGGCGATACCGGCGAGCCCTGCAGCTTTAGCGTTCTGCACCGTAGACACGCCGATCGTCGGAAGATCGGCGCGCAGATCCTGTTGTGGCTTGCACAGCTTGACCAGCACGCCCTTGCGACGCCGCGAGATACGGCCTTCATCTCGCAGAGCACGTACCCGTGCAAGCATGGCGTCCGTGCCCTCCACGCCTTCCAACGCGACGATACGGCCTCCGACCGCGATGGCGCCCTGCCCGACATCAAGACGCCCAAGCATCTCGGCCGCATCGGCCGCTTTTTCGATATCCTTGAGAGATTCGGTGTCAGGCGTAACTGCGCCGAGAGGCCCAGTCGTGGCCAGCAACCCCGGCAGGATCTCGTGCGCGCCCAGCACTTCGCAACCCTGCGCCTCAATCAATGAGATGACCATGCGCAATACGGCATCATCGCCGCCTGCGAGCAAAGTCTTGAGAGCCATGGGAAGCTTTAGCAGCGACTTGAAGTTCGCCCGGATCTCACCGAAGGCCGGCCGACGCTTCACCGCGCCCGACATGACCACGCGACGGATATGGTGTTGGCGAAACAGCGCAGAAAGTCCTGCCATATCACCGACACCCACAACGGCATTGTCAAAGCCCTGCCAGATGTCATCAGCCTCGTTTTTCAGCCGAAGAACGAAGGGATTCTCGCCGGCCTCGCGGGCAGCCTCTGCAAGGAAGAGCGGCAGTTTTCCGCCGCCGGCGATGATCGCAAGGCGACCGTTTCGCGACAGGCCGTCGATATGAGCGGCCGCCGTCATGGGTCAGTTCTTGCCACGATTGGGCGAAGACAAGGCTCGATCGCTTTCGGCAGCGATGAAATCGAGGATTTCGATCACAGGCGCGCAATCGAGATATTCTTCACGAATAGCAGCCGCATTGGCACGTGCAGACCCTTCACTTTCGAAGATCTGCTTGAAGGCACGGCGAACCTGGTGGATCACGGACCGTTCGATCCCGGCGCGGGTCATGCCGACCACGTTCAAGCCGCCAAGAATTCCCGGGTTTCCGTTCAGCATGCCATAGGGAATGACGTCATAGGCCACGGCAGACAGACCACCGATGAACGCCTGGCGGCCAATGCGGGTAAACTGATGCACCGCGCAGCCACCGCTCAAGATGGCCCTGTCCTCGACACGCACATGGCCGGCCAGCATCACATTGTTGGACAGGATGATGTCATTGCCGAGAATGCAGTCGTGAGCGACATGCGAATTCGCGAGGAACAGGCAGTTGTCGCCGACGCGGGTAATGCCACCGCCACCGACCGTGCCGCAGTTCATCGTTACGCCTTCGCGCATGGTGCAGTTGGACCCGATGACCAGCTTGGATTCCTCGCCAGCCTCGTGAAGGCTTTGTGACACGCCGCCGATGACCGCCATGGGATGGATAGTGCAGCCGGAACCGATTTCGGTCAGACCGCTCACCACCGCATTCGACACGAGCTCCACGCCATCCTTCAGTGTCACACGAGCCCCTACACGGCAGAATGGTCCGATCTTCACGTTCTCGCCAATCACCGCACCGTCTTCAACCACGGCCATCGGATGGATCACGGCGCTTGCGGCGATCTGACTCATTTCTGATCCTTGCGCATGATCATGGCGCCGATGTCGGCCTCCGCAGCCAAGACACCATCGACCTTGGCGTCGCAATGGAACTTCCAGATGTTGCCGCGCTGTTTCTGCTTCACGACGTGGAATTCGACCCGGTCACCCGGAACCACGGGTTTGCGGAAGCGGGCGTTGTCGATCGTCATGAAGTATACAAGATTACCGGCCTCGCCCTGCTTGCGCGCGCAGATCGCACCGGCAGTCTGGGCCATGCCTTCAATCAGCAACACGCCCGGCATAATAGGGCTTTCCGGGAAATGGCCGGTGAAATGCGGCTCGTTGGCCGTCACGTTCTTGATGCCAATCGCAGAATTGTCGCCGTCGATCTCAATGATCTTGTCCACCAGCAGGAACGGATAGCGGTGGGGCAGAAGCTTCATGATCTCGAGGATATCAGCCGATCCCAATTCGCTTTTCGCGAGTTCAGTCATTGCTGGCTCCTTTTTCCTTGGCGCGGCCGTCGTAGCGGCTCAAGGTGTCGGCCACCTCACGCAGATAATCCTTCAACGGGCGGGCCGGAACTCCGCCATACTTTTCACCCGGAGGCACGTCGGCCAGCACACCGCTCATGGCCGCGATCTGGGCGCCGTCGCCAATCTTGATGTGACCATTGACGCCGGCAGCACCGCCAATCATAACACCGTCGCCGATGACAGTGCTCCCGGCAATGCCGACCTGACTGACGATACCGCAATGGCGTCCAATGCGGACGTTGTGACCAACTTGAACGAGATTGTCGATCTTCGTCCCCTCGCCAATCACCGTGTCGTCCATGGTGCCACGGTCGATCGTCGTGTTCGCACCGATCTCCACATGATCCTGGATGATGACCCGCCCAACCTGGACGATCTTCAACATGCCACGAGGCCCCGGCGCATAGCCGAAGCCATCCTGACCGATGCGCGCGCCATTGTGGATGATGACATTGTTACCAATCAGGGCGACCTGGATCGTCGCACCTGCGGCAATCACGCAATCACGCCCGATGCGGACACCAGGTCCGATCACCGCCCCCGGCCCGATGCGAGTTCCGCTGCCGATTTCGACGTCGGCGCCGATCACAGCCATAGGCTCGACTTCAACGCCACCCTCCAACCGAGCCGTCGCATCAACGAAGGCTGCAGGAGAAACCGTTGCGGCCTCCGAGGTCATGCGCACCGGCTTCAGCCCCTGAGGGTGCAGAAGCGCACCCGCCAGAGCGAAGGATGTGTGGGCACTTTTAGCGATCAGAACGGGAATGTGGGACGGGATCAGCGACAGCAGCGGCTTCTCACAGAAGATCGCCGTTGCCTGGCAGGTTGTTAGTTCATCCCGATTGCGGCGAGAGAGGATGTAGCAGACATCCCCTTCCTTCGCTCTGGCCACCGGCGATACGGATCGGACGATCCGCTCACCATGGCTTTGATCCTGCAATTCCGCCCCTGTCGCCTCGGCAAGCGCAGCCAAGGTCACCCCAGAATGGGGCGGAAAGAAATGATTGTGGTCCATCAGCAAACGCTCCAGAACGTCAAACTGTCAGCGGTTCTGGATCGCCAGTCTTAGAACTGGTTCGCCATGCTGAAGCGGAATTCCTGGGTCTTGTCGAAGTCTTCCTTGGCGACCGGAACGGCGTAGTCGACACGGAGCGCACCGAACGGCGAGTTCCAGACGAGACCAGCACCAACCGAAGCGCGGATCGACATATCGGTTCCTTCTGCGCCTGCGTCGCTCAGCAGATCGCTACCGAAGAGCGTACCAGCGTCAGCAAAGACGGCGCCACGGAAACCCAGATCCTGCGGAACCAGCGGAAGCGGGAAAGTCGCTTCAGCCGAAGCCGTGAAATAGGTGGTACCACCAAGCGCATCGCCATCAAGACGAGGACCGATGCCGCTATTGTCGAAGCCACGGATTTCCTTGCCGCCGATCTTGAACTGATCGAATACATTCAGGTTGTCACCAAGGGCCACAACGTGACCAGCCGAACCAGCCAGCGAGCCTACGATGTCGAACTCGTCCGACAGCGTGTAGAACATACGGGCGCGGATGTAAGCCTTGTAATATTCGGAGTCGCCACCGAGGCCAGCATATTCATGCGTGAAGCTCGCATAGATGCCTTCATGCGGGTTCTGCCGGTCATCGACGGTGTTGTAGACGATCGAGTGACCAAGGATCGACTGTTTCCAAGTGCTGCCCGTGATGGCATCGATGTAAGGATCTGCAACTCTGTCATCAACTGGAACCGCACCGTCAGGCACGCCATCCGCACCAAAAGCCCCATCATTGATGTAATCGAGCGTCTTGTACGTGTAGCGCAGCGTGGTGGCCAAATCTTCGGTGATCGGCGCCGTCACACGCACCGTCGCGCCCTGCTCCTCGTAGTCGTAGTATGAGTTGCTGCTGGTCGAGCTCTTGAAGATATCAAAGCCGGCAGCCAGACGGTAACCGAGGAAGTAGGGCTCGGTGAAGGAGAAGTTGTAAGTCTGGGTGTCGTCGAAGCCACCACCGGCAGCCAGACGGATGAACTGGCCGCGACCGAGGAAGTTCTTTTCCTCGACGGACGCTTCAAGAACGAGGCCTCCGTCACCCACGGAGTAACCGGCACCGATACCGAAGGAGCCGGTCGGCTGATCCTGCACGTCAACGATCACGACCACGCGGTCCGGCGAGCTGCCGGCCTGGGTCGAAATATTGACTGCCGAGAAGAAGCCGAGAGCTTCCAGACGACGCTTGGCG
The DNA here is from genome assembly GCA_046294755.1 of Allorhizobium sp. Taxonomy (GTDB): domain Bacteria; phylum Pseudomonadota; class Alphaproteobacteria; order Rhizobiales; family Rhizobiaceae; genus Allorhizobium. Next base: position 9,975 of record JBKBON010000005.1, on the reverse strand, counting down.
CGGGAGATGGTTTCCTGATTGAAGGCATCACCTTCAGAAATATCAAACTCGCGACGGATGACGTAGTCGCGGGTACGGGTGTTACCGCGCACTTCGATACGCTCGACATAAGCGCGTTCACCCTGGTCAACCAGATAGGTTACGCCGATGGTGTTTGTCTCGAAGTTACGATCGCCGCGCGGAACGACACGCGCGAAAGGATAACCAGCCGACGACACGCGGCGGGAAATGGCTTCCATCGACTTCTGCACATCGCGGGCGCTGTAGGTATTGCCTTCACGCGTTTCCAGAAGGCCCTGAAGCTCCGAACCGTCGATACCATCGACAGTCGATTCGACCGTAACGGCACCAAAGCGGTAGCGCTGACCTTCATCGACAGTGATGTTGATTGTATATTCGTTGCCCGCCTCGTTGAGCACCGCCTCGGACGAGATGACGCGGAAGTCGGCATAACCGTGGTTGTAGTAGAACTGGCGCAGCGCCTCTTCGTCGGCGCGCAGCTTGTCTTCGTTGTAGACGTCCTTGCGCGTCAGGAAGGACAGAATGCCCGATTCCTTGGTCTGCAGGACGGCGGCCAGACGGCCATCGGAGTAAGCGCGATTACCGACGAAGTTGATCGAGCTGATCTTTGTGCGCTCGCCTTCGTTGATCACGAAAGCAAGGTTCACACGGCCTTCGGCGACCGGAACGACCTGCGTGGTGACCTCAACATCGCTACGACCGATTGCCGAATAGGCTTCACGAATGCGCTGAATGTCGGCGCTGATCAGGCTGTCGCTGTAAGGACCCTGGGCCTGGGTCTGAACGATGCCCTGAAGCTTGTCGTCCTTGATCTTGCGGTTGCCGTTGAAGACCACCTGATTGATCAGCTGGTTTTCAGCAACGGTCACGACCAGCGTACCGCCCGATACCGAGATCTGAACATCGGCGAAGAACCCGGTCGCGTAGAGACGCTTGACCGATTCATCAATGTCGGCGTTGGAGAAAGTCCGACCCGGCTGGATCGAAAGGTTGGAGCGAACGGCCTCCGCACCCACACGCTGAGCACCGCGTACGTCGATACGCTGAACCACCGCAGCTTCGGCAGCAATGGCCGATGCGAGGACGGCAACACCTGCTCCCGAAGACACAACACCAGCAGACAGCGCGACCGCCGATACTGCGTTCAAAAACTTTGAACCAGCCTTCATGTGTATACTTTACCTTCTTCCATTGCCCCGCAGTCGTTACCCGACTCCGGCCCGTGTGTGGTTTTAACGGGTTTTACCCTACAAGCAAGTGTGCGCGTTAATTTCTGTTTACTTCATTTCCACGCGTGGCCCAATCGCCACTATCAATTTGAAACATCGTAAACAAACCCTTTCGCGGCTTGCAAGCCTCCCCGTTAGCCAATCAAACGGCTGATATCGTTCCAGGTGGCAAAAACCATCAGAGACAGGATCATCGCCATACCGATGCGGAAGGCGATCTCCTGTGCGCCCTGACCCATCGGCCTCCCCCGCACTGCTTCAATCGCGTAGAGAACGAGATGCCCTCCGTCAAGGACCGGAACTGGGAACAAATTCAAAAGCCCCAGAGAAACGGAAAGAACCGCTGCCAGATTTAACAGAGCGATAACGCCGAGCGTCGCCATCTCTCCGGACGCCTGCACCACCCGTACCGGCCCACCCAGCTGATCCGCATTCATCCGACCCGCAATCATGTTGCCGATGTAATCAAACGTGCCGGTGATGATGTGCCCGGTCTGGCGGACGCCCTCCCATACTGCCTGAACAGGCGACAATTCCACGATTCGAAAATTGCCTGCCTGCTGGTCAGTGATAATGCCGATCTGGCCGACTTCCATCTCGTTGCCGAAGCGGTCAGTCGTGACTGCACGCTTCGGAACGAGCTCGAATTCGATCTCCTCGCCTGCACGGCGAACCGTCACATCGACAGGAATCTCCGGACGCATGGTGATGTAGCGAACGACATCATCGAAGGTCTCGATCATTCGACCGTCCAGCGCCACCAGAACGTCGCCGCGCGCGATGCCAGCTGCTTCTGCGGCACTTCCCGGCTTGATGTCGGCGACGACGGGGTCCGAAACCGGCTTGCCCATGGTCGCAAACATGCCAGCGAAGATCACGATCGCCAGCAGGAAGTTTGCGAGCGGGCCCGCCGCCACGGTCACTGCCCGCTTCCAGAGCTTGGCACCATTCAGCGTCTGGGCCAGCTCCTCTGCGGTCAGAGTATCCGAGATGGAACCATCGGGTCGGCTGGCGACATCCGCGTCGCCGAAAAACCGGACATAACCACCCAGCGGGATCGCCGAAATTTTCCAGCGCGTCCCATGTCTGTCGGTGTAACCGACGAGTTCAGGTCCGAAGCCGACGGAAAAGGCAAGAATACGGATGCCCGACCAGCGTCCTGCCAGATAATGTCCCAGTTCGTGGATGAAGACGAGCAGTGACAGAATCAGAATGTAGGGCAGGATGTACCCGCCGAGGAAACTGAAGATTGCGCTGATGTGATCCATCTTTCCGTATCCCGATCTCGCCCATGGCGAGGGTTGACGCCGTCACTTACCGGATTGAACCGATCCTCAGAGACCGAAGAGGAAGGCTCCCATGGACACGACGGCATTGGCACTTCCGGCAGAACTGCCGATTGCCAAGAAGAACGCGGCAAAGCAGGCAAAGACAAGGCCGTCAACGCGATCCATAACCCCGCCATGGCCAGGAATGAGCTTGCTCGAATCCTTCACTCCGAAGCGGCGCTTGATGAAGGACTCGAAGAGATCACCAATCTGACTGAAGACTGACAGGGTCAGGGCAACCATCACCACCCACAGACCCACGTCCTGAAAATGCGCCATCGCGACAAAGAGACCACCTGCCACACCCGCGACGGTACCCCCGATAGCGCCAGACCAGGTCTTGCCGGGAGAGATTCGCGGTGCAAGCTTCGGCCCGCCGACCGCCCGTCCCACGAAGTATGCCAGAATATCTGTCGCCCAGACGATGACGAAGACGAAAAGCATCGCAATGAAGCCGAGAGAATCCTCTCCCCGGATGGCGGACAGCGAAATGGCGCTCAGTCCGGCATAGAACACGCCTGCTGGCTGCCACCAACTGACACGGCGCAGAAGCGCGGGAATGGCTGCCGTGATGACCAGGCCGGCGAAGAGCGGCACCGTCAGTTCAGCCCAACCCGCCAGCATGTTCAGGCTGATCAGCGCCATCGACAACCAACCGAAGGCGTTCGCCCTCAAGCTGCCTTCCGCCAGACGCGTCATGGTGGACCATTCGTAATAGATCAGCAACCCGATCGCGACTGCCAGAGCCTTGAAAGCCAAGCCGCCGAACCAGGTCGCTGCAAGAACCACCACAATCAGGACGATGGCAGAAACGATTCTCAGCTGGAGTTCGCGCGACATGGTCAAAGTCATGAGCCCACCGCCACCGCTTTGGCCGAGAGGCCGCCGAAACGGCGGTCACGCGCCGCGTATCGTTCCAGAACAGACTGAAAGAGAGCCGGCGTAAAATCCGGCCAGTAGTCGGGCACGAACATCAACTCCGCATAAGCAGCCTGCCAGAGCAGGAAGTTGGACAACCGCTCTTCCCCGCTCGTGCGGATCACGAGATCAGGATCGGGAATGCCTGCGGTATCCAGGAAGTCACCAAGTTTTTGTGCATCGATCTGGGACGGGTCGAGCCGACCGGCCTGCACCTCGGCAGCCAGACGGGCAGCTGCGCGCGCGATCTCGTCACGCGAGCCGTAGTTGAAGGCGATCACGAGCGTCATGCCGGTATTGGCAGCCGTTGTTTCTTCCGCCTCGAGCAGGAGCGAGCGAATGTCGTCGCGGAGGTTCATGCGATCTCCGATCACACGAATGCGGACACCCGCCCGGTGTAGATCCGCCAGATCTCGGCGAATGAAGGCCTTCAACAGGCCAAAGAGTTCGTTGACCTCGGCCTCGGGCCGCCGCCAGTTCTCCGAGGAGAATGCAAACAGGGTGAGGAAGGCGACACCGGCTTCGCCAGCCGCCTTCACTGTTTCGCGCACAGCCTCGACACCCTTGCGATGACCGAAGGTTCGCGGCAGGCCGCGTGCATTGGCCCAGCGCCCGTTGCCATCCATGATGATCGCAACATGCTGTGGGACGATGCAATGTTCAACTGTCGACATGGGTGAGGATCCGCGCGGCTCAGAGAGAACGATGTACAACGACTCTCGCTTACACCTGCATGATTTCCTTTTCCTTCTCGACGAGCAAGCGGTCGACGTCGACAATCGTCTCGTCAGTCATCTTCTGCACCTTCTCGGAGAGGGAACGGCTGTCGTCCTGGCTGATCGAACCATCCTTTTCGGCCTTCTTCAGGCTGTCCATGCCATCGCGGCGTACATGCCGAATGGCGACCTTGGCCTTCTCAGCATAATCATGCGCGACCTTGACGAGTGACTTGCGGCGCTCTTCGTTCAGCTCTGGCAGCGGAATCCGGAGATTCTGGCCGTCAACGATCGGGTTGAGGCCCAAATTCGCTTCGCGAATTGCGCGGTCGACAGCGCCGACCATGGACTTGTCCCAGATGGACACACCCAGCATGCGAGGCTCGGGAACGGTCACGTTGGCCACCTGGTTCAACGGCACGCGGGAGCCATAGGCTTCCACGACCACCGGATCCAGTACGTTGGCCGAGGCACGGCCCGTCCGCAGCGACGCGATATCGTTCTTGAATGAATTGATGGCACCGTCCATGCGGCGCTTGATGTCGTTGAGATCAACCCCTGCGGTCATCATGGTTCTCCCATTGCTCTGTCAGTCGGCGGCATCGTACGAGTGGCCGCCATTGCGTGTGATCAGTTGTCTGTGACGATCGTCATGCGGCCGGCGCCGGACAGGATTTCACCAAATCCGCCCTTCTCGTGAATCGAGAAGACGATGATCGGGATGTGGTTTTCCCGGGCAAGCGCAACGGCGGCGACGTCCATGACCGCGAGACCCTTCTGCAGGACTTCGTCATGCGTCAAGCTGTCGAAACGGGTTGCAGCCGGGTCCTTCTTCGGGTCAGCCGAATAGATGCCGTCGACCTGTGTCCCCTTGAAGATTGCCTGAGCGCCGATTTCCGCCGCGCGCAATGCGGCGGCAGAATCGGTGGTGAAGAACGGGTTGCCGGTACCACCGGCGAAGATCACCACCCTGCCTTGGGACAAATGATGAAGAGCTGCGCGCTGCGAGAAGCTTTCGCAGATTTCCGGCATCGCGATGGCGGAAAGGACGACGGTGTCGATGTCGAGCTTGCGAAGCGAAGTGGCAAGAGCGAGCGCATTGATGACCGTTGCCAGCATACCCATGTGGTCGCCTGTCACGCGGTCGCCGCCCTTGGAGGCAACGGCGACGCCACGGAAAATGTTGCCGCCGCCGACCACGACGCCAACTTCGACACCCATGCGCCGGGCCTCGGCAATATCTCCGGCGATCCGGTCGGCCACTGCCACATCGATCCCGAATCCCTGACTACCCATGAGGGCTTCGCCTGAAGCCTTGAGGAGGACGCGCTTGAACAATGGCTTGGCTGACATGAATACTCCCGAAATCAATTCTGAGCCGGATACACGAAGGGCACCGCGTTGTCACGCGATGCCCGATGTTTTCCCTCGAAGAAGGGTAAGTACGATCAGCCCTTGGCGGCGGCGGCAACTTCAGCCGCGAAGTCGGATTCTTCCTTCTCGATGCCTTCGCCGAGCAGCAGGCGAGCCATGCCGGTGACATCGATCGGAGCGCCGGCTTCCTTTTCGGCAGCCTTGATGGCGTCGCCGACGGTCTGGTCCGGGTTGATGACGAAAGCCTGCGAGAGAAGCGCGACCTCCTCGAAGAACTTGCGCATGCGGCCCTCTACCATCTTTTCGATGATGGCGTCCGGCTTGCCGGAGGCGCGGGACTGCTCGATGAAGACGTTGCGCTCGCGCTCGGCGACCTCAGCATCGACTTCTTCCGAACGGATGGCGAGCGGGTTGGTTGCGGCAACGTGCATGGCGACCTGACGACCGATGGCAGCCAAAACGTCCTTGTTGCCGGTCGACTTCAGGGCGACGAGAACGCCGAGCTTGCCAAGGCCATCGGCGACGGCATTGTGCACGTAGGTGGCAACGACACCGTCCTCAACCGAGAGCTTGACGGCACGGCGCAGCGTCATGTTCTCGCCGATGTGTGCGATGGCGTCCTTGATCGTGTCGGTCACCGTCTTGCCGCTGGCCGGATAGGTGGCCGCGCCGATCGCGTCGACGGAACCGTCGGTGGTGATGGCGACGGCAGCTACGCCACGGACGAGATCCTGGAAGGCGTCATTACGGGCAACGAAGTCGGTTTCCGAGTTGACTTCAACGACAACGGCCGAGGTGCCGGCGCCGTTGATGCCGATCAGGCCTTCAGCAGCCGTACGGCCGGACTTCTTGTCGGCCTTGGCGATACCCTTGGCGCGCAGCCAGTCGATGGCGGCTTCGATGTCACCGTTGTTTTCGGTGAGAGCCTTCTTGCAATCCATCATGCCTGCGCCGGACTTTTCGCGCAGTTCCTTTACCAGTGCTGCAGTGATTTCAGCCATTGTGTGCCTCTTGTCTGTTCAGGCGATCGATCCGTCGTCTTGTTGAAAACGGAAGACCGCTGTGTTGGGGACGAAATGTACCCGGATGTGTGACAACGTGATGAAGCAGGTCACCACGGAAACAATCGGCCGTCTTGGGCGCCTTCTCGCATGACGCGAATAGCATCCGGAAGAACGGAGGCCGCCTGTTGCTCGGGCGAGCGTACAGGCGGCCGTTCCCTTGACGGGAAGCGCGGCGGAACCCCGCCGCAACAAGCGCGATTAAGCTTCGGCTTCGGTCTCAAGAGCCGGCTCGATCGGAGCTTCGGCAGAAGCGCCGATGTCACGACCCGAAGCGCCCTGCTGGCGAGCGATACCATCAATGGCAGCGCGCGAGATCAGGTCGCAGTAGAGCGAAATGGCACGCGAAGCGTCGTCGTTGCCCGGGATCGGGTAGTCGATGAGGTCCGGATCGCAGTTCGAGTCGATGACAGCAACAACCGGGATGCCGAGGCGCTTGGCTTCGTCGATCGCGATCTTTTCCTTGTTGGTGTCGATGATGAACATCAGGTCCGGGGTGCCGCCCATGTCGCGGATACCGCCGAGAGCCTTTTCAAGCTTCTCGCGCTCGCGCTCAAGGTTCAGACGCTCCTTCTTGGAGTAGCCGGATGCTTCCGAAGCCAGGATCTCGTCGAGCTTGCGCAGACGGGCGATCGAGTTCGAAATCGTCTTCCAGTTGGTCATCATGCCGCCGAGCCAGCGGGAGTTGACGTAATACTGGGCCGAACGCTTGGCGGAATCAGCGATGATTTCCGAAGCCTGACGCTTAGTGCCAACGAAGAGAACGCGGCCGCCACGAGCAACGGTGTCGGACACGACCTGCAGGGCGCGCGACAGCATCGGAACGGTCTGAGCCAGGTCGATGATGTGGATGTTGTTACGATCGCCGAAGATGTACGGCTTCATCTTCGGGTTCCAGCGGTGCGTCTGGTGACCGAAGTGAACGCCAGCTTCCAGAAGCTGACGCATGCTAAAATCAGGCAATGCCATGCCTTTTTCTCCTTTTCCGGTTGAACCCCCGCAAAGCAAACAGCAGTCCTTTCGGACTGCCACCGGGCGGAAGCGGCAGGATTTCTCCCTGTCGATCCCAAGCCTTGCGTGTGGAATGACGCCGGCCATACAGGGGCGTCGGGTAAAAATCAAGGGCGGAAACGCCGATTTTACAGCCGAAAGGCCGTTTACTGGCAGCCGCTGTCGGGCTTGCCAAGCACTTCAAGCTTGGTGAGCTTGCCGGCCAGAACAAAGTCGCCATAGTCGAGCGTCAGGTCCCGCGTCACGCCGTTTTCATACAGCTTGAAAGATTGGCTGTAGATCGGCTCCTGGTCGCCCCTCGATTTTTCATCGAAATAGGCGATTGAAACCGGCCAGTAATCCTGGCTCCCGAGGGCCGCAAGCACCTTGGTTTCGGGGTCTGTCTTCATTGGCTTCTGCGGGCCACCGACGATCGTGGTGGTGAGGAACGTCTGGTCACCGTCTTCCGATCCATCGAAGATCCGAGATTCAAAGACGCGTTCCCCCTTACGGGCACGCGCGATCACTTCGAGCATATGCTCTGCCGGAAAGCGGCTTTCCGCCAATTCAAGATCACGCTTGTCGGGACCGGTCAGCTCGATCTTGACCTTGCCACCGGCCTCTGCCGCCGCTCCGCTCACATCCTTGTCGAGCTGATCATCGGTGAAGGACTTGTTCTCGAAGCGAAACTTTCCGGCAGCGACATCCTCGAATGTCGTCGAGCGCTGGTCTGTGACGCGCACCCCCTCGCCCACGTCGATGCGAGTGACGAAACGAAACTGGGTATTGAAACCTCTGCAGGCGGAGCCGCTGAATTCATAGACCATGCGACCCCGGACGGACTCGATACCCGAACGGTCGGATGCTTCCTTCAGCACGATCTCATAGACAGCACGATGCGGAACAAGGCCGACGGGGGCTGCGGACGCAGCCTGACCACCGAGGCCCATAGCAGAGAGGGCCAGCGTCGCACGGCACGCCATTCGCAAAGGAAACATCGACACCCTCCTGTTGTACTCGTCACCGATGTTATAAGAACACATCCGGCAAAAGCGAGACATGCTTTTCGTCGCCACAACTTTCTCAACTTTTATCAACAGACTGGGAATCGACCATGTCCGACACAATCGACGGCCGCCTTGCGACGCTGGGCATCACGCTGCCGCAAGCAGCAGCACCCGCCGCCAATTACGTGCCCTATGTGATCAGCGGAAACCTGCTGTTCCTCTCAGGGCAGTTGCCGATTGAAGGCGGAAAAGTGGCGGTGATCGGTCTGGTCGGCGGCGATGTCGCGCTGCCTGAGGCTCAGCGAGCGGCGGAACTCTGCGCCATCAACATCCTGGCGCAGGCCAAGGCGGCCCTCGACGGCGACCTGTCGCGCATCACCCGGGTCGTCAAGCTCAACGGCTTCGTGGCCTCCGCTCCGGGCTTCGTCGAGCAGCATCTGGTCATCAACGGCGCATCCAATCTAATAGCCAATGTACTTGGGGAAGCCGGCAAGCATGCCCGCGCTGCCGTCGGCATGGCATCGCTGCCGCTCAATGCCGCCGTCGAAATCGATGCGATCCTGGAGATTGCCCTGTGAGCCAAGTCGACTGGATCAAGGAGCTGCCCGTCGCCCATCGCGGCTATCACGACATGAACCGGCAGGTCTGGGAGAACACGCTTTCGGCCTTCAGCCGGGCCATTGACGCAGGCTTTGCCATCGAATGTGACATCCAGCTCTCATCCGACAGCGTGCCTATGGTCTTCCACGATCATGACCTGCAACGTCTGTGCAACATCGCCGGAGAGGTTCGGGAGCGCACCGCGGGCGAGTTGCGGATGCTGTCGATCGGCGGCACCGCCGACAAGATCCCGACGCTTCGCCAGATGCTCGATCTGGTCAAGGGCCAGGTGCCGCTGGTCATCGAACTCAAGGGCATCGACGCCGAACAGGATGATGGCTTCGTGGAAGCCGTCCTCGAAGTGCTCGAGGGATACGAGGGCAAGGTCGCACTGATGAGCTTCGACTTCCACCTCCTGCGTGCGCTGAAAGTTGCCCAATGCCCGTGGCCGGTTGGTCTTACGGCCGAAGGCGTCAAGCCCGACAATCTTGCCGCTCATCGTGAAGCCATGGATCTCGGTTTGGACTTTACCTCCTACTGCGTCGCGCATCTGCCCAATGATTTCGTCACAGGCCTGCGTGAGAAGGGCACACCAGTGATCACCTGGACGGTCAGGGATGAAATCATGCGGGCACAGACCTATAAATATGCAGACCAGATGACATTCGAAGGCTTCGACCCGCGCCAGTCGCCGGCGATCGCCTGACAGGAGATCCATGGCAGACGAGGTG
>JBKBON010000004.1:0-169801 GCA_046294755.1 Allorhizobium sp. | reverse complement strand
TGGTTCATCATTTGCCGCTGCCTGCGATCTGGTCGGTATCGCGGGTCAGATAGTAAGCCGCCAGGATCGGCAGGAAAGTGACGATCACGACAACCATCGCGACCACGTTGGTGACCGGGCGTTGGCGCGGGCGGATCAGTTCTTCGAGCATCCAGATCGGCAGGGTCGCCTGCTGGCCGGCTGTGAAGGTGGTGACGATGACCTCGTCGAAGGACAGTGCAAAAGCGAGCATGCCGCCTGCTAGTAGCGCTGTCGCAATGTTCGGCAGGATCACATAACGGAAGGTCTGGAAACCGTCCGCGCCGAGATCCATGGAGGCCTCGATCAGCGAGCCCGAGGTGCGGCGGAAACGGGCGACAGCGTTGTTGTAGACGACGACGACGCAGAAGGTCGCGTGGCCAACGATGATCGTCCAGGTGGAGAAGGGAATGCCCGCCAGCGAAAAGGCAGAGCGCAGTGATATACCCGTGACGATGCCGGGCAGGGCAATCGGCAGGATGACGAGCAGCGAGATCATTTCGCGACCGAAGAACTTTGAGCGCGCCACGGCGCCGGCGGCCAGCGTGCCGAGCACGAGCGCCATGGCTGTGGCAATGCTTGCCACCTTGACCGAGAGCGTCAGCGCCTCCCAGATGTCCGGACGGTTCCATGCGACGCCGAGCCATTGGGTGGTGAAGCCCGGTGGCGGCCACTGGAAGCTCTTTTCCTCCGTGGTGAAAGCATAGACGAAGATCAAGAGGATCGGCAGATGCAGGAACGCGAGGCCTAGGCCGGCTGCGATCTTGAGTGAAAGGCCTGCGGATTGCGAGCGGTCAGAGCGCATCGAAGGCCCCCATGCGTTTGGCGATGGTCAGGTAAATGCCCATGATGACGATCGGTACGACCGAAAAGGCGGCAGCAAGCGGGATGTTGCCGGCGGTACCCTGCTGGGCATAGACGGCCTGGCCGATGAAGAGGCGCGAGGTGCCGACGATTTGCGGAATGATGTAGTCGCCCATCGTCAGCGAGAAGGTGAAGATCGAGCCGGCGACGATCCCGGGCAGCGCCAGCGGAAAGAGCACATGCCGGAAAGTCTGCCGGGAATCTGCGCCGAGATCGCCGGAGGCTTCGATCAGGTTGCCGGGCACGCGTTCAAGGGCCGCCTGGATCGGCAGGATCATGAAAGGCAGCCAGACATAGACGAAGACGATGAAGGTGCCGAGATAGCTGATTGACAGCGAATTGCCGCCGATCACGGGAATGGCGAGAATGCCGTCGAGCAGCCAGGTCAGATGCAGCTTGGCGAAGATCCAGGTGAGGATGCCTTCCTTGGCGAGGATCAGCTTCCAAGCATAGACCTTGACGAGATAACTCGACCAGAGCGGCAGCATGATGCCGAGATAGAAGACCGCCTTCCAGCGGCCCTTGGCATAACGCGCGGCATAGTAGGCGATCGGGAAGGCGATGATTGCCGAGGCGAGCGTGACCGTGGCCGACATCAGCAGTGTGCGCAGGATGATGTCGAAATTCGCCGGGCGCAGCAACTCGCCATAGGTTGCAAGCGTGAACTCGTAATTGATCAGACCGGAGAATTCGTCGATCGAGAAGAAGCTCTGCAGCAGAAGTGCCAGCAGGGAGCCAACATAGATGATGCCGAGCCAGAGCAGGGGCGGCACCAGCATCAAGACCAGCAGCAGGTTGGGCCGCCGCCAGAACAGATCCGAGAGCCGCCCCATCAGGCCCTGACGGCCAGGGGTAATGGCGGATGATGAGGTCGCCGTCATGCGGCCTCCTCCATGTAATGCAGGTCGGTGGTCGACCAGGAAATCCGGATGCTTTCGCCGGCTTGCGGTGCGGCGTGGCCGGCAGGCAACGAGAGGGTGAGTGCTGTTGCAGCCGTTTCGACGAAAAGCTTGGTGGAGGCGCCGAGGAAGCTTGCCGAGCGAACGGTTGCTTCGACACCGCCTTCGGAAGCAATGCGGATTGCCTCGGGGCGCAGGCTCGTCCAGCGGGCTTCACCGCCCATTGCCTTCATGGCTTCGGGCGCAATCACATTCGATGAGCCGACGAAATCGGCGACGAAGCGGGTGCGGGGCCGGTTGTAGATCTCGTGCGGCGTGCCGGCCTGAACGATCTTGCCGTCGTTGAAGACGGCGACGCGGTCGGCCATGGAGAGTGCCTCGCCCTGGTCGTGCGTGACGAAGACGAAGGTGATGCCGAGCGAACGCTGCAGGCTTTTCAGTTCTTCCTGCATCTGCTCGCGCAGCTTCAGGTCCAGCGCGCCGAGAGGCTCGTCGAGCAGCAGCACCTTCGGCTTGTTGACCAGTGCTCGGGCGAGCGCCACGCGCTGCCGCTGGCCGCCGGAGAGCTGGCCCGGCTTGCGGGTGCCGTAGCCCGGCAGCTTCACCATTTCCAGCGCCTTCTCGGCCTCGCGATGGCGTTCAGCCTTAGATACGCCTTTGACCATCAGGCCATAGGCGACGTTGTCGAGGATGTTCAAATGCGGGAAGAGGGCATAGTCTTGGAAGACCGTGTTGACGTTGCGGCGATAAGGCGGCACGCCTTCGGCGGTCTCGCCGAATATCTCGATGTGGCCAGCCGTCGGCTGTTCGAAGCCGGCGATCAGGCGCAGGCAGGTCGTCTTGCCGGAGCCTGATGGACCGAGCATGGCGAAGAACTCGCCGGGTTCGACCGTCAGGTCGACGGCATCGACGGCTTTCACGCTGCCGAAATGGCGCGAGACCTTCGAGAAGGAGACGGCTGCGGTCATGGTGGCTCCAGAATTTCAGTAGGGTGCCGGCAGAAGGCCAGCGGGGGTCTGCACCCTCCCCTTGAGGGGGAGGGTCGGACCGAAGGTCCGGGGTGGGGTGACCATCAGCGTTCAGTTGAACCGTAGGTCACCCCCACCCGCGCGTTCCGCGCGACCTCCCCCCTCAACGGGGAGGTGGAAGATCAACGTCCGCCGATCACGCCGATGTAGTCAGAAACCCAGCGGTGGTAGGGCACGCATTCGCCCTGGCTTTCGCACTTCGAAACCGGGGTCTTCCAGAACTTGATCTTGTCGAAGTTCTCGTAGCCGTTGTTCTTGCAGCCTTCATCGCCGAGGAGCGCATTGCCCTTGCAGGCGGCAGGAACGGAAGGAACCGTGCCGAACCAGGCGGAAACATCACCCTGAACCTTGGGCGACAGCGAATGCTCCATCCACATGTAAGCGCAGTTCGGATGCTCGCTGTCGACATGCAGCATGGTCGTGTCGGCCCAGCCGGTGACGCCTTCCTTCGGGAAGACGGAGGCGACGGGCTGGTCGGCCTTCAACAGGTTGACCTGGAAGGGCCAGGAGCCGGAAGCAACGACACCTTCGTTCTTGAAGTCGTCGATCTGGATAAAGGCGTCGTGCCAGTAGCGGCTGACGAGCTGGCGCTGGCCGCGCAAGAGATCAAGGGCCGCCTTGTACTGGTCTTCATTGAGCTCGTAAGGATCCTTGATGCCGAGTTCCGGCTTGTGGAACATCAGGTAGTTGGCGGCGTCAGCGACGTGGATCGGGCCGTCATAGGCCTGGACGCGGCCCTTGTTGGACTTGCCGTCGGCAAGCGTCATTTCTTCGAAGACAACGTTCCAGCTGTCCGGGGCTTTGTCGCCGAAGGCCTTGGTGTTGTACATCAGGACGTTCGGGCCCCAGACGTAAGGCGTGCCGTAGTGGACGCCGTCCTTGGTGTGCCAGGGGGCGTTCTGCAGGCGCTCGTCGATGGTGCTCCAGGAGGGAATCAGCGCGGTGTTGATCGGCTGCACGCGCTTGCCGGCGACGAGGCGGAGCGAGGCATCGCCCGAAGCGGTCACGAGGTCGAAGCCGCCTTCGTTCATCAGGGCGACCATTTCATCCGAAGTGGCGGCAGTCTTCACCGAGACCATGCAGCCGGTCTTCTTTTCGAATTCGGTGACCCAGTCGAAATTCTTGTCTGTTTCGCCGCGCTCGATATAGCCAGCCCAGGCAACGATGGAGAGGGCGCCTTCGCCCGGCCCCAGTTCCTTCAGCGGCTCCTGGGCGACTGCCGCGCTGGTAAAACTCAGGACGGTGGCAAGGACAGTGCAAGACTTCAGAAGAGATTTCATCGCGAGGTCTCCCGGTTGGAGGGTCGCTTTTCCGTGACCCTTATTGTTCCCGGAACAAAAGTTGCCGCGAATTAACCGCATTCGCAAATTCATTCGTCAGAATGTCGGTATCGGTTTTTCCGAATGCTCTCACTGTTCGCAGGCTTGTATAGACACGGACATCTCAAGTGCTAAGATCCGCGTGCGTACGCACGGTGCTCAGAATGATATATTCTCTGTTGGTTTTCATTCTCGTATCCTTCTTCGTCGAAGGCAGTGTCTACACCATGATCCCGCTAGGTATTTTGAATTTCTCGATTGCATTTCTAGTTTCGGTTTTTGTTGTCATTTTTCGTTTTAATTTATACGCCAGATATATATCGTATTTCTCGTCATTTTTTGCGTTCTATGCTGTAATCTTTAATGCTTCTGAATTCGTAGCTATGAAGTGGAGAGGCGTGGTTATTTTGGATGGTGGGGCGTTAACCCAGAATGGTTGGATGTACGTTTTCGTTTTAGCGATGTTGTTCGCTGCAGTTCCGACACTCCTCTTTCCTGCTGAGCCGAAAAGACGATGAGCTAGGCAATATTGTCTGTCAGCGACTGAACGCTGTGCTCACCGCACCCGTCCACTCCGGCTCGCCTCGGCAATCCCGACGAAATCCCGTGCGGCCTGGGGCAGGCTCGACCCTTTGCGCCAGACCATGCCGACCTGCACCACTGGCAGGGCACCTGACACGTCGCGGCTTTCGATGCGGTCGCCTTCCAGCGACCAGGGGCGATAGACGAGGTCTGGCAGGAGCGCGACACCGGCGCCGGTCGCGACCAGGCTGCGGACCGCTTCCACCGAACGGGTGCGGAAGGCGACATGCGGGCGGGCGCCGAGGGCCGAGAGGAGTTTGCCGGTGTTCTCCTCGATTTCGTCCACGGTCAGCATGATCAGCGGTTCCTTGGTGATATCGGCAATCGAGATGATGTCCGCCGAAACCAGCGGGTGGCCGATGGGCAGCCAGAGGCGGTAGGGCGAGGTTTCCAGGATCTCGGCCTGTAGTGCCAGTCGGTCGCGCAGGTTGGAGATGACCATGACGGCGACATCCAGCTCGCCACCGATCAGCAAATGTTCGAGATAGGAGCCGTTGTCCTCGATGGCGGAAACCTCGACGCCCGGACAGGCGCGGCGATAGCGGGCGAGCAGGTCCGACAGGACGTAACCGGCGACCAGCGAGGTGACGCCGATGTTGAGCGTGCCGCCGGTGCTGTTCTGAGTTTCGGTGAAGACGTTGCGGGCATCCGAGACATCGGCCAGAATCTTCGTCGCATGGCGGAGGAACTGGTGGCCGTTATAGGTGATCGTCAGGCCGCGCGGGTGGCGCTCGAAGAGCTCGACGCCGAGATCGCCCTCGAGTTCCTTGATCGCCTCGGTGACCGAGGACTGGGAGATCGAGAGGTTCTGGGCGGCGCGCGTGACCGATCCCTGCTCGGCGACGGCGACGAAATACTGCAGTTGGCGGAGGGTGAAGGCCATGGCTCTTTCAAGCATGCCGCCCGGCCCGAGGCAAGGCGGAGCCAAGCGGATGTGACAAGAGGTTGTCAGGTTGCAGGGCAGCTTTGCAAAACTGCACTAGGCAAGGCTCGCTCAGGGTGTAGGATCAAATCGCCCGCGCCGTTGGTTCGTCCACGGATCCTCCCTCGTGCAAAGCCCTCTTCGCCCCATGAAATCGACGCCGCTCGGCTACCTCTTCACGTTTCTCGCCTTTTCCGTCTTTGCTATTCAGGATGGGCTTTCCAAACATCTCGGCGAGACGCATTCGCCCGTGCAGGTGGCCATGGTGCGTTACTGGGCCTTTGTCGCCTTTGCCATCTTTCTGGCGATGCGGTCGAGCGGTGGCTTGCGGGTTGCAGTCAACACCAAGCGGCCCTTTCTGCAGATCCTGAGGGGGCTCCTGCTGTTCACGCAGATCCTCGTGTCGATCGTTGCCTTCACCAAAGTTGGTCTTGCCCAGAGCCAGGCGATCTTTGCGGCGGGGCCGATCTTCGTTGCGTTGCTTTCCATGCCGATCCTCGGCGAGAAGGTCGGATGGCGACGCTGGACGGCGATCCTGTTCGGGCTTGTCGGCGTTGTGATCATGCTCTCGCCCACCGGCGACGGCTTCAATGCCTATATCTGGCTGCCGCTGTTTTGCGCGGTGATGGGCGCTGTCTATGGGATTGCCACTCGTCTTGTCAGCCGCGACGATTCCCCATCGACCAGTTTCTTCTATCTGGCGATCATCGGCTTCATCGGTTCGAGCTTGCTTGGGCCCTTCTTCTGGACGCCATTCACGCCTGCCGGCTGGGGCCTGATGATCGGGCTTTGCTGCACCGGCATCATCGGCCATCTCTCGCTCATCAAGGCCTACGAGAATCTCGATGCGGTCATCGTCCAGCCGATTTCCTACTGGCAACTGGTGCTGGGTGCGATGATCGCGGTGACGGTATTCGGCGAAGTCTTGCGCTGGAACACGGTGGTCGGTGCCGTCATCGTCGTCGGTGCGGGTCTCTTCACCGTGTGGCGGGAATGGGTGGTGTCGAGGCGGACCAAGCGTGCCGAGGAAGAGGCGCGGGTCTGAGATGCTGCGGAGGTGTTATGCCTCATCAGCAATCTTTCGCAACTCCTCCAGGCCCACCGGGGCAACGGGCCGGAAATCCAGCCCAAAAACGCGACTTGCGCAATCGCGCCGGACGCGTTCGATCTGCGCCTTCTCGCCCCGTATGCGGGCGCGCAGGAGCGGGTCGCGGGTTCCCGACATTGCCATCGCCTTGTTGATCACCCAGCCATAGGGCTCGATGCTGGCGCGGCGCAGGTCGTCCTGCAAAGCTGAGGCCTCAGAAACCGGCGTCGTCTCTGGCAACGTCACGAGCAACACACGCGTATAGGTCGGGTCCTGGAGGCGCATCAGGGGGGTAATCATCCGCCCCGGCGCGTTGTCGTCGAGGTGACGTGTCATCTGACGATGGTAGGCGCCCGTCGCATCAAGGAGCAGTAGCGTGTGGCCTGTCGGGGCGGTGTCGATGACAACGAAGCTCGTGCGCGCTTCTCCGACTACGCGGGAAAACGCGTGAAAGACGGCAACTTCCTCTGTGCAGGGGGAGGCGAGATCCTCGCGAAGCAGCGCCTGCCCCGCTTCGTCCAAATCCCGACCCTTGCTCGCCATGATCTTGTCTATGTAGCGCGCCGTCTCTGCCTCGGGATCGATCCGGTCCACGGTCAGGCCGGGCATGGCGCCGGCGCCGACGACGAAGGACAGGTGGGCGGCCGGGTCGGTGGTGGTGAGATGTACGCTGTGGCCGCGTGCTGCAAGCCCGACGGCGACCGCTGCGGCTACCGTGGTCTTGCCGACGCCGCCCTTGCCCATGACCATCACGAGGCCCTTGCCGCTGGAGGCGATTTCATCCACCAGACGGGAGATGCGCGGTAGATCGGGGCTCGCGAAGGCTTCGTCCTCTGTATCAACGGAAGGGCCTGGGGCCGCTTCAGACAGAAGCCCGCGCAGGGCGGTAAGCCCCACCATGTCGAAGGATTTGAGCGCCACCTCGTCGCGGGGCAAGGACTTGAGGGCGGGCGGAAGCTCGGCAAGTGCCTTTGTCTGCTCTGCGGCGAAGGCCGCGGCCACGTGGTCATCAGGGTCGGTTGGCGTGAAGCGGCCATTGATCGCGAGCATCTGGTTGGAAAGACCGAGCTCTGAGAGTTCGCCGGCCGTGCGGGCGGCTTCCCGGATCGCGCCGCGGTCGGCCCGCGTCACAAGCACGATGGTGGTGCGGGCGGGATCGCCGAGGCATTCCAGCGCCGCGCGAAAGCGGTCTTCCTGCATCTTCAGCCCGGAATGCGGCCCAAGGCAGGAGGCGCCGCGTTCATTGGCCTCCAGGAAACCGGTCCAGGCCTTGGGCAGGCTGAGAAGCCGCAGAGTGTGGCCGGTCGGGGCCGTGTCGAAGATGATGTGGTCAAAGCGCGGGTCGTCGTCTGCCAGCAGGCCGACGAATTCGTCGAAGGCGGCAATCTCTGTGGTGCAGGCGCCGGAGAGCTGTTCGCGCACGGTGGCGCGGTCCTTCTCGCTCGCCCCCGGTCCCATCTGGCCGAGCACGCGCAGACGGTAGTCTTCGGCTGCTGTTTCGGGATCGATATTCATGGCGTATAGGCGAGGCACACCCGGAACGGGGGTGGGATCGCTGCCGAGGTTTACGCCCAGCATCTCGTCAAGATTAGAGGCGGGATCGGTGCTGACGAGAAGTATCCTCAGACCCTGGTCCGCAAGCGCGATTGCGGTTGCGCAACTCAGCGAGGTCTTGCCAACGCCGCCCTTGCCGGTGAAGAACAGGTGGCGGGTGGGTTTCTGATGCAGTTTCATCGTCGACATGGGTATCCATCCTCGCGTTGATGAGGAGACCTTAGTGCGCAAGCGGCCCCATCGACTTGATCCATGCCAAGTGACGCGAGGTCAGATGTCTTCTGCCGCGGCGATGCGGTTCACGCTCCGGGCCTGCCAGAGGGTGCGGACGAAGGCGAGGATGAAGATGCCGCTCATGATCAGCACGATCGTCGGGGCAGGCGCGCTGTCGATGAAAAAGCTCAGATAGATGCCAGACAACGAGGACGAGACGGCGACCGTTACGGCGGTGATCATCATCGCGCCGTAGCGTTTTGTCAGCAGAAAGGCGATAGCGCCGGGGGCGACGAGCATGGCGACCGAGAGGATGATTCCGACGGCTTTCAGGGCACCCACCACGACGAGCGATAGCACCGCGAGCTGGCCGTAATGGAGCAGGCGGACAGAAAGGCCAATGGCTTGGGCATGCTGCGGGTCGAAGGCATGGACGAGCAGGTCCTTGCGGAGAACGATCAGGAAGAGAGTGGCAAAGAGGGCAATCAGACCAGTCTCGATCAGGTCGGAGGGTAGCAGGCCCAGCATGTCGCCGAAGAGGATGTGGTCGAGGTGCACTGCGCTTTCGACCTGAACGTACAGCACCAGCCCGAGGCCGAACATGCCGGAAAAGACGATGCCGAGCACTGTGTCTTCCTTGATGCGGCTGTTTTCCTTGATGAAGCCGGTAAGCAGCGCACAGAAGAGTCCGGCGACGAAGGCGCCGATGGCAAGCGGAATGCCGGCGATGTAGGCGATGACGACTCCCGGCAGCACGGCATGGGAAACCGCGTCGCCCATCAGCGACCAGCCCTTGAGCACCAGCAGGCAGGACAAGAGCGCCATGGGGATGGCGATCATCAGCGTTACCACGAAGGCCGACTGCATGAAGGGAAGCTGGAAGGGCAGGAGGGCGAGTTCGAGGGTTTCGCTCATGCCGGGCGCTCCTCGGGCAGGTGGTGAGCGTCAGACACGATCTCTGAGGAGACCGGTTCCAGAGCTTCGCGGGCGCGGCTTCGGGCGGCCAGCATGCCGTGCTTGGGAGCAAAGAGGAAAGCGGCGAGGAAGATCACCGTCTGCAGGACGACGATGATGCCGCCGGTGGCGCCATCGAGGAAGTAGCTCGCATAGGCGCCGACGAAGCTGGTGCCGGCACCGATGCCGAGCGCCATCAGGATCAGCCGCTGGAAGCGGTCGGTGAGCAGGTAAGCGGTGGCGCCTGGCGTCACGACCATGGCGATGACGAGGAAGGCGCCGACGGTCTGCATGGCGGCGACGGTGGAGGCCGCAAGCAGGGTGAAGAAGATCACCTTCAGGCGTTCGGGTTTCAGGCCGATCGAGCGGGCATGGTTCTCGTCGAAGAAGGTGACCATCAGGTCCTTCCATTTCAGCGCAAGAACCAGCAGGCTGACGCCGCCGATCAGGACGAGCTGCAGGGTGTCGGCGGGCGTGATGGCGAGGATGTTGCCGAGCACGATGGTCTTGATGTCGATCGAGACGGGCGAGATCGAGACCATGAACAGGCCAAGGCCGAAGAAGGATGTGAAGATCAGGCCGATGATCGCGTCTTCCTTCAGCTTGGTGCGCTGGTTCAAGAAGAGGATGGCAAGGGCTGCCATGCCGCCGGAGAGAAAAGCGCCGAAGGCGAAGGGCAGGCCAAGCATATAGGCGCCGGCCACACCCGGCACGATGGCATGGGAGAGTGCGTCACCGATCAGCGACCAGCCCTTTAGCATGAGATAGGCCGAGAGAAAGCCGCAGACGCCGCCGACGAGCGCGCTCACCAGGATGGCGTTGCGCATGTAGTCGTAGGTGAAGGGCTCAACCAGGGTTGCGAACATCTGATGTTCCCGGTCTCGGCTGGCCATAGATGACGAAGGGGCGTTCGTCGTCGGTGATCACGGTGACCTCGCGGCCGTCATCGTCGTCATGCAGATCGCGCCCGGCCAGCACGAAGTGGCGCAACGCACCGCCGAAGGCAGTCTTGAGGTTGTCTTCGGTAAAGGTGTCCTCGGTCTTGCCCGAGGCGATGATCGTGCCTTTCACGAAGACGGTCCGGTCGCAGAAGTCGGGCACGCTGCCCAGATTGTGGGTCGAGACCAGCATGACGCGGCCTTCATCGCGCAGGTCCTTCATCAGGCCGATGATCTGCTCTTCGGTTGTGACATCGACGCCAGTGAAGGGTTCGTCGAGCAGGATGACCTGACCTTCCTGCGCAAGCGCGCGAGCGAGGAAGACGCGCTTGCGCTGCCCGCCGGAGAGCTCTCCAATCTGGCGCTTGCGGTAATCCCCCATGCCGACGCGGGACAACGCTTCTTCAACCAACAGGTGATCGCGTTTCGAGGGGATCCGCAGGAAATTCATGTGGCCATAGCGGCCCATCATCACGACATCTTCGACGAGGACCGGGAAGTTCCAATCGACCTCTTCCGCCTGGGGTACATAGGCAACTAGGTTTTGCTTGAGCGCCTGTTTGACGCTCATGCCGAGTACCCGGATTTCGCCCGCGGCGACGGGCACGAAGCCCATGATGGCCTTGAAAAGCGTCGACTTGCCTGCGCCGTTGACGCCGACAAGGGCGGTGATGGTTCCGGGCGGGATGGCGAAGCTCGCATGGCGCAGGGCCGTGTGGCCGTTGCGATAGGTGACCGTCACATCCTCTGCGGCGATCCCCTCGCGATTGCGTCTTGCGCCCGATCCCATGATCATCCGGCAAATCCCTTCACGATAGTCGAGACCGTCACCTTCAGGAGATCCAGATAGGTCGGGACCGGGCCGTCAGGCTCGCTGAGGGAATCTACATAAAGGATCCCCCCGTAGCGTGCCCCGGTTTCCGCGGCTACTTGGCTCGCGGGCTTGTCGGAGACGGTGCTCTCAGAGAATACGACGGGGATCTTGTTTTCGATCACCTGATCGACGACGGCCTTGACCTGCTGCGGCGTGCCCTGGCTGTCCGCATTGATCGGCCAGAGATAGAGTTCCTTCATGCCAAGATCACGGGCGAGATAAGAGAAGGCGCCTTCGCTCGTTACCAAGAAGCGCTCATTTTCCGGGATCTTGGCAATTTCTGCCTTCATCGGCTCGATCTCGGCGCTGATCTTCTGGGAATAGGTTCTCGCATTGGCCTCGTAAATCGCGGCATTGGCCGGATCGATGTCGGTGAGGGCCTTGCGAATGTTTTCGACGTAGATGAGCGCGTTTGCCGGCGACATCCAGGCATGCGGGTTGGGCTTGCCGTCATAGGCGCCGCCGCCAATGCCGATCGGCTCGATACCGTCGCTGACGGTGACCCTCGGCACGTCGCCGAGATTGGCGAGGAATTTCTCGAACCAGGCTTCGAGATTGAGACCGTTGCGCAGCACGAGATCGGCATCGCGCGCCTTCAGGATGTCGCGCGGGGTCGGCTGGTAGCCGTGGATCTCGGCGCCTGGCTTGGTGATGCTTTCGACGGTTGCGGCATCTCCGGCAACATTCTGGGCAATATCGGCAATGACGGTGAAGGTGGTGACGACCTTCGGCTTGTCGGCGGCGAAAGTCACGCCCGGCAGCAGAAGCGCCATGGCGAGGAGACGGCAGGCAAGCTTTAAGACCATGGTCCATTCCTGTTCTTGCAAGTCATTCTCATTAAAACCTATAGCGCCTCGCGCCATTGTCAACGCTTTTGCAAATCATTTGCAAAAAGCCCGGTCGAAGGTGTGCCGGAACTGGAATTGCGGGGTTAAAGGTTCTGCAAGGAGAGAGGCGTATGCTGGCCCATAGTATTGCGTAAACAGTCGGGACAGTGTCATGGCGGAGTTCGAAGCGTGAAGGTGCCAAAGATTCACCTGTCACGAAAGCTCATGCTGATTTTGGGCGGGTTTCTCGTCACCCTCGGCGGCACGGGTGCCGCTGCCGTCTATATCGGTGCCGACAAGCTCCTTGGGCCTTCCTATGCTGAGTTGAACGGCCTCGAATGCACCGAAGTGAAGACGGTCGAGATCCAGAAGAAGGACCGCTTCTGGGTGCGCAAATTCATCACCACGAACAAGCCCGGCGACGGGTTGGCGCGCGCCAAGACGGCGCTGCGTGTGGCCAAATCGGTGCAGGAGGCGAAGAAGGCCGACCTGGTTCAGGTGGTCGTGCTTGATCCCAACGGTCCCAAGGATCGATCCGGCATGCGCGGCCGCGCGGTTGGCGCCGACGTGATCTATGTGCCCGATCCAAGCCATGTTCCCGAAGAGGTTTCGGCGCGGGTGCTGACTGTGCGCTACGCCGATGGCGCGGCGGCACCGAATGGCGAATTCTTCGGCGAGCGCGTGGACATGCTCGAAGACGACATCCAGGCGCTTGTCGCGAGGCTGAATGATCAGACCGACTGCGTAAAGCCCGAGGTCGTGGTGCCGGAAGGCGAGGGGCCTGGCAAAACCTCCGATGGCCATGGAAAGGCGTCCGATCACGGTGCCAAGGATGCCCATGGCGATAGGGCTGCTGACGGGCATGGCGAGACCAAAGGCCATGGCGAAGCCGATGGCCATGGTGAAGCGCCGGCTGGCGAGCATGGCGAGGAGACACCGGTTGCCGAACACGGCGAAAGCAAGGGCTGGATGGCATCCTTGATGGGTATGGTCGGTCTCGGTGGTGATGACGCACCGGCCGACGGTCATGGCGCACCCGCTGATGGCCATGGTGCTGTGGCGGAAGGCCACGAGGCGCCGGCGGACGATCATGCTGAACCGGCTGCCGTGGCGCATGGGGATGCAGGACACGAGGGTGCAGAGCAGCATGTTCAGACCGATGCCCCGGCGCATGGCGACACTGAGCATGCAGCCACCCCAGTAGAAATTCCGCCGGAGGGCGAAGCGGCTTCCGAGGAGGGTTGGTTGGCGTCGATAAAGAGCATGGTTGGCCTCGGTGATGCTGAGGAAGAGGCTCCCGTCGAGGATACAGCCGCGAAGGTCGAGCCGGCAGGTGTTTCAGACGGCGCTGCGAGCACAGACCATGGTGCCGCCTGGCTCGAGAAGATGCGCGCCCAGCCGATCACCCCTGACGGTTCGACGGCGCCCGTTGGCAAGTCGGAAGAGCATGGGGCGAAATCCGACGGCCATGCGCCGGCCGAAGAACATGCCGCCAAGCCGGGCGATAGCCATAATTCAGACGGCCATGGCGCGCCTGCCGAAGACGAGGCGATCCTGCCGCCAAAGGCCAAGCCCAAGGCTGACGAGCATGCCAAGGCAGGTCACTGAAGCAGGATTAGTGCACTCCTCACTGTCGTAAGCGACAAAAATTGAACGACCGCACCACAACTGAAAAGCCCCGGACCTGGCGCCGGGGCTTTTCTGTCTGCAGCAAATATCCTTAGTCGTTGCGATTGCGCCGCGCCGGGAAGAGGATGACGTCGCGGATCGACGGGGCGTTGGTGAGCAACATGATCAGACGGTCGACGCCGATGCCGAGGCCGCCGGCGGGCGGCATGCCCTGGTCGATGGCGTCGAGGAATTCGTCGTCGAGCTGCTTGTCTTTTTCGCCGCGCGAATGGGCCTGTTCGAGCTGCTCGACCATGCGCTTGCGCTGTTCTTCCGGGTCGTTCAGTTCCGAGAAGGCGTTGCCGACTTCCCAGGCGTTGCAGTAGGTTTCGAAACGCTCGACGAGGCGTGGCTCGCCCGGCACTTCCTTGGCGAACGGCGAGATGTCCTTGGGGAAATGCGTGACGTGGCTCGGCTGGATCAGCGTGCCCTCGACCTTCTCTTCGAAGATGAAGGCAAGGCATTCGCCCCAGGTCCAGTCCTTCTCGACTTCAAAGCCGGCGGCCTTGGCAGCCGCGCGGGCTTCTTCGTCAGTCTTGATCGCGAGGAAGTCGATGCCGGTTGCCTCCTTGACGGCGTCTGGCATGGGCACGCGCTTGAACGGGCCCTTGAAGGAAAGCTGCTTGTCACCGAAGGTGACGTCGGTCGTGCCGTGGATACTGATGGCGAGCGTCTCGAACATGCGCTCGACGAGGCCCATCATGTCCTCATAGTCGGCATAGGCCCAGTAGCATTCCATCATGGTGAATTCGGGATTGTGGCGGGTCGACACACCTTCGTTGCGGAAGTTGCGGTTGACCTCGAATACCTTGTCAGCAAGGCCCGATACCAGCGTGCGCTTGAGGAACAGCTCCGGCGCGATGCGCAGGAACATGTCCATCTTCAGTGTATTGTGGTGCGTCTTGAAGGGTTCGGCGGTCGCGCCGCCATAGATGGTCTGCAGCATCGGCGTCTCGACTTCGAGGAAGCCTTCACCCTCTAGAAAACGGCGGATTCCGGAGACGATCTTCGAGCGCTGCTGGAAGCGGAGCTTGGATTCCTCGTTGGTAAGGATGTCGAGGTGGCGCTTGCGGTAGCGCAGCTCGATGTCGGCGAGACCGTGATACTTCTCCGGCATGGGGAGAAGCGTCTTGGTCAGCATGGTGATTTCATGGGCGTTGATGGTGAGCTCGCCGCGCTTGGTGCGACGGACCTGACCCTTGACGCCGATGATGTCGCCGAGGTCGATCATCGGCAAGAGCGCGCGGGCTTCTTCCGGGGTCGTGTCCTTGTGGGAGAAGATCTGGATCTTGCCCGAGGCGTCATGGATATCCATGAACATGCCGGAATTGCGCGAGGAATAAACGCGACCGGCGACCGTGATGATGTCGTCTGACGTCTCGTCCAGCTCCAGGCCCGCATATTTCTCGGCGAACTCCGCATTCGTCATCGTGCGATGGAAATGCGCCGGATAAACATCGCCGACCTGTTCGCGCAGCAGCGCAAGCTTCTGGCGGCGGACTTCCGTCGGGTCGGAGGAGAGGGCGGTGTCGGTCTTCTGTTCGGTCATCGTGTGAATGCCTCTTGCGGCTGTGTTCGTTTCAGTTCGCCGGTGCGGCTTGCTTGGTGAACCCTCACCCTTGTGGGGAGGGTCGGAGCGAAGCGACGGGGAGGGGAGGCGTCTCGCTCTGGGCAAAACCCCTCCCCACAAGGGGGAGGGGCTACCCTCAGTTCTGCGCACCCGCCATGGCGGTCAGCACCTGGATCGCGACCTTCAACCGCTGGCGCACGACCGAGCGACCGAGCAGCGCCATCGAGTCAAACAGCGGCAGCGAGCGCTGGCTGCCGGAGACGGCGACGAAGAGCGGCGGGGTGACGACGCGGAGCTTCTTGCCCATACGGTCAGATATCGCCCGCAGTTCTTCCTCGATGGTCGTGACGTTCCATTCGAGGATCTTTTCGAGATCCGCCTGGACGGTGGTGACGATTTCGAGCGTCTCAGCCGGGCTGGTCTTCAGGCCGCCGAAGGAGGCGGGCGTCAGGCCGACGTCGTTGGCGAGCAGGAAGCCGGCGAGCGGCGGCAGTTCGCCGAGCTTGGTGACGCGGCTCTGGGCAAGCTTCAGGCCTTCGACGAGACGGTCGTTTTCCTGAGCCCAGTCGAGCACGCGGGCAACGAAATCTTCCGGGGTCAGCTTCTCGCGCAGCCAGCGGCCGTTCAGCCAGTCGAGCTTCTGGATGTCGAAAATTGCGCCGGCCTTGGACAGGTTTTCGGGGTCGAACTTCTCGATCAGCTCTTCCATCGTCAGCAGTTCTTCACCTTCAGCGATCTGGATGAAGAACAGGCCAAGGAAGTTCATCAGGGCTTCCGGCAGATAGCCCAGCGCCGAGTAGTAGGAGATCGAAGTCGGGTTCTTGCGCTTCGAGAGCTTCGACTTGTCGTGATTGCGCATCAGCGACAGGTGCATGAACTGCGGCGGCTCGAGACCGAGATGCTTATAGATCAGGATGTGCTTCGGCACCGAAGCCAGCCATTCCTCGCCGCGGGCGACATGGGTGATCTTCATCAGGTGGTCGTCGACGACATTCGCCATATGGTAGGTTGGCATGCCGTCGGCCTTCAGCAGGACCTGCATATCGACGCTTTCCCACGGGATCGAGACATCGCCATAGACACCGTCGTGGAAGTCGCAGGAGCCCTCGGTCGGCACCTTGAGGCGCACGACATGCGGTTCGCCGGCTTCGACGCGGGCGGTCACTTCCTCAGCTTTCAGATGCAGGCAAAGCCCATCATAGCCCGGCGGCTTGCCGGCGGCGCGCTGGGCTTCGCGCATCTGCTCCAGCCGCTCGGGCGTGCAGAAACAGCGGAAGGCGCCGCCATCGCGGACCATCTGCTCGACGAAGGGACGATAGATGTCCTTACGCTCGGATTGGCGGTAGGGGCCGTAGGGGCCGCCGACATCGGGGCCTTCCGACCAGGTGAGGCCGGTCCATTTCAGCGCGTCCAGCACCTTCTGCTCGAACTCGGCGGTCGAGCGCGTCGCGTCGGTGTCCTCGATGCGCAGGATGAACTCGCCGTCGAATTTCTTCGCGAAGAGGTAGTTGAACAGCGCGATATAGGCGGTGCCGACATGGGGCTCGCCGGTCGGGGAGGGGGCAATGCGGACGCGAACGCCGGACTTGGTCATGGGTAAAGCTCGTGGTGCGTGCGGATGATCGGCGCCCGAGCGCCAGATCGAGAAATTGTGAGGCTGCCGGTGAGGGCTGGCGAGAACGGATACGGCACCTCGGCACCGCCTGTTCCACAGCGTGGCCTTAGGCCATATTCATGGCCGTGCGTCAAGAAAAACCACGGAAACCGGGCTTTCGGCGCGGCGATGAAAAAAAATTGGAAAAGATACATATGCGTGGAACCCGGTGACGGGTCGCGCGTTCATATGCCAGAGCGCAGGCCGTGCCAACCGGACGCGACGGATCAAGGGGAATACGGGAATTTTTCCGGTTTCTTTCCGTGGCCAACGAAATGGCAGGCGAGCCCCTTAACCGTCCGGCCTGCGCTCTCCCCCAAGTCCCCGCCCCCAAGGAAAACCTGCGTCCCGCCGACGCAGGTTTTTCTTTGTGCGCTGGTTTTTTTGAGTGCGGCGCTACCTCACCGGCCAGACCATGAGCAGAGCCGGGACCGATACCAAGACGATCAGGATCGACAGCGGCAGACCGAGCCTCGGATAATCGGAAAAGCGATATCCCCCCGGACCCATGACCAACGTGTTGCACTGGTGGCCGATGGGGGTGAGGAAATCGCAGCCGGCGCCGATGGCGACCGCCATCAGGAAAGCTTCCGGCTTGTAGCCGAGGCCGGTTGCGAAACTGGCGGCAATCGGCGCCATGACCAGAACTGTGGCTGCGTTGTTGAGGAAGGGCGTCACGGCCATTGCCGTCAGCAGCATCATCGCGACCGCACCCCAGGCCGGCATGCCTCCGGCCATGGCGTTCAGCCAGCCGGCAATGACATCGCTGCCTCCAGAGGTGCGCAACGTGTCGGCGACGGGGATCAGGGCTGCCAGCATCACCAGGATGGGACCGTCGATGGCGCGATAGACCTCGCTCACCGGGAGAACCCCGAAGGCGACCATGGCGAGTGCTGCGGCGAAGAAGGCGATGGCAACCGGTGCGAGGCCAAGGGCGGTCGCCGCCATGGCGACCACCAGGATCGCAAGCGGGATGAAGATGTTGCGGCTGGTGCCGAGCAGGATCTCGCGCTCTGCAAGCGGCAGGCATCCGAGTTCCGTCAATATGGCCGGCATCTGCTGGCGCAGTCCCTGCAGCACCACCACGTCGCCGGACCGCAACGTCAATTGCCCGAGCCGTTCGCGAATACGTTTGCCCTGACGGCTGACGGCGAGCAGGTTGACGCCATAGGTGTGCACGAGTGAAAGCTCGCTCGTCGACTGGCCGATGAGAGGGGAGCCGCGACCGATCACTGCCTCGACGGACGAGATGTCGCCGCGCCTTTTGCGATCGCCATCTGTGTTGCCCGAGAGGCTGAGATTGCCCTGCGACACGATCCGGTCAAGGGCCTCCGAGGGGCCCTCCAGGAGTAGGATGTCTTCCTCGTGGAGGAGCACGTCTGGAAATGGTGACAGGCGGGTGTGGCCCCGCAGAATGGCTGTCGCGGTCACGTCGCCGTGCGATGTCTGGAGCAGATGGTTGAGCGTCTTGCCCGCGAAGGGCGACTGGCGGGTGATCATCGCTTCGGTGGCGAAGTTCGAGGCTTCGAGCGCCTCCTGCAGCGAAGGGTTCTGGTTCTCACGCCGAGGCACGAGCCAGTAGAAGAATATCAGGAAGATGATGCCAGAGGCCGCAAGTGTCGCGCCGACAGGCGTGAAGTCGAACATGGTGAAGGGCTGGCCGGTCATTTCCTCGCGCAAGCGCGAGACCGCAATATTGGGCGATGTGCCGATCTGCGTCATCAGTCCGCCGAGCAGGGCAGAAAAGGCCATGGGCATCAGGAAAACCGATGGCGGCACGCCGGATCTGCGAGCAAACTGGAAGGCGACCGGCATCATGATGGCGAGTGCGCCGATGTTTTTGATGAAGGCTGAGAGCACCGCGACCGTAACCAGCAGCAGCAGCATCTGACCGTGCAGCGAACTCAGCGCCGGGAAAAACCGCTTGATCGCAAGGTCGACGATGCCCGAGCGCGCGACGCCTGCACTCACCACGAGTGCGCTGCCGACGATGATCACAAGATCGTCCGAAAAGCCAGAAAATGCCTTCGATGCGGGCAGCAAACCGAGCGCCACCGCTGCAACCAGCGACACGCATGCCACCACGTCGTAGCGAAACTTCTCCCAGAGGAAGGCGGCCATCATGACCGCTATGAGGCTGAAGGCGAGAATTTGCTCGTATGTCATGGGGCTCCGACGAGGTGCGGGCAGTCTATGAAGGCGTAAGCGCTGGCGACAATTCCCGCAAGGGGTGATCCCGACGCGCCATGCCGGTGCTGAACAAGAAAAAGGCCTATCTCACGACAGGCCTTTCTTTAAGATCACAGGCGGCTCAATGCAGAACCTTTCTGGTCAACCGGTCACGCTCGCGCTTGCGGCGGGCGAACATGTTGAGCACCTCCACCAGGGCGGAGAAGGCCATGGCGGCGTAGATATAGCCCTTGGGTACGTGGAAGCCCATGCCCTCTGCGATCAGGGTCGTTCCGATCATCAGGAGGAAGGCGAGGGCCAGCATGACGATGGTCGGATTCTTTTCGATGAAATTAGCAAGTGGCGTTGCGGCCACCAGCATCACCGTGACGGCCACGACAACGGCCACCACCATGATCGGCAGATGCGGCGTCATGCCGACAGCGGTGATGATGCTGTCGATCGAGAAGACGAGGTCGAGCAGAAGGATCTGGCCGATGGCGCTGGCGAATGTGGTTGAGGCGGTAGAGGCGATGAAGTCCTCTTCCTTGTCGATCGGGTCCACGCTGTGGTGGATTTCCTTCGTCGCCTTCCAGACCAGGAAGAGGCCGCCAGCGATCAGGATCATGTCCTTCCAGGAGAAGCCGTGGCCGAAAGCTTCGAAGACGGGGGTGGTCAGCTGGACAATCCAGGCCACCGTGCCGAGCAGGGCAAGGCGCATGACGAGCGCAAGGCCGATGCCGATGCGGCGGGCCTTCACGCGCGTGTCTTCCGGCAGCTTGTTGGTCAGGATCGAGATGAAAATGAGGTTGTCGATGCCAAGGACCACTTCCATGACGACAAGCGTCACGAGGGCGACCCAGGCCGCCGGGTCCTGGAGAAGAAGGGTGATTTCCTGCATGGATATCTTCCGCGCTGATCAAACGGATTGGGAGCCCACGACATGAGACAAATCGCGGATGTTGGCAAGCACGGAATTTTTACTTGGCGTGAGGAACAAAACCCGCAGAGGGTCAGCTGCGGGTTTCGTCTTTCCTGGGGCCGTAGAAGTTCATGAACATGCGCAGCCCGGACTCCACGACGCGCTCGATCTCCTTGTTGTCCGGACGCACGGCGATATCGTTGAATAGCCGCTTCTTGAAGTAGCCGGCGGTCGACATGTCGATGAACTGGCGAGCAGCCAGATCGGTGTCCTCGACTTCAAGCTCGCCGCGCGCGTTCGCGCTGGCGATATAGTCCTGCAGCAGCACCTTGATGTTGGTGGGCGAGGACGCGAAGAAGCGCTGACAGAGCGCCGGCATGCGATCGAGCACGCCCATCAGGATGCGCATGGTGGGGATCATGTCGGTATCGAGAATGAAGTGGGCGTGCGCCAGCGCATAGCGACGAAGGCCTTCCTCGACGGTCGCACTTTCGGCAAGAATCTGCCGGATTGCAGCGTCAAACTCGCTCTTCTCTCGCTCGACAAGCGCACCGAACAAGTCTTCCTTGCTCTGAAAGTAGACGTAGATGGTGCCTTTGGACACGCCGGCTTCCCGCGTGACGTCGTTCATGCTGGCGGCATCGAAGCCGAGCTTCATGAACACGCGCTTGGCGCCGTCCAGGATCTGGCCTCGCTTGACCGGGTCTGCACCCGCTGCGAACCGGCCGACCCCACCGCAACCCTCAGGGGCCGCTACTGTGATCTCTTCCTGTTTCATTGTCTGCCTCGGCATCACGCCTTTGAATTGTTAACCCAATTGGGCCTTCCCAGAGAATAGCCGTTTCTATGACTTGATATGCGTTATCAAAACCTATATGTCAATCGAACCGAACGGTTCAGTTCGAAAGATTTCAACCAGATCCCGGCCCGTATCATGTCAGTGACGCAAAGATCCACCGCCCTTCGTTCCGCTTCCACTCCAGTCGATCGGGATGAGGCCGCGCCCTTGAATGACGCGGATACCGGGACCCCAATTCAGACTCCTCCGGGTATGCCACAAAAGACGAAGCGAAGCCCCGTTCTCCCGGTCATTGTTGCTGCACTGCTCGCCACTGGCGGTTGGTATGGTTACGGATGGTGGACCGAGGGACGCTTCATGGTCTCGACGGAGGATGCCTATATCGAGGGTGACATCGCGATCATTTCGCCCAAGGTTTCCGGCTATGTCGACAAGGTCAACGTAACGAGCAACCAGTTCGTTCAGGCGGGTGATGCACTGGTAACGCTCGATGGGGGCGATTACCAGATTGCCTATGAGCAGGCGCTCGCCAACAAGGGCAGCGCGGAGCTTGCCGTCAAGCGGATCGATGCGCAGATCACGGGCGGTGAGGCCAGTATCGCGCAGGCAAAGGCACAACTCGGTGCGCTCGAGGCTGCCGTCCGCGGCGCGGAGATCACCGCCAACCGTGCAAGCGAACTCGCCTCCAAGTCGGTCGGCACCGCCGCCGACCTGGATAATGCCAATGTGTTGCTCGACCAGGCGCGGGCCAATCTGGTGGCAGGGCAGGCTGCCGTTTCCTCGGCCAATGCCAATTTGGCGCTTCTGAAGGCCCAGCGCGAGGAAGCGCTGAGCACGGTTCGTCTGCAGCAATTGGCCATCGACAAGGCCAAGCGCGATCTTGATTTTACCGTGCTCAAGGCACCCTATGATGGTGTCGTGGGCAATCTGGCTGTTCAAGCCGGTGATCTCGTCTCTGCCGGTAAGCGGCTGGCAGCTCTGGTCCCGACCAGCGAACTCTATATCGAAGCGAACTTCAAGGAGACGCAGATCGCCGATCTCGTGCCGGGTTCCAAGGTCAAGATCCATGTCGATGCCTATGGCGACCAGCCGCTCGAAGGCACGGTGACATCGATCGCCCCGGCCTCGGGTGCCATCTTCTCGATGCTGCCGGCGGAGAATGCGACCGGCAACTTCACCAAGGTTGTTCAGCGCGTACCCGTTCGCATCGCGCTGCCCCAGGACGCGCTTGCCGGCGGCCATCTACGCGCCGGCCTCAGCGTCATTGTCGACGTCGACACCCGCACGGCTCCCGACGGCCAGGCGCTTGCCGCGAAGTAACATCACCGGCTGACGTTATCGAAAGGGCCGTGACATGGCCGCAACCACCACAGCAGACATCGCTGCCTCGGCGCCCGCCGAGGAGCGGATGGATCCCAGACGCGTCTTGGCCTTCCTGGCGATGGTCTTTGGCATGTTCATGTCGATCCTCGACATCCAGATCGTTTCGGCCTCCCTATCCGAGATCCAGGCCGGTCTTGGCGCGGGTTCCGATGAAATCGCCTGGGTGCAGACCTCTTACCTGATCGCCGAAGTCATCATGATCCCGCTGTCGGGCGTGCTGGCGCGGATTGTGTCGACCCGGGTGCTCTTCACCTTCTGTGCTGCCGGCTTCACACTCGCCAGCGCGCTTTGCGCCACCGCCACGAACATCGAGCAGATGATCGTCTACCGCGCCATTCAGGGCTTCATCGGTGGCGGCATGATCCCGTCGGTCTTCGCCGCCGCCTTCACCATCTTCCCGCCGTCCAAGCGCAACATCGTCTCGCCGATGGTTGGTCTCGTCGCTACACTCGCACCGACGATCGGGCCGACGATCGGTGGTTACATCAGCCACGCCATGTCATGGCACTGGCTGTTCCTGATCAATGTGGTGCCCGGTGTCATTGTGGCTGCCGCCGCCTGGAGCCTGATCGATTTCGACAAGCCGGAATACAGCCTGATCAAGAAGTTTGACTGGTGGGGCTTGGCCTCCATGGCTGTTTTTCTGGGATCGATGGAATTCGTGCTGGAAGAGGGCAACAACAAGGACTGGTTCAACGACCATCATATCGTCATGGGAACCATTGCCATGGTGATCGGCGGGTTCATCTTCTTCCGCCGTGTATTCAAGGTGGAATTGCCCGTTGTCGACCTTCGTGCCTTTTCCAATGCGAACTTTGCCTTCGGCTCACTCTTCTCCTTCGTCATGGGCGTCGGCCTCTACGGCCTGACCTATCTCTATCCGCTCTATCTCGGACGCATCAGGGGCTATGACTCGCTGATGATCGGCGAGACCATGTTCGTGTCGGGTGCCGCCATGTTCCTGACGGCCCCTGTTGCCGGGGCTCTGTCGAGCAAGCTCGATCCACGCGTGATGATGATGATCGGTTTCGCCGGTTTTGGCCTCGGCACCTACATGATGACGGGAATTACGGCGGACTGGGATTTCTACGAGTTGCTCGTGCCGCAGATCCTGCGCGGCTGCTCGCTGATGATCTGCATGGTGCCGATCAACAACCTGGCGCTTGGCACGTTGCCACCGGAGCGTATCAAGAACGCCTCGGGCCTCTTCAACCTCACCCGTAACCTCGGCGGCGCGGTTGGCCTGGCAATCATCAACACCATGCTCACGCAGCGCACCGACGATCACTATGCGCGGCTGTCGGAACAGCTCTCCTGGAGCAATCAGGCGGCCCTCGACTGGCTTGCAAGCGTGGGCGCAAACTATGACAGCTACGGACTTGACGGGACGGCGGTAGCCATCAGGAAGCTGTCCGGCCTGGTTACTCAGCAGGCCTGGCTCCTGTCCTTTATGGATGTCTTCATGGGGCTGACGGTGCTCTTCATCGCGCTGATCTTTATGGTGATGTTGTTGAAGAAGCCGCAAGGGGCAGCGCCCGCCGGGGCCGGTCACTGACGGCAGCATTGCCGCATAAGGTTGCGGGTCCAGTGTTTGATCAGACTCCAGACCTTGGTCGTCCCATCCTGTGGGACGGCCTCTTTTTTGACAACCAAGAGGTACGTACATCAGATTTCTGATTTACGTACCTCATCCCTTGGTGTAGGACAGGCGCCGGAGGAGAGAATGAAGCCGACTGTTCATGACATCGCGAGCCGCGCAGGGGTCAGCCTTGCTACCGTCGATCGGGTGCTGAACCGGCGACCGGGGGTCAGTGCGCGCACCCGCGAGAAGGTCGATCAGGCCGTCAGCGAGCTCGGCTTCGTGCGTGATGTCGCGGCTGCAAACCTTGCCAAGGGCCGCGTCTATCCGCTGACCTTTCTCATCCCCTCCAACGACAATTCCTTCATGCGGGGTTTGCGGCTTGCTCTTCAAGAGGCGAGCGCCCGGGCAAGCGTCGACCGCATCGCGATCCGCCTCATTGATGTGCCCGCCTTTGATGCCGCGGCACTGGCGACGGCCCTGCGGGAGGCCGCAAGGCAAGAGCCGGCCGGCATTGCCTTTGTCGCTGTCGATGCGCCGGAGGTGGCCGAGGCCGCCGCGGAGATCTCGGCTGCTGGCATTCCGCTGGTGACGCTGGTCTCCGATCTCTCCGGTACGGATCGCGATCACTATGCCGGGATCGACAATACGGCCGCCGGGCGTACGGCCGCCAGCCTGCTTGGGCGCTTTGCCGGCGGTCGCCAGGGCAAGGTCTGCGTTCTCGCGGGCTCCATGCTGGTGCGTGACCACCGGGAGCGTTGCGATGCCTTCGCCTCCGTGATGGCCGCCGATTATGCGGGACTTGATCTGCTGCCAGTGCTCGAAGGGCGGGACGATCCAGTCACCGTGGAGCGGCTGGTGTCGGAGCTCTTTTCGAAGCGGGACGATATCGTCGCCCTCTACAGCCTGGGTGCCGGCAATCGCGGTCTGATCAAGGCGCTGGAGCGCCTGCCGAAGGCGCGACGCCCTGTCGTCATCGCGCATGAGCTGACGGACACGACGCGTGATGCCCTGCAATCGGGACTGATCGATGCCGTACTCAATCAGGATGCCGGGCATGAGGTGCGCAGCGCGATTCGCGTCTTGAAGGCCAAGGCCGATGGGCTGCCCGTCGTCGCGGCCCAGGAGCGCATTCGGATCGACATATTCTTGAAGGACAATCTGCCCTGAAGGCAGAGGAATGGAGGACACCCATGTATCTCGGACTGGATCTCGGTACGTCGAGCGTCAAGGCGATGCTGATCGACGGCGACCAGAAGGTTGTCGGCGTCGGCCATGCCGGCCTTACCGTGCAGCGTCCGCATCCCGGCTGGTCGGAGCAGGCGCCGGGCGACTGGCTCGTGGCGACCGAACAGGCGGTGGCTGAGCTTAGGGCGGCACATCCGAAGGAACTCGCCGCCGTCAAGGGCATCGGTCTCTCCGGGCATATGCATGGCGCGACGCTGATCGATGCGAAAGATCGGGTGCTCCGGCCCTGCATTCTCTGGAACGATACCCGCAGCCACGCGGAGGCCGCGAGCCTCGATGCGGACCCGTGCTTCCGGGCGCTGACCGGCAATATTGTCTTCCCGGGTTTCACCGCGCCGAAGCTCGCTTGGGTGAAGAACAACGAGCCGGAAACCTTCGCCAAGGTGGCCAAGGTGCTCCTGCCCAAGGATTACCTGCGCCTCTGGCTGACCGGTGAATATCTCTCTGACATGTCGGATTCGGCTGGCACCAGCTGGCTCGACACCGGCAAGCGCGCCTGGTCGAGCGAGTTGCTGGAGGCCACAGGCCTGACCGTGGAACAGATGCCGGGCCTCGTGGAGGGCACCGATCGCGCCGGTACGCTGCGTGCCGAACTGGCCGCGAAATGGGGTCTCGGCTCTGATGTCGTCGTGGCCGGCGGGGCAGGCGACAACGCGGCCTCCGCCTGCGGCATGGGCACGGTGGCGGAAGGGCAGGCCTTCGTTTCGCTGGGCACATCGGGCGTGCTGTTTGCAGCCAATGCCTCCTATCTGCCGAAGCCGGAAAGCGCGGTGCATGCCTTCTGCCACGCGCTGCCGAAAACCTGGCACCAGATGGGTGTCATCCTCTCGGCAACCGACGCGCTGAACTGGCATTCCGGTGTCACCGGCAAATCCGCGGGCGAATTGACCGGTGAGCTTGGCGATGCGCTGAAGGCACCATCAGGCGTGACCTTCCTGCCTTACCTCTCGGGTGAACGCACGCCGCATAACGACGCGAAGATCCGCGGCGCCTTCATCGGCCTTGGGCATGAAAGTGACCGCGCCGTGCTGACGCAGGCTGTGCTCGAAGGCGTCACCTTCGCCATCCGAGACAGCCTTGAGGCACTGAAATCGGCAGGCACGAAGATTTCCCGCGTGACAGCGATCGGCGGCGG
Source organism: Allorhizobium sp. (assembly GCA_046294755.1). GTDB lineage: Bacteria > Pseudomonadota > Alphaproteobacteria > Rhizobiales > Rhizobiaceae > Allorhizobium. The sequence continues at coordinate 143,595 of JBKBON010000004.1, read as the reverse complement.
CTCGCGCTCGCGCTATTGGCTGTCCTCGATTGCCACTGCCCTCGACATGCCGGTCGATATTCCCGCCGACGGCGATTTCGGTGCCGCGTTCGGTGCTGCCCGCCTGGGGTTGATCGCCGCTACGGGAGCCGATCCGCTGTCAGTCTGCACCGCGCCGGAAACGGCGGAGACGGTGGAACCGATCAAGGATCTCACGTCGGCATATGAGACGGCCTATGGCCGCTACCGGGCGCTGTATCCGGCGATCCGAGGGATTTGAAAGATTTGCCCCTCACCCTGACCCTCTCCCCGCAGGCGGGGAGAGGGGACGGTAACGGTGGCGGCGCATGTCCTTCTCCCCGTTTACGGGGAGAAGGTGCCGGCAGGCGGATGAGGGGCCGCGAAGCCATCACCCCACCCCGGACCTGACGGTCCGACCCTCCCCCTCAAGGGGAGGGTGGTCACAACACACCAAGGAGGACTACCCATGAGCACAGGTTTCTTCGGCAATATCCAGAAGATCAAATATGAGGGCGAAGGCAGCACCAATCCGCTCGCCTTCCGTCATTACAACCCGGACGAGGTGATCCTCGGCAAGCGCATGGAAGACCATCTGCGCTTTGCGATCGCTTATTGGCACACCTTTGTCTGGCCGGGCACCGACCCGTTCGGCGGCAATACCTTCGAGCGCCCGTGGTTCAAGGACACCATGGATGCGGCGAAGCTGAAGGCCGATGTCGCCTTCGAATTCTTCCAGCTGCTCGGCACGCCGTATTACTGCTTCCACGATGCCGACGTCCGGCCCGAGGGGAACAGCTTTGCCGAAAACACCAAGAACCTGAACGAGATTGTCGACTACTTCGCCAAGAAGCAGGAAGAGACCGGCGTCAAGCTGCTCTGGGGCACGGCGAACATGTTCTCGCATCGCCGCTACATGTCGGGCGCTGCCACCAATCCGGATCCTGACGTCTTCGCCTTCGCAGCCGCGACCGTAAAGACCTGCATGGACGCGACCCAGCGTCTGGGCGGTGAGAACTACGTGCTTTGGGGCGGTCGCGAAGGTTACGAGACGCTGCTCAATACCGACCTGAAGAAGGAACTGGACCAGATGGGCCGCTTCCTCAATCTCGTCGTCGAATACAAGCACAAGATCGGCTTCAAGGGTGCGATCCTGATCGAGCCGAAGCCTCAGGAGCCGTCGAAGCACCAGTACGACTACGACGTCGCAACGGTCTACGGCTTCCTGAAAAACTACGGCCTCGAAAAGGAAGTGAAGGTCAACATCGAGCAGGGCCATGCGATCCTCGCCGGCCACAGCTTCGAGCACGAGCTGGCGCTTGCCAATGCGCTCGGCATCTTCGGTTCGATCGACATGAACCGCAACGACTATCAGTCCGGCTGGGATACCGACCAGTTCCCGAACAATGTTCCGGAAATGGCGCTGGCCTATTATCAGGTCCTGCAGGCAGGTGGCTTCACCACCGGCGGCACCAACTTCGACGCCAAGCTGCGTCGCCAGTCGCTCGATGCCGAAGACCTGCTGATCGGCCATATCGGCGGCATGGATTGCTGCGCCCGTGGTCTGAAGGCTGCCGCCAAGATGGTGGAAGACAAGGCCCTGTCGGCTCCGCTCGCTTCGCGTTACGCCGGCTGGGACAAGCCCGAAAACCAGAAGATGCTGCGCGGCGAAGAAAGCCTCGATGCCATCGCCGCTCGCGTCGAAGCCCAGAACGTCAATCCGCAGCCGGTTTCCGGCAAGCAGGAACTGCTGGAGAACGTGGTCAACCGCTACGTTTGATCGGGTATTGCTATGAGACTGGGGCCGGGGTGCGCAAGCATTCCGGCCTTTCGCATTCCTGCGCGGCCGTCATCCTCGGGCTTGTCCCGAGGCTCTGCCAAGGGTGGTCGCGGTTTGGACGGTTGCGGAGGGCGAACGTCTCCGTGCACCGTAAGCGCCGAATTCGCGTCTGGCGGCAGTAGATCCTCGGGACGAGCCCGAGGATGACGACGCTGGGGTGCGTGGGCCATGGGCCGATCACCCGATCGCGGTGATCTCCAGTTCCTGGTCGCCGACCGTTACGACGTCACCCACAGCCTTGCCCATCAATCGGGTCGCGACCGGCGAGACAAAGGATATGGAGCCGGTCTTCGGGTCCGCCTCATCCTCGCCGACGATGCGGTAGGTCTGGACTCGACCGTCGTCCCGCTCGAAGGTCACCTTGCTGCCAAAGGCCACCACGGCATTGCTCTCCGGTGGGGGGATGACCTGGGCGGTGCGGATGCGCTCTGTCAGGTATTTCAGATCGCGATAAGGCACAGCCGACTGGCGGCGTCGTTCGTTGACATCCTCGACCGCCTGGGCCGCGAGATAGGCGGCGCGGGCCTCTTCGGCCTCGGTCTCCAGAAGCATCAAGCCTTCCGCCGTCACCAGGTTCGGGTGGGGCGAGATCGGACGGTCCGGCAGATGGGTTTCTGCTGCTGTTTCCGAACTCTCTTCCTTGGTAAAGGCGACACTCATGGGGGATTCCGATCAGCTCTGTTTCACCATCAACATAGGGACGGCAGTATTGGAGGCCAATAGGGCGGGGGGTTCCAGTTGCATTCCGGCCCCCGTTCGCTCAAATCTCCCACAACCATTCATCACCTATGTAATTCAATGATAGTAACCGTGCTTCGGATTTTCCTGTTCGTTCTTCTGACGGTTCTAACGCAGCTGGGAGGGCTCGCGTATATTGCGGCTCTGGCCGTGAGCAAGATGCTTCGCCTTACCGGTTGGGGTGTCAGGCTCGGCGTTTTTCTGCTGTTCTATGTCGGCGTGGCTTATGCCGCGTCTCTCCTTGCCCCCAAAGTCGGCCGCGTACCGCTCTCTTGCTTTGCCAATTCTTCGGACCGTCTCGTCGTCCATTCACCCATCTATTGCGCCCTTAACCGAAATTACGTCACGCCTGGAATGCTGCGCATGGCCGAGGCCTTGGCAGATTATATGGACGAGCGGTTCCCTGGTACGGTCACGGTGGTCCTCGACGCGAACTTCCCGTTCATTGACGGTTTTCCGCTGTTGCCGCATCTTTCCCATGCCGATAGCAAGAAACTTGATTTCGCCTTCTACTATCGCGACAACGCAGGGCGTTTCCTCAACGGGGTGACACGTTCACCCATAGGATATTTTGCCTTTGAACAGCCTGCGCCTACAGAGGAACAACCTTGTGCCGGGCGTGGTGACTGGTTGACCACACGGTGGGATTTCACGTGGCTGCAACCACTCTTCCCGGATTATGCTATAGAGCCGGAAAGGATGAGAGAGGCCGTTGCATGGCTCGCGGCCACGGGCGTCGCAGACTACGGGGTGGAGAAGATCTTTCTGGAGCCGCATTTGAGCAATGCACTCACACTAAAGGCGCCGAGCCTCCGCTTCCAGGGGTGCCGGGCCGCGCGGCACGATGACCACATTCATGTCCAGATCCGATAGGAGCCGGCGCTCTTTTTACCGCTTCGCCGGCCCCGTCACCGAGCCCCGCACGATGAGATCAGGCATCAGCAGGATTTCCTGGCGTTCCATCGTTCGATCCCCCAGCGACTTGATCAGCAGCGCCATGGCCTGACGACCGATCGCGGTGCGGGGTTGGCGGATGGTGGTCAGCGCGGGGTTCACGTAAGTTGCCTGGGGCACGTCATCGAAGCCGATGACGGAGAAGTCGTGGGGCAGGTCGTAGCCGCGGGCGGTGAGGCCGTTGATGACGCCGACCGCTGTGGCATCGTTGACGCACATGAAGGCGGTGGGCAGCGTGTCGCGCATGAAGAGTTGCTCGACGGCGAGGCGACCGCTTTCGATCGTGCCTTCCCCATCAAGTATGAAACGGCTGCCCGGCGGGATGCGGGCTGCATCGAGCGCGATGTCGAAGCCCTGGCGGCGTCGCTGATGGCCGAGCCGCGTCTTGCTGTCGCCGATGAAGGCGATGGAACGGTGCCCGGAGGATAGAAGATGCTCTGCCGCCTTGCGGGCGCCCGCCACGTCGTCGACGCCCACATAGGAGATCTTCGAGCCGAAGACCGGTTCGAAGACGGCGACGGAGGGCGGGAGGCGCTGGCCGACGACCTGGTGGCCAAAGGGTTCATGGCCGGTGAATAATACGAGGCCGGTCGCCTGGCCAGAGCTCAGGAATTTCAAATATTCCAGTCCGCGTTCCGGGTCGTTCTGAGTATGGCCGATCAGCACGCCGTAGCCATGGGCGCGGGCCTCGTTCTCAAGACCGATCAGGGTCGATGAGAAATTGGGGTCGCCGATGTCCGGGGCCAGGATCAGGATCATGTTCGACCGGCCCATGCGCAGCGAGCGCGCCATGGCATTGGTCGTGTAGCCGGTGATGGCAATCGCCTGGTTGACGCGCTGGCGGGTGGATTTCGCCACCTTGTCGGGGTTGTGGATCGCACGGCTCACCGTCGCAATCGACACTTCCGCGATGCGCGCCACGTCCTCGATCGTCGCTGGTGCAGTGTCCGGCACGCGCCCCTATCCCCTATCCGTCTGGAATCGTTGGAGACCTTACATTCCCTGCTGCGGCTGCGAAAGCGGAGAGGGAACAAAAACTCTCCGTGATGCGATGATGTAAACCTTTACATCGGTCATGTAAAGGTTTACACAAGATGTCAGAGCGGTGGAGGAACCGCCGGGAGGATTGCATGATATCGGTTGGGGGCGAGGCACGGGCACCCGTGCTCGTGGCGGAGCGTATTTCCAAATCATTCGGCGACGTGCAGGTGCTGTTCAGCGTCGATTTCGACGTGTTGCCGGGCGAGGTTCATGCGCTGATGGGCGAGAACGGCGCGGGCAAGTCGACGCTCGTCAAGATCCTCTCGGGGTTCGAGCAGGCGACGGCGGGACGCATCCTGCTGGATGGTGAGCCGGTGACGCTGCCCGCCAATGGTGCGGCCGAGGCGATGGGTATCGTGCTCATCCATCAGGAATTCAATCTTGCCGATCATCTCACCGTCACTGAAAGCCTGTTCCTCGGTCGCGAGGTGACGCGCTTTGGCGTGCTCGACCGGAAGGTGATGCGGGCAGAGACGCGTCGCGTGCTCGACCAGCTCGGCTCTCGTATCGACGAGAATGCGCTGATCAGCTCGCTCGCCGTTGCCGACAAGCAGATGGTCGAGATCGCCAAGGCGATCAGCCGCAAAGCGCGGATCGTTTTCATGGACGAGCCGACGGCTGTGCTGTCGCGCGACGAGACGGAAGTGTTGTTCGATCAGGTGCGCAAGCTGCGTGCGCAGGGTACGAGCTTCGTCTTTGTCAGTCACAAACTCGACGAGGTGATGGAGCTCACCGATCGGGTCACGGTTCTGCGGGATGGCCAATGGGTGAAGACGGCGCCGACCTCGGCCTTAGACGGCGAGGCGATCGCGCAGCTGATGGTGGGGCGCGAACTGTCGAGCCTTTATCCTGCCAAGCACGAGCCTGATGTAGACGAAGAGGTGGTCCTCTCGGTCAAGGATCTGACGACCGGCTTCGTGCGCAATGCCAGCTTCGATTTGCGGCGTGGCGAAGTGCTCGGCTTCTCCGGATTGATCGGTTCGGGGCGAACGGAGCTGATGGAGGCTGTTGCGGGTCTCCGGCCGCGCCTGTCCGGTGAGGTCTGGCTCAAGGGGGCGATGCTCAATGCCGGGGATTTTCGCGAGGCCAACCGGCGCGGGCTTGCCTACATGACCAAGGATCGCAAGGGCAAGGGTTTGCTGCTCGGCGAGGGCATGACGGCGAACCTGACGCTACAGTCGATGGACAACCATGTGCGCCACGGCTACCTCGACCCCACAAGCGAGGCCAAGGCCATGGCACGGGCCAAGCGCCGCTTTGATATCCGTGTGCGTGACGAGAGGGTGCGGGTTGGGCGCATGTCTGGCGGCAATCAGCAGAAGCTGCTGCTCGCCAAGATCATGGAAGTCGAGCCTCAGATCATCATCATCGACGAGCCGACGCGCGGTATCGATGTCGGCACCAAGCAGCAGATCTACCACTTCATTGCAGCGCTTGCCCGCGAGGGGCGCTCGATCATCGTTATCTCGTCTGAAATGCCCGAGGTGATCGGGCTGTGCACCCGGGTTGCCGTGATGCGGGAGGGGCGCATGGTCGGGATGCTTGAGGGAGACGATATCAACGAGCAGGTGATCATGCGCTACGCCGCCGGGCTGAAACGGCAGATGGCGAGCTGAACGAACATCAAAGCCTGGCAAAAGACCGGGTTTGACACAAGGACTTCAGGGTGCGCGGCTTCAAGGACGAGGCGCGCGGGAGGAGACGGGAAGACCATGACTGCCGAGACTGAAACGACCACCGCCGTTCGTTCCCGCCGTAGCTGGCGTGATGTCGATATGCGCGCCGTGGCACCCTTTGCCGCGCTCCTGATCCTGTTGATCGTGGGCGCCCTCGTGAACCCGAACTTCATCGGCCTCACCAATCTTGCCAATGTCGCGACCCGCTCGGCCTTTATTGCGATCATCGCTGTGGGCGCGACCTTCGTCATCTCCTCGGGTGATCTCGATCTCTCCGTGGGCTCGATGGTGGCCTTTGTGGCCAGCCTGATGATCCTGTTCATGAATTCCGGCGCAATCGCCGACCCCGGCCTGATGATCGCCGCGGCCATGGCGCTTGCCATCATCATCGGCTCGCTCTGCGGTCTCGCCAATGGCCTGATCACCACCGTCGGCAAGATCGAACCCTTCATCGCGACACTCGGCACGATGGGCATTTATCGTGGCCTCACGACCTGGCTCTCCCAGGGCGGTGCGATCACGCTGCGCGATGCCGAACAGCAGGCGCTCTATCGTCCCGTCTATTTCGGCTCGATCCTTGGGGTGCCGGTGCCGATCGTCATCATCCTTGTCGTCACCGCGATTGCCGCCTTCATCCTCTATCGCACGCGCTATGGCCGCCACGTCGTTGCCGTGGGCTCGAACCGGGATGTCGCGCGCTATTCCGGCATCGCGGTCGACCGGGTGCGCACCATCGCCTTCGTCATCCAGGGACTCTGTGTCGCGATTGCCGTGCTGCTTTACGTCCCTCGTCTGGGCTCGACCTCGGCGACAACCGGCATCCTCTGGGAATTGCAGGCGATCACCGCTGTTGTCGTCGGTGGCACGGCACTGAAGGGTGGCGCTGGTCGCGTGTGGGGCACGATCTGCGGCGCCTTCATCCTCGAACTCGTCGGCAACATCATGCTGCTGTCCAACTTCATCTCCGAATATCTGATCGGCGCCATCCAGGGCACGATCATCATCATCGCGATGCTCGTCCAGCGGTCGCTGGCGCGCAAGGCGTAAGGAAACGGCCGGGCAGGAGGGTCGCCCGGTCCGTTCTTCAGTCGACCCTTTGTCACTTTGGGAGGAAACCAATGCACAAGAAACTTATGGGCATGGCCGTTGCCATGACCGCGCTCGTGTCGATCTTCGGCGCGGCACAGGCCCAGGATGCCAAGACGATCGGCGTCTCGATCCCGGCGGCCACACATGGCTGGACATCCGGTGTCATCTACCACGCCGAACGTATTGCCAAGCAGCTGATGGACCGTCATCCCGGCCTCAACGTCGTGGTCAAGACGTCTGCTGATCCGTCGAGCCAGGCGAATGCGGTGCAGGATCTGGCGACGCAGGGCATCGATGCACTTGTCATCCTGCCGACCGATCCGGATCCGCTGGTCAACGCCATCCGCCAGATCAAGGACAGCGGCAAGTTCGTTGCGCTCGTCGACCGTGCACCTTCGGTCAATGACAACACCGTTCGTGACCTTTATGTCGCCGGTAACAACCCGGCACTCGGTGAAGTCGCCGGCAAATACATCGCCGAGAAGACACCGGATGCCGAAGTCGTGGTCATCCGTGGCATGCCGATCCCGATCGATCAGCAGCGCCAGGACGGTTTCGACAAGGGCATCGAAGGTTCGAACGTCAAGATCCTCGACCGCCAGTTCGGCAACTGGAACCGCGACGACGCCTTCAAGGTCATGCAGGATTACCTGACCAAGTATCCGAAGATCGATGTGGTCTGGTGCCAGGATGACGACATGGCCGTCGGCGTTCTGCAGGCGATAGAACAGGCGGGCCGTACCGATATCCAGTACATCATCGGTGGTGCCGGTTCGAAGGACATGATCAAGAAGGTCCAGGACGGCGACAAGATGGTGCCGGTCAACGTTCTCTATCCGCCGTCGATGGTCGGCACCGCGATGGAACTGACCGCTGCGGCTCTCTACGACAGCGTGCCTGTCCACGGCACCTACACGCTCGACGCGACGCTGATCACGCCGGACAATGCCAAGAACTACTACTTCCCGGACTCGCCGTTCTGATCCGGAACCAGTTGCAACAGGATCTGCCCGGGGTTTTCCCGGGCAGATTTCCGTCTTCGGTATCATTGCCGTTGTATCGAAATTCCATCTCCTGTAATCGTTAACGGAAACGTTGCAGGAATGCTCAGGGAGGAGAATTCATGAAGACGATCAAGGGGCCGGCGATCTTTCTCGGCCAGTTCGCGGGCGATGCCGCGCCGTTCAATACCTGGGATGGGATTACCAAATGGGCGGCCGACAAGGGCTATGTCGGCGTGCAGGTTCCAACCTGGGCAGGCCAGCTGATGGACCTGAAGAAGGCTGCCGAATCCAAGGATTATTGTGACGAGCTTGCCGGGGTGGCACGCCAGAACGGCGTCGAGATCACCGAGCTTTCCACCCATTTGCAGGGACAGTTGGTGGCCGTGCATCCCGCCTATGACGAAGCCTTCGATGGCTTTGCGGCACCGGAAGTGCGCGGTAACCCGAAGGCACGTCAGGAATGGGCCGTGCAGCAGGTCAAGTATGCGCTGAAGGCTTCGCGCAATCTCGGCATCAAGGCGCATGCCACCTTCTCCGGCGCGCTGGCCTGGCCCTTTATCTATCCCTGGCCGCAGCGTCCGGCCGGCCTCGTCGAGACCGCCTTCGATGAATTGGCGCGCCGCTGGCTGCCGATCCTCGATTATGCCGAGGAGCAGGGTGTTGACGTTTGCTACGAGATCCATCCGGGCGAAGACCTGCATGACGGCGTGACCTTCGAGATGTTCCTCGAGCGGGTGAAGAACCACTCCCGCGCCAACATGCTCTACGACCCGTCGCACTATGTGCTGCAGTGCCTCGACTATCTCGACAACATCGACATCTACAAGGACCGGATCAAGATGTTCCACGTCAAGGACGCGGAATTCAATCCGACCGGCCGGCAGGGCGTCTATGGCGGTTATCAGGGCTGGGTGCAGCGGGCTGGCCGTTTCCGGTCGCTTGGCGACGGTCAGGTCGATTTCGGCGCGATCTTCTCCAAGATGGCAGCGAACGATTTCGATGGCTGGGCCGTTGTCGAATGGGAATGCGCACTGAAGCACCCGGAAGACGGCGCCCGCGAAGGCGCGGACTTCGTCCGGGCGCATATCATCCGCGTCACGGAAAAGGCATTCGACGATTTCGCTTCCGGCGGGACCGACGATGCGGCCAACCGCCGGATGCTGGGGCTCTGAGACCTAGACCTGCCTGAGGGCGGCGATGTCGCCGCTCTCGAGGTGGGGCAGGGCGCGTTCGATCTTGTCGAGCGGCCAGTCCCACCAGGCAAGCATCAGGAGATCCTCGATCTGCGCATCCGTAAAGCGTTTGCGGATCAGGGTCGCCGGATTGCCGCCGACGATCGCATAGGGCGGCACATCGCGGGTCACCACGGCGCGGGCGGCGATGATGGCGCCCGGGCCGATCGTGACCCCCGGCATGATCGTGGCGCCATGGCCGATCCAGACATCATGGCCGATCACGGTGTCGCGGTAGGGCAAATCCTGATAGCCGTCGATGGTCTGAGGGCTGAATACTCGGAAGGGATAGGTCGTCACGCCCGCCATGGCATGATTGGCCGAACTGGTGATGATGATCGCCTCACGGGCAATCTGGACGAAGCGGCCGATGACCAGTCTTTCCTGGCTGAAGGGGTAGAGATAGGGCGCGAGGATCGCTGCCGTCTCTTCTGCCGGGCCGGGATGGGTGAAGTAGCTGAAGTCGCCGATCTCCATGCGGGGATGATCTATGACGGCGGCGAGCTGAACGGTCCCGCGATAGGGCGTGCCGTCGGCAAGCGTGATGGGATAGGGTTTTCTCGGGTCGAGAAAAGGCATGGTTGAGATCCTTGCAAAAGCTTCCATTTAGCGTCGCGGTAATCGCTGACGCGAGCTTGTTGTCTTTGCCTCACAAGAGGCGGATCTCAGATGTTCACTGTCAGGGCATCCTTCTTTACGGATGTCAGTCTAACGGATCTGGAGAGCGAACTCCAGACACAGCATTTTTTCAAGGAGGAAGCATATGGCGATCGAAGCAAGCAAATTGGGCGAGCGCACACCGAAGATCCGTCTTGGCATGGTCGGCGGGGGTGCCGGCGCCTTTATCGGCGCGGTGCATCGCATGGCCGCCCGTCTCGACGACCAGTATGATCTCGTTGCCGGTGCTCTGTCCTCAACGCCCGAAAAGTCTGTGGCCTCCGGTCGCGAACTCGGGCTTGATCCGGAGCGTTGCTATGGATCGTTTGAAGAGATGGCGGAAAAGGAAGCGGCCCGTCCAGATGGGATCGAGGCCGTTTCGATCGTGACGCCGAACCATGTGCATTTCCCGGCTGCCAAGGCCTTTCTGGAGCGCGGCATCCATGTCATCTGCGACAAGCCGCTGACCTCGAACCTCGAAGACGCCAAGGCGCTGAAGGCCGTTGCCGACAAGGCGAAGGCGCTGTTTATACTGACTCACAACTACACCGGCTATCCGATGGTGCGGCATGCGCGCGAGCTCGTGCGCTCTGGCGAGCTTGGCGATCTTCGTCTGGTGCAGATGGAGTATCCGCAAGACTGGCTGGCCGAGCCGATCGAGCAGACCGGCCAGAAGCAGGCGGCCTGGCGCACGGATCCGAAGCAGTCGGGTGCCGGTGGCTCGACCGGCGATATCGGCACGCATGCCTACAACCTCGGCTCCTTCATCTCGGGCCTCGAACTCGAGGAACTGGCGGCCGATGTGCACACCTTCGTGCCGGGCCGTCGTCTCGACGACAACGCCCATGTGATGCTGCGCTTCAAGGGTGGTGCCAAGGGCATGCTCTGGTGCAGCCAGGTGGCGACCGGCAACGAGAACGGCTTGAAGGTCCGCATCTACGGCACCAAGGCCGGTATCGAATGGACGCAGGCCGATCCGAACTATCTCTGGTTCACCCGCCTCGGCGAGCCGAAGCAGCTGATCACGCGCGGCGGAGCGGGGGCAAATGCCGCCGCAGCCCGAGTCACCCGCATCCCCTCAGGCCATCCGGAAGGTTACCTGGAGGCCTTTGCCACGATCTACACGGAAGCGGCTGCCGCCATCAATGCGGCGAAGGCTGGGACTGCGGTCGATCCGGCCGTGGTCTATCCAACCGTCGATGACGGCGTAAAGGGTGTCGCCTTCGTCGAGGCCTGCATCGCGTCGTCGAAGCAGAATGGCGGTTGGGTGAAGGTGTAAGGTTCACGCTGACGCAAATGCCCCTCACCCTACCCTCTCCCCGCAAGCGGGGAGAGGGGGGGATGCTTGGTCCGCGGCGAGGCCTTCTCCCCGCTCGCGGGGAGAAGGTGCCCAAAGGCCGGATGAGGAGCATGGTTTTCACGATCATGCTAACGCTTCGCTGATCCGTCCCGTCACCCCCGCCTCCGCTTGGCTCAGCGACCCTCTCCCCGAGGGGAGAGGAGGTGACGCGTGCCTCCCGCTTCTTCACCCCACCCCGAAGCTTCGCTCCGACCCTCCCCCTCAAGGAGAGGGTGTGAAAACTGCAACGTTGCAGTTTTTTGTTCCTGATGTCTTCACCGCGTCCCGCCTTTGGTCTAAACCGCTTTCAACACTGCAAGCGGCGGCCCTTCCGCCTTGACCCGACGAAGGACAATTTCATGATCGATCCCAAGGCTCTCGCCTCGCGTTTTCCTGGTGACTTCCTCTTCGGTGTCGCCACCGCCTCCTTCCAGATCGAAGGGGCGTCGAAGGCGGATGGGCGGAAAGCCTCGATCTGGGATGCCTTTTCCAACATGCCGGGCCGGGTTTTCGGGCGGCACAATGGTGACATGGCTTGCGATCACTACAATCGCTGGGAAAGCGATCTGGACCTGATCAAGGACATGGGCGTCACCGGCTATCGTTTCTCGATCGCCTGGCCGCGCATCATCCCAGAGGGCACCGGCCCGATCAACGAGAAGGGTCTCGATTTCTACGACAAGCTGATCGATGGCCTGAAGGCCCGGGGCATCAAGGCCTATGCGACGCTTTACCATTGGGATCTGCCGCTGGCGCTGATGGGCGAGGGCGGCTGGACCGCGCGGTCTACTGCCCATGCCTTCCAGCGCTACACCAAGGTGGTGATGGAGCGGCTCGGCGACCGGCTCGATGCCGTCGCGACATTCAACGAGCCCTGGTGCTCGGTCTGGCTCAGCCATCTCTACGGCGTCCATGCGCCGGGCGAGCGCAGCATGGATGCGGCGCTTCACGCGTTGCACTACACCAATCTGGCCCATGGGCTGTCGGTGCAGACCATTCGCGACGTGGCGCCCAAGGTGCCGGTCGGGCTGGTGCTGAACGCCCATGAGACGCTGCCGGGCTCCGACAGTGCCGCCGATCTTGCGGCTGCCGAACGGGCACATCAGTTCCACAATGGCGTCTTCTTCGATCCGGTCTTCAAGGGCGAATACCCGACCGATTTCCTCTCCGCGCTCGGTCACCGCATGCCGAAGATCGAGGAGGGCGATCTCGCCATCAGCAACCAGCCGCTCGACTGGTGGGGACTGAATTATTACACGCCAATGCGCGTCGCTGACGATCCGACGCCGGGTGCGGAATTCCCGGCAACAACGGGCGCGCCGCCGGTCTCCAAGGTCAAGACCGATATTGGCTGGGAGGTCTATGCGCCAGCGTTGAAGTCGCTCGTTGAACGCCTCTATGCCCGTTACGACCTGCCGCCCTGCTACATCACCGAGAACGGCGCCTGCTACAATATGGAGGTCGAGGGGGGCGAGGTCGAGGACCAGCCGCGCCTCGATTACTATGCCGAGCATCTCGACAAGGTCGCCGATCTGATCGCCGAGGGCTATCCGATGCAGGGCTATTTCGCCTGGTCGCTGATGGACAATTTCGAGTGGGCGGAAGGCTACAAGATGCGCTTCGGCCTCGTGCATGTCGATTACGACACGCAGGTGCGCACCATCAAGAAGAGCGGAAAATGGTACCGCGATCTGGCGCTCGAATTCCCCAAGGGAAACTTCAAGGCCGACTGACGGAGCGGGGCATCACGCCCCGCATCTTCGCCGTCATCCCAGCTTGATCAGCTTGTTGCCCGTATCGATCTCGTTTCGACGATCGAACTCGGCGCGGGCTGACTGAATGCGCTCGTGATGGGTAAAGACCCAGCCCCCGAGTGCCCGGATCGGCTCGCCGAAAGAGCGGCCTAGATCGGTGAGCGCGTATTCCACCTTCGGCGGCACGGTCGGATGGACCGTGCGCTCGACGATGCCGTCGCGCTCCAGTGAACGCAGCGTCAATGTCAGCATGCGCTGGGAAATGCCGACCACCGAGCGTTTCAGATCCGAGAAGCGTTGAGGCCCGTCGCCGAGCATCATGATGACCAGAACCGTCCATTTATCACCCAATCGGGCCAGCATCTCGCTGACGGTCTGACATTTGTTCGGGTCGTAGTTGTCGCACATGGCGTTTCCAATCGTTCCACTGGTGTAACCAGGTATCAAAAATGTGCCTTCTTGCACATTATTTCTGGTTCCATATCTAGGCCTGGTTACGATTTGATACCAGACCTTGCCTGTCCTGCCAACTCCCGTGGCGCTGGCTGGTCCAACCAGGAGCGAGATCATGTCCGCACTCATTGAAAAGCTGAACTGGCGTTATGCCACCAAGAAGATGGACCCGTCGAAGGCTGTTCCGGAAGACAAGGTCGAGCGCATCCTCGAAGCTGCGCGCCTCGCGCCGACCTCCAGTGGCCTGCAGCCTTTTGAAGTCATCGTGGTGACCAACAAAGAGGTTCGCGCCAAGATCCAGGAGATCGCCTGGAACCAGGCACAGGTGACCGAAGGTTCGCATCTTCTCGTCTTCGCTGCCTGGGACAACTACACGGTTGAGCGCATCAACCACATGTTCGACCTCACGAACGAGGAGCGCGGCTTCAAGAACGAAGGCTTCGAAAACTATCGCCAGATGCTGCTCGGCATGTATCCGGGGCGCGATGCCGAAGTGAACTTCGAGCATGCCGCTCGCCAGGCCTATATCGGCTTTGGCATGGCGGTTGCCGCCGCTGCCTTCGAAGGTGTCGATGCAACGCCGATGGAAGGTTTCGATGCTGCCAAGCTCGACGAAATCCTTGGCCTTCGCGAAAAGGGCCTGCGCTCGGTCACCATCCTGCCGCTCGGCTATCGCGCTGCCGAAGGAGACTGGCTTGCGCCGCTCAAGAAGGTGCGCCGTCCGAAGGACGAGTTCGTCTCCGTCGTCGCCTGATGAATCGACGATCCGGTGCCGGCGCCTCCAGGCCGGCCCCAGGGCTCCGGGCGACCGGGGCCCTCTTTTGTTCAGCATACTTGCATATTTGGAATATTGGGCATTCTGCATTCCCTTCAGTATCTTAAGTCAAATTGAACACATTTTGTCCCAAGGTGTCCCGTCAGCCTTGGATCATGTGTATGCGGCTTTACCATTTGAACAGACGGCTCAGGCCTCTCGCCACCCGACGGGTGGCAGTCGCAGCGCTGCTCGTGGTGTTTGCAACCATGGCGATGATGGTCGTCTCGATTGCGATGACGGCACTCGACCGCGTGGCAAGCTATGCCAATCTTCTGGACGAAGAACGCTCACGCGAGACGCTCGTCGGTGCCGTGCAGACCTTCGAGTACCAGTTGGGCGCCACACTGCTCGATTACACTGCCTGGGACGATGCCGCGGCCAACGCCTATGTCCATAAAGACATGGCCTGGATGATCAGCAATTTCGGTGACATGACCTTCGACAGCGACCTGTTCGACGTCGCGATCGTGCTCAATGCCGAGGGTCGTCCGATGATGGCTTATTCGGATGGCCGTCCCATCGAGGGGCAGATCACAGGCTATCTGACGCCATCCCTGATTAACCTGTTTGAGACGGTGCGCAGCGGCAAGAGCGGCCATGTTCCACAGGCGCTTGGTTTCATCCGTACGCAGAAGGGGATCGGTTCGGCAGGCGTGGCGCTGATCCGACCAAAATCCGGAGAGATCGATCAGCCACCGGCAAACCGAGTTTATCTCGCCTTCATCCGGCATCTATCTCCCGCGACCGTTGAGCGCCTCGCCAAGGCTTACGTACTGCCCGGGCTTGCTCTTGTGCCGCCGTCGTCAAACAAGACCTCCGTCACCATTGCTGCTCCCTCGGGAACGGCCATTGCATCGTTGGCGTGGACGCCGCGGGCTCCCGGCGACGAAAGTCGCGAACAGGTCGAGCCGCTGATCAAGGCCGCTCTGGTGATCGTCACGATCTATGCCCTCCTGCTGGTGATCATCGGCAATGCCGAAATGCGGCGGGCGCGGAAAGATGAGGCGAATGCGGTCAAGCTCGCCCAGACGGATCGCCTCAGCGGCCTTCTCAACCGCGCTGGCCTGAACCAGCTGCTCGAACAGACGGTACGCCGCAGTCGTGACGCCAGAGAAGACGTGGTTTTGCTCTATCTCGATCTCGACGGATTCAAGGAAGTCAACGACGCCTATGGCCATGCGACAGGCGACCGGCTGATCCGCGCCGTGGCTGCCGGTTTCTCGGTCCTGGTGGGCGAAAGTGGCGGTCTGGCCCGCATTGGTGGCGACGAATTTGGCATCGTGCTGACAGGCAGGGATGCACAAGCGCGCGCCTTTGCTCTCGCCGATTCGATCATCGCCTTCTTCGATGAGCCTGTGCTGCTCGGTGAGCGTACCGTGGTGGTTGGTTGCAGCATCGGCATTTGCGTGTCCGAAGGCGGCCGGATCAATGGTGGCGAACTGACGCGCCGTGCGGATATGGCGATGTATTCATCCAAGGATGGCGGCCGGGGCCGCTGGACCGTCTATGACCCGCAGATGGATGAGGAGCGCGAGACGCGCAATATTCTCGAAGTCGATCTGAGAACGGCCATACGGGAAGACGAGATCGAAGTCGTCTATCAACCCGTTGTCGATGCCAAGACCTTCTCGCTTGTCAGTGTCGAGGCTTTGGCGCGCTGGACCCGTAAGGGTCATGGACCTGTCTCGCCGGATGTCTTCATTCCGATCGCTGAATCGAGCGGGTTGATCGACCAGCTCGGCCTCTGTGTCCTCAGTCAGGCGCTGCACCAGCTGAAGCAGTGGCCGGAGCTGAAGCTTTCGGTAAACGTATCTCCCGGTCAATTCCGCGATCCGGCCTTTGTCGATCGCGTCGCCGAACTATTCCAGCAGGCGGAGGTCGAACCGGGCCGGGTCGTCCTGGAAATGACCGAAACCTATTTCATCCAAAGCCCGGAGCGGGCGCGCCAGGCGCTGGAGCGGCTCAAGGGGCTCGGGCTGCGGATCGCCCTCGATGATTTCGGCGCCGGTTTCTCGAGCGTCGGCTACCTGCGGCAGTTCGGTTTCGACCGCATGAAGATTGATCGCTCCCTTGTCCAGTCGCTGGATCGGGGTCATCGGGCTGTCGAGATGTTGCAGGCGACGGTTGCTCTGGCGCGGTCGCTTGGTATTCCGGTCACCGCAGAAGGGGTGGAGACCGAACAGCAGGCTGTCGTCCTGCGACTATCCGGCTGCGATCAGCTGCAGGGGTATCTCTTCGGTCGGCCGCAATCTGCGCCGGAGATCGGCGCGCTCATGCTTCGGCCAATGGAGCTCAGGGCCAAGGCGGCCGAACTCGCCTTCGCGACCAGCCGTGATGGCGGGATGCTTGTTTGAGGCTCTGATCGAGCAAAGGGAACCTGATCGGGGGCTTGCGCCTTCTCCTGATACAGAAAGGAGAACCTCCGATGTTTACGACCGATACCTGGCTCAGAATCGTTTGCAGCATGATGATCAACGCCGTGATCTTCGGCGCAGGTGCCATTCTCGTCCTGTCGATCCCGGCACTTGCCGTTCACGCCAAGATCCTGCTGCCGCTGGTGGTTATCGCGGCCTTTGCTGCTGCACCCTTTTTCGCCCTTGTCGTTGCGCCACGCATGCGGCTGCGAAACTGGGGACGTGGTCACTGGAAACGTGGTGACGCAATCTCCGGCTGATCAATCTGAAACAATCGGCGGCAATCAGCCGCCGATATGCTTTTCGCCACGCTTCTTTGCCAATGCAATCTGCAACTGCCGCTGGCGATAGCGATCACGGTCAGCCTCGGTGCGGCTCTCGTAGCAATGGCTGCAGGAGACACCTTCCTCATAGTGGGGATGGGTCAGTTCTTCTGCGGTGATCGGGTTACGGCAGGCATGGCAGAGCTTGTGATTGCCTTCCTTCAGGCCATGGGTGACGGAGACGCGCTCGTCGAAGACGAAGCAGGCGCCGTCCCACAGGCTTTCCTCCTCCGGCACTTCCTCCAGATATTTCAGGATGCCGCCCTTGAGGTGGTAGACCTCCTCAAAACCCTGCTGCTTCATGAAGGCGGTCGCCTTCTCGCAGCGGATGCCGCCGGTGCAATACATGGCGATCTTCGGCTTGTTGTGAAGGCCGGGATTGTTCTTCACCCAGTCCGGGAATTCCCGAAACGTCTTGGTGTTCGGGTCGACCGCGCCACGGAAGATGCCGATCGCCGTTTCGTAGTCGTTGCGGGTGTCGATGACGATGGTCTCGGGATCCGAGATCAGTTCGTTCCAGTCCTTCGGATCAACATAGGTGCCGACAATCTCATTGGGGTCGATATTTTCGACGCCCATCGTCACGATCTCCCTCTTCAGCCGAACCTTCATGCGCAGGAAGGGCATCTTGGAGGCGCGGCTTTCCTTGTGCTTGAGGCCCACGAATTCCGGCTGGCTGCGGATGAAGGCGAGAACGGTGGCGATTGCGTCATCCGTGCCAGCGATCGTGCCGTTGATACCCTCATGAGCGATGAGCAGCGTCCCCTTCACCCCTTGCGCCTTGCAGAGGGCTTCCAGCGGCTCCTGAAAGCTCTCGAAGCGCGGAAACTTGGCGAAGTGATAGAGGGCGGCGACGCAATAGGCGCCGCTGGCTTCCGGACGTGGGGCTGTCGTGTGTTCTGTCATGGCCTGCGAAATACCGCCTCGGCCCTTGGTGCGCAACGGATTTCCGCAACTCCATGCAAGTTTGAAAATCGTCAAGGGAGGTGCGGGTTGTGGGTTGGTGCAATGCACCTCTGGACAGTGGGAAGCTGTTTGGCTACAGGGATGTAACTTTATAACATTAAAGGTGATGCTAATGTTCAAGAATATGATCGCGGTTTCCCTGGCGGCCATACTGGCCGGAACTGCGCCCGCCATGGCAACCGACGGCGTTGTCGATATCGTGGCACCCTTCGAGATCACGGGCCTCGATCCGGCGAAATCGGGCGACATATTCCTGCGAATGCGTATCGTCGAGACATTGGTTGAAGCCGACAAGGATGGGACCCCGGTGCCGGCTCTGGCGAAGAGCTGGACCGTCAGCGGTGATGGGCTGACCTGGCGGTTCGAGCTGCAGCCGGGCGTCAAGTTCCATGACGGCACTGCTCTGACGGCTGATGCCGTTGCCTCCGCGTTGAACATCGCTAGGGAAAAGGCAGGGCTTCTCAGCAAGGCGCCGATCACCAAAATCAAGGCCGACGGAGAGGGGACAGTTGTCGTAGTACTGTCCAAACCCTTCGTGCCGCTGCTCGCCTTCCTCGCCGAAAATCGCGCCCAGATCCTGGCCCCGGCGTCCTATGAAGGCGCGGACGTCAAAGCGGTGATCGGTACGGGACCATTCAAGCTCACCAAGCTTGAAGCGCCGCAGAGTCTGGCTGTCGAGCGCTTTGCCGATTATTGGGGCGTAAAGCCCGAGATCGAGAAGGCGACCTATCTCTCGGTCAGCCGTGCCGAGACCCGCGCACTGATGGCCGAGAGCGGCGATGCCGACTATGTCTTCAATCTCGACCCTGCCAGCCGCACGCGTCTTGCCAAGAGCGACAAGGTCGTGCTGCAGTCGGTGTCGATCCCCCGCAGCGTGCTCCTGAAGGTCAACGCCGGTCATCCCTTTCTTGCGGATGTGAAGGCGCGTGAGGCCCTGAGCCTCGCCATCGACCGCGAAGGTCTTGCTGTCGCGATCTTGCGATATCCGGCAGCGGCCACGCAGCTTTTCCCGCCGAGCCTGAAGATCTGGCACGATGCCGATCTGGCGCCGCTCGGCTACGATCCTGAAAAGGCCAAGGCGCTGCTTGCAGAGCTTGGCTGGACCCCGGGTGCCGATGGCATCCTCGAAAAGGATGGCAAACCTTTCGCGCTGACGCTGACCACCTATCCGGACCGTCCCGAGCTGCCGCTGATCGCCGCCGTCCTCCAGGACCAGCTCAAGGAAATCGGTGTTGCGCTGACGATCAACTCGACGAATTCTTCCGAAATTCCGGCGAAGCATCAGGACGGCTCGCTGGAACTCGCGCTAATGGCGCGCAATTTCGCGCTGGTTCCGGACCCGATCGGCACCATGCTTTCCGACTATGGCCCGGGTGGCGGTGACTGGGGTGCGATGAACTGGACCAATGCCGGCTTCGAGAAGGCGCTGGATGATCTGACCCGCGTTGCAGACCCCGCTGAAGGTGAGGCGTTGCGCCATCAGGCCGTTGCCGCCATTCAGGCCGATCTGCCGGTCATCCCGATTGCCTGGTACCAGCAGACGGTCGCCTTTTCGCCGAAGCTCGAGGGCGCTTCGATCGATCCGTTCGAGCGGACCTTCGGTCTGGAAGCGATGCGGTGGGCGAAATGACCAGAGCCATCCTGAACCGCCTGATCCAGGCGGCTCTGGTGGCCTTCATGGTGGGCCTCATCTGCTTCGTGATGACAAGGTCGCTTCCCGGCGACCTCGCCTACCGTATTGCCGCCGGCCGTTATGGCTATGATGTCGTTGATAGTGCGGCCGCCGCCAAGGTTGCCGCAGAGCTCGACCTGGGAAAACCTGCCATCCAGGCGCTCTTCGACTGGATGACCGACCTCCTGCGCTTCGACCTCGGAACGTCGCTGGTGACCGGCAAGCCGGTCATCGAGGAAATCAGCATGCAACTTGGACACACGATCCAGCTGGCAATTGCTGCGATCGTGCTGTCACTGTTCATCGGTCCGCCACTCGGCATTCTCGCCGGCCTCAGGCCCGGCGGCGTACTCGACAGGGCGCTGATGCTGGTGTCCACCGCTCTGCGGGCGCTGCCGCAGTTCGTGGTGGGCCTCATCCTGATCATCGTCTTCGGGCTTAGTCTCAACCTTCTGCCGGCGGCGGGTCATACTCATGGTGCTCATCTGATCTTGCCGGCACTAACGCTTGCGCTTGGACTTGCTGCGGTCTCCAACCGCGTGGCGCGCGATGCCATGGTTGCCGTGTCTCGCTCTCCCTATTACGCCTTCGGACGGACGAAAGGACTTTCGGAGTGGCAGGTCTTTTCACGCCACGGCTTGCGTAATGTCGCCGTGCCGATCGTCACCTATCTCGGGGTGCAATTCGTCTATCTCGTCGAAGGCGTTGTGGTGGTCGAGACGCTGTTTGCGTGGCCGGGCATCGGCCATGCGCTGGTGCATGCGATCTTCGGGCGCGACGTGCCGATGATCCAGGGAACGGCGCTCGTCATGGGGCTGATGTTTGTCGCGCTCAACGCGCTGGTTGATCTCTTCTGCCATGGCATCGATCCTAGGAGGCGCAGCGCATGACGACATTCGACTATGTAGCGCCGCGTCCGGCGCGCTGGCCGATGCGCCGCATCGCTGGTGCGGCGATCCTTGGCGGGTTGCTGGCCTTCGCCTTCCTGCCGCTCGTCTTCGGCGGGGCCGATCCGCTGAAGCAGACGCTGCGTCTTACTCTGCAGGCCCCGAGTGCGGCTGACTGGTTTGGCTACGATCATCTCGGCCGGTCGATGCAGGCGCGGCTTGCGGCAGCTCTGCGTCTGTCGCTCGGGCTGGCGCTTCTGTCGGTTTTCACCGCGATGATCCCCGGCGTGTTGCTCGGGGTGCTTGCGGCCTGGCGTGGCGGCTTCGTCGATCGTGCCGTGGGTGCGGTCTCGGAGGCGTTCCTGGCTCTCCCCGGACTGCTTCTGGTGCTGATGCTGACGGCGATCGTGCCCGACAATCCGGCGATGCTCTATATCGGTATCTCCCTGGTGCTGTGGGTGGAATACTTCCGCCTGACGCGGGCCCTGGCCCGACCACTCTTGTTTTCGCCGGCAGTGGAAGCCTCGCGGCTGCTCGGTTTCGGCCCGGTCTATATTCTGCGTCGGCATTTGTGGCCGGAGCTTGGACCGATGTTGCTGACGGTCGCGGCCTATGGTGCGGCCTCGGCGATCATGGCGATCGCAGCCTTGGGTTTCGTCAGCGTCGGCGTTCGCCCACCGACGCCGGAACTGGGTTCGATGATGATCGAACTGCTGCCTTACTACCAGGAAGCGCCGCATGCGCTGTTGCAGCCGATTGCCGTAATCTTCCTCATGGTGCTCGCCCTGCAGATGATCGGCGGAAAGGACAAGCCATGACCATTCTTCTTTCCGTCGATGCCGCATCGGTTTCCGCTCCGACCGGGCAGATCGTCGCGCCTGTTTCCTTCAGCTTGAAGGCAGGTCGTCCCTTCACCATCCTGGGAGAAACCGGTTCGGGCAAGAGCCTCCTCGCTCAGGCGATCATCGGCATCCTGCCGGAGGGGCTGGTCGCGACCGGATCCGTTATCATTGACGGCAAGGTCCTGTCGCTCGCCGAGCCGAAGCGGTTTCGACCTCTCTGGGGCCGTACGGTCGGGGTATTGCCACAGGAGCCGTGGTTGGCGCTCGATCCGACCATGGTGGCGGTCGAGCAGGTGGCCGAGGGGCATCGCTATCTGGGGCGGCTCGGAGAGGATGAATCAATATCCGCTGCCCGCACCGATCTCGAAGCGCTCGGCGTCCTCGATGCGGAGGCGAAGCTGCCTGGGCAGTTGTCCGGCGGCATGGCGCAGCGCGTCGCCTTTGCGGCAGCCCGTGCCGGCGGTGCAAGGATCATCATCGCTGACGAACCGACCAAAGGGCTCGATGTCGACAGGCGCGACGAGGTCATCGCGCTCCTGATGCAGGAGGTTCAGTCCGGCGGTACCGTGCTCACCATCACCCATGATCTGGCGCTTGCAAGACAGATGGGCGGTGATCTCGCCATCATGCTGGAAGGGCAGATTGTCGAGATAGGCGAGGCGGCGGATGTGCTGTCTTCTCCGACCCATGACTATACCCGTCGCCTGATCGCTGCCGAGCCGGAGAATTGGAGTGCACGGACCAGTGGGGTCCGCAACGATATGGATCCCATTCTCGTCGCGTCGGGTATCGGGAAGACGCGGGGTGGGAAACTGCTCTTTTCCGGACAGGACCTCTCCCTTCGACCGGGAGAGGTCGTGGGAATCACCGGCCCCAGCGGCTCGGGCAAGAGCTCACTGGGCGACGTGCTGCTCGGGCTTCTGACGCCGGATGCGGGCGAGGTCACGCGCCTTCCGCAGGCTTCTCCGGTCCGATATCAGAAGCTCTACCAGGATCCGCCCTCGGCTTTCCCACAGAAGATCACGCTCGGACAGGCGATCTCCGACCTCGTCCGGCTGCATCGGCTTGACGTATCCCGAGTCCAGCCGCTGATGGAGCGGCTGCGGCTATCGCCCGTTCTGCTGACGAGACTGCCAACGGAAGTCTCCGGAGGCGAGTTGCAGCGCTTTACCCTGCTGCGCGTGCTGCTGCTCGACCCGGTTTTCCTCTTCGCGGACGAACCGACATCGCGTCTTGACCTCATCACCCAGCAGGAGACGATCGATCTTCTGACGGAACTGGCGCGGGAGCGGAACTGCGCGGTGCTGCTCGTCAGCCATGACGCAGCGCTGATCGAGAAGACCTGCGACCGGCAAGTACAGATCGGCGGAGCTTAGGTCGCGGCACGCATCCACAGCGCCTCGATAATGCCGGCTTCCTGCTTCGCGGGGCCGGCAAAGACCTGATCCGCGAGATCGAGGGCCTCACGACGCAGGGCCTGCTGGCGTCGGATGATGGTGGCGAGCAGGAAAGACTGACCTTCCCCGTCGCCGAAGGTCTCCGGTTCATGGTCGAGGAGCGCAGTAAGCACCGTCAGGTCGTGCTCGTGTCCGAGCAGGTCGACCAGTTTCTTGGCGTCGATGCGCATGGTGCAGAAGGCGCTCGGCCACAGGTCGCGCAACAACGACAGGTTCATCCAGTAAGCCTGGGCTGCCTTTCGAAGATCATGAAACGCCTCGCCGTGTCCCTCACCCTTACAGGTTTCCAGCGCGTCATGGGCTTGGTTGAGGCTCCTGTGCCAACCCTTGGCAATCACGCGGGCCGCATGCCCGGTCTTGGAGGGGAGGCTGAGCGTCTCGAGCGCCTCGATCGCCAAATGGCATTCGGCGACCACGGCGCCTACTTTCGTTTCGAGATCGATCTCCGCCGAGGCAATATCGTCGCGGCGCAGGGCCAGAACTTCCCGGGCTGCGTGAAGCGTCTCCGTCTCGTCCTCCGTCAGCGCATGGTCGCAGAGATGCTCGACGGTTTCGATCAAGGCGGTCGCGTCCCGGATGCGCGACAGGCTGCGTCCGGCATCGCGCAGTCGCACGTTTTCTCGGGAACGGAAATCCTTGTCGCCGCTGGCGATCAGCCGGTAGAGATTGCGCAGGCGCTTGAATTTCTTGCGGGCAGCGTGAATTGCCGGATGAAGCCCATCCGGTCTCGCCTCGAGGCTTTCCATCGCCTTTTGCAACTCGCCGCGCGCGACGGACTGCACCTCGGCCAGAAGCGGGCGGTCCGGCCTAATGCGATATGGCATGCACCAGCTCCGGCCGCATGCGCTCTGTGGCGAGGGCCTGGTTGGAATAGCGCTTGTCGCCCGTTACCTCCCGACCGAGCCAGGAGGGCAGGGCCGGTGTGTCGGCTTCTGATTCCATCTCGACCTCGGCAGTCACCAGTCCGCGATAGATCCCTTCAAACACGTCGACCTCCCAGGTAAAGCCTTCGAATTCGACCGTGTGGCGGGTTTTCTCGATGATGTTTCCTATGGAAAAAGCGAGCATTTCCACAGCGTCGTCATGCGAAATCGGGTATTCGAATTCATCCCGGGTCAGGATGCCCTTGCCGAATTTCAGCGTCAGCTGGGCCGTCTCGTCATTGCGGGTGCGGATGCGGACAGACCTGTCGGGTTCCGCTGCGATATAGGCTTGCCGGATGCGTGTTCTTGAAGTGACTGCGCTTTTCCAGCCATCTGTCCGGACAAGAAACTTGCGCTCGATTTCCTTCGCCATACGCTCGTGCTCCGAAATATTACGCCGCAGAACCATAGCGGAGGCTAGGGTGTTAGGAAACCCGAAAGATTCCGTGCTACCTGTCAGTCTCGACATCGCCGCCTCAGCGCGATAGTGAAGTGCCGATCTAATCGTTTTAAAAAGAGGGTCCTGCCATGGGCGACAAAACCGATAAGCTCCTCTCCACCCTGAAGCTTCAGCCGGTTGTGCCGGTTCTGATTGTCGAGGACGCCGCGACGGCTGTGCCGCTTGCGCGCGCTCTTGTCGCAGGTGGGCTGAAGGCCATCGAGATTACGCTTCGCACAGAGGCTGCGCTCGAAGCCGTGCGTCTCGTCGCGCAGGAAGTCGAGGGTGCTGTCGTCGGCGCAGGCACCATTCTGAACGCTGCTCATTATGCCGCAGCCGTCGATGCCGGCTCGCAGTTCATCGTCAGCCCCGGCACGACGCAGGAACTGCTCGATGTCGCGCGCCAGTCCGACATCCCGCTTCTGCCGGGTGCTGCGACGGCCTCAGAGGTCATGGCGCTGCGTGAAGAAGGCTACGAGGTCCTGAAGTTCTTCCCCGCTGAGCAGGCCGGCGGTGCCGCCTATCTCAAGGCGCTGTCCTCGCCGCTTGCCGGCACGCTGTTCTGCCCGACCGGCGGTATCTCGCTGAAGAACGCGATGGATTACCTGTCGCTGCCGAACGTCGTCTGCGTCGGCGGTTCCTGGGTCGCGCCGAAGGAACTGGTCTCTGCCGGTGACTGGGCGGGCATTACCAAGCTTGCCAGCGAAGCATCGGCGCTGAAGGGCTAACATTCGCGTAAGCCTGACCGTCGGGCTCTTTGTAATGTGGCGGTCGCTTCCTATCTAGGGAGCGACCGTTATCACAAGGAGACCACGATGTTTGACGCCAAGAAGCTGCTGGATCAATTTCTGGGATCGCAGATGCCGGGAGGATCCGGTTCGATCGGCAAAACCGGCAATGATCTCTTGGGAATGGCGAAGGCCAATCCATGGAAGAGCGGTGCTCTGGCTGCCGTATTGCTTGGGACGAAGACCGGACGGTCGCTCGGCGGAAACGCCTTGAAGCTTGGCGGGCTGGCCGTCATCGCCGGTCTCGGCTATCAGGCCTACAAGAATTACCAGGCCGGCGAAAAACCTGAGCCGACCCAGGCACTCCCGGAACTCCTGCCGCCGCCGAAGGATTCTCCTTTCAGCACCGAGCCGCAGGCTGTCTCCAATGATTTTGCCCTGTCGCTGGTGCGCGCGATGATCGCCGCCGCGAAGGCTGATGGCCATATCGATGCGGGCGAGCGCTCGCGCATCATGGACAAGGTGCATCTGTCGGGGCTTGGGGCCGAAGCGGAAGCCTTCATTGAGGCGGAACTTGCCAAGCCGATCGATCTCGACGCGCTGGTTGCTTCGGCAAAGACCGAGGAGCAGAAGGTCGAGATCTACACTGCCTCGCGTCTGACCATCGAACCCGACACCCGCACCGAGCGTGGCTATCTCGACATGCTGGCCGGCCGTCTCGGTCTGCCGGATGCGCTGGTCGACCACATCGAGGCGACTGTCGCCTCTGCCAAGGTCAGCCTCTGATCGCATCGCCTCTGCGGCAACCGGTCCCGGCCGGCACCGGTCGAGGCGGTTGCCTTTGGCCGGCCGGTGGCCTAAGCCTCGGGTGAATGTCCATCCAGAGGCCTGCCAATGCGAGACCTGTCCACCTTCAAGGGATGTCCTGCTCCCCAGCCGGTTCGGCTGGAGGGGCGCTTCGTCGTTGTTGAACCTTATGATCGGGCGGCCCATCTGGAGGCACTCTGGTATGGCCTTGGCGGCATGGCGATCAATCCGTTGCTCACTTATTTCACCCAGCCGGATTTCAGGGGCATCGAGGATTTCGATGCCTGGCTCACGGCCGTCCAGAAGGGCGGCTGGGTCACCGAAGTCTTCAGAGACAAGGCTACGGGTAACGTCGTCGGCATGGCCAATTACATGCGCCCAGATCCGGCCAATGGTGTGGTTGAGGTGGGCGGTGTCGCTCATGGTCCCGCCATGAGCCGTTCGCCGCTTGCGACCGAGGCGCATTACCTGCTCGCGCGGCATGTCTTCGACGACCTAGGCTATCGCCGCTACGAGTGGAAGTGCCACAACGGCAACGAGCCGAGCAAGGTGACGGCGAAGCGCTACGGCTTCACCTTCGAGGGCGTCTTCCGTCAGCACATGCTGTCGAAGGGCAAGAACCGCGACACGGCATGGTTTTCGATGATCGACGGCGAATGGCCGCTCATCCGGGCCGCCTTCGAGGCTTGGCTCGACCCGCAAAATTTCGATGAAGCAGGGCGTCAGCGGCGCCGGCTGGAGGATCTGCGGGCAGAGCTTGCCGCCTCCTCGACGTGATAGGAAAAGACACCGTGAAGCCGAACATCTTCAGCATCATCCTCAATGTCGGCACGGCTGTTGTCGTGGCGGCGCTTGCTTATGCCAGCTACATGAGCGCCACTGTGGCGTGGTCGGTGGGCATCTGCGTGGCGATCGGCCTCGTCGTCTATGCTTTCCGTTTCCTGCCGGAGCCGAAGAAGGTTGCGCGTAAAGAGGGGGGCGTCGCGTCCTCACGTTCCCAGACCAGGCAGGCTGCCGTCGTCGTTGCGGTGATCTTCGGATTGATGCTGGTGGTGCCGACGGTCGTCCTCTGGCTTGGTCGCTATTCACCGGAGCTTGGCGCGCTCGTGGGCGGCGTGGCGCTGATGGCGATTTTCCTGATCCTCTGGCTCCGCTCGCGTTACCAGCGCAGCCACGAAGCCGACGAGGGCTGATCCTTCTCAGGCGGTCAAGCTTGCGGCCAGAAGGAGCGCCCCCAGCAGGATCACCAGCAGAGCTGCCCCCACTTCGATGGAGCTTGCGACGATGCCAGCCCGCCGCGAGCCGGGGCCTGAGAGCTTGAGCGCGACGCTCTTGGCGCCGACGGCAAGGCTTGCCAGCACAGACACGGTGATCGCGGTGCCAAGCGCCATGGCGAGCACGGACAGAATGCCGCCAAGCAGCAGGCCATTCAGAAGCGAAAAGGTCATAACCAGCAGCGCGCCGGAACAGGGGCGCATGCCAACCGCAATCACCGCCGACCAGGCATCCCGCAGACTGAACGTGCTGCCACCGACAAGGCTGGGATCCGGCAGGTGAGCGATTCCGCATTCATGGCAAACGGAACCCGGTGCCAACGCGTCATGGTCGTGGGCGACAGCCATGGCGCGGAAGCGGGAGCCAGACCCGGTGCTCCCCCTATCGACACTTGCTTCTGCCGGATCAGAAAAGAGGGAGGCAGTCACACTGCCGCCCGCCGGCATGTCCGAGGCAGCGAAAAAGCCGCCTGCAGAGCGACTTGGCGCAGCGTGGGCGAAAGAGGCCTTGAGTTTGCGGACCAGAAGCCAGACGCCAAAGGCAACGATCATCGCGTAGCTCGCGATCTCCAGCGTCTGTGTTGCGTTCGTCATGCTGATCGATGTGCCGCGCAGGAGCATGTAGGTGATGCCAACCACGGCAATCGCGACGAGCGCCTGCAAAAAGGCGGAAACGAAGGACACGAGGATGCCGCGGCGCAGCTCGATCTCGTTGGCAAGCAGATAGGACGAGATGACCGCCTTGCCGTGGCCGGGCCCAGCGGCATGAAAGATGCCGTAAGCGAAGGAGAGGCCAATAAGGCCTGTCAGCGCCCAAGGATCCTCTCGCATGGCTTTCAGGGCGGTGGTCAAGGACCGGTAGAACGCCTGTTGATGGGTGTTGATCCAGACGAGCAACTGGGCGAGGGGGCCCCCGGTCGGCTGGTAGCTCGGCTCTGCAGTGCCGATACCCAAAGGGGAGGCGGCGTGGGCGAAGCCTGCGAGAAGAAAGCAGGTCATGGCGGCGATGGCGACGCGCATGGTCGTCACGCGCACAAGCGGGGCGTGCCTGGAGATCCTCAGCATGTCACCTCCAGCCGCGTTGCAAAGAGCTTACCCATGTCTGTGCCGGCCGGATCGTTGAAGAAGGCCTCCGTCAGGTTGGCCTGGTTCTGCGCAATCACCTCATCCGGATCGGGGCGGACGACCTTCTGCGTGCAGGCGCTGAAGGCCTCGCCCTCGACCATCATGTCCTCGTCCTTGGCAAAATCGATCGCGGTGTAGAGCGTGGGGTCATAGACACCGAAAGTCATCCGACCGCCGATCTTCATCGGTGCCTTTGGCTTGGCAACAAAGAAGACCAGAAGCTGGTTGTCCTTGAAATCAACATTGAAGACTTCAGGCTTCGCCACCTCGCTGGATGCGCCGTCCTTGGTGATGAAGGTGAAATAGCTATAGTCTCCGAGGGACTCGCGGATCGTCTTGGCGATCTCGTTCAATTCGCTGTGGTCGAGCTTCAGGTCGCTGTTCTTGTCGAAGTCCATCAGGACACTGGAGGAGAAGATGTCGTCGAAGCGCCAGACATTACGCAGTTCCTGCAGTGTCCCGTCATTGGCAGCGATGATCTCGACGCGCGCTTCGGCAAAGATGTGCGGATGCGAGAAGGCTGGCGACGCAAACGCCATGACCGCTCCAGCCGCCCAGTATCCGAGGCTTTTCCGCATGCTTTGAACACCCTTCCCAAATCCAGCTATGGGTCTCTCCTGTCCGAGGAATGGGACAAAAGTGGGACCCTGTGGCTGCTCCGGCTCTCAGGAGTAGCGCTTGAACCATGCGTGAAGGTAGTCGACGAAGGCGCGGACCTTGGCTGGCAGATAGCGTCGATGCGGGTAGACTGCGTAGATGCCGCGATCCTTCGCAATGAAATCGTCGAAGAGGGAGACGAGTTCGCCTGAGGCGAGATAGGGACGGGCGATGAAATCCGGGATCATCGCGATGCCCATGCTGGCGCGCGCGGCCCTGAGCGTTGCCTGCGGGCTGTTCACCTCGATCGGACCGGACACGCTGACGGAGAGCATGTCACCGTCAGACCCCAGGAAGCGGAGACTGTTATGTGAGCGGGAATTGGTGTCGATGAGGAACGGGATGCGCGAGAGTTCGCTCGGATGCGTCAGCGGTCCGTTCTCGGCGATGAAGGCGGGCGTGGCGCAGGCATAGACCCGAAAGTCCGAGAGCTTGCGGGCGATCATGCCCGAATCGTCGAGCTTGGTGATTCGGATGCCAAGGTCGAAACCCTCTTCGATCAGATCGACGAATCGGTCTTCGGCAACGATTTCGAGTGAGAGCTGCGGGTTCTCCTTGGCGAAATCGATGAGCGACTGGCCGATATCCGCGTCGATGAAGGTTCGCGGCACGGTGACTTTCAGCTTGCCCTTGAGATCGGCATTGTTCTCGCGGACCAGGTCGGCGAGGTTGTCGATCTCCTTCAGAATGTCGGCGGCGGTGCGGAAATAGGTGTGTCCGGCTTCCGTCAGAGAGAACTGCCGAGTTGTGCGATTGAGCAGCAGTGCCCCCAGTTCGTCCTCCAACTCCCTGACATATTTCGACAATAGCGCTTTGGAGCGGCCGGTCTTGCGGGCGGCTGCGGAAAAGCCCTCGGCTTCCACCACATCGATAAAGGCCCTGATCCTGGTCAGCGTATCCATCTCTTGCCCCCTGCTTTGTCCGTTGATTGTGAACGCACGCAGTTAATTGTTCAATGAATAGCACGGACCCCGGTAAAATTAACCAGCGGCGAAATTTCCTCTTGATTATGACGGACACTTTTCTTATCTCCGTGCTTGCCCAAAGTCGCACGTGCCTGTGGGTGTCCGCCGACCCTCGAATGGGGATTTATCCCTAAGGTGAGGTCATCGGTAAGGTACCTGGAACTAACCCCTCCAGTCGCTATTCCGGCCAACCGGGAAATGCGAGGACATCTTGAAGCAACGACGGTGCGGGCCTTTCTGGTTCTCTGCCGGCTTTCCATCAGCCGGGGTACTGAAGAGGCACACCATCATTGCCGGAAGTGCGGTAGGGTCTCCCTCCAATCCATGGCAGACAAAGCGGATTTATGTGCTCAGGCAAGAGCGCGTTTATCCATCGTTTCGCGCGTCGAGCGTTCGTACGGTACCGGTGTCTCCACCGACTGGTTTCGAGCGATGTCTCGCCGTCCTTTGTCCATCCGAAGCTTGGCCGCTTCGGGTATCGCTGGAATATGGAAGGTTACATCGATGACCACTGCACGCATCCTCGACTTCATCAACACCCGACGTCCCGAAGGTCCCTGCCTCGTGGTCGACCTGGACGTGGTGCGCGAAAACTTCGGTGCCTTCCGTCACGCCCTGCCGGACAGCGCCATCTACTACGCAGTCAAGGCGAACCCGGCGCCGGAGATCCTCCAGCTCCTGGCGTCGCTCGGCTCGAACTTCGACTGCGCCTCCGTTGCCGAAATCCAGATGGCGCTCGACGCCGGTGCTGATGCCTCGCGCATCTCGTTCGGCAACACCATCAAGAAGGAGCGCGACATCGCCCGTGCCCACGCACTCGGTGTCAATCTCTATGCTGTCGACAGCCATGAGGAAGTCGAGAAGATCGCGCGTGCCGCTCCCGGCGCTCGCGTGTTCTGCCGCGTCCTGACGGACGGTGAAGGCGCCGAATGGCCGCTTTCCCGCAAGTTCGGCTGCGTGCCGCAGATGGCCGTCGACGTTCTCGTCTACGCACACCAGCTCGGTCTCGAATCCTTCGGCGTCTCGTTCCATGTCGGTTCGCAGATGACCAAGGTCGATGCCTGGGACGGCGCTCTTGCCGATGCCAAGCGTGTGTTCAACTCGCTGGCCAAGCAGGGCATCGTTCTGAAGATGGTCAACATGGGTGGTGGTTTCCCGACCAAGTATCTGCGCGACATCCCGTCGGCTGAAGCTTATGGTCTGGCGATCAAGGCGTCGTTGAAGAAGCACTTCGGCAACAACATCCCGCAGACCATCATCGAGCCGGGCCGCGGCATGGTCGGCAATGCCGGCGTGATCAAGGCGGAAGTCGTGCTGATCTCGAAGAAGTCGGACAACGACGAGCACCGCTGGGTGTTCCTCGATATCGGCAAGTTCGGCGGTCTCGCCGAAACCATGGACGAAGCGATTCGTTACCCGATCCGCACCGTCCGTGACGCCGACGAGATGGCACCTTGCGTTCTGGCTGGTCCGACCTGCGATTCGGCCGACGTGATGTACGAGAAGAACATGTATCCGCTGCCGATCTCGCTTTCGATCGGCGACGAGGTTCTGATCGAGGGAACCGGCGCCTACACCACCACCTATTCGGCGGTGGCGTTTAATGGCTTCGATCCGCTGAAGTCCTACGTCATCTGACGTCTCCCGCGCCGGACAACCGGCGCGGACCTTCACAATCATCGTCACCGCTTGGGATGGGAGGCCAGAATGGCCGCTGTTCTGACCAGCATGCGCGCGCTTTTTGCGCCGGCGCCTGCTTTTGTCATCGATACCGAAACGCCGGCTGATGTCGTGGCGCGCGAAGCGCTGCTCGACCGGGCCATGGGGGCTGACCGCCGCAAGAAGTCGTCGGAGAAGATCCGCCGTGGACGCATTCCGGCCGAAGGCCTTGCACTCGTCGCCCGCGACGGTGCCGGCCACGTCATCGGCACCGTCCGGCTGTGGAACGTCGAGGCCGGGGTGAGCCGCGAAGGTCAGGCGATCGATGCCCTGCTTCTTGGTCCGCTCGCTGTGGACTCGGCGCATGAAGGCAAGGGAATCGGTGGCGCGCTCATGCGGGCTGCGCTGCTGGAGGCAAAGAAGCGGGGCCACGGCGCCGTGCTCCTCGTCGGCGACGCTCCATACTACGAGCGTTTCGGCTTCTTCGCCGAAAAGACGCAGCATCTGGTGATGCCGGGTCCGTTTGCGCGTGACCGCTTCCTGGCGCTGGAACTCGTGCATGGCTGGCTCGAGGGAGCTGCCGGCATGGTGGTCGCGTCCGGACGCAAGCTGTCACAGCCAACGGTCTCGCGCCGCGCAGCCTGATCAAGGTTCCCAGATGCTCGCTGAAGGGCCCGGTCGCGATTCGCTCGCGCCGGGCCCTTTCGTTTTCTGCAACCAGGCGGCTTCCGGGCACCGTTTTCTCAATCGTCAAGCCTGGCTGTGGCGCCATGGTCACAGTGCTGGCTATGATTGTTGTTTTTCATAATCAAGCTCTAACGTATTGATCTGGCTCAAACAGTTGGTCTCTCCCCGGCTGCTAGCTGCAGACGGCTCGAAGCCAAGATCAATTTCAGGAGAGAATGATGACCACTGTCCGGACTGCCTCCACCCATGCCATAGCCGCTACCGCAACGCTGATGCTGCTCGCGCCGGCAGGACTCGCGGCGGACATCGCGCCGCTGATGGAGCCGGTTCCGGAAGCGGCGACCGCCGCAGTGTCCGCGTCGAGCCCCTGGCAGGTCCGCGTGCGCGGCCTGGGCGTCATCACCAATGACTCGGGCTCCGTGAACGGCGTCGCAGGCTCCGACCTGTCCTACAGCGACAGCGTGATTCCCGAACTCGACATCACCTACTACATGACCGACAACATCGCCGCAGAACTGATCCTCGGCACCACCTATGCCAACATCTACGGCGAAGGAGCTCTCGCAGGCCTCGGTAAGGTGGGCAAAACCTGGGTGCTGCCGCCGACGCTGACGCTCCAGTATCACTTCACCGATTTCGGCGCCTTCAAGCCTTATGTCGGTGCCGGTGTAAACTACACCATGTTCTACAGTCAGAAAGGCGATGCAGCGAGCAGCCTTGATGTGAAGAACACCTTCGGAACGGCCCTGCAGGTCGGTGCCGACTACATGATCAACGACCATTGGGGCGTGAACTTCGATGTCAAGAAGCTGTTCCTGAAGGCCGATTTCGATGCCACCGTCACTGGATCGCCGGTGTCGGGGAAGGCAAAGCTTGATCCGTGGTTGATCGGCGCCGGTATCACCTACCGGTTCTGAACACCCAACTTTGCAATTTCTTCTTGGGCGGTTGCCGTTGGCGGCCGCCTTTTCTGTTTTGGGCACCTATGGGCGACAAGCGGTTTGATCATCTCAGCAAACCAACCGGTTAGCCGATACCCGGGCGACCAGGTGCACAGTGTATCAACATCCTGGTGTTGCAGATCTCACGCAGCTCTCACGCGTTGCTGATCGATATCTCCTTTTTTCCGCCACACGAAGGAACCATTTAGCTGTTCGAAGCTTCTTGCTGCGGGGTCCGGCGCGGAAAAATTTCGCACGGGCGGGAACAAAAGCGCCGGTTGGGTTTAGATGGTTATGTTGTATAATCATCACATACTTTAACCAGAGATGGCGTTATAAGTGGCCTTGTAACACAGGAGTTAAAAACATGATGAAGAGCATCCTTCTCGGATCTGCAGCCGCTCTGGCTATTTCGACTTCGGCTTTCGCTGCCGACGCTATTTATGAAGCACCGGCTGAACCGCCGATGGCCGTCGAAACCGTGCCGCAGTTTTCTTGGGCAGGTGGCTATGCGGGTATCTTGACCGGCTACGGCTGGGGTGATGCCGATGTTGGCGTTACCGGCTCCGAAAGCTTCGACGGCGCGCGCCTTGGCGGTTTCGTCGGTTACAACTGGGATCTCGGCAACCAGCTGGTCGTCGGTCTCGAAGGTGACCTGAACTACGACTGGAACGAAGAAACTGTCGCAGGCGAGGACTACGACACCGGCATGAACTGGTCAGCCCGCGCTCGCGTGGGTTACGCCATGGACCGCGCTCTTCTGTTCGCGGCCGGCGGTTACACCGGCACCAATATCGAAGGTCCGCTGGGCGACGACACGCTGCATGGCTGGACCATCGGTGGTGGCGTGGATTACGCCGTGACCGACCGCATGTTCACCCGCATCGAGTACCGCTACAACGACTTCGGCAGCGGTGATGTTGGCGGCACGGACATCGACTTCAACCAGCATACGGTCAACGTCGGTCTGGCGGTCAAGTTCTGATCCGATCGGTCTGAAATACAAGAGCCCGGCTTCCTCGCGGAAGCCGGGCTTTTTTGCATTTTGCGGGGATGATCAGGCCGCGCGATTGCCGATCCGGCTGTTCGCTCCACCCCGGATTTCGGCGCGTCGGTTCAGCTGGAAACGGTTGACCAGCGAGGTGAGGTGCACCGCGCCCTCAGCCAGGGTATGACTGATCGCGGTCGTCTCCTCGACCATGGCGGCGTTCTGCTGGGTCATCTGGTCGATGCTGTTGATGGCGGCGCTGATTTCCTGCAAGCCGATGGCCTGTTCGCGGGCGGCCGTCGCGATAGCATCAACATTGCTGTCGATCCGGCTGACGAAATCGCCGATCTGGTCGAGTGCAGTTCCGGTCTCGCCGACGAGCTGAACCCCGGATGAGACCTCGACGCTGGACTTCTGGATGAGGCCCTTGATGTCGCGGGCGGCGTTTGCCGAACGCTGAGCAAGTTCCCGGACCTCCTGGGCAACGACCGCGAAGCCCTTGCCGGCGTCTCCGGCCCGCGCAGCCTCAACACCGGCGTTGAGCGCGAGCAGGTTCGTCTGAAAGGCGATCTCGTCGATCACACCGATGATCTGGCCGATCTCGGAAGAAGCGGTTTCAATTCGCTCCATGGCAGAAACCGCCGATCGTACGACGCTTCCAGAGGCAACGGCACAGTTCTTGGCCTCCCGGACAAGCTCGCGCGTGTCACTGGTGCGTTGCGCGGAGGCCCTTACCGTTGCAGTCACCTGCTCCAGGGCTGCCGAGGTCTCTTCAAGGGCTGCGGCCTGCTGCTCGGTGCGGCTGGCGAGATTGCCGGAGGCTTCACGCATCTCCTGGCTGTTTTCCAGCAAGCGGCGCGTTTCCTCCATGACCTTCTCCAAGGTCGCCTGGAAGGTTGCGATGGACTGGTTGAAGTCCTGACGCAGGGGTTCGAAGCGCGCGTCGAAAGCATCGTCCAGTGTCATGCGGATGTTGCATTCGGCGAGGCGGTGCAGGCCGGCGCCCAAAGCTTCAATGACAAAGCGAAGGGCTTCGGCTTCGATGACGCGATCTTGGTCGCGCAGAGCGCGCTCGTGGTCGGCTTCGGCACGGGCCGCTTCTGTCTCATCCTGAAGACGCTGGTTTTCCAGTCCGGACTGCCGGAACACCTCGACGGCTGCGGCGATGTGGCCGATCTCGTCGCGTCTATTGGAATAGGGAACCGTGGAAGTGAAGTCACCTGAGGCCATGTGGGTCATGAAGCCGGTGATCTCGCCGAGTGGTTTCAGCGCCCGGCGGTGAATGAAGTAGACGCTTCCCAGGGCTGTTGTGATGAGCAGCAGGCCTAGTGCAAGGACCAGTGCTTCGCGGCTGGAGGATTCGCTCGCTGCAAAGGCTTCACGATCGACGAGATAGTCGCTTGCCATGGTGACGAGTTCGTTGACCGAGGTTTCATGATCGTGAAACTCGAGCTTCAGCTTGGCGAGGAGTGGGGTGATAGCGCTGGCATCGCCGGCAATGAGAGCAGGCTTCACCTCGTTCTGCAACGTGATCCAGTAGCGGTCGCCCTTGGTGATGACCTCGTCATAGAGCTTGGCGCTCAGGTTGGCAGGCAGGGTCGAACTCTTCCAATACTCACGGCGCTCATCATAGAGTTTGTTGAGGAGATCCAAGCGCGGCAAGTTCACGGCCGCCGTGTCTGGATGAATGAAAGCTTCATTGGCCAGCGCATAGGATTCGATCAGATAAAGAGGTGGCGGAAGGATATCGGCGATCAGGTCTTTGCCGTCCACAATCTGCTTGTAGATGGGGCCGTTGACCTTCAGCGTTTGCATTGTCTGGGCGCCGACGCCCGCTACCGCGACGATGCCGGCGGCAAGCGCGAGACCTGCCGCTGTCACCACGATCTTGAGGTTCAGGTTCATGTGTTGTCCGTCTGGAACGCGCGCACTGACCCGGCGCACGCGACTGCGCCATCGGCCAGGCTGCCATGGTTAAAGAAGATTGTAACGGGCTAATGTAGAATGCTTCTCAGTCACGACGAGACGCGGCTGTACTGTCTCTCGCTCGTCCTCCCTCAAATTAGGGAGGGAATTACTACCGCATGGTTAAGATGAGCATTTGGTGAATGCGGTAGTGTGAATTTTTGCAGAATTTACACTTTGGCGCGAAGCTTCACGCCCTCGCGCGCAACTAAAACGCTTTGGGGCTGGGGTCTCGGCAATCAGGCGGTGATGTCGACAACGCCACAGTCGCCCGCTTCGGATCCGAAGGCCAGCAGTTTGCCGGTGCTGCTCCATGCGAGGGAGCTGATTGCACCCTTGCCGGGACGGCGCAGCAGTGCCTCCTTGCCGTCGGCAATGCGGACCGCCAGGATCATGCCGTCGACGAAGCCGATGGCAAGGACCTCTTCCATCGGATGAAAGGCAACCTGGGTGACCAGAATGTTGGAGCGCGTGCCGAGCTCAAGAGGTGCCTTGCCCATGGGGCCGTCCTTGCCGGCAAACGGCCAAACGATCGCGGCCGGGGCACCCGACGAGGCAAGCCACTTGCCCTTGGGCGACCACGACAGCGACTTTACTTTCGCGGGATAGCCCGTCATGCGCATGTGGCGTGTGTCGGCGGCCTTGCCGTCGAGTTTCCAGCCGTGCAGCGCGCTTTCCTGCATCATGGTGACGACGAAACGACCATCGGGCGAGAAAGTGACACCGGTATGGGCGCCTTTCCAGTCGAGATCGACCGGAGCGCCCGCGGTGCCGACCCAGTGGAGGGTGACGCCATTGTAGCGGGCAACAGCAATCCGCAGGCCCTTCGGCGCGAAATCGATGGCCTCGACCGTGCGCTCTTCGGTGAACTCCTTCGTCGTGCCATCGGCAAGGCGGACGAAACTGGACTTGCCGACTGCATAGGCGACAGCACCCTGCGGGCCCGGAGCAACGACGGAGATCCATTTGCGTGGCACATGGGCGAGCTCGGTTGCCGTGCCGTCATGCGCAACACGCAAGACGCGGCCGTCCTCGCCGCCGGTCAGCAGCGTCTGGCTCGCAGAATCCTTGACGCAGGTGAGCAGGCCCGCATTGGCCTCCGTTACCTTCTCGCCGCCATCCAGCCGGTGGATCGCGCCACTCGCTGCGGCGAAGACCGGGATGTCACCGAGAAAATGGGTCGAGACAACGTGACCTTCGATATCGAGCGGCGCGACTGTGGGCATACGTTCAGGCTTTCTTTCGGGCAGAGTGGAGGCGGAGAGGGGGCGTCGGGCCCCCGATCAGGCAGTGGCTTCGCAGGCCTTGAAGCTCGCTTCCAACTTTTCGCGGTCAAGCTCGCGGCCGATGAAGACGAGGCGGCTTTCGCGCTTCTCGCCGTCCTTCCACGGGCGCTGATGATCGCCTTCGACAATCATATGAACGCCCTGCACAACGTAGCGTTCCTCGTCACCCTTGAAGGCGATGATGCCCTTGAGACGCAGGATGTTCGGGCCTTGCGTCTGGGTGACCTTCTGGATCCATGGGAAGAACCGGTCCGGGTTCATCTCGCCGCCGCGCAGTGAGACCGAGGTGACAGTCACATCATGGATGGCCGATGGCGCGTGGTCATGGTGGTGATGATGGCCATGATCATGATGATGGTGGTCATGCCCCTGATCGTGGTGGTGGTGCTCATGGCCGTGGTGATGATGGTCGTGATCGCAATCGGGGCCGCAGACGTGATCCGGATCATCGTGATCCAGGAAGTGCGGATCGTTTTCCAGCGCGCGTTCGAGATTGAATGCGCCCTGGTTCAGAACCTTGGCGAGATCGACGCCGGAACGGGTGGTCGAGTAGATGCGGGCCGAGGGGTTGATGGCGCGGACGATGTGCTCGATCTGGTGTAGTTCGTCATGGCTGACGAGGTCGGCCTTGTTGACGACGACCACATCGGCGAAGGCGATCTGGTCTTCGGCTTCACGGCTGTCCTTCAGCCGCAGCGGCAGATGCTTGGCGTCAACGAGGGTGACCACGGCATCCAGCTCGGTCTTGCTGCGGACGTCGTCATCCATGAAGAAGGTCTGGGCAACGGGGACCGGGTCTGCAAGGCCCGTGGTCTCGACGATGATGCCGTCGAAGCGGCCGGGACGGCGCATCAGGCCTTCCACGACGCGGATCAGGTCGCCGCGCACCGTGCAGCAGACGCAGCCATTGTTCATTTCGTAGATTTCTTCGTCCGACTCGACGATCAGGTCGTTATCGATGCCGATCTCACCGAACTCGTTGACGATGACCGCGTATTTCTTGCCGTGGTTTTCAGACAGGATACGGTTGAGCAGCGTGGTCTTGCCGGCGCCGAGATAGCCGGTGAGCACGGTTACAGGTGTCGGTTTCGCGGATGCTTCGGTCATGAAAGCCTCTGATGTCAGGGGGCGCCGGGCGATGCGGCTGTAATGATATTACCCCCATATAGGGGTTCCTCTTCGTCAGTTCAAAGGCTTTCGTGTGTCGAGGGGGCAGCAAGCTCCGAGGCATCGAACCGGTGCACATCGTCCAGCAATTCCAGTATCCCCGCCACTGCGTGGGAGATCAGTTGCTCGCCCCTGTCTGCCGTCGCTGCCGCCGCGTTGCCGGCGACGCCGTTTTGGTTCAGGTCGGACATCTTCCAGCCGAAAGCGTGGGGGCCATAGGCGCGCAGGTGTTTGTACTGGGTGGCGAATTCGGATTGGCGGGAGGGGAAGTTGGCGGCTTTGCTCATGTCGACCCGCTCGGGTGCGAGCGCCAGCATCACCGATGTCTCGATGTCGCCGCCATGAATGTCGAGGGCCTTCTCCTCCGGCTTGATCCAGCCGGGGGGCTGGCCGAAGCGGGTCCAGCTTGTGGCGACGACCAGCATGTCGAAACGAACGCGTGCCTCGGTCGCGACGATGGTGAGCAGCGGGGAGTTGCCGCCATGGGCGTTGAGCAGGACCAGCTTGCGGATGCCCTGGCGGTGGAGATCCTCGGCGATCCCGAGCCAGCGGGCGATGGCCTCGTCGTAGGTGAGCGTCCGCGTGCCTTCGACGTCCATGTGTTCGATGGAATAGCCGACTGGCTCCACCGGAAGCACTGTCACCGGCAGGTTTTTTGGCAGGTCTGCGACCACGCGCTCGGCGATGCCAGCGGCGATGATCGTGTCGGTCTCGAAGGGCAGGTGAGGGCCATGCTGCTCATGGGCGCCGAGCGGCAGCACGGCAATCCAGGCGCTCCGGTCGGCATTCGTCAAGGTCGGATGATTGTCCTTGAACCAGGGGGCTGGTCTGGCCATCTGGTCTAACCTCCTGATCTTCGTTATGCATGGCAACCGCAGCAGCCGCCATTCAGTGGCCGCTACCGCGTGTCGACCGGGGAGAGTCATGGCGAAAAAGGACAAGGCCGACAAGGACCGCAGCGAAAAGAAGAAGGCCAAGAAGAAGGAGCCGCCAGGCTCCGGCGTGCTGTGTTCTGGGGTCACCCAGGTGGCGCGGGCCATGCGTACCCGGCTTTCCCACGGTTTGGCGGAGAGCGGCCTGTATCCCGGTCAGGATGGGGTTGTGCAGTTGCTGGCGCAAGAGGACGGTCAGACGCCGGGCGCTCTCGCCCATCAACTCGGCGTCAAGGCCCCGACGATGACCCGCACGATCGGACGGATGGAGGCGCAGGGGTTTGTCCAGCGTCGCACTGATGATCGCGACGGCCGGCTCATCAAGGTTTACCTGACGGATGAGGGACGGGGCAGCGTTGCCCGGATCGCAGACGCAATGGCGGCGTGCGAGACGCAGGCGATCCAGGGCTTGTCCCCGAAGGAGCTGAAGACGCTGGTCAAGTTGCTATCCGTCCTTGAGGGCAATCTCTCCGGTCATCCGGTTATGCGACCTTCGACCGAGCCCGAGGAAGACGATTGAAACGCTCTCTTAAATTGTTTAATTAAAAGTTTTAAGGGCGAGGAAACGCCCGCCGTTCTGCTGCGAGGGAGGAAACGTGGCGCAAAAGGTAAAGCTTTCGACCATCGCGGAATCGCTTGGTCTTTCCACCGCGACCATTTCGCTCGCTCTTCGTGACAGCCCGCTCGTGGCTGCCGATACGCGGGAGAAGATCAAGGAACAGGCGCGCGCCCTCGGCTATATCTACAATCGTCGCGCCGCCAGCCTGCGCACATCGCGATCCGGAATCATCGGCGTCGTGGTGCATGACATCATGAACCCGTTCTATGGGGAAATCCTGAAGGCCATCGAGACCGAGCTTGACCGCAGCCGTCACACCTTCATCCTCTCCAATCACTACGACAGCGTCGACAAGCAGCGTATGTTCGTTGAGACGCTTCTGCAGCTTGGTGGTGACGGTGTCATCATGTCGCCGGCAATCGGCACGCCGCCCGAGGATGTGCTGCTGGCGGAAAACAACGGTATGCCGGCCATCTTCATCGCCCGCTCGATGGACGGGCTGGACGTGCCGATCTATCGCGGCGACGATACCTATGGCATCTCGCTGGCGACCAACCATCTGATCGGCCTTGGCCACCGCTCGATCGCGATGATCGGTGGTACGGACCAGACCTCCACGGGTCGCGATCGCTACCAGGGTTATGTGAACGCCTTGCGCAAGGCCGGTATCGAAGTTGATCCGGGGCTGCGTATCCCGGGGCCGCGCACCAAGCAGGGCGGCTTCGAGGCGGCCGTCAACTTCCTGTCCTTGCCGCAGAAGCCGACGGCAGCCGTGTGCTGGAACGATCTCGTCGCCATCGGGTTGATGAACGGCATTGCGCGTGCGGGCCTCATCCCGGGGCAGGACATATCCGTCACCGGCTATGACGACCTTGAAGAGGCTTCGATCGCAACACCTTCGCTGACCACGGTGTGGAACGGTCAGGCGGAGGTTGGCAGGCTTGCCGCCCGTGCTCTGCTCGACAAGCTTGCCGGCAGCCATGAGCCTGACGGCATACACCTGATCAAGCCCGAGATGCGCATTCGCCAGTCGACGGGTCCGATCCGCCGCTGAATCTCGACCGGCCGTCCTATTATCGGTCGCTTTCGCTACTTTCTGCCAGGAGGCAGCCATGTCCGATCGTCCCCTTGTGTTGATACCCGGTCGCATTCATCCGCGGGTGCGTGCTCGCCTTGCTGACAGGTTCGACTTGCTTGAGGTCGCCGATGCATCCGCGGCAGAGGCGACGCCGGAGCAACTGTCGCGCGTGCGCGGAACTGCGGTGTCGGGTCGTTTCCCGGCCTCGCTCATCGAGCGGCTGCCAAAGCTTGAAGCCATCGGCAGCTTTGGTGTCGGCTACGACGGGGTCGATGTGCAGGCTGCGGCCGCGCGCGGCATCGTCGTTACCAACACCCCCGATGTATTGAACGACGAGGTGGCGGATACGACGATCGCCCTGCTCCTCAACACCCTGCGCCAGTTCTACTTTGCGGAACGCTACTTGCGTGAGGGGCGCTGGGAGCGGGAAGGGACCTTTCCGCTGTCGCCGCTGTCGCTCAAGGGCCGCAAGGTGGGCATTCATGGCCTTGGGCGGATCGGCATGGAGATCGCAGCGCGTCTTGCGCCGTTCAAGGTTGAGATCGCCTATCACACGCGACGGCCGCGTGGGGATGTGCCCTATGGCTACCACGACAGCCTCGTCGGCCTTGCCGCAGCTGTCGATATTCTGATTTCGATCGTTCCCTCGACCCCTCAGACCAATGGCGCGATCAATGCGGAGGTGCTGGCAGCTCTTGGATCGGACGGCGTGCTGATCAATGTCGGTCGCGGTTCAACCGTGGACGAAGCCGCCCTTATCGCAGCTCTAGAGAACGGCACAATTGCCGCCGCCGGTCTGGATGTGTTTGCGAGTGAGCCGCATGTGCCCCAGGCGCTGATCGACCTGCCAAACGTATCCTTGCTGCCGCATGTCGCCTCCGCCTCGGTGCCGACGCGCGACGCCATGGCCGATCTTGTCGTCGACAACCTGATATCCTGGTTCGATCAGGGGCGTCCATTGACCCCGGTGCCCGAGACGTCCCACGCTCCGTCCTGATTCGGCAGTCAGCCTTCCGCAAGCTTCAGGGAGCATCCTCTTGCGACTTGGGGTTTCGAGCGGAAGGATGCTCCGATGAATGCCTCTATGATGATCGTGGCGACGGCCGTGCTGTGTGCGGGGATCTCGGCTGCAGGCCTGAGTCTCTGGGCCGTGCCTCAAGCCAAGGAACCCGTCAAGGCGGATCCGATCGTGCTCGGAACCATCCCGTCCTCGGGCGTTTCGTCGCCCGGTATCGATGCGTCGCTGCATGCGCGTTCGGTTTCGCCGCCGGCGATCTTCTCTGTCTCCAACTTTTCCCGCAGGACAGTCTGCCTTGTTGAACGGGGTGCTGCACTCACCAGCCGCAGCCGGGAGTTCTTTGCGCCGCCAGACTGCGAACGGGTCTGGCCCGGCCTGACGCGGGCGCGAAACTGGACGCAGAACGAGGACGGCAGCGTCACGATCAGCGATCCCGGTGGTGCGACCGTGCTGACGCTCGTTCGCGGGCGGCATTTTTCATATGAAGCGACGGATGCGCCGGACGCTGACCTCGCGTTGCTCATGTTGCCGTGAGGAGGTTCGGCATTCCACCCGCCGAAGTTACATCGTGATGGCTCTCGTAAAGCGGCCTGGTTGTAGGTGTGGGTCAAGTATTTTTCATGTTCGCGCTAACATTGGCACCCGCTTGACTCGGCACGCTTAAGTGAAACCTCTCATCCAAAAGAATAGGACCCAAGCGCTTGAAACGCTTTGGACAAAATGGTTAGCTCGCGCATCGCTGCCGGGAGGGGCCGATGATGCCCGCCGGTGGGGCAACAATTGGGAGGTAGTTCATGGATCGTCGTTCATTCATTAAGAAGGCTGGCGTCGCCGGTGCGGGCGCAGCCGCGTCCACCGTGCTGGCAGCACCCGCCATTGCGCAGGAAAATCCTAAGGTCACCTGGCGTCTGACCTCGTCCTTCCCCAAGGCGCTCGACACCATTTTCGGTGCGGCG
This sequence comes from Allorhizobium sp., assembly GCA_046294755.1. Classification (GTDB taxonomy): domain Bacteria; phylum Pseudomonadota; class Alphaproteobacteria; order Rhizobiales; family Rhizobiaceae; genus Allorhizobium. The sequence goes on along the minus strand of JBKBON010000004.1, from coordinate 100,289 downwards.
AACGACGTGGCAGAACGCGTCAAGGCTGCCACCAACGGCAACTTCGAGATTCAGGTCTTCTCCGCCGGTGAAATCGTCCCCGGCCTGCAGGCAAACGACGCGGTGGCAGCCGGTACCGTCGAAATGTCCCACACCGCCAACTACTATTACTGGGGCAAGGACCCGACCTACGCGCTGGCGACGGCTGTCCCGTTCGGTCTGAATGCCCGCCTGCAGAACGCCTGGTTCTATCAGGGCGGTGGCAATGATCTGCTGAACGAGTTCTTCGCCACGCAGGGCCTTTATGGTCTCCCGACCGGCAATACCGGCGCCCAGATGGGTGGCTGGTTCCGCAAAGAGATCAATACGGTCGATGACCTCAAGGGGTTGAAGATGCGTATCGGCGGCTTCGCCGGCAAGGTCATCGAGAAGCTCGGCGTCGTGCCGCAGCAGATCGCCGGTGGCGACATCTATCCGGCGCTGGAAAAAGGCACGATCGATGCCACCGAGTGGGTCGGTCCCTATGACGACCAGAAGCTCGGCTTCTTCAAGGTCGCGCAGTACTACTACTATCCGGGCTGGTGGGAAGGTGGCGCTGCGCTCCACACCATGGTCAACCTCGATAAGTGGAACAGCCTGCCGGCTCACTATCAGGCGATCCTGCATGACGCTTGCGCCTTCTCGAATGCCAACATGCTGGCGAAGTACGACGTCAAGAACCCGGTTGCGGTCAAGGAACTCGTCGGCTCCGGCGCCGTGCTGCGTCCGTTCAGCCAGGAAGTTCTGACGGCTTGCTATGAGGCTGCTCTCTCGACCTACGAAGAGATCAATGCCTCGAACGCAGCCTTCAAGAAGATCTATGACAGCCAGTTGGCGTTCAAGAAAGACGCCTATCTCTGGATGCAGCTGCCGGACTACACGTTCGACACCTTCATGATGATGCAGCAGCGCGCCAACAAGCTCTGATCTGCAAGCCTTTTGCAGGCACTGGCCCCGGTCCTTGGACCGGGGCTTTTTTGTTGCATTGCGCGCAAACAAAACCCCGGCGCAGGGCCGGGGTTTTGTAGAGCTATTGAGGCGCTTTGAGCTGCAGCTGCCGCTGCCGCTACTGAATGACCGGTGGCTGACTGAGGTCCATCGACGGCGCCGGTGGCGGGGCAGGGGCGGCGGGTGCCGCGCCTGCTGGCGGTTGAATGGCCGGCGGCTGTCCCAGATCGAGGGGCGGCAGGCCGAAAGATGGCTGTTGACCACTGTCGCCGGCCGGTGCCTCGCTCCCAAGCGGCGGGAGTCCGAAGGACGGCATGGTGATGCCACCGCCTTCCGAGGGTTGCTGCGGGATCGTGATCTGGATCGTGCTGGGATCCCTTGCCACGGCGTCTCCCTTATAGTGCATCACGAGGCCCGGGAAGGCGATGATCGTGATGATCGCCAGGAACTGGATGACGATAAAGGGTAGCACCCCCTTGTAGATGTCTCCGGTCTTGATGCCGGCCCGCATCTGTCCCGTTACCTTGTCCTTCCATTGCCCCTCCGGTGCAACGGAGCGCAGGTAGAAGAGCGAGAAGCCGAACGGCGGGGTGAGGAACGAAGTCTGCAGGTTGATGCCGAGGATGATGCCGAACCAGACAAGGTCGATGCCATGGCTCTGAGCCACCGGAACCAGAAGCGGGACCATGATGAAGGCGATCTCGAAGAAGTCGAGGAAGCAGCCGAGGATGAAGACTATGATCGTGACGACGATCAGGAAGCCGTATTCGCCACCCGGCAGTGCCAGCATCAGGTCTTCGATCCAGACGTTTCCGTTGATGCCATAGAAGGTCAGGCCGAAAACGCGGGCGCCGATGAGGATCATCATGACGAACGCAGAGAGACGCGTGGTCGCGTCCAGTGCGTTCTTCAAGATGGCCATGTTCAGACGGCCCTTGGCGGCCGCGATGATCAGTGCGCCGGTGGCTCCCATGGCGCCGCCTTCCGTCGGCGTTGCAATGCCGAGGAAGATGGTGCCGAGCACGAGGAAGATCAGTGCCAGCGGCGGGACCATCACGATGATCACTTCCTGTGCCAGGCGTGAGATCGCGTTCAGCTTCATGCCGCGGTTGATCAGGGCAAAGATGTAGACGGAGAGGACGCCGAAGGCGAGGGCGGCCACGAGTTGCCACTCGGCGCTGGCAATGCCAGTGAACAGGATATGATAGCCGAGGAAGTAGAGGCCGGCGCCGATCGCGATCATCACCAGCAGGGAGGTCACGCCGTCACCAAGGGTGCGCGCTTCCTTGGGAAGGGCTGGTGCCCATTCCGGCTTGATGATGGTGATGGCGAAGATGTAAAGGCAGTAGGCTGCAATGATCATCAGCGCCGGATAGAGCGCGCCGACATACATGTCGCCAACTGAGCGGCCAAGCTGGTCGGCCATGACGATCAGGACGAGCGAGGGCGGCACAATCTGCGCCAGTGTGCCCGAGGCGGCGATGGTGCCGGAGACCAGCGGGCCGTTATACTTGTAACGCAGCATGATCGGCAGCGAGATCAAGCCCATGGCCATCACGGAGGCCGCCACGACGCCGGTTGTCGCGCCGAGCAGGGCGCCGACGAGGATGACGGCATAGGCAAGACCGCCGCGCACGGGGCCGAACAACTGGCCGATCGTATCGAGCAGGTCTTCCGCCATGCGCGACCGTTCGAGAATGATGCCCATCAGGGTGAAGAACGGGATCGACAGCAGGGTGTCGTTATACATGATCCCGTATATGCGCTCCGGATGGGACTGCAGCAGCGGCCAGAACAGGCGGATCTCGGACGAGATATGGGAAAGCTCCACCCCAACGACGAAGTAGATCAATCCACCGGCAGCAAGCGTGAAGGCAACGGGATAGCCGAGCAGCAACATCAGCATGACGCTGGTGAACATGATCGGCGCGAGGTTGTGGGCAATAAGGTCGATCATCTCAGGCCTCCTTGCCTTCGGTCACTGCAGGGGCAACATGCGGGTCCTCGATCCGGCCCATCAGCACGGCAGCGCGCTTGATGATTTCGGAGAAGGCCTGGGCTGTCAGCAGCAGGAAACCAATGAGGACGACGGCTTTGGCAGGCCAGATGATCAGACCACCGGCGCTCGAGGATACCTCGCCCGTGCGGAAGGACAGCCAGAACCAGGGCCAGGCCAGATAGGCCATCAGGCCTGAGAAGGGCACCAGGAAGATGATGTGCAGGATCAGGTCGATCCAGTCTCTGGTCCGCTTCGTCCAGCCGCTCGAAAGGATGTCGATGCGGATATGTTCGTTGCGGAGCAGGGCATAGGCTGCGGCAAGCATGAATACTGTGCCATACAGATACCACTGCAGTTCGAGCCAGGCGTTGGACGAGATATCGAAGACTTTGCGGATGACGGCATTGCCGGCGCTGATCAGGACGGCGGCCAGGAGCAGCCAGGAAACCCAGCGTCCGATGGCCCCGTTGATCGCGTCGATCAGCCGGGAAACAGCCAACAGGATTGTCATTTTGTTTGTTCTCCCCTTGTCTTTCCGTGCTTAGAGCAATGGCCAATCCCGCGCAACTGGACAGCGCTCTTGGCGCTCAGGGGGCAACGAAAGTTGAACTGTCGGGAGATTGCCGCAGAAGCGGGTGTGGAGATTGTCTCTGCGCGCCGCGCTTGTATTCGGTGGCTTTTTAACAATTTCGATATGCCAACCTTAACAGGTTCTAACTTAGAGGTTTGCGTCCTGCTTCGAAGCAGTGCATTTTAGCAATAGCTTCGTTTTGCGTATTACTGTGACGTTTCAGAACATGATTTTGCCCGGTACTGGGCATGTGGATTGAAAGAGACATCTTTTGACAGCTGAGGTTTCGAGGCCACCTCGCCGGGAGGGCGCATTATGAGGGCCGACAAGGGGCATGACCAGAATGTGCCCACGGATGTCTATCTGTCGTTCGTGAGCTCCCTTTTCGACAATCGCTTCACGCTGTTCACCGGCATGGTTGTCCACATCCTGACATTCGTGACCGTCTATGTGCAGACGGGCTCAAGCTTCTACCTGCTTCTGTGCGCCTGCTTTGCGGTAATCTTTCCCTTTCGCCTGCATTCCTTCTTCCTGTTTGACCGTGAGGATAAGTCGAAGCTGACGCGCGAGCAGATCGCTGCTTGGGAGCGCTACTATGTGATCGGCGCCGCGTCGACTGCGGCCGTTCTCGGCATCGGCAGCGGCTATGCCCTCCTTGCCTTCCAGGACACATTTGCTGAACTCGCCTGCATCTCTGTGGCCATGGCATCGATGATGTCCGTTGTTGGTCGCAATTACGGCTCGCGGCTGGCTGTCGATTTGCAAACGCTTGCTTGCTGCGCGCCCATGGTGATCGGCAGCCTCTTGTCGCAGGATCTCTTCAAATCTCTGCTGTCGCTGCTCTTGATCCCGTTCTGGCTTACCACGCGCGCGATGGCCAACGGGGTGCGTGACTTCCTCTATGAGAATGTCATTGCTTCACGGGAGATGGCCAAGATCGCTGACCGCTTCGACACGGCGCTCAGCAACATGACCCACGGTCTGCTGATGCTCGATCCCCACAACAGGATCGAGGTGATCAATCGCAAGGCTTGCGAACTTCTGAACCTTGGTGATCGCCGGCGGCTGGCGGGATGTGATCTCGATGTGGTTCTGCGTTATGGCGTTCGCCACACCTTCATCGATGGATCGATGCCAAGTCTGCTGCAGAAGCAACTTGCACAGCTCACGCAGGGAATTTCAAGCCGCGCAGTGATGCATTTCTCCGAAGACCTGGTGCTGGAGTTTTCGGCCAAGCGGCGTGATGAAGGCGGGGTGGTACTGATCTTCGAAGACGTCACGGCGAGAGTGCGCGCAGACCGCAAGATCCTCCACATGGCGCGTTACGACAGCCTGACGGGGCTGCCGCAGAGGAGTTACTTCACCGAACTCGTGCGGGAACGTCTGGAACGGCAGGGCGAGTTCGGACCTGTCGTCGGCATGATGATCCTTGATGTGACCGACTTCAAGCATGTCAACGATTTGAAGGGCCACCTGGTTGGAGACAAGCTGCTCGTCGCGATCGCGGCACGGCTGACCGAGCTTGCTGCGGGCAAGGCCGTGGTCGGGCGTCAGGTCGGCGATCACTTCATCTGCTTCTTCCCGAACGTCGAGGGGCGTGATGATCTGGATGAGGAGATGCGTGGTCTCCATGCTGCGGCTACGGGCGCCTATGCGCTTGAAGGCACGCAGATCCACGTCAATTTCTCTGCCGGTGCCGTCATGCTCGAAAGTGCCGACATCAAGATGGAGGAGTGGCCCGTCAAGCTGGATATCGCGCTTTTCGAATCGAAGGCCCGCAGCCGCGGACAATTCACCCTGTTCGCCACGGAAATGGATGCGCGTTATCTGGAGCGCCAGCGGCTGAAAGCGGATCTCAGGGCCGCGGTCAACGCCAATGGCCTCACTGTCGTTTACCAGCCTATGTTTACGCCGGACGGAAGGGGCCTTGCGTGTTGCGAGGCTCTGGCCAGATGGCATCACCCGGAAAAGGGGCCGATTGCGCCGAATATCTTCATCCAGATCGCCGAAGAAATGGGGATCGTCACCGAGATCACGCAGCAGGTCCTGCGAAAGGCCTGCGCGGATTGCCGGAGCTGGCCAGAGCCGATCGGTGTCTCGGTCAATCTTTCCGTGCACGATCTCCGGCATGGCGATCTTGCTGCGACAGTCCAGGCAATTCTCGGCGAGACGGGCCTCGATGCGAAACGGCTGCATCTGGAGGTGACGGAAAGCAGCCTGATTGAGGAGCTCTCTGCGGCCCGAGCTGTGCTGGACCGGCTTCGCGATCTCGGGATCACGATCTCGATCGACGACTTCGGAACCGGCTTCTCAAGTCTGAGTTACCTGGACACCTTGCCGGTCGATATCGTGAAGGTTGACCGGTCCTTCGTCCGTAACATCGGGGATGATCCGCGCCGCCTGAAGCTGCTTCGGGGAATCGTAAGCCTTACTCGCGGCCTTGATATCGGCATCGTCATCGAGGGCGTGGAAACCCGCGAGCAATTGTCGCTCATCAGGAAGCACAATTGCGCAGACCTTATCCAGGGCTATGTCTTCTCTATGCCGGTCGGGGCGCATGCAATTGAAGCGCTGGCAGAAGAAGCGGCAGCCACCGGTCTTCTTGGGCAGGCAGGCGTCGCGTGAGGTGACGCTGCCAGCCTGCACTTCCTTGAACAACTTGGATTGCCTTGCAGAGCTCGTCTGAGGCTCCAATAGTTGCGGACGGGACCGTTAACCTTAATTTTGTTTAGCTTGAAATGGCATCAATATTTGGGGGGCGCGGGACGGAAAGATGCATGCTACCGATTAACCCATTGTTAACCACAGTGGGTATCGCGCGTGGAACTGGAAGGCTTCTCGGAACGATTGATGCGTTATCTCGATTTCATTGAGTACCGTCGGATGGAGACTCACGAAGATCTCGAGGAAATAGAGCAGTTGCGGTACAAAGCCTACAAAACCGCAAACGTGTTGCCAGTCGCCACACCAAGCATGATCGATGACGCCGATTTTGATCAACACGCTTATGTCTTCGGCATCTATTACTTTGAGGAACTGGTCAGCACAATTCGGCTTCATCACGTCACACCGGAGCATCCATTGTCGCAATCTGCGGGTGTCTTTCCCGAGATAATGGAGGCCTATCTGGATGCTGACCTGTCGCTGATTGATCCCGCTCGGTTCGCGGTAGATCCCGAGGTCGCCGCGGAACTGCCGATACTGCCATATATTACATTGCGTCCAAGCATTGTCGCAGCTGCCTATTTCAAAGCAGATCGCGTCCTGCAGCACGTCCGGCCGCATCATGCCGCCTTCTACAAGCGCGTCTTTTACGCTGAGACGGTGGTCGAGCGACGGATGACGGAAATGTATGGCCTGGAGCTCACCTTGATGGCCACCAACACCCATACCACCGGGACTAAGCTTTTGAAGCGCTATCCCTTCTTCGATTCTGGTGTGCACGAGCGGCGGTTGATGTTCGGCCGCGGGGAGGGCCGGTTGCCGACCACGCCACTGACCATCCTGCCGTCCGCGCGGCTGGTTGCGGATGGCAAGATCCTCGGAGCAATCGCGGGTCGGGATTATTGATCGTAGACCCCGGTTGCGATTGCACTTGGGCCGGCGTTTGTGTATGCGGGAAAAGACGAAATTTAGCCCACAGCCGGCTCCCGCGTGATTCTGCCGTGGTGCCGCCAGGCTCAAGATTTGGGAGATCGAATATGAGCGAACATCATTCCGGTCCGGTCGAAACCGGTGCTTCGATGGACTACAAGGAACACGAGAAGACCTACGACCTCTTCATCGCCGGCACCAAGTATGGCACCGCCATTCTGGTGGCCCTGATGATCGCCATGGCCGCCGGCTTCTTCGGCGGGGCGGGCCTTCTTGGTGGCCTGTTCATCTGGATCGTCCTGTCGGTCGCCGGTATCTTCATCATGCGCTGAACAGCGCAACCAGTCCTTCTTTGAAGGCGGTCCGGCAACGGGCCGCCTTTTTTCTATGGCCTTCGTGACCCATTCTAGAGGCTGGTGCGCCAAACAAAAAAACGGCGGGGAACCCGCCGTTCTCTAAACCTTGCCTGAAATCTATCCTCAGGTCGTGCCGCGTGTGCGGGCGAGGCCCTGCTTGGCGGGCTCGTATTTCGGATCGAGGCGCAGAGCGTGGCTGTAGGATTTCGCGGCACGTGCCTTGTCGCCCCTGCGTTCGTAAACGAGTGCCTGATTCGCCCAGCTTTCAGCGATATTGCCGTTCAGCTCGATGGCGAGGTTGAAGTCGGCAAAGGCGTTCTCGTCGTCGTTCAGCGCGATATAGGAGACCCCGCGACCGTTATAGGGTTCGGGTGCGCGTGATGAGAGCGAGATCGCCTTCGAGAAGTCCTCGATCGCCTTGGCGTGGTCGCCGCGCAACTGATAGATCAGGCCACGATTGTGGTAGGCGCGACCGTCCGTGGTGTCGAGCTGGATGGCGCGGTTGAAGTCGCCAAAGGCTTCATCGATGCGGCCAGCCTGACGATAGATATTGCCGCGGCCGATGTAGGCGACGTCGTAGTTCGGGTTGATCTTCAGCGCAGCATTGTAGTCGGCAGCCGCTTCGACGGGCTTGCCCATGTTGCGATAGACCAGCGCACGGTTTGCATAGGCCTGGAAGAACTGTGGGTTGATCTGCAAGGCCGTGTTGAAGTCGTCGAGGGCCTGCTTGAACTGGCCCGCGCGGCCATAGGCCGACCCGCGAACATTGTAACCTTCCGGATCGCGCGGATTGGACTGGATGACCGCGGTGAGGGACGCAATGTTCTCCTGCGAGCCCTGGGCGCGATCCAGGCGGATCACGTCGGTCGTTTCCGTCGTCGTGGCGCAGCCTGCCAGGGTCATGGCGGCGAGCAGAACCATGGCAGAGGCCAGGCCATGCTTGCGGTCGGCATTCGAGGCAGTCATCAACACGGAGGTTTTCGTCATGAGGCGCATCATCCGGCCGCTGCCTGCGCCGCATCAGGCCTCAGACAGCGCAAGTTGGTGTTTCATATCAAAAGAGCGGCGGCGATTCGTCTCGCCCCCGCTCTCATTTCATAGGAAAACGTCTAAAACGGGGCCGATCAACGACCGCGAGCCGCAGAAACGACGCCGCTTTCGCGCAGTGCCTTCTTACGTGCGAGCTTGCGGACGCGGCGAACGGACTCTGCCTTCTCACGCGCACGCTTCTGGGACGGCTTCTCATAGAAGTCGTGCATCTTCATTTCGCGGAAGATACCTTCGCGCTGCATCTTCTTCTTGAGAGCGCGGAGCGCCTGGTCAACGTTGTTGTCGCGGACTAGTACCTGCACGTTTATCCCGTTCCTTTGGTTGTTTAGGTTGGTCTTCCCGTCGATGGAGGTCACATCAACGGAAACAGCATTATTGTTCGCGCGGCACCTGAGTCCGGCGATTGGGCTGCGAATTACCAGAAGAGGTAGGTAAAGTCCATACTGGGCAAGGCTTTCGGTCAAGAATTTTCGGTGGACCGGACGGGTTTGGGTGGGGTGTCGAAAGCCGGGTGCAATTGCGTCGCAAAACGGACGTCATGTCGTGGGTTGATCTGCGACCTGTATAGTCCTACCCCCAGTGCCTGAACCACAGGAGTTTAAGGCGAATGCGCAAATATTCGGTCTTTGCCGTTGTCCGTGAGGCCATGCGTGCCCACAAGGGATGGGAGGCTCAATGGGTCTCTCCCGAGCCGCGGCAGTCCTATGACGTGATCATTGTCGGTGCCGGCGGCCATGGCCTCGGTGCGGCCTACTATCTCGCCAAGGAGCACGGCATTACCAATGTCGCCGTGATCGAGAAGGGCTGGCTCGGCGGTGGCAATACCGGCCGAAACACGACGATCATCCGGTCCAACTATCTCTATGAAGAGAGCATGGACATCTACGAGCATTCGCTGAAGCTCTGGGAGGGCCTCAGCCAGGACCTCAACTACAATGTCATGTATTCGCCGCGCGGCGTGATGATGCTGTCGCACAATGTGCATGACATGCAGTCGTTCAAGCGCCATGTGAATGCCAACAATCTCTACGGCATCGACAATGAATGGCTGACGCCGGAGCAGGCCAAGGCCTTCTGCCCGCCGCTCGATATCTCCAAGACCGCGCGCTACCCGATCAACGGTGCAGCGCTCCAGCGTCGCGGCGGCACGGCGCGTCACGATGCGGTTGCCTGGGGCTATGCGCGTGCGGCGTCGAATCGCGGCGTGCATATCATCCAGAATTGCGAAGTGACCGGCATCCGCCGTGGTCCGAATGGTGAAGTCACCGGCGTCGATACGACCAAGGGCTTTATCGGCGCGAAGAAGATCGGCGTCTCCGCTGCCGGCCATTCTTCCGTCGTCATGGGCATGGCGGGTGTGCGCCTTCCGGTTCACTCGACGCCCTTGCAGGCGCTCGTCTCCGAGCCGCTGAAGCCGATCTTCCCCTGCGTCGTCATGTCGAACACCGTGCATGCCTATATCTCGCAGTCCGACAAGGGCGAGCTGGTTATCGGTGCGGGCACCGACCAGTATAATTCCTACAGCCAGACCGGCGGCATGCAGATCATCACCCATACGCTCGATGCCATCTGCGAGCTCTTCCCGATGTTCCGCCGGGTGAAGATGATGCGCCAGTGGGGCGGGATTACCGACAACACGGCCGACCGTTCGCCGATCCAGAGCGTGACGCCGGTTCCGAACCTCTTCGTCAATGCCGGCTGGGGTACGGGCGGCTTCAAGGCGACGCCGGGCTCGGCGAACCTCTTTGCACACCTCATCGCCAAGGGCGAGCCGCACCGGCTGGCCCAGGGTCTGACGCTCGACCGGTTCCGCACCGGCCGCCTCATCGACGAGGCAGCTGCCGCTGCCGTGGCGCACTGAACTAGGGATCGTCCATCATGCTGGTCATCAAATGCCCCTATTGCGAAGAAGAGCGTGCAGAGCTCGAGTTTCGCGCTGCCGGTGAAGCGCATATCGCGCGTCCTGCCGACATCGCTTCGATCACGGACGAAGAATTCGCCGACTACTTCTTCCTGCGCGACAACCCGAAGGGCATCATCTTCGAGCGCTGGCGCCATATCCATGGCTGCGGTCGCTTCTTCAACGCTGCCCGCGACACCGTTTCTGACAAGATCCTGCTGACCTACAAGGCCGGTGAACCTATGCCCGATCCCGCGACGCTTCAGTCCGCAACCGCCACCAAGGGAGAAAAGGCATGAGTGCTGCCAACCGTATTCCCGGCAAGGGCCGCCTGACGCCGGCGCTGACCGCCCGCTTCACCATCGATGGCCGCACGCTGACGGCTTACGAGGGCGATACCGTGGCTTCTGCCATGATCGCCAACGGCATGCATCTCGCCGGCCGCTCGTTCAAATATCACCGTCCGCGCGGCATCCTGACCGCAGGTCCGGAAGAGCCGAATGCGCTGCTCGACGTTTCGCGTGACGCCGCCCGCCGCCAGCCGAATGTGCGGGCGACCGTGCAGGAAGTCTTCGACGGCATGAAGATCGAGACGCAGAACCGCTGGCCGTCGCTGTCGCTCGACATCGGCGAGGTCAACAACCTGCTGTCGCCCTTCTTCGCCGCCGGCTTCTACTACAAGACCTTCATGTGGCCGAAGGCTGCCTGGCACCAGATCTATGAACCCTTCATCCGTCGCGCCGCCGGTCTCGGCCATGCTCCGAAGGAAGCCGATCCGGACCATTACGCCAACCGCTATGCCCATTGCGACGTGCTCGTCATCGGTGGCGGTGCCGCCGGTCTCGCTTCGGCGCTCGCTGCCGCCCAGACGGGCGTCCGCGTCGTGATCGTCGACGAACAGCCGGAAATGGGCGGCGCCTTCCACTTCGACACGGGTGCTGCCGTCGACGGCCAGAGCGGCTGGGACTGGGCACAAGCGACCGTTGCCAAGCTCAAGGCCATGTCCAACGTCACCGTGCTCTCGCGCACGACGGCGTTCGGCTATCACAACCACAATTACGTGGCGCTCGTCGAACGCGTCACCGATCATATCGCCAAGCCGTCGAAGAACCAGCCGCGCGAACGGCTGTGGCAGGTCCGCGCCAAGCGCGTGATCATCGCCAGCGGCGCGATCGAGCGTCATATGGTGTTTGCCAACAATGACCGCCCCGGCATCATGCTGGCGGCGGCGGGCCGCACCTATCTCAACCATTTCGGCGTGGCCGTCGGTGCCAAGGTCGGCGTCTACACGGCGCATGACTCGGCCTATGAAGCGGCAATCGATCTGAAGAAGGCAGGCGTTTCCGTGCCTGTTATCGTCGACGCCCGCGAAAAGCCGGGCGACAAGGTGTTGGCAGAGGCCCGCGCGCTGGGCATTGAGGTGCTGACCGGCCATGGCGTGGTCGACACCGCTGGTCGTCTGCGCGTCCGCTCGATCACCGTGCGCCGCAATGGCGGCGGCTCTACCCGCAAGATCGAGGTCGATGCGCTCCTCATGTGCGCCGGCTGGACGCCGTCCGTACACATGTTCTCGCAGTCGCGCGGCAAGCTGAAGTTCGATGCCGCCAATCAGCGCTTCCTGCCGGATGTCTATGTCCAGGACTGCATCTGCGTCGGCGGCTGCAACGGCACCGACGATCTGCAGGCACTGCTCGACGAGGCAATCGCTGCAGGTGTCTCTTCGGCCAGGGCTGCGGGTGCAAGCGAGACACCTTCGCTGTCGCTGTCGGGTGCCAATGCACACGCCTGGACCGGCGGGATGATCGGTGCCGCCGAAGGCGCTGGCCGCGAGGGCAATGTCAAGGCCTTCGTCGACTTCCAGCATGATGTCTGCGCCAAGGATATCAGGCTTGCCGTGCGCGAGGGCATGCATTCGATCGAGCATATCAAGCGCTTCACGACGAACGGCATGGCGTCCGACCAGGGCAAGCTCTCCAACATGCATGGCCTTGCCATTGCGGCGGAAGTGCTGGGCAAGGAGATCCCGCAGGTCGGTCTTACCACCTTCCGTGCACCCTATACGCCCGTCACCTTCGGCACGCTGATCAACCACTCCCGCGATGCGCTGTTTGATCCGGTTCGCAAGACGCCAATGCATGCCTATGAAGTCTCCCAGGGCGCCGTCTATGAAGATGTCGGCAACTGGAAGCGCGCCTGGTACTACCCGAAGGCCGGCGAAGACATGCATGCCGCCGTCAACCGCGAATGCAAGACGGTGCGCGAGGCAGCCGGTGTGTTCAATGCCTCGACGCTCGGCAAGATCGAGGTTGTCGGGCCTGACGCCGCCGAGTTCCTGAACCTGATGTACACCAATGCCTGGGACACGCTGAAGCCCGGCAAGGCGCGTTACGGCATCATGACCCGCGAAGACGGCTTCATCTATGACGATGGTGTTGTCGGTCGTCTGGCCGAGGATCGCTTCCACGTGACGACCACGACGGGCGGTGCGCCGCGCGTCATGAACCACATGGAAGACTATCTGCAGACGGAATTCCCGCATCTGAAGGTCTGGCTCACCTCGACCACCGAACAATGGGCGGTTATTGCCGTACAGGGTCCGAAGGCGCGCGACATCATCGCGCCCTTCGTCGGGGGTATCGACATCTCGAACGAGGCCTTCCCGCATATGAGCGTGGCCGAGGGCACGTTCTGCGGCGTGCCGACGCGTCTCTTCCGCGTGTCGTTCACCGGCGAGCTCGGCTTCGAAGTCAATGTGCCTGCCGATTTCGGCGCGGACGTCTTCCGGCAGATCTGGGAGCGTGCCCAGTCGCTCGGCGCCTGCCTCTATGGCACCGAGACCATGCACGTGCTGCGCGCCGAGAAGGGCTACATCATCGTCGGTCAGGATACCGACGGCACCCTGACGGCTGACGATGCCGGCCTCTCCTGGGCTGTGTCGAAGAAGAAGACCGATTTCGTCGGCATTCGCGGCATGAAGCGGCCTGATCTGGTGAAGGAAGGCCGCAAGCAGCTTGTCGGCATCTTCACCAAGGATCCGAACGAGGTACTGGAGGAGGGCGCGCAGATCGTCGCCAACCCGAACCAGCCGAAGCCGATGACCATGCTAGGCCATGTCACCTCGTCCTACTGGTCGGAAAACCTCGGGCGCTCGATTGCGATCGCCATGGTGGCCGGTGGCCGCGCACGGATGGGCGAGACGCTTTACGTGCCGATGAAGGACAAAACCATCGCGGTGGAAGTCACCGACATGGTATTCTTTGACAAGGAAGGGGGCCGCATCCATGGCTGATATGTCTGTTGCAGAACGCAAGACGGTTCTTGCCGGCTTCCAGGGCGGCAGCGCCAAGGTGCGGTTGACGCCAGCGCTTCCCGCGACCCGCGTGTCGCTGCGCGCTGGCGCTGATGCCGTGGCCGGCCTCTCCAAGACGCTTGGCCTGAAGCTTCCGACAAAGCCAAAGACCTCCGCCTCGGCCAAGGGCCGCACAGCCTTCTGGATCGGTCCGGACGAATGGTTCCTGTTCGACGAGAAGTCTGAAACGCTGATGGCCGACTGCGCCGCCTCCGGCGTGGTTCATTCGGCGACCGACATCTCCCACCGCAACACCGCGATCATCGTCTCGGGGCCGGCTGCCGCCGACACGCTGAATGCGGCCTGCCCGCTCGACCTCTCGCTCACCGCCTTCCCGGTCGGCGCCGTCACGCGCACCGTCTTCGGCAAGATCGAGATCATCCTCTACCGCGTCGAGGAGGATACGTTCCGGGTCGAATGCTGGCGGTCTTTTGCGGAGTATGCGTTCGGCATGCTCGCCGAGGGTGCGGAGGATGCCTCGCTCTGAGGGGGGAGAGGTGTTGGAACGGGTTTGAGGAGGCCGGGGCGACCCGGCCTTTTTTGTGTTCGTGTGCGGATTCGGCGTAAGCGCAGTGCTGTTAGAGCGATAGATCATTTCGGCATGTGTCGAAGGTCTGGAGAGTGGGTGGCGGGTCAGCATCAAAGGCGGACGCCGTCAGTCCAGCCCTCGGTTAGGCGACATTGCAAATCGCTGGGTGTCAGGCGTCGCTTTGATCTGTGTTTTCGCGGCGTGGTTGTTCCTGATCCCAAGGTGATATATAATTTTCTCCATGATGTTCATGTCCACATTCTTCCCGCTGATCTGAACGGCTGAAAGTCGTTCGGCGCTTGCGCGCTAAAGAAGATCAAAACGGCACCGGCTCACCCGGTAGCCGCACGGAGAATGTGTATGCCAAAGATTGATGATCTCGGCCTGACTGCCGGTCAGGTCCAACAGTTTATTGACGACGGTTTCGTCAAAATCGAGCAGGCCTTCACGACTGACCTTGCGAGGAACGGCAGGGACGAGTTGTGGGCTGACATAGGACTTTCCCCCGACGAACCCGAAAAGTGGGTTCAACCCGTGATCCGGGTGGGTTTTAAGACTTCGCCTCCCTTCGTCGAAGCGGCAAACACGCCGCGCCTGCACAGAGCCTACGATCAGCTTGTTGGTGAAGGGCGCTGGCTGGCACCCAAGGGTCTCGGGACCTTTCCCATTCGCTTTCCTTCATCTGATCTACCCGGTGATGACGGCTGGCATGTGGACGTCAGTTTTGGCACGGACCACCCAGACTTCATGGAGTGGCGCGCCAACGTGAAGAGTAGCGGTCGCGCCCTATTGATGCTGTTTCTGTTTTCGGATGTGAGTGCAGATGACGCACCGACCAAAATACGGAAAGGCTCGCACATGGTCATAGCCAGGGAATTGCTTGCCCATGGCGACGCCGGCGCAACGCTCAGGCAGCTTTCTGCCGATGGCTACGCTTCGACAGCAGATTGCGAGGTCGAGTTGGCAACCGGCGCGGCAGGCACGGTCTATTTGTGTCATCCATTCCTCGTCCATGCCGCACAACCTCACCGTGGGCGGCATCCGCGCTTCATGGCGCAACCGCCGCTCCTGCCGAACGGCGAGTTTGATCCGGGCCTGCCTCCGTCTCCGGTTCAGTTGGCTATCCGTCGGGCCTGTGGGCTGACGTTCTAATCTGCTGACTCCGGGACGCTCCAAGCGTCTCGGGGTCAAGGCCCTTACAGCGATGCTCAAGATTGGGGCTCAGTGTCCGCTCTGGGCCGAGAGTGGACGCAAGATCGGCTCTGTTCGGCTCAGACAGCTGAAGCTTCCCACCCCAGCCACTTGACCCAGCGCCCATGAAAATCCGCCCGGCCGATCTCGCGGGTTTCGCCCGTCGGCCAGAGTGTGAGCAGGATGGCTGCCCCTTCCGGCTTGCCGTCGGCCTCAAGTTGCAGACGCGCAAGCGGTGCGTCCAGCGTCGCGCGGCTGCCGGCGTCGGCAATCAGGGCTTCACCCTCGGCTTTGAGCGCCGGCGGCAGATATTGCCAGGCAATGGTGTGGTAGATGACATGGGCCATTCCCGGACGAGGCGTTGCCAGACGTTGACGGAGCCAGTCGATGGCGTCGGCCTTTTCGACCTTCAGGCCGCTTTTGGTTGCCATTTCAAGGGCTGCTGCCGTGCGGTCGAGGCGGTCCTGCTGGTCGGCCCAGATATAGGAGAAGAGCCGCAGGCGGTCGTCTTCCGAGGCGGGGTCGAGCGGGTTCAGGTCGCAGCCGGCGCGTTCGGTGATTTCGATGGCGGCTTGTGGCGGCGGTGAGCCGTCCCAGCGCGGCGCGAGTTCGACGGTGGAGGCGCTGCCCCAGCTGAAATCCCCGAGGCGGTAGCTGTAGCGATCCCATTGCAGGTTGAGGCCGGCGCTGGCGCCGACTTCCGAGAGGACCAGGGGTTTGCCCGTGAGTGACGCGATCGTCAGGAAGCCGGGAAGCAGGGCGGACGAGCGGCGGACTTCATTGGTCTGGGGTGCCGACTTCAGGCGCTCCAGCATGAAGGCCTCGTCCCGGTGCATCGCGGTCTCGACCGCTGCCCAGAGCGTATCGTCGTTGACGGCGTGCGGTGGGTAGACGGTTGCAAGTGCTGGGTCCTGGCCGGAACGGACCAAGGCATGCAGCGTGCCGGCCAGCCTCAGGGCCAGTGCATCGCCGGTGCCGTCAGGATTACCGGGCCAGCCGAGGATCTTGGCGCCTGCGGGTATCTCGTCGGTTAAGCGCTCTGCCGCCAGCGAGCAGAGGCGGGCGGTGAAGGGGGAGCCGAGGTCGGTACAGGCTTTGGCTTGCCGCAGGAAACTCTGGCGGATCAGGTCTGCGCGGTCGTCACTCATCGTCGCAGGCGCCTTTCGTGTCACACGCCCTCGGGCCGATCCTTGGGGTCAAACTGCGAGATGGTGATCCAGTCGGCGGTGAGTGCCGGCTTGCGTTCGTCCTCGATCTCGACGGTCACTTCATAGGTGTTCATCAGCATGCCGGCGCCGCGAAATCGCGCCGCGGCCAGCTTGAAACTTCCGCGGATGCGCTTTCCAGTCTTCACCGGCGACATGAAGCGCAGCTTGTCGAAGCCGTAATTGATGCCGAGTGTCTGTTCGCGGATTTTTGGCAGGCAGTTGTAGTTCATCGCCGAGAGCAGCGAGACGGTGAGGAAACCGTGTGCGATGGTCCCGCCGAAGGGCGTTTCGGCCGCGGCCCGCACCGGGTCTGTGTGAATGAACTGATGGTCCATGGTGGCGCCGGCAAAGGCGTCAATCATCGGCTGGTCGACGGTGATCCAATCCGACACGCCGACAACGGTGCCGATGAGGCCCGGCACGTCCTTGAGCGAAATCTCTTGCGGCATGAAAAGAACCCGATCCTTCAATAATTCCCGCAAGCTACAGCCGCTTCACGTCAGGCGGAAGAGGCTAAAGTCACTGTCGTTGAAATACTCAAGCCTTCACCCAGAAATCTACGCTGCGGGCCCTTACGCTGATCCTGGCGGCGCTGCGGCCGGTCTCAAGGCGGCGCCATTTTGCCTTGTCACTCGTGGGCAGCACGAAGTCCATTGCCTCGAATGCGCGGTTAAAGAGGACGGCCACATGGCACTCCTTACCCGTTTCCCGGTCTATGGCGGCCAATAGCATAGCAAAGGCGCCGAGATCGGGGGTCTCCCAGTCCGCAATGGTCATGGCCTGGCCGTCGGTGTTCAGCCAGGCCACGTCGCCATCGCCTGTCAGGGCACCCGCATCCATGAAACAGGAGAAACGCTGGCGCATGGCGGCAAGGCGGGCTGTCGTCTCGATCAGCTCCTCGTCGGCCTTCGACCAGTCGAGCCAGGTGAGTGCATTGTCCTGGCAATAGGCATTGTTGTTGCCGCGTTGGGTGCGGCCGAACTCGTCGCCGGCGGTGAGCATCACCGCACCGCGGCTGGTAAACAGCGTCGAGAGCAGGGCTTCGACATCCTGCCGGCGCTTCTTCAGGATCGCCTTGTCGGATGTTTCACCCTCGACGCCGTTGTTCCAGGAATGGTTCTCATCGTGGCCGTCCCGGTTATGCTCGCCGTTCGCCTCGTTGTGTTTGTGCTCATAGGAGACGAGGTCGTAGAGCGAGAAGCCGTCATGGGCGGCGATGAAGTTGACGCTGCGGGTCTGGCCGTGGCCGTCATGGGCGAAGAGATCGGCGGAGCCGGCGAGTGCCGTTGCAAGATCGCCGGTCGTCCCGGCGTCGCCCCGCCAGTGGCGGCGGACGGTGTCGCGGGCGCGGTCGTTCCATTCGAGGAATGCGGGTGGGAAGCGGCCGAGCTGATAGCCGCCGGGGCCGATGTCCCAGGGTTCGGCGATGAGAATACGATCCTCCAGCACTTCGTCGTCGAGAATGGCGCGGAGCGTCGGGGCATCTGAATGGAAGCCGTCCCAGTGGCGGCCCATGATCGGCGCGAGGTCGAAGCGGAAGCCGTCGACGCCGGCCGAAAGCACGAAGTGGCGCAGCGTATCGACGATGAGTCGTCGGATGAACGGATGGTCGCAGGCGAGCGTGTTGCCGCAGCCGGTGTCGTTGACCAGCGTGCCGGGATCATCGGCGACATGGCGGAAGAGTGAGCGGTTGTCGATGCCGCGGAGCGAGAGTGTGGTGCCCAACACATCGCTTTCCCCGGTGTGGTTGAAGACGAGGTCGAGGATGACGCCGATGCCCTCGGCATGCAGCGCTGCGACCGTCTCCCTCAGTTCTTTCACGCCGCCGGGCACGAGGCGCGGATCGAGCGCCATCATGGCGACGGGATTGTACCCCCAGCTGTTGGTGAGGCCGAGCGGGGGCAGGTGCCGCTCGTCGATCCAGGCTGTGATCGGCATCAGTTCGACCATGTCGACGCCGATGCGCTTGAGGTGGGCGAGGATGGCGGGATGGGCGAGGGCGCAGAGCGTGCCGCGTTGAGCCTCCGGCACCTCCGGATGCAGCATAGTGAGCGCCTTGACGTTGACCTCATAGATGAAACCGCTGCGCTCGCCGAGCGGCATCATCGGCTTCAGCGGCTTATGGGCCTTCAGGATCGCCTTCGGCACCAGATCGGCGGTGTCGACACCAAACTGACCGAGCCTTGGATCATAGACGAAGGGGCGGTCGAGCTCGGTGGCATAGGGGTCGACCAGCAGCTTGGCCGGATCGTACCAATGGCCCTCGGCCGGATCATAGGGGCCGTGGATGCGGAAGCCGTAGCGGGTGCCTTCCTTCAAACCCTCGACGAAGACGTGATGCACATCGCCTTCGCCGCGAGTCATGGAGAGGCGGGCGCGTTCGGCCTCGCCCCGTTCATCGAAGAGGCACAGTTCCACGTGTTCGGCATGATGCGACCAGAGGCGGAAATCGGCACCCGTCTTGCCAAGGGTGGCTCCGAGCATCGGCTTGGTCATGGATCGCCTCGTGGTCCGGTTGATTCGCTCGCCTTCAGGAAACAATAGCAGGCGAGCGATCTTCGGCCAGAGCGGTTGCGCTTACATGGCCTTCAGGTTCACACTCTTTACGGTCGCTTCCTTGCGCTCGCTGTAGCGATCGGTGAGGTAATCTGAGATATCGCGGGTCAGCAGAGTGAACTTCACCAGTTCCTCGCAGACATCAACGACACGCTCGTAATAGGACGAGGGCTTCATCCGGCCATTGCCGTCGAATTCCTGGTATGCCTTGGCGACAGACGACTGGTTCGGGATGGTGATCATCCGCATCCAGCGGCCGAGCAGGCGCATGGCATTGACCGCGTTGAACGACTGCGAGCCGCCGGAGACCTGCATGACGGCAAGGGTCTTGCCCTGGGTCGGGCGGACAGCGCCGACAGACAGAGGAATCCAGTCAATCTGCGCCTTCATGATGCCAGTCAGCGTGCCGTGACGCTCGGGGCTCACCCAGACCTGACCTTCGGACCAGGCGGAGAGGTCACGCAGTTCCTGAACCTTGGGATGGCTCACGGGTGCGTCGTCGGGCAGGGGCAGGCCCGAGGGGTCGAAAACCTTCACCTCGGCGCCGAAATGCTCGAGCAGGCGCTTGGCTTCCATGGCGAGCAGGCGGCTGAAGGAGACCTGCCGCAGGGAACCGTAGAGGATCAGGATGCGCGGCTTATGGGTGGAGAAGGGGCGCCGCAGCGCCTCAAGGTCCGGCAGGCGCAGGTGGTCGAGATCGGCGGCCGGGAGATCTACATTTACGTCAGACAATGCGCTTGCCCTCCGCATCGAGCACGGCTTCCCCGTCTTCCTTGACGAAGGCGGAGGTGAAGGCGTCAGCGGGAAGGATGTCGAGCACCACTTCGGACGGGCGGCAAAGGCGCGTGCCCATGTCGGTGACGACGAGCGGGCGGTTAATCAGGATCGGCGTTGCGATCATGGCGTCGAGCAGTTGGTCGTCCGAGAGGGCGGGATCGGCGAGACCGAGTTCCTGGTAAGGCGTGCCCTTTTCACGGATCGCCTGGCGCACCGACAGTCCGGCTTCGGAGATCATCTTTGCCAGTTCGGGCTTGCTCGGCGGGGTCTTCAAATACTCGATGACCGTGGGCTCGATGCCGGCATGGCGGATGATCTCAAGCGTGTTGCGCGAAGTGCCGCAGGCCGGGTTGTGATAGATGGTGACGTTCATGGATGTTCAGGCCTTTGCTTGATTGGCAGATCTGGCGGTGACGGCATGGCCGGCCTCGTACCAACCCTTGCTGCGGTTGACGATGGCAACCAGTGCCAACATCACCGGGACTTCGATCAGCACGCCGACAACGGTGGCAAGGGCGGCGCCCGAGTTGAAGCCGAAGAGGCTGATCGCCGTTGCGACCGCAAGCTCGAAGAAGTTGGAGGCGCCGATCAGGGCGGAGGGGCCTGCAATGCAATGGGCTTCGCCGGCCATGCGGTTTGCCAGATAAGCAAAGCCGAAGATGAAGACCGTTTGCAGGAAGATCGGCACGGCAAGGATGGCGATCACGATCGGCTGGGCGAGGATCTGGTTGCCCTGGAAGGCGAAGAGCAGAACGACCGTCAGGAGCAGCGCGCCGATCGAGAGCGGCTGAATCTGGTCCTGGAAGCGCTGCAAGGCGCGCCCATCGCCGCTGCCGAGTGCCCGGCGTAGAAGCTGGGCAACGATCACCGGCACGACGATGAAGAGAGCGACCGAGATCAGCAGCGTATCCCAGGGGACGATGATCGAGGAGACACCGAGCAGGATGGCGACGATCGGGGCGAAAGCCAGCACCATGACCGCATCATTGAGTGCGACCTGGGTCAGCGTGAAGGGTGCGTCACCCCGGGTCAGATTTGACCAGACGAAGACCATGGCGGTGCAAGGGGCGGCCCCGAGCAGGATAAGGCCCGCGATGTAGCTGTCGATCTGATCGCTGGGCAAGAAGGGCGCAAAGAGCCAGCCGATAAAGATCCAGCCCAGGACCGCCATGGAGAAGGGCTTGACGGCCCAGTTGGCAAAGAGGGTGACGCCCATGCCGCGCCAGTGGGTTCCAACTTCGCGTATGGCGGCGAAGTCGATCTTCATCAGCATCGGAATGATCATCAGCCAAATCAGCACGGCAACCGGCAGGTTGACCTTGGCGATCTCAGCCGAACCGATCAGCTGGAAGAGGCCGGGAAAGATCGAACCCAGCGCGATGCCGGCGGCAATCGCCAGCGCGACCCAGAGGGTCAGGTAACGTTCGAAAGTGGACATGGGTCAGGCAACCTCGGGATTGGCGGCATCAGTGGTCGTGCCGATCTCGGCCAATCGCTTTTGCAGCGAGAGCTTGTCGAGGCTCGCCATCGGCAGGCTGACGAAGATGGAGATGCGGTGATTGAGCATCCGGTAGGCTTCCGCGAAAGCGAAGTGCTTTTCGCTCTCCGTGCCTTCAGCTGCAGCCGGATCGGGTACTCCCCAATGGGCAGTCATCGGCTGGCCGGGCCAGACGGGGCAGGCTTCGGCGGCAGCGTTGTCGCAGACTGTGAAGACGAAATCGAGCTGAGGCGCGCCGGGCACAGCGAATTCGTCCCAGTTCTTGGAACGGGCAAAGCTCGTGTCGTAGTTCATGCCCTTCAACAGCTGCAGCGTGTAGGGATGGACCTCACCTTTCGGCTGGGAGCCGGCGGAATAGGCCTTGAACTTGCCCTGGCCGAGGCGGTTCAGGATCGCTTCGGCGATGATCGAGCGGGCGGAATTGCCGGTGCAGAGGAAAAGCACGTTGTAGATCTTGTCGGACATGGCCGGTCTCTCAATTGGGGCGGGTCGGTTGGAGTGTTGGGCTGCAGCAAGCGAGATCATCGATCAGCGGCTGGCAGAGGCTGGCATTGCCGCCGCAGCAATCTTTCAGCAGGTAAAGGGCAAGGGCGCGGAAGCGGTCGAGATTGGCGCGGTAGATGATCGAGCGGCTCTGCCGCTCGCCCGTGACCAGGCCGGCCTGGGAGAGGGTCGACAGATGCGCCGACATGGTGTTCTGCGGTACGCCGATCAGGCGCGCGAGTTCACCGGCGGGCACGCCATCGGGTTCATGCGCCACCAGCAGGCGAAAGGTCTGCAGGCGTGTCGGCTGGGCCAGTGCGGCCAGCGCCGCGATCGTCGATTTCTCATCCATACTTCCAGAATAATGGATATATCGGGCGAGTCAATTGTTGTCGTGCTGCTGTCAAAGAAAAACCCCGGCTTGAACGACACCGGGGTTTTAAGGCGTGAGATAAGGTCTCTATCGGATTACGTAATAACCGTCGGCTCGCTCATGCCCGTGTAGCGCTTGATCTCGGCTACTTCCTCGGCTGCCGCGATCAGGTCGGCGAGCGCTGCCTGTGTCTCGATGCCGTGGCGGCTGGCGTCGGGTTCGTAGCGCTCGACATAGAGGCGCAAGGTCGCGCCCGAGGTGCCGGTGCCGGAAAGGCGGAAGACGATGCGGCTGCCGCCTTCGAAGAGGATGCGGATACCCTGGTTCTTCGACACGGAGTGGTCGATCGGGTCGTGATAGGCGAAGTCGTCGGCAGCCGTCACGGTCAGGCCGTTGATGCTGGTGCCGGGCAGGCTGTCGAGCTTGGCGCGGAGTGCTGCGACGAGGGCATTGGCGTTCTCTGTGTCCACTCCCTCATAGTCATGACGTGAATAGTAGTTGCGACCGTATTCGGCCCAGTGAGCCTCGACGATCTCTTTGACGCTCTGTTTGCGGGCGGCAACGATGTTGAGCCAGAACAGTACCGCCCAGAGGCCGTCCTTTTCGCGCACATGGTCGGAGCCGGTGCCAAAACTTTCTTCGCCGCAGACCGTGACCTTGCCGGCATCCATCAGGTTGCCGAAGAACTTCCAGCCGGTCGGGGTCTCATACATGCCGATGCCGAGCTTTTCTGCCACGCGGTCGGCGGCGGCACTGGTCGGCATGGAGCGGGCGATGCCGGCGATGCCGTTCTTGTAGCCGGGGGCGCAAGTGGCGTTGGCAGCGATCATCGCAAGGCTGTCGGAGGGCGTGACGAACATGCCTTTGCCGACCACCATGTTGCGGTCGCCGTCGCCATCGGAAGCCGCGCCAAAGTCCGGGCCGTCGGCGCTCATGACGTCGTCATAGAGTTCCTTGGCATGCACCAAGTTCGGATCGGGATGGTGGTGGCCGAAGTCGGGCAGGGGGACTTCGTTTCGCACGGAGCCTGCCGGTGCGCCGAGGCGCTTCTCCAGGATTTCGACGGCATAGGGGCCGGTGACGGCGCTCATACTGTCGATCACCACGCGGAAGCCGCCCGAAATCAGGGAGCGGATGGCGGGGAAGTCGAAGAGGGTTTCCATCAGGTCGGCATAGTCGGCGACCGGGTCGATCACTTCCACCTTCATGCCGGCGAGATCGAAGCTGCCGACCTTATCGAGATCGATGTCCGCGACGTCCGCGATCTTGTAACTGTCGATGTTACGGGTGCGGTCGAATATCGCGTCGGTGATCTTTTCCGGTGCCGGTCCGCCATTGCCGATATTGTACTTGATACCGAAGTCTTCCGTCGGGCCGCCGGGATTGTGGCTGGCCGAGAGCACGATGCCGCCGAAGGCCTTGTATTTGCGGATGACATGCGATGCGGCGGGGGTGGAGAGAATGCCACCCTTGCCGACCATGACCTTGCCGAAGCCGTTTGCGGCGGCCATTTTCAGCGCCTTCTGGATGACTTCGCGGTTGTAGTAGCGGCCATCACCGCCGATCACCAGTGTCTGGCCTTGGAAGCCTTCCAGGCTGTCGAAGATCGCCTGGATGAAGTTCTCCGCGTAATTCTCCTGCTGGAACACCGGAACCTTCTTGCGCAGTCCCGAGGTGCCGGGTTTCTGGTCCGCATATGGCTTGGTGGAGACGGTCGAGATCATCGATTACTGGCCTTTCGAGACGAGGCGTTGGTAGAGTTCAACATAGGAAACCGCGCTCCTGTTCCAGGAGACGTCTGCCTTCATGCCCTGTTTCTGAATCTGCGCCCAGAGACGATGGTCACTGTAGAGGCGGAGCGTGCGGCGTATCGCGCGGCGGAAAGCATCTGCGGTCACCGGTGCAAACTGGACGCCGGTTGCCACGCCCGCTGCAAGCGCTGCTTCATTGGCGTCGATGATTGTATCGGCAAGGCCGCCAGTGCGGGCGACAAGCGGAACGCAGCCGTATCGCAGGGCGTAAAGCTGGGTCAGGCCGCAGGGCTCGAAGCGCGAGGGAACGAGGATGACATCGGAGCCTGCCTGCATGATATGCGACAGCCCCTCGTCATAGCCGAGCACCATGCCGACGCGGCCGCGATGATGGGCGGCGGCGTTCTGCAGGGCGGCTTCTATGCCGCTTTCGCCGGAGCCGAGGATGGCGAGCCTGCCGCCGGAACCCACGATTTCGTCGATGACGTCGGGCAGGAGATCGAGACCCTTCTGCCAGGTGAGACGTGAGATGACGCAGAAGATCGGGCCGTCGTCGCCGTCAAAAGCGAAGCGCTCGATCATGGCCGCGCGGTTGCGGGCGCGCTTCTTGAGCGCCGTGCCGGAATAGTGGCTCGAAAGCAGCGGATCGGAGGCCGGGTTCCAGGTGTCTGTGTCGATGCCGTTGACGATGCCGTAGAGATCGGCGGCGCGGCTGGCGATGACGCCGTCGAGCCCCATGCCGAATTCGGGGGTCAGGATTTCCTCGGCATAGGAGGGGCTGACCGTCGAAAGCGCGTGCGCCGTGAGAAGGCCGCTCTTCAGGTAGCTGATGGTGCCGTAATATTCGAGCGCCTCATGCCAGGCATGGCCGGGCAGGCCGAGATAAGGGAAGAGCGTCGCGCCAAACTGGCCCTGAAAGGCGATGTTGTGGATGGTGATCAGGCTCGGCACTTCCGGGGTATCGGCATAGCGCATGTAAACGGGGACAAGGGCAGCCTGCCAATCATGCACATGCACGAGATCCGGCTTGAAGCCGGCAAGGACGCCGGCAGCGATGTCCGCCCCGACCTTCGAGAGGACTGCGAACCGCTTCCAGTTGTCCGGATAATCCCGGCCTTGCGTATCGAGATAGGGGCCGCCCGAACGCTCGTAGAGCGGCGGGCAATCAAGGATCAGGAGGTCAAGGCCTTCATGCTTGACCTCGAGCAGGGTCGCCCGTTCATCTAGCACGTCGACGAACTCATGGATCTTTTTCGGCTTCTTCACCGCCTTCATCACGGCGGGGTAGCCCGGGATCAGCGTCTTTGTCTCCACGCCATGGGCGGCGAGCGCGATGGGAAGCGCGCCCGCAACGTCCGCGAGGCCCCCGGTCTTGATCAGCGGATAGAGTTCGGAGGCGACCGAAAGGACCTTCATGGATCTGTCTAACCCAGTTTGTCGAGCATCGCCTGGGTGATCAGGCAAATCCCGTTTTCGCTGCGGCGGAAGCGCTTGGCGTCCATTTCCGGATCTTCCCCGACGATCAGGCCCTCAGGGATGACAACGCCATGGTCTATCACGACATTTGTGAGACGCGCATGACGGCCGATCTGCACCTTGGGGAGAACAACGGCGCCTTCGAGACGAGAATAGGAATTGGCGCGCACGCCGGTGAAGAGCAGGCTCTTGTAGAGAGACGAGCCGGAGATGATGCAGTCGCCGGAAACCAGGGAGGAAATCGCTGAACCGCGGCGTCCTTCGTCGTCATGCACGAACTTGGCCGGCGGGGTGATTTCGGAATAGGTCCAGATCGGCCAGGACTTGTCGTAGAGATCGAGTTCCGGGACGATGTCCGTCAGGTCGATATTGGCCTGCCAATAGGCGTCGATCGTGCCAACGTCACGCCAATAGGGTTCGCGCTCGAAATCGGAGCGGACGCAGGACTGGGCAAAGCGGTGGGCGACGGCCTTGCCGCTCTTGACCACATAGGGGATGATGTCCTTGCCGAAGTCGCGGCTCGACTCCGGATCGGCGGCATCGCGCCGCAGGAGTTCCATCAGGAACCTGGTGTGGAACACATAGATGCCCATGGAGGCGAGCGCGAAATCCTCGTTGCCGGGGATACCCGGCGGGTCAGCCGGCTTCTCGACGAAATCGATGATGCGGTCTGTCGGATCGACATGCATGACGCCGAAGCCGGTCGCTTCCATGCGCGGCACTTCCAGGCAGCCGATGGTGACGTCAGCGCCCGAATCCACGTGCTGCTGGAGCATCAGCTCGTAGTCCATCTTGTAGATGTGGTCGCCGGCCAGGATGACCATGTATTCCGGCGCGTAGGACTCGATGATGTCTGCGTTCTGATAGACGGCGTCTGCCGTGCCTTCATACCACTGGGTCTCGGATACG
The DNA here is from genome assembly GCA_046294755.1 of Allorhizobium sp. Taxonomy (GTDB): domain Bacteria; phylum Pseudomonadota; class Alphaproteobacteria; order Rhizobiales; family Rhizobiaceae; genus Allorhizobium. The sequence goes on along the minus strand of JBKBON010000004.1, from coordinate 73,753 downwards.
CGCTGGGAGGCGGGGAGAATGTCGAAGCTCTCGTTGCGCTCAGGGCGGAAGAAGTTCCAGCCGAGCTGCAGGTGGCGGATCAGCGAGTGCGCCTTGTACTGGGTTGCGACGCCGATACGGCGGATGCCGGAATTGAGGGCGTTGGACAGAGCAAAATCGATGATGCGGGCCTTGCCGCCGAAATAAACGGCGGGCTTGGCGCGGCGGTCCGTCAGTTCCTTGAGGCGGCTTCCGCGACCACCGGCCAACACATAGGCCATGGCATCGCGCGACAGGCTTTTTGTTCTCTTTTCCGTCATGTGTTCCTCCCCTTACTGTTCTAGTTCCAGCATGATCACGGCCAGGGGCGGCAGGGTCAGACCTGCTTTCGCCCATCCGTTCCCCGTGGCATGCGCCTCCACGCGGCCACCATTTCCCTTGCCGCTGCCGCCATAGATCTCGGCATCGGTGTTCAGTATCTCACGCCAACGGCCGGCCGCAGGCAAGCTCAATTCGTATCGCTCGTGGAAGGTCGGCGTCAGGTTGCAGATGACGGCGATTGGTTTTTCGCCCGGGGCCTTCCGCAGCCAGGCGAGAACCGAGTTCTCCTGGTCATCGGCATTGATCCATTCGAAGCCTTCGCCCTCGCAATCGCGGGCATGCAGCGCGGGCTTGGAGCGGTAGGTGAAGTTCAGGTCGCGGACCAGCCGGCGCATCCCCTCGTGAGGCGCGTAGTCGAGTAGGTTCCAGTCCAGCGAACGCTCCTCCGACCACTCGCCCCACTGGGCGAATTCCTGGCCCATGAAGAGCAGCTTCTTGCCGGGGTGGCCCCACATATAGCCGTAATAGGCCCTGAGATTTGCGAATTTCTGCCAGTCGTCGCCCGGCATCTTGGCGATCATCGATCCTTTGCCGTGCACCACTTCATCGTGGGAGATCGGCAGGACGAAGTTCTCCGAGAAGGCATAGAGCAGGCCGAAGGTCAGCTCCTGGTGATGGTATTTGCGGTAGATCGGATCCCGGGCAAAGTAGCTCAGGGTGTCATGCATGAAGCCCATGTTCCACTTGAAGCCGAAGCCGAGGCCGCCTTCGTGGACCGGCTGCGAAACCTTGGGCCAGGAGGTGCTCTCCTCGGCAATGGTCATGATGCCCGGATGGCTGCCATAGACATGATGGTTCATCTGCTGGAGAAAGCGCACCGCCTCCAGGTTCTCCCGTCCTCCATACTCGTTGGGGATCCACTCGCCTTCCTTGCGGGAGTAATCGAGGTAGAGCATCGAGGCGACGGCATCGACGCGCAGACCGTCGAGGTGAAATTTCTCCGCCCAGTAAAGCGCGTTGTTGATGAGGTAGGAGAGGACTTCCTGGCGGCCAAAATTGTAGATCGCCGTGTTCCAGTCGGGATGGAAGCCCTGGCGCGGATCTGCATGTTCGTAGAGTGCCGTGCCATCGAAATGGCGAAGCCCGTGGGCATCCGTCGGGAAATGCGCAGGCACCCAATCGAGGATCACGCCGAGGCCGACCTTGTGGCAACCGTTGACGAAGCGGGCAAAACCCTCCGGCTCGCCGAAGCGGGCGCTCGGGGCGTAGAGGCCGGTCGTCTGATAGCCCCAGGAGGGGTCATAGGGGTGTTCGGTGACGGGCAGGAATTCGATATGGGTGAATCCCATGTCGACGCAGTAGGGGATGAGCCTGGCTGCCATTTCATCCCAGGAGAGCATCGTGCCATCGTGACGACGCTGCCAGGATCCTGCGTGAACCTCGTAAATGGAAATCGGCTGGCGGCGCTGGTCGATGCTCGCCCAGTGCTTTCGATGCGCCTCGTCTTCCCAGGCCTGTTCCAGTTCTGGTGTCGTCATGGAGGCGTTTTTCGGCCGCATCTCGGCGCGGCGGGCATAGGGGTCAGCCTTCAGCGGCTGCAAGTCGCCATGCGGTCCGACGATCTCGAACTTGTAGGCGGCGCCCGAGCGCACATCAGGGGCGAATATCTCCCAGATGCCGGTGTCGCGGCGCAGCCGCATGACGTGGCGACGACCGTCCCAGTCGTTGAAGTCGCCGACGACAGAGACGCGCCGCGCGTTGGGTGCCCAGACGGCGAAGTGGAAGCCGTCCACACCCTGATGCTTGATCGGGTGAGCGCCCATCTTGTCGAAAAGGCGAAGGTGCGAGCCTTCCCGGATGAAATAGTCATCCATGGGCCCAAGTATGGGCCAGAAGCTGTAGGGGTCGGTCACCGTCCATTCGGCGTCGCCGCGGGTAGCACGGTAGCGGACCGGCAAAACGCCATCCAGCTTGACCGCGCCCGAGAAAAAGCCGGCGTCGTTGTGGCGGGTCAGCTGGCCGACCTCTTCACCCGCAAGATTGTAAGCGACCACCGTTTCAGCGCCCGGGATGAAGCATCTGGCCACATAACCCTTGTCAGCCTCATGAACGCCAAGGAAGGCAAAGGGGTCACCATGGGTGCCGTGGATGATTGCTTCGATTTCTGCAGCCGACGGTGTATCCGGCTTTGCTTCGTCACCGCTCCTCTTCGGTGATTTTGCCATCAGGCTCTCCAGATGTCGGCGTTGTACTGCCGGATCGTGCGGTCGGAAGAGAACCAGCCCATGCGGGCCGTGTTGCGGATGGTCTTGGAATACCAGGCTGAAGTGTCGGTCCAGATGTCGTCCACCTCGCGCTGCGCCTTTGCATAGGCGTCGAAATCGGCAGCGACCATAAACCAGTCATGCTGGTAGATGCCTTGCATCAGGTCGGCGTAGCGGTCGCGGTCGTCGGGGGAGAAGACGCCCGAGGCGATCGATGACAGGGCCTGCTGCAATTCGCGCGAGGCGTCGATCGCGGCGCGGGGATTATGCCCCTCGGCACGCACCCGACCGACCTCGTCGGCGGTCATTCCAAAAATCACAATGTTCTCCTCGCCCACATGATCGCGCATTTCGACATTGGCGCCATCCAGTGTTCCAATGGTCAATGCACCGTTCAACGCGAACTTCATGTTCCCGGTTCCGGATGCTTCCATGCCGGCGGTGGAGATCTGTTCGGAGAGGTCGGCCGCAGGGACCATAACTTCGGCCAGCGAGACGTTGTAATTCGGGATGAAGACGACCTTCAGCAGGCCGCGCACCGAAGGATCGGTATTGATGACGCGGGCAACGTCGTTCGCCAGTTTGATGATCAGCTTGGCATTGTGGTAGCTCGGCGCCGCCTTGCCGGCGAAGAGCTTGACGCGCGGCACCCAGTCGCGCTCCGGATGCGAGCGGATCTGGTCGAACAGGGCGACTGTCTCGATGATATTCAGGAGTTGGCGCTTGTATTCGTGGATGCGCTTGATCTGGATGTCGAACATCGCATGGGGGTCGAGCTTGATGCCCATGCGGCTGGCCACAAGGCTCGCGAGCTTCTGCTTGTTGGAGAACTTCACCGCCGCGAATTTCTGCTGGAACGAGGCGTCGTCGGCGAAGGCATCGAGGCCCTTGAGCTTCGTCGCGTCGTCGAGGAATTCGGGACCGATCGCTTCCTTGATCAGGTCCGTCAGATCGGGGTTGCACTGCATCAGCCAGCGGCGGGGCGTGATCCCATTGGTCTTGTTGTTGATGCGGGTGGGGTAAAGCTTGTGGAGATCGGCAAAGACGGTCTCCTTCATCAGTTCTGTGTGCAGTGCTGATACGCCGTTGATCGAATGCGATCCCATGAAGGCGAGGTTGCCCATGCGCACGCGGCGATCACCGCTCTCGTCGATCAGCGAAATCTGGCGGATCTCGTGGTCGTTGAAGCCTCTGACCTTGCGAGCGTCGAGCAGCACCTTCGCATTGATCGCATAGACGAGCTGCATATGGCGCGGCAGGAGGCGCTCGAAGAGCGGCACCGGCCAGCTTTCCAGCGCTTCCGGCAGCAGTGTGTGGTTGGTGTAGGAGAAGGTGTTGCGGGTGATCTCCCAGGCTTCGTCGAAGGCGACGCCGTGCACGTCGACCAGAAGTCGCATCAGTTCAGCGACGGAGACGGCCGGATGGGTGTCGTTCAGCTGGATTGCCACCTTTTCCGGCAGCTGGGCAAGCGTATTGCCCTGCTGCAGGTGTCGGCGGACGATGTCCTGCAGGGAGGCCGAACAGAAAAAGAATTCCTGCCGCAGGCGCAGTTCCTGGCCGGCCGGTGTGGCGTCTGCCGGATAAAGGACGCGGGTCAGCGATTCCGCCTTGTTGCTCTCGCGCAAGGCGCCGATATGGTCCCCCGCGTTGAACGCGTCGAGCAGGATCGGGTCGATCGGCTGGGCCGACCAGAGGCGGAGCGTATTGACGCGCTCGCCACGCCAGCCGACGGCCGGGGTGTCATAGGCGGTAGCAATGACGCGCTCGCCCTGTTTCCAGACGTAACGGGGCTCGCCATCAGGACCCTCGATGGTCTCGACCGTGCCACCGAAGCCGACTTCGTAGGAGCTTTCGCGGCGTTCGAATTCCCAGGGGTTGCCGTGCGCAAGCCAGCTTTCTGGCAATTCGACCTGCCAGCCATCGGCCATCTGCTGGCGGAAAAGGCCGTGCACGTAGCGGATGCCGTAGCCGTAGGCCGGGATGTTGACGGTCGCCATGCTTTCCATGAAGCAGGCGGCGAGGCGACCGAGGCCGCCATTGCCGAGAGCGGCATCCGGTTCGAGGCCTGCAATCACGTCAAATTCGACTGACAGAGACGACAGCGCCTGGCGGATGTCGTCGATCAGGCCGAGGTTCGACATGGCGTCGCGCAGCAGGCGGCCGATGAGGAATTCGAGCGAGAGGTAGTAAACCCGCTTGCCATTGTTCATGTAGGTGTTGCGGGTGGATTCCATCCAGGTGTCGATGATGCGGTCACGCACCACCAGGATCGTTGCCGTCAGCCAGTCGTGCGGGGTGGCAACCTTGGCGTCCTTGCCGATGCTGTAAGTCAACTTCTCCATGATCTCGGCGGCCAGCGATTCCGGATCGGATACTTCGCGCTTGGGAAGGGGAAGGTCGACTTTGTGGGGAGTCTTGATCATCGGTCCGCCTGGCGTTGTTCGTGTCTCCGGGCGGCTCCGATGCAATTGCCGGCGCCGGCCCCCTGAACGGCAGTTTACGCATCGAAATGAAACAGTTGCAACAGGCGGGAGGTGGTGTGCGGAAAATTGCTCCGCAGGGGTGAGCCCTGTTTAATTAACTGATTTTAATTATATATTCCGGAATTTTAAACAGACGATAAGACCGCAGCCTTGGAGACTGCGGTCGAATTTCTGCAAAAAACTTAAAACGCTTTGGTTCGCGTCAGTTGGTCAGGCGGGTCGCGGCCTGTACTGCCTTGTCGCCGATGTGCTTGAAGGCAGCGACGAGTTCAGCGGCGTCCTGCGCATCATAATAGTGCGACGTGCTGGAGGCGCAGTTCCTGAGCAGTGTCTGTCCCTTGGTGGGTGCCATGAAGGCGACGGTGAAGATCTCCACGCCGGCTGCTTTGGCACTGGTGCATGTTGCCAAGGTCTTCGTGTCGGCACTGTCATAGTTGTTGTCGCCGTCGGTCATGAAGACGATGAACTTGCTCGGCACCTGGCCGTTCTTGTTCTTGTGCGCCGTATCCTCGGTGGATTTCATGACTTCGTTGTAAGCGCGGGCCATGGCATCCGCCGAATCCGTGCCGCCATCAGCGATCAGGGCCTGAACGTAGCTCAGTGTATGCGCCGTGCCCCAGTTGAATGCCACGGGGGTGTGCATCACCGCTTCGTAGGAAACGGCGGCCGTGCGGACATATTTCTTCTCGGGATCTGCCGTATCCAACTGCGTCGTCAGGTTGGCGACGGCAAGCTTCAGGGCGTCCATCTTGATGACGTAGTTGTCCGCCTGATAGGTGCAGGTCTTCGGCCTGCGGGTGGTCCCGCAATTATAGGAGACGGTCTTCTTTGGCTGCGCCTCGTTGATCGTCGTCGTGTCCCAGGCCATCGAACCCGATCGGTCGAGAACGAGGTACATTGACAGGGCGTTCTTGCTCTCGGTCGTCGCGCGCGCCGAGGCCGTTACGGCGACGGTCACTTCCTTCCAGCCGAGCAAGGCCGTCATGCCGTTGGTCGGCATGGTGTAACTGGTGCTCAGCGTAACATCGAAGGTCTTGCCCGAGGTGCTGGTTACTCGCTCGACACTGCCGATCGCGCCGGCCAGTGGATCTAGTTCTTCGCCGTTGATGTCTTCGCTGACCTTCGCGTCCGGAATGACATTGAAGAACTGCGCCTTCATGAACTTACGGGCGAGATCAAGCGCCGCGTCATCCGACATGGTGTTGTTCTTTGCCAGAGCGTTCGCCGCAGAAAGCACGGCAGAGTCGGCGGAGTCCTGCAGGGCAGATCTGATCTGGACCATCTGGTTGAGATCGAGTGCCACGCCGGCAGTGGCGGCAGCAACGGGGAGGACGATCGCCGTCACCATGCCGAAATTGCCGGCACGGTCGCTCGTCAGGCGGTAAACCAGGGTTTTTACGAGGCTGTAAGGGTTAGTCATCATGTCCATCCAAAAGCAGCATTTGGACGGTTGTACTTGATGCGTGTTGCGATCGATTTAATGCGATTGGTAAAATACAAGTAATTCGGTTCTATTGCCGAACCGGTATGACATCGACTGCCTGGTCCGTCTGGTGCGAGCCGTAGCTCTTGAGGACACCGATGACCGGAGCGACATCGGCATAGTCGCGTCCATAGCCGACAACAATATGGTCTGTGCCGGCGGGGATGTCGTTGGTCGGATCGAGTTCCAGCCAGCCGCTCAGCTTGCCGCACCAGATGCGGACCCATGCATGCATGGCATCTGCGCCTTCAAGGCGTTCCTTGCCCGGCGGGGGGATGGTGCGCAGGAAGCCGCTGACATAGCCGGCGGGAATGCCCAGGCTTCGGAGAGCCACGATCATGACATGACTGAAATCCTGGCAGACGCCCCGCTTCTTGGCAAAGGCCTCTCCCGGTGTCGTGTCGACCGTGGTCGCCTCTGCATCGTATTTGAAGTCCTCGTGGATGCGGCTGCAGAGTGTCTCCGCAATCTGACGCACGGTCATGCTCGGCTTCAGCATGCTGCGCACATAGGCGGCAATGTCCTCGTTACGGGGCAGGCGGGGGCTGGTGCCGAGGAAGTGGTGAGGGGATTCGGCATCGAGCGACCATGTCTCTGCGATTTCCTGGGGCAGCCGGTCGAGAAGCGGTGAGAAATCCGCCGTCAGAGGCTGGGCCTGCACCATGACGCGGGCCTGCATGCGTATATCGAGTTTCTCGTGGGGACCACGCAGGATCGCATGGCTCGCGGGGTGATGGAAGAAGTCGTTAAACGTCGAGATCTCGTCCGGCTCCGGCGTCACCGTGATTGCGCCCGCAATAAGCCTCTGGCGGTCGGGCAGGGACAGCGGCAGGAGACGCAGCATGTGATGGGCGCCGGATGCCGGGACCTCGTAGCGGTAGCCGATGTGGAGCGAGAGGTCGTAGAGCATGGCGTCAGCTCAGATAGGTTTGGGCGAGGATGTCGGAGAGCTTTTCCAGCTCCCGTTCCAGCTTGGTATAGACCTCCGCAGACATGGTCTCAGGCGTCATCACGGCAAGACCCGAATGCAGGCGCATGGCTTCGCGGAAGAGGCTCGACATCTGGCCGTTGACCATGGCGCTCGGCAGTTGCTCCACCTCGATCCGGATCTCGTTGAGCTGAAACAGAATGGAGCGCGGATTGAGCGGGTCGAGCGCCAGGAGGTCGGTGACCGTCAGACGTGCCGTCGATACATTGTAGCGACGGCGATGGGTCATGACGTTGTCGCCGATCTCGAGCAGCATGTCGAGCGCGCCGTCGGGTGCGTCGGGTCCAGTCATATGCCCGAGCAGGCGAGTCATATGCAGCCCACGTTCAAGCAAGCGGCCGATCGTCAGGAAGCGCCAGCCGGTGAAGCGATACATATTTTCATGCACGAGACCGGCAAAACCCGCGAGCTTGCGCAGGAGAATGGTCATGGCGTGGGCTGCATCGTCGCCGGGCTTGACCTTTTCGTGGAAGCGTTTGGCCGTCTTTGAAAGATCGGTCAGCGCCAGCCATCCGTCCGGCGAGAAGCGATCGCGGATGTTGCTCGCCGAATAGACGGCGCTGTCGATGTTGCGTAGCAAGCTTTCCGGGACGCCGGACTTGGTGTCGACATCAATGTCGGAGAGATAGGCGCTGACGAATGCGAGCAGCGGCTGGTCCGGATTGGCGCTCTCGGCATAACGGGCATGCCAGGCGCGCAGGATGCGCAAGACACCTTCGGCGCGCTCGATGTAGCGGCCAAGCCAGAAGAGGTTGTCTGCCGCACGGCTCGGCAGGCTGCCGGGCATATTGCGGGTGAAGGTCTCTTCCGCCGGCAGCAGTGACGTGCGGTCAACAGGCTTGTCGGAGACGATCCAGACATCGGCGGCACTTCCGCCGGATTGCATCGCAATTGCCGAGACATCCGAACCGCTGCCGATGCGGGCGAAACCGCCGGGCATGATCTGCCAGCCATTCTGGGTGCGGGCAGCGAAGACACGCAGCGACATTGGCCGCGGGGTCAGCTTGCCATCGACGATGGCCGGTGTCGTCGACAGCGTCACAACCTCCTGGCCTACAAGATTGCCGGCTTCGGTTTCCAGCCACTCGGCTGTACTCCGGCCCTGTGGATCCTTGTAGCGTGAGCCCATCACGGAACGCCCGCCATCATCAAAGAAGGGAAGGCGGGAGAATGCGGAGCCGATGACCATCCGGTCCAGGTGAGCCGCGACATGCTCACGCTCGGCCTTCTGGCCGCACCACCAGGTGGCGATCGATGGCAGCTTCAGCTCTTCGCCGAGCAGGTGACGCGAGAGCGTCGGCATGAAGGCAAGCAGCGCGCGCGTCTCCAGAATGCCGGAGCCGAGCGCGTTGACAAAGGTGACGGCGCCATTGCGCAGCGCGTCCACCATGCCTGGTGTTCCGATATAGGAATTCTGGTCGAGTTCCAGCGGATCGGCGAAGGCCGCATCGAGACGTCGCCACAGCACGCTGACGGGTTTCAGTCCGGCGACGGTGCGCACCATCACCTTGCCATTGACGACCGTCAGGTCCTCGCCCTCAAGCAACATGATGCCGAGGTAGCGGGCGATGTAGGCGTGTTCGAAATAGGTCTCGTTCGCCGGCCCCGGCGAGAGCACGGCGATGCGCTCGTCACTGCCACGGGTGCGCGCCTGGAGAGCCTTGCGGAAGGCGCCGAAGAAGGAGGCCAGCCGGTGAACATGTGTCTCGGCATAGATGTCGGAGAAGGCGCGGGCGGTTGCCACCCGGTTTTCAAGTGCAAAGCCTGCGCCCGAAGGTGCCTGGGTGCGATCCGCGAGCACCCACCAGTTGCCGTCGGGACCACGGCCGATTTCGAAGGAACAGAAATGCAGGTAATGGCCGCCGGCCGGCTTGATGCCGACGAGCGGGCGCAGGAATTCCGGATTGGAGGCGATCAGCTGTGGCGGCAGAAAACCTTCCTGCACCAGCCGGTTCTCCGAATAGATATCGGCGACCACGGCTTCCAGAAGGTTTGCGCGCTGCACGAGGCCGTCGGCCAATACCTGCCATTCCGCGTCGGAAATCATCACCGGGATATGCGAGAAGGGCCAGGCGCGTTCGCTCGATCCGCCAGAGCCATAGGCGCGGTAGAAGACGCCGGCATCGCGCAGGTAACGATCGGCACGTGCGAAGCGCTCGTGCAGATCATGTTCGGACATCATGTCGATGGCATTGACCAAGGGCTGCCAGACCGGTCGCACATTGCCCCTGTTGTCCAGCATCTCGTCGGCAGCGCCCGCCAGCGCGCGATAGCCGGCCGTGCGGGCCTCGCTTATCGGCGCTTCTGGCGGGGAAAGCTCCGCTGCCGTCTTCTGTGCCATCAATCAGATACCTTGCGGTCGTCTCAGGTCCAAAGTGTGCGGGAATTCCGGCGACACGGTTTCGGGCCATAGGGGATAGGAGCCGGCTGTATGGCCCCAAGGCTCGAAACGTGCAAGCCGACGGGCTTCCGCTTCATTCCCATTCACAGGGAAAGTATCGTAATTCCGCCCACCGGGATGGGCGACGTGGTAGACGCAGCCCCCGATCGACCGGGCAGACCATGTATCATAGATGTCGAATGTTAGCGGTGTGTTGACGGGCAAGACCGGATGCAGGCCGGATGCTGGCTGCCAGGCCTTGTAACGGACACCGGCCACGGCCACGCCATTGACGTCGGTCTTGCGCAGCGGCACGGCGCGTCCATTGCAGGCGACCGTGAAGCGCTCCGGATTGGCCGTCTCCAGCTTCACTTGCAGGCGCTCGACGGATGAATCCACATAACGGACTGTCCCGCCGATTGCGCCCTGTTCGCCCATGACATGCCAGGGTTCTAGCGCGCCGCGCAGTTCGAGCTTGGAACCTTCGTATTCGACTTCGCCATAGAAGGGGAAGCGGAACTCCAGCTGGGCGGCGAACCATTCCGGCTTGAAGTCGAAGCCGTTCTGGCGGAGGTCGGCCAATACCTCCAGGAAATCCTGCCAGATGTAATGCGGCAGCATGAAACGGTCATGCAGACTCGTGCCCCAGCGGACGAAACTGCCACCGATCGGGTTTTTCCAAAAGCGGGCGATGAGCGCGCGGATCAGCAGCTGCTGAGCGAGCGACATGCGGGCATTCGGCGGCATTTCAAAGCCCCGGAATTCGACGAGGCCAAGTCGGCCCGTCGGACCATCGGGCGAGAACAGCTTGTCGATGCAGATCTCCGAGCGATGGGTGTTGCCGGTGACGTCGACGAGCAGGTTTCGGAACAGGCGATCGACCAGCCAGGGCAGGGGCGGCGCCATGCCCTCATTCGGCATGGGGATCTGGGCCATGGCGATTTCGAGCTCATAGAGCGAATCATGCCGGGCTTCATCGAAGCGCGGCGCCTGACTGGTCGGGCCGATGAAGAGGCCGGAGAAGAGATAGGAAAGGGACGGATGCCGCTGCCAGTGCAGCACGAGGCTTTTCAGAAGGTCCGGGCGGCGCAAGAAGGGGCTGTCGTTCGGCGTGGCCCCGCCGACGACGACATGGTTGCCGCCGCCGGTGCCGCAGTGTCGTCCGTCGATCATGAACTTGTCGGCGCCGAGGCGGCAGAGGCGGGCCTCCTCATAAATGGCAGTGGTGGTGGCGACGCAATCATCCCAGTCATAGGCCGGATGAATGTTGACCTCGATGACGCCAGGATCGGGCGCAACGCGGATGACGTTCAGACGCTCGTCGTGCGGCGGGGTATATCCCTCGATATGGACGGGCAGATTGAGCGCTTCTGCCGCGCGTTCGGCGGAGGCGATGAGATCGAGATAGTCTTCCAAGGCCTCGGTTGGCGGCATGAAGACGCATACCCGACCGTCGCGCACCTCGACGGAAATGGCGGTGCGTACGCGACCGCCTATCTCTTCGTAGGACTGACCCATCTGCACCTGCTGGCCGGTTTCGCTCTTCAGCGAATGCTCCGGCATGGCGCGACCTTTGTCGGCTGCAAAATCGGGCAGCGGAGGCTTCTCCACGGTCGGATCGACCGGGTTGATGTAGGGATACATCGACGGCGCGATGTAGGGCAGGGAGTTGAGCGGCAGGCGGAAGCCAACCGGACTGTCGCCCGGCACGAGATAGAGACGACCGCGGCGCGTGCGCCACTTCTCGCTCACCCATTTGCGCCCACTGGAGCGACCTTGCCACGCCTGGACCGGAAGCACATAGCCGGCGGGGTTGGTGAGCCCGTTACCGAAGACCTTGGCGATGCGGCTGCGCTCTTCGGGGTCCTTGAGCTTGGAGTTGGCGGGGTCGACGTTCTCTGGCAGGCTTGCCTCCTTGATGATCCACTCGGCAGGATCCTCGAAGGCGGGGGCGACGTTTTCGCTGGGGATGTCGAGTTCGACCGCAATCGCCTGCAGCAGGCGCCCGGCATCGTCATGGCTGACACTGTAGTTTTTGCTTTCGGCGGCGATGAGGTCGGGGTTGCGCCAGACGGGTTTGCCGTCCCTTCGCCAGTAGAGCGAGAAGGTCCAGCGCGGCAGGCTTTCGCCGGGATACCACTTGCCCTGACCGTAATGCAGGAAACCGCCAGGGGCGAAGCGTTCGCGCAGTCGGCGGATCAACTGGTCGGCCTTGTCACGTTTGGTCGGGCCGACGGCGGCTGTGTTCCACTCTTCGGACTGGAAGTCGTCGATCGACACGAAAGTCGGCTCGCCGCCCATGGTGAGTCTGATGTCACGGGCCTGCAACTCGGCATCGACCTTGTGTCCGAGGGCGTTCAGGGCATCCCAGCTGTCGTCGGAAAAGGGCTTGGTGATCCGCGGGTGCTCGGCGACGCGCTTCACCTGCATGTCGAAGGCGAATTCGGTGTTGGCCTGGCCGATGTAGCCGCCCGAGATCGGAGCGGCATTGCGATAATGCGGCGTGGCAGCGAGCGGGATGTGACTTTCGCCGGTCAAGAGGCCCGACGTCGGGTCGAGACCGATCCAGCCGGCACCGGGAATGTAGACTTCTGTCCAGGCATGCAGGTCGGTGAAGTCGACCTCGGTGCCGGAGGGGCCGTCGAGCGCCTTCAGGTCCGGCGCGAGCTGGATGAGATAGCCGGAGACGAAACGGGCGGCAAAACCGAGGCGGCGCAGGATCTGGACGAGCAGCCAGCTCGAATCACGGCAGGAGCCGCGCGCGGAGGTCAGCGTTTCCTCTGGCGTCTGAACGCCTGGCTCCATACGGATGACGTAACCCACGTCGTGTTGCAGGCGGGCGTTCAGGCCCACCACCATGTCGATGGTGCCCTGGCCGGGCGTCGTGTCGACGGAGGCCAAGAACGCATCGAGCGCCGGAGACGAGGGTTCCGGCGTCATGTAGATCTTCAGGTCGTCGCGAAGATCCTCCGGATAGTCGAAGGGCCATTTGACCGCTTCTTCCTCGGTGAAGAAGTCGAAGGGATTGTAGACCGTCATGTCGGCGACAAGATCGACCTCGATCTTCAGCTCGGTCACGGGGTCGGGGAAGACGAAGCGGGCGAGGTAGTTGCCGTAGGGGTCCTGCTGCAAATTCACGAAGTGGTTTTCGGGCGTAACCTTCAGCGAATGAGAGAGAACCTTGGTGCGGGAATGGGCGGCAGGCTTCAGCCGGATGATCTGCGGTCCGAGCTGGACCGGATTGTCATACATGTAATGGGTGAGATGATAGATGCTTGCCTTGATCGCCATTCGTTACCGCTTCGCTGTTCGCCCCTGCCGCTTTTTCCGGCTTGCATCGATCTTGTGCAATGCAGCGCCATAAAGCAAGCGGCCCGGACGGTGGAAGCCGCCGGGCCGCGCAGATGCGGTGTATGACCTGAACTCAGCTCCGGCCGAATTCGTCGACCAGACGGATGATGTCGTCTTCGCCGAGATAGGAGCCGGTCTGTACCTCGATTACCTCAAGACGGATCTTGCCGGGATTGGCGAGACGGTGGACGGACCCTTGCGGGATATAGATCGACTGGTTCTCGTGCAGCACGGTGACCTTGTCGTCGATCGTGACTTCGGCCGTTCCCTTGACGCAGACCCAGTGCTCAGCGCGGTGGTGATGCTTCTGCAACGAGAGCTTCTTTTCCGGATGGACGAAGAGCCGCTTCACCTGGAAACGGTCGCCGTTGAGGATCGAGGTGTAGCCACCCCAGGGACGCAGCGCCGTCGGGTGGTTTTCGGTCAGATGCGCCGTGTCCTTGTCGGCGGCCAGCATCTTGACCAGATTGCCGACATCTTGGGCCCGGTCGAGACGGCCGACATAGACGGCATCTTCCGAAGCAATGACGGCGACACCCTCCATACCCTGGACGGCGAGATGCGCATTGCGCGACATGACCAGCGAGTTGCTGGTGTCCGAGACGGTGGCATTGCCATTGACGACATTGCCGTTTTCATCGCCACTGGCGAGCTTCCAGATCGCATCCCAGCTGCCAAGATCGGACCAGGTGATCGGGGCCGGAACGACAGCCGCGTTCGGGGTCTTTTCCATGACGGCATAGTCGATCGAGATGCTCGGGCTTTGGGCAAAACTTTCCGCATCAAGACGGGTGAAATCGAGGTCGCCCTTGGCCTTTTCGACGGCTTTCTCGACGGCGGCAAGCACCTCGGGTGCGAGCGCCTGCAGTTCTGTAATCATCTGGCCCGCGGAGAAGACGAACATGCCGGAGTTCCAGGCATATTTGCCGCTGGCCAGCATCTGCTCGGCAATGTCTGCATTGGGTTTCTCAACGAAACGCGAGACCTTGTGGACGCCGTCGCCGATGTCTTCGCCGATCTCGATATAGCCGTAACCCGTGGCCGCTTCCGTCGGCGTGATGCCGAAGGTGACGATCTTGCCGGCGCGGGCAGCCTTGGCCGCCTTTTCAACACAGGAACGATAGGTCTCGTCGACGGTGATTTCGTGGTCGGAGGGCAGGATCTGGATCAGCGTGTCGCGACCATGGCGCTGGCTGACGATGACGGCGGCCGCTGCAACTGCGGCTGCCGTGTTGCGGGCTTCCGGCTCGAGCACGATGCCATCGAGTTTCACGCCGAGTTCGCGCGCCTGCTCGGCCACGAGAAAGCGGAAGTCCTCGTTGGTGACAACGATCGGGGCGTCATAGATCGCTTCGTCGGAGACGCGGGCCATGGTCTTCTGCAGCAGGGTCTCGTCGCCGAGGAAGCGGATGAACTGCTTGGCAGCGGCGGCGCGCGACAGCGGCCAAAGCCTTGTTCCCTTGCCGCCGGCCATGATGACCGGCACGATCTTGATGCTCATAGTGTCTTGCCTTTCTCTGTCTTGCCGGGGCGGGATTTCTTCAGGTCTCGCCCTGTTCGACGGATTTTCATACGCATTGTGCAACGCGGGCGCGGCGGATTTGTTACATGTTTGCGCGACAGTTCCAAGCCTTCAGCACAGCGAGGCCCCGGGCATCTGGCCTGATGCATTGATCGCTGCGAGCGTCTATGCTGCGCTGTGTCACGTCTAGAATGCCGATCCCCTATTGCCCTTCGGAGAGAGAGTGCCTTGTCAGTATCCCGTCCCCTGTTTGCCATTCCATCTGCTCCCCTTGTTCCAATTATCGGCAAGGACGAGGGCTTTCCGATCCATCGCATCTTCTGTGTGGGGCGGAACTATGCGGCGCATGCCGCCGAGCTCGGCAATACGGTCGACCGTGTGGCGCCCTTCTACTTCACCAAGCCGCCGACCGGTCTCGTCATCGAGGGGGGTACAATCGCCTATCCGCCGGGTACGGAGGATTATCACCACGAGATCGAACTGGTGATCGCGATTGGTTCGCCCGTGTTCCGGGTTTCGTCCGAGGACGCCATGCAGGCGGTGTTCGGTTATGCCGTGGGGCTCGACATGACCCGGCGCGACTTGCAGAACGCGATGAAGGACAAGCAGCGGCCCTGGGATATCGCCAAGGCCTTTGAAGAGTCGGCGGTGATCGGCGCGATCACGCCGGCTGCCGACTTTGCTCCCGGCGCGCAGCGGATTTCGCTCGAGGTCAATGGTGGCCCACGCCAGCAGGGGCACCTGGACGAGATGATCTGGTCGGTGCCAGAGATCATCAGCCATCTGTCACGCTACTATCATCTGACGCCGGGCGACCTGATCTTCACCGGCACGCCAGCCGGTGTCGGCGCGCTTCAACCGGGCGATCGGCTTGAGGGCGCGGTGGAGGGGCTTTTACCGATCGCGGTGACGATCGGTCCGGTGGCCTGAGGTGGTTCCAGGCGGGGAGGGGCACGGACCATGGCTGGTGGCGGGCCGTGATTGCGGCAGCTGCTCGCTCTGCTGCATCCTGCCTGACATCGCGGAATTCGATAAACCGGCCAACCAGCCCTGCCGCCACTGCCTGCCCGGCGGCGGCTGCGACGCCTATCAAGCGCGACCGGCGACCTGCCGCGACTTCTACTGCCTCTGGCGCACCGATGCGACGCTCGGGGACGAATGGGAGCCGGGCGTGAGCCGGATGATGATTTATGCCCAGGGGCCGCAGCTGACGGTGCTGGTCGAGCCCGAGGCGGGCACGATCTGGCGGGAGGCGCCGTATCGCGGCTGGCTTGAGGCGCGGGCGCAAGCGGTGAAGCCTGAGGGCGGATATGTGGTGGTCTGTGCGGGGGAAGAGGTTTCGGTGGTGAAGGGGTAAGCCGACCCTGATTCGCTTGCACGATCCGGCCTGAAATCCACAAATCAAAAAGGGCCCGCCGTTTCCGGCAAGCCCTTGAAAGAATTCGAATGGTGGGCGTGACAGGGATTGAACCTGTGACCCCTACGATGTCAACGTAGTGCTCTCCCGCTGAGCTACACGCCCATCCGATGAGCGGCTTAAGACCACAAAACCTGATCGCCCGTCAATAGGCATTTTGCAGTTTTGTGAAGAGATTTTTTCAACCTCTTGCGAAGGCCTTACGCCGCAAGGAGTTTGTTCACTTCGTCGACGAGATCGCGCAGGTGGAAAGGCTTGGAGAGGACCTTGGCATCCTTCGGAGCCTTCGAATCTGCGTTCAGTGCGACGGCGGCGAAGCCGGTGATGAACATGACCTTCAGGTCCGGATCGAGTTCGGTGGCGCGGCGTGCCAGCTCGATGCCGTCCATTTCCGGCATCACGATGTCGGTGAGCAGAAGGGAGAAGGGCTCTTCCCGCAGGCGGTCATAGGCTGAGGCGCCATTGTCGAAGGAGGAGACTTTATACCCCGCCTTTTCCAGCGCCTTTACCAGGAACCGGCGCATGTCGTTGTCGTCTTCGGCGAGAAGGATTTTCTGAGTCATTTATGGACCGCTGTACTCGATTGCATAGGGAAGCTTGCAGCCGCTCACTTTAGGTCCGGCTGAGTAAAGAACCGGTGAACAACGAAAAAGTGAGCCTGCTCCGCCATTTCCGGCAGTATGGACTTTGTGGCGGTCGACTGGCAACATGACATACGCAACAAGTTTGTGACTTGGTAAAGAAGAGGCCCTGGGAAGCGGATGACCAATGAATTCGAGCTGTTCGAGGTTCGAGAGCCCGCGATCCAGACCATTCCCTTCGTCTATAATTCCCCGCACAGCGGCCGACGTTACCCTACCGCCTTCCTCGACGAGTCACGACTCGACGATCTGTCGATTCGCCGTTCGGAAGATCATTATGTGGATGAGCTGTTCTCAGCCGCGCCCGGTTTTGGTGCGCCACTGCTCGTCGCGCATTTCCCGCGCGCCTATGTTGACGTCAACAGAGAGCCCTATGAGCTCGATCCCCGGATGTTTTCCGATCCGTTGCCGCCCTTTGCCAACAGCAATTCGGCGCGCGTGGCCGGCGGGCTCGGCACGATCCCGCGGATCGTTGCGGAGAACATGGAGATCTACGAGCGGCGCATGCCGCTCACGGTCGCGATGGAGCGGATCGAAAACTGCTACAAGCCCTATCATGCCTGCCTTCGCAAGCTGATTGCCCGGACGCATACGATGTTCGGCTTCGGCGTTTTGATCGACTGCCATTCGATGCCCGGCAATATCCGGGTGGCGGGTAGCGGGGTGAAGCCGGACTTCATCGTCGGCGACCGCTACGGCACCAGCGCCTCCGCCGAGCTCAGTCAGGCGGCCCTGCAATTCCTCGAAGACCTCGGCTTTACCGCCGTGCGCAACAAGCCCTATGCCGGGGGCTTTATTACCGAGCACTATGGTCGGCCAGCGCGCGGGCTGCACGCGCTGCAGATCGAAGTCAACAGGTCCATCTATATCGACGAGACGACGCTCGAGAAGCGTTCGGATTTCGATGCTCTCGCCGGATCGCTTGCGGTGTTCATGGAGCAGATGGCCGAATTCGTCGCCGATTTTGCCGGTGAGCGGGCGCTCGCGGCGGAATAAGTTCCCCCGAAAACCTGATGTACCTGTGTTCGTCGCTTTGCGACGGGCAAAAAAAACCGCGCTCGTGGCGCGGTTAAGTCTAGGGAGGAAACACCCAAGGAGGGTATTTACAGTCAGAAGACTGTAAGTGAGACGTTAAATGTTGCGGTGCACCATTGTCAAGCTGAAACTTGGTGTATTTTTGGGCAGGGCTAAATTTTGCGCATTTTGGGTGGGGTTCTCTCGATTTGCTGGCTTGGGCAGGAGCTCATGTGTCGGTCTCCGGTGCCGGAGGTTTCCTTTCGTCGCGACTGGCATTAAGACAGGCGCTCCCTCCAGCCGACGGATCTCTTCATGCGCCCTGATCGTGATTTCTTCTTCCGCCTTGCCGATGCTGCCAAGGCTGAGACCCTGCCACGCTTTCGTTCGGGCCTTTCCGTCGTCAATAAGGAAAAGGCTGGCTTTGATCCGGTCACCGAGGGAGATCAGGCGGCCGAGGTCGCGATCCGCAGACTGATCGAGGCGCAGTTTCCCACCCACGGCATTCTGGGCGAAGAGCACGAGAACATCCGCATGGATAGTGACCAGCTCTGGGTCATCGATCCGATTGACGGAACGCGCGCCTTCATCTCGGGCGTGCCCGTCTGGGGTACCCTGATCGGTTTCCAGGAGAAGGGGCGTTCGGTGATGGGCCTTATGGAGCAGCCCTTCACCGGTGAACGTTATTATGCCGATGGCGAGCGCTCCTGGTATTTCGGCCCGGATGGCGAGCGACAGAACAAGGTGCGCGATTGCGGAGCGCTCGAAAATGCGATCCTGTTCACCACTTCGCCGCATCTGTTCCAGGACTGGGAAGTGGAGCGCTTCCAGGCTGTGCAGGACAAGGTCAAGCTCTTCCGCTACGGCGTTGATTGTTACGCCTATTGCCTGCTGGCCGCCGGCCATGTCGACCTCGTGATCGAGACGGTCCTGAAGCCCTACGACGTCGGCGCGCTGATCCCGATCGTCGAGCAGGCCGGCGGCGTGATCACCACCTGGGACGGTGGGCGTCCCGAAGCCGGCGGCTCGATCATTGCGGCGGGCTCAAAGGCCGTGCATGCCGAGGCGATGGACATGCTGAAGCGCCGCTGAGCGCTCTTTTCAGGCTTCAAGCGCGGAATCGGTGAGTTCGCCGACCGGATCCACCTCTTCCGGCTCTCCGCCTGGGATGAAGGCGAAGAGGGCGGCAAGCGCCTGTTTGCGGTAGCGATCCTGCTCCTGCAGGATCTCGTGACGGGCGCCGGGCACGGGCACGAGCTGCCCAGCGCGGAAATATTGCGCCAGTGATTCCTGAAAATGAAAGGGCACGATCGGGTCGTTGCCGGGCGCGATGATCACTGTCGGCACGGTGATCGAGGCGAGGTGGCCCGGGCGCCTGACATCGTCGATTGCCTTCTGGCTCTCGTAGAGCCAGCGGGCAGTGGGTGGCCCGAGCGCCAGTTCCGGATGCTCAATGAGGATCTTCTGGTTGCGAGCGAAGCGGTATTCGTCCGTCGTCAGAGGATTGCCCTCGAAGGGCTTGATGGCTTCGTCCTTGTTCAGCGTGATGGCGCCAAAACCCGTGATGGAAGCGAGCGTCGCCAGACGCCGGATGTTTTCGGGTGAGGTCTTCTGGCCGCCGAGGCCGACAAAGGGTGCTGTCAGCACCATTCGCTCGATGCGGTTCGCCAGGCGAGGGGCCGCCTTGAGCGCGATCAGGCCACCAGTCGAATGGGCTAGCAGGAAAAAGGGCAGGCGGGTATCCGGGAGAACGATCTGCTCAAGAAAGATCTCTAGGTCGCGCACATAATGGTCGAAGCGGCCGACATGGCCCTTGCGCGGGTCCTTGAGCAGGCGCTCCGAGCCGCCCTGGCCGCGAAAGTCATAGGTCGCCACCCAGAAGCCACGATCGTTCAGCTCGCGGATCGTTTCAAAGTACTTTTCGATTGCCTCGTTGCGACCGTGCACAAGGACGATCGTGCCCAGGGTCTTGTCGGCGTTTGACCGGAAGACGGCGTAGCGGAGCTTCACCCCGCGATGGCCCTCGAAGAAGCCGACGAGCGGCGTGCCGGGTATGGGGTTGCCGGGGGTGGCGTGAAGAATGGCATCCATGCCTGCAACTGCCTGTCGGTTGAAGCGCGTCTCGTGTTTTCCGGGATAGGCCTGAGCCCCGTCCCAAGTCAAAGAAAAAAGCCGGAACCGCAGACGGAGGGCTGCGGTTCCGGCCAAGCCCGGTCGAAGTGGAAGGGACGATATCTCCGGCCCGGTCGGTCGAGACAACCGATGATATGACCCTAGCAAGGGTCGATTGAATATGGCTTGAACCAGGCGTTCACACGCAGTTCATCAGACGCGTCCGGCTGTTGGTAAGTCGATCTTGAATTCGAAGCAGCGATTTCCCACATCCTTGCTGCGGACGCCAGACGGGTCCGTCAACCGCCGCCAGCATCGCCCCCCGCGGGATGCCTGCGGCCTTAAGAGAACGCCAACGTCGCTTCAAGGAGGACATCATGCGTCACGTCGATTTTTCCCCGCTCTACCGCTCCACCGTCGGTTTCGACCGGCTTTTCACCATGCTGGACAGTCTCGGTCAGCCGGAGCAGGCCCAGAGCTACCCGCCCTACAATATCGAACGCACCGGCGAAAACCTTTACCGCATCACCATGGCCGTTGCCGGCTTCGACGAAACCGAGCTTTCGATTGAGGCGCACGCCCATGTGCTGACCGTGAAGGGTGAAAAGGTCGAAGACGAAAAGGCCGAACAGAGCGAATTCCTCTATCGCGGCATTGCCAAGCGCGCTTTCGAGCGCCGCTTCCAGCTTGCCGACCATGTGGAAGTCACCGCCGCTTCGCTGAAAAACGGATTGCTGCATATCGACCTGCTGCGCAATATTCCGGAAGCCATGAAGCCGCGCCGCATCGCAATTGCCGCCGAACCCGTCGGCACGGCACCGAAGGCCATCGAGGCACATGTGAACTAAGCGCAGTGGCGCTCTAGACGCTTCCAGTCAGGCGGTCGGCGAAAGCCGGCCGCTTTTTTTGTGCGCGCTGATGCGGCGTGTCCAGACTGTACAAAGCAGCTTGTCCAGCGAGAACAGGCCTCCACCCTTCACGGCAAGATAGACGAGCGGGAAGATCCACAGCAGACGCTGGTCGAGAATGACGCTGTCGGGGAAGCGGTCGAAGAGCGCGCCGATCGTCGTTGCGTCGACGTTGTGCACGAGGACGTCCGTCAGCGTCTGGACGATGATGAAGCCGATCATACCAAGGGCGGCGATGCGGGTGGAGAGGCCGGCGATCAGGAGCAGCGGCAGGATGATCTCGCCATAGGATCCGAACAGCACCATCAGTCCCCAGGGGAAGATGGAGACGGCGGAAACGTCGCCACCGGCGGCATCTACGGCGGGCAGAGCGATCTGATAGTAGGCGCTGTCGGCGATCGAGAAGGGACCGTCAAACTTGGTAAGTGCCGAATTGATGTAATAGGGCAGGAGGACAGCGAGAAAGACGAGCCGGGCAAGGAGGCCGAGAAACCAGCCGTCGAGCATGGCTTCCACCTGACGGACCGTCTGGCGATAGAACTCGATGAGCGAGACGACAAAGGTCATGGACTGTGGCTTTCATGATGCGTGCGGATAGCGGCGAAGGCGCCGGATGTCAGGGCCAGGCCGATCAGGGCGGGAATGTCGGCGCCTTCCGGTTCGGCGGCAACAAAGGCCTCACCGAGTGTTCCGCCGGTGAGTAGGGTTTCGAGGAAGGTGGCGCCGCCTGCGGGCAGGATCTCGATCCCGACTTCGAAGGCGGATCTCGTGACGAGCACCGATTCCGGGGTCATCGGGTTGACGCCCTTGAGGGACACAGCAGCCCGGTCACTGCCCACGATGGTGCCGCCGGCGTGGTTGAGGCGGATGATGCGGGTTGCCGGGTGAAGCTGGAACCGGACCCCGGCCAGATCCTCCGCCGGGACTCGCGCAAGCGCTGCGGGATCGAGCTGAGCTGCATCTGCCGCGTGGAAGGCGTCGAGCCAGAGACGCTCGACACGGGCGACGTCAGAAAGAAAGGGAAGGTCCGCCGCCGGGGGGAAACCCTCAAGGAATGCCGGAAAGCTCTCTCCATAGCTAAAGAGCAGCGGCGATGTTGGCGGATGCACGGCCACGTAGAGGCGCGCCATGGCGCGGAAGAAATCTTCGCCGACGAGGTTCTGAACGGTTGGGAAGATCGATGAGAGGGCGTCGACCAGCGAGATGGTGACATTGTTGCGGTAGACGGCAAAACGGCGTGTCGGCCTTGTGCCGTCGCGGCTGATCAGCCCTTCCGGCGCCGGCAGATCCGGCGCGAACAGAGCCTTTGCAAAGGCTCCGTTCAAAACGGGGTCAGGACGCATGGCGCAACCCCAGATCAACCCTGGCATGATGCGTGAGAATCGCCTCGGCCCGTTGCGCCTCGCGCTTCAGCACGGGCCAATCCGGCACCTCGTTGTCCCATTCGATCAGCGTTGGCAGTGGACCGAGTATGCCGATGATGTGCTCGTAGAGGTCCCAGACAAGATCGTCCACCGGTCGGTCGTGGCTGTCGATGAGGAGTGGTAGGCCAGCGTCATCAATATCCTCGGCGTGTCCGGCGAGATGGATTTCCTCGACTGAGAGAAGCGGGAAGTCGGCAAGGTAGCTGAGCGCGCCATAGCCGTGATTGGTGGCGGAGACATGGACATTGTTGATGTCGAGCAGCAAGCCGCACCCAGTGCGGCGGGCAATCGCCCGGATGAAATCCGTCTCTGCCATCGTCGAGGCGTCGAAGCCGAGATAGGTCGAGGGGTTCTCCAGCAGGATTGGGCGACCCAGAGTGTCCTGCACCTGGTCGATGTGGTCGCAGACCCTGTCGAGCGTCGCCTCGTTATAGGGAACGGGGAGCAGGTCATTGAGGAAATGGCCGTCATGGGTCGACCAGGCGAGGTGCTCGGAGACCTGTTCCGGCTGGTAGCGGTCGACAACGGTCTTGAGGCGGGCGAGGTGCTCGGCATCGAGGCCCGTCGGGCTGCCGATCGAGAGGCCGACACCATGGATCGAGAGGGGGAAGTCCTCGCGCATGCGTGTCAGGATGCGGTGCGGATGGCCGCCGGCGCCCATGTAGTTCTCGGCATGCACTTCGAGGAAGCCGATGCGGAAATGATCGGCCAGAATGTCATCGGCATGTTGCGGTTTGAAGCCGGCCCCCGCGCGGCGCGGCAGTCGGCCGGTGGTGGTGGCGCTCGTCGCAAAGGTTTGTCTGGCCTGACCTTCGGCACTGGCGGGCATGACCTGTTCCTCGTGGCGTGAGATGGGTTGTAAGACGGGACGGCACCTGCGGATGGACCGCAGATGCCGTATCGGCTCAGGCCTTGGGGAGATCGCGATCGAGGGCTTCGAGCGAACCCATGCGGCCATCGGGAAGTGCCATGGTGGTGCAGGTGCCCTTGGCGACGTAGGTCCAGGCATTGCCCTGGAAATCGACCTTGGAGGTGCCAGCGCAGGTGGTGCCGGGGCCTGCGGCGCAGTCGTTCTTGCCGGCCATGGAAACGCCGAAGCACTTTTCCTTTTCCTGGGCGACAGCCGGACCCGACAGAAGGGCGGCGCTGCCGATCGCCATGGTGACGGCGGCGGCAAGGGCGGCGGTGTTGATTGTGGTCTTGCTCATGGAGCTTCTCCTCGGATCGTGAAGCGTTGTCGTTCCAGCCCTCGTCGGGGCTGGCAAACACATCATGTCCAGGAGTTGGCCTTTTGAAAAATCAAGGTTTTTTGTAGAAATCGTGTGTGTTTCGACTGTAAGAAACAGCCGTCTCAAACGACTTCTATGAACTGATCAACTTCATCTTCCGTGGTCGCGAAGCTCGTTACTAGCCGAACTAGCGTTTCATTCTCGTTTGGCAAGGGAGACCATCCCTGTGGCGCCTGCCAGGGATGGAAACGTGCGCCTTTTTCTCGGGCGCGGTCCGCTGAAGACTTTTCGATCACCACAAAAACTTCGTTGGCGGTTGTCTTCCAGGCGAGTCGCGCGGTGTTCTTCGCCGAGAGGCCCAAGCGCAGGCGATCGGCCATTGCGTTCGAGTGGCGGGCAAGGTCGAGCCAGAGGTTGCCGTCGAGATAGGCCTCGAACTGGGCCGAGATGAAGCGGCTTTTGGAGAAGAGCTGGGCGGAGCGCTTTCGGAGAAAGGGCATGTCGGCTGCCATGTCCGGATCGAAGAAGACGATCGCTTCGGCACACCAGCAACCGTTCTTGGTGCCGCCGAAGGAGAGCATGTCTATGCCGAGCTTCCAGGTCATCTCGGCCGGGCTGGCGTCCAGCGCGACGAGTGCATTGGCAAAGCGCGCACCGTCCATGTGGATTGGCAGGTTGCGAGCCTTGGCGACGGCAGTGATCGCGTCGAGCTCGTCCAGCGAATAGACGGTGCCGACTTCGGTCGCTTGGGTTACCGTCACCGCCATGGCGCGACCGTGATGGGGAGAGGCGGGCTCGAAGCGGGAAATGGCGGTCTCAAGTGCCTTCGGATCGATTTTGCCTTCGGCTCCCTCGACGCCAAAGAGCCTTGTCCCGCCGGTCAGGAATTCCGGCGCGCCGCCTTCATCTGCGTTGACGTGGGCATCGGCGTGACAGAAACTCACGCCACCGGCCTTTGCGACGCTTGCCAGAGCCAGCGAATTGGCAGCGGTCCCGGTAGACACGAAGAAGACGGCGACCTCGCGTTCGAAGATCCCGCAGAACCGTTCTTCGACTGCCCTGTCCAGATCGCTGGTGCCATAGGCGGGTGCGAAGCCATGGGCATGGCGGGTGAGGTTTTCGGCGATCCTGGGATGGGCGCCGGACCAGTTGTCTGAAGCGAAGTGCATGGCATGTTTCCTGAGGCGGGACTGTTCTCAGGACTTTAGGCATTTCCGGATCGCTATCAATCCGGCCCGAGGAAGAACTCCTGGAGTGAGGACAAGTCCGCAATAAGGTGAGGGCGTGCGCGGCTTCAGCGTAATTTAATTTCGCAGTGGCGAGTGTTGAGGCAATTTCGCATCCGCAGACGGGTTAATTTTGTCCGCCAACTCTTGCAGGGGCGTTTACTTTCTGTCATAGGAAAAGCAGAAATTAGGTCAAGTTAGTTGACCTAATTCCGGTTTCGAAGGCGACAGGTTGTCGGGCGTCATGGGGTGGTCAAGCAATCCGGTTAGGGTCGCATGACGCCGCTGGCGCCCACAAGCGCCGGAATCGGGTCCAATCAGTCCGGCTAGTCCGGCTCCAACGGAGGAAAAGGTCATGACGAAAGTGCCGTCATCCGAAGAGATCATCCGGTCCGCCCGTGCGGAAACGACGGCCGAGACGGCTGTCGTGCGCGCTGGTCTGCCTCCGAAGCAGGGTCTTTATGATCCGCGCAACGAGCACGATGCCTGCGGCGTCGGCTTCATCGCCCATATGAAGGGTCAGAAGTCGCACCAGATCGTCAAGGATGGTCTCTTCATCCTGGAGAACCTGACCCATCGTGGCGCCGTCGGCGCCGATCCGCTGATGGGCGATGGCGCTGGTATTCTCGTTCAGATCCCGGACCGCTTCTTCCGCGAGGAAATGGCGGCCCAGGGCATAACCCTGCCTAAGGCTGGCGAATATGCCGTTGGCCATTTCTTCTTCCCGCAGGACGAACAGCAGATCGCCCATTTCAAGCAGGTCATTGCAGAAGTCTGTTCCGCCGAAGGCCAGCACCTGCTCGGCTATCGCGATGTGCCGGTCGACAACTCCTCGCTTTCGAAGGCGCCCGAGATTGCTGCGACCGAGCCGCGGCAGATCCAGGTCTTCATCGGTGCCGGTCGTGACGCTGCGACCCAGGAGCAATTCGAGCGTCGCCTGTTCTTGTTGCGCAAGGTGATCTCCAACCGCATTTACGATCAGTATGGTGGCCAGGAAACCGGTTTCTATCCGGTGTCGCTGTCGTCCTCTACCATCGTCTACAAGGGCATGTTCCTCGCCTATCAGGTGGGCGCCTATTACAAGGATCTCGCCGATCCGCGCTTCGAGTCAGCTGTTGCCCTGGTGCATCAGCGATTCTCGACCAATACCTTCCCGTCGTGGAAGCTCGCGCACCCGTACCGCATGGTCGCCCATAACGGGGAAATCAACACGCTGCGCGGCAACGTCAACTGGATGGCGGCGCGTCAGGCGTCGGTTTCCTCGCCGCTCTTCGGAGACGACATCTCCAAGCTCTGGCCGATCTCCTATGAAGGCCAGTCGGACACGGCCTGCTTCGATAATGCGCTCGAATTCCTGCAGCGCGGCGGTTATTCGCTGGCGCATGCCGTAATGATGCTGATCCCGGAAGCCTGGGCCGGCAACCAGCTGATGAGCCCCGAGCGGAAGGCCTTCTACGAATATCACGCTGCCATGATGGAGCCGTGGGATGGCCCGGCCGCCGTCTGCTTCACCGATGGCAAACAGATTGGTGCCACGCTCGACCGCAACGGTCTGCGGCCGGCCCGTTATCTCGTCACCGATGATGACCGTGTGATCCTGGCATCCGAAGCCGGCACGCTGCCGGTCCCTGAAGAGCGCATCGTCAAGAAGTGGCGCCTGCAGCCGGGCAAGATGCTGCTGATCGACATGGAGGAAGGTCGCATCATCTCGGATGAAGAGGTGAAGTCTTCGCTTGCCAATAGCCATCCCTATCGCGAGTGGCTCGACCGCACGCAGCTGATCCTCGAAGACCTGAAGCCGGTGGAGCCGCGGGCGCTTCGCCGCGACGTGTCGCTGCTCGATCGCCAGCAGGCCTTCGGCTACACCACCGAAGACACCAAGATCCTGATGTCGCCTATGGCGACGACCGGTCAGGAAGCGGTCGGATCGATGGGCACCGATACGCCGATCTCGGCGATGTCGACCAAGTCAAAGCTGCTCTATACCTATTTCAAGCAGAACTTTGCCCAGGTCACCAACCCGCCGATCGACCCGATCCGCGAAGAACTCGTCATGAGCCTCGTGTCGTTCATCGGGCCGCGTCCGAACATCCTCGACCACGAAGGCATGGCCAAGGCCAAGCGCATGGAAGTGCGCCAGCCGATCCTGACCAATGGCGATCTCGAAAAGATACGGTCTATCGGCCATGTTGAAGATCATTTCGACACCAAGACGCTTGACTTCACCTATGACGTGGAGCGCGGCGCCGAAGGCATGCCGGAGATGCTTGACCGTCTCTGCGAACGCGCGGAAGCGGCAGTTCGTGGCGGTTACAACATCATCGTGCTCTCAGACCGCCAGATCGGTCCTGATCGTATCGCGATCCCGGCGCTGCTGGCGACCGCTGCCGTGCATCACCACCTGATCCGCAAGGGTCTGCGTACCTCGGTCGGTCTTGTTGTCGAATCCGGCGAGCCGCGCGAAGTGCACCACTTCTGCTGTCTCGCGGGCTTCGGTGCAGAGGCGATCAACCCCTATCTCGCCTTCGACACGCTGCTCGACATGCATAAGCATGGCGAATTCCCGAAGGAGGTGTCGGAAGACGAAGTCGTCTATCGCTACATCAAGGCGGTCGGTAAGGGCATTCTCAAGGTCATGTCCAAGATGGGCATCTCGACCTACCAGTCCTATTGCGGCGCGCAGATCTTCGATGCCATCGGTCTCTCGTCCGAGCTAGTGGACAAGTATTTCTTCGGTACCGCGACGACCATTGAGGGTGTGGGCCTGACGGAAATCGCCGAGGAGACTGTTGCTCGTCACAACTCCGCCTTCGGCAAGGATCCGGTTCTTGCGAACACGCTCGATATCGGCGGTGAATATGCCTATCGCATGCGTGGCGAAAACCACGCCTGGAGCCCTGATTCGATCGCCTCGCTGCAGCATGCTGTGCGCGGCAACAGCCAGGACCGCTACCGCGAGTTCGCCGAGATGGTGAACGAGAGCAATCTCCGGATGAACACCATCCGCGGGTTGTTCAAGATCAAGTCTGCGGAAGCGCTGGGCCGCAAGCCCGTGTCCATCGACGAGGTTGAGCCGGCGGTCGACATCGTCAAGCGCTTCTCGACCGGTGCCATGTCCTTTGGCTCGATCTCCCGCGAGGCACATACGACGCTCGCAATTGCCATGAACCGGATTGGCGGCAAGTCGAACACCGGTGAAGGCGGTGAAGAGAGCGATCGTTACCTGCCGCTTCCGGATGGCTCTGCTAATCCAGAGCGTTCGGCGATCAAGCAGATCGCGTCCGGCCGCTTCGGTGTCACGACCGAATATCTGGTCAATGCCGATATGCTGCAGATCAAGGTGGCGCAGGGTGCCAAGCCCGGCGAAGGCGGTCAGTTGCCTGGCCACAAGGTCGATGCAACGGTTGCCAAGACACGCCACTCGACACCGGGTGTGGGTCTCATCTCGCCGCCGCCGCATCACGACATCTATTCGATCGAAGATCTGGCACAGCTGATTTACGACCTGAAGAACGTCAATCCGGAGGCCGATGTCTCGGTCAAGCTCGTCTCGGAAGTCGGCGTCGGCACGGTTGCCGCCGGTGTTGCCAAGGCGCGCGCCGACCACATCACCGTCTCCGGCTTCGACGGCGGCACGGGTGCATCGCCGCTCACCTCGCTGAAGCATGCGGGCTCGCCTTGGGAAATCGGCTTGGCCGAGACCCAGCAGACACTGGTGCTGAACGGTCTGCGTTCGCGCATCGCGCTGCAGGTCGATGGCGGCCTGAAGACCGGTCGCGACGTTATCATCGGTGCGCTGCTCGGTGCCGACGAATTCGGCTTTGCGACGGCTCCGCTGATTGCGGCAGGCTGCATCATGATGCGCAAGTGCCACCTCAACACCTGCCCGGTCGGCGTTGCAACCCAGGACCCGGTCCTGCGCAAGCGCTTCAAGGGCACGCCCGAGCATGTCATCAACTACTTCTTCTTCGTTGCCGAAGAAGTGCGCGAAATCCTGGCTTCGCTCGGTGTTACCAAGCTCGATGAGATCATCGGCGCTTCGGAACTCCTGGAAAAGGACGAGATGCTCGCCCACTGGAAGGCCAAGGGGCTCGACTTCTCGAAGATCTTCCACAAGGTCGACGCGCCGAAGTCCGCCACCTACTGGACCGAGCGGCAGAACCACCCGATCATCGATATCCTCGATCGCAAGCTGATCGAGAAGGCGATGCCGTCTCTTGAAAACAAGCAGCCCGTCGTCTTTGACGTCGACATCAAGAACGTCGATCGCTCGGCTGGTGCCATGCTGTCGGGCGAAGTGGCCAAGCGCTATGGCCACAAGGGTCTGAAGGACGATACGATCCACGTCACGCTGAACGGCACGGCCGGTCAGTCCTTCGGCGCCTTCCTGGCGCGTGGCATCACCTTTGATCTGGTGGGTGACGGCAACGACTATGTCGGCAAGGGTCTCTCGGGTGGCCGTATCATCGTGCGTCCGCCGGAAAACGCCCGCATCGTTGCCGAGAACTCGATCATCGTCGGCAACACCGTGCTTTACGGCGCGATCTCCGGCGAATGCTATTTCCGTGGTGTGGCCGGCGAGCGTTTCGCCGTGCGCAACTCGGGGGCAATCGCCGTCGTGGAGGGCGTGGGTGACCACGGCTGCGAATACATGACGGGTGGCGTTGTCGTCGTGCTCGGTCAGACAGGCCGCAACTTCGCGGCCGGCATGTCGGGCGGTGTGGCTTATGTCCTCGATGAAAGCGAAGATTTCGCCAAGCGCTGCAACATGGCCATGGTTGAGCTCGAGCCGGTTCCGGAAGAGGACGACATGCTGGAGAAGCTGCATCATCACGGTGGCGACCTCATGCACAAGGGACTGGTCGACGTATCCGGCGACATGACGCGCCACGACGAGGAGCGCCTCTACCAGCTGATCTCCAACCATCTGCACTACACGGGCTCGAACCGCGCCAAGCAGATCCTCGACAGCTGGGCCGAGTATCGTCCGAAGTTCCGCAAGGTCATGCCGGTCGAATATCGCCGTGCGCTCGAGGAAATGGAGCGCATGCGCATGGGCGTGGCTGCGGAATAAGTACTAGCGGTCCAAATACTGTGATATGCTCCAGGCATATCACGATTATGAGGTCCGACATGAACGAGCATGTGAAAGACGCAGGTGAGGGTGGCGAGGTTGCAGTCGCCATCTTCAAGAACGGTCGAAGCCGGGCGGTTCGTATCCCCAAGGAGTTCGATCTTGAAGGTGATCGCGCCGTCATGGTGCGCCAACCGGATGGCTCGATCCTGATGCGGACGGCAGTGACTGCCGGACTGATCGAGTATCTCAAACAGGCGGAAGCCTGGAGCGGAGAGGATTTCATCGAGAATGATGATGATCTGGCTCCACTCAATGAGGTCGAGATCTGATGCGGTACATGCTCGATACCAACATCGTTTCGGCGATCGTCAGGGATCCGCGTGGAAAGGTTCTCGAACGGCTTCTTGAGGTTGGGGAAGAGAATGCCTTCATCAGCATCATCACCCATGGTGAGATCTGGTACGGCGTAAAGAAGAACGGCTCCGAGGAGCTGTCGCAGAAGGTGTCAGCGGTGACCCGGCGACTGTATGTGGCGCCTCTGCAGCTACCGACTGACCAGCGTTATGCCGAGATCCGGCTCGCGCTGAGACAAGGAAAGAATATTGGTCCGAACGACCTTTGGATCGCGGCACATGCAGTGGCGCTGGACGCCGTGCTCGTGACGAATAACGAGAGTGAGTTTTCCCGGGTTCCGGGATTGAAGATCGAGAACTGGCTGCGATAGCGGCGGAGATTGAGGGAAGTACACATGGGCAAGGTTACAGGTTTCATGGAAATCGACCGGCAGGTGGCGAAGTATCAGCCGGCCTCCGACCGCATCCGCCATTTCCGCGAATTCACCATCCCCATGTCGGATGCCGAGGTGACCAAGCAGGCGGCGCGCTGCATGGATTGTGGCATTCCCTATTGCCATGGTCCGACCGGCTGTCCGGTGCATAACCAGATCCCGGACTGGAACGACCTCGTCTACAACAACAAGTGGGAGGAGGCGATCCGCAACCTCCACTCGACGAACAATTTCCCGGAATTCACCGGTCGCGTCTGCCCGGCGCCTTGCGAGGAAGCCTGCACGCTGAACCTCGAGGACACGCCGGTCGCGATCAAGACCGTCGAACAGGCGATTGCCGACAAGGCCTATGAGCTCGGCTTTATCGTGCCGCAGCCGGCCACCATCCACACCGGCAAGAAGGTCGCGATCATCGGCTCCGGTCCGTCGGGTCTCGCCGCTGCCCAGCAGCTCGGTCGCGCCGGCCATGAAGTGCATGTTTATGAGCGCGAGTCCAAGCCTGGCGGGTTGCTGCGTTATGGTATCCCGGACTTCAAGATGGAAAAGAACTTCATCGATCGCCGCGTCGAGCAGATGAAGGGCGAAAACGTCACCTTCCATTGCGGCGTCAATGTCGGCGTCGACGTGACCGTCGAGAAGCTGCGCGCTGATTACGACGCCGTGCTCTATTGCGGCGGTTCGGAAACCCCGCGCGAAGCCGGCATTCCCGGCGTCGAGTTGCATGGCGTTCACGATGCCATGCCCTATCTCGTCCAGCAGAACCGTCGCGTCGGCCGGGAAAACATCGACAGCATCGGCTGGCCGGCCGATCCGATCCTCGCCGGCGGCAAGCATGTCGTCGTCGTCGGTGGTGGTGATACGGCATCCGACTGCGTCGGCACGGCTTTCCGCCAGGGCGCGGTCAAGGTAACCCAGCTCGACATCCGCCCGCGTCCACCGCAGACGGAAGACAAGCTCGCCGTCTGGCCCTTCTGGGCCACCAAGATGCGCACCTCATCGAGCCAGGCCGAAGGTGCGAACCGCGAATTCCAGGTGGCAACGCTCGAATTCGTCGGCGAAGACGGCGTGCTGACTGGCGTGAAGTGCTGCCAGGTCGACGAGCGCCGCAAGCCGATCCCGGGCACGGAGTTCATCATCAAGGCCGATCTCGCCTTCATCGCGATCGGCTTCTCCGGTCCGTTCACCGACAGCGTGCTCCAGGAACTCGACGGCCAGCTGACCCTGAATACCGACCGTCGTGGCTCGACCAATGTCGTCGCCAATGACAAGGACTATCGCTCCTCGGTAGACAAGCTCTGGGTTGCCGGCGACGCCCGTCGCGGTCAGTCGCTGGTCGTCTGGGCGATCCGCGAAGGCCGTCAGGCAGCGCGTGCCATCGATGAGGCGCTGATGGGCGAAAGCGTTCTGCCAAGCTGATCGCATGAAATTAGCAGTTGAGCGTGGGGATATATATGGTTTCCACGCTTGTGCTTTCATCGCATGTTTTCTTACAAGATTTACTGTGATTGAATCTGGTGGTTAAGGGAAATGTGCGGGATGAAAAAGATAGTCTTTGCCCTTATTTTGGGTGTTTGTGGATGCACAACCACTGAGCAAGCCAACAACGCGTTAGCCTCGCGGTTTGTTGGCACGTCGGCAGATTCTTTCTTTATTGCATACGGTCCACCTTCCTCGAGCTACAAGCTTACAAGTGGGGACGGTGTGCTTTACACGTGGGCTGAGCCGGCAAAGACTTATGTTATGCCCGGGCAGTCCAATACGACGTTCATCGGGAATCGGGCGTTCACAACTTACTCGCCAGGCAACTCGTACGATGTCCAATGCACACTCAAGATTGCTGTCGACGGTAAAGGAATCATTCGGCAGATTGATGTCCTCAGAGACACCATGGGCGATTGGCAACTGAGCCGTTGCAACGAAGTCTTTTCGAAGAAGGCATGAGCTCTCTCTCTGAATTCTTTTAGCGGTGGGCAACAATTGCAGCGGTGACCTCGGTCGAGGAGCGCAGCACTTCGTCAATCTTATGTAATTGGGCAGTTAAGGATTGACGCTCGAAGATACTGTCCGCTTCACATAATCCACTCTCCCCACTGGAGGATCTGGCAGGCGGCCATTCTGGACCAGCTGGTCGCGGGGCGTCGGGAAGGTCGAGGCGACGGGCGCGCTGCCGCCCATGAGTTCCTCCGCGCCATCCAGCTCCGGATCGAAGAGGTCGATCGGCGGGGTGGTTACGATGCCCTTGTTCTCCGAAGGGGGGAGGCTGACGAGTTCGGGCAGGTTGCTGGCGTCGAGCCGCACGAGATCAGGGCTTGTCATGTCGCCGAGATACCGACGGACGGATTTCTCCACGTAGAAGGCGAGCTTACGTTTCCCCGGGCCGGTGAAGCCTATGCCGTCATTGCCGCGCAAGCGCACCGGCTGGCCGTTGATATCGGAACCGGTGACGATGAAGCGACCTTCCTGATCGACGAAGCCCTCCCAGACATCGACAAATTCGCCTTTTACCTTTTCGATGCTGGATCGATAGATGGTGTTGAGGCGCAGTGCGTCGGCGGTCATGTTCTGCGGCCGGAATGCCGGCAGGCCGACCCAGATAACCGGTACGCCTGTGGCTGCTGCGAGCTGGGCCAGACGATTGACGCGTTCACTGTAAGCGTTGAACCACGGGTCGGTGCGGAAATCGAGGCGTCCGCCTGCGGTTACGAGTTGCTGGCGATCGTTGGCGCCTACCTGGATAATGATGACGCTTGGCTTGATCTCGGAGACCAATGCGGGCAACTCACCCGGCCAATCGTAGAAGTCGTCGCGCACGAGGCCGGATGAGCCATTGGCACGGCTCTCGACGAGCACGCCCGGGGAATCCTCGAAGGCCGTTTTGAGGCCGTCGGACAGGGCTCCAGCAACGAAGTCGCCGACGATCAGCACCTTCTTGGCGTTGTCGAGCTTGGCCGGTGGGGGCGGCGGCGGCGCCGCTGCACGTGTCGAGGGCTGGCGGGTCTGGATCGTGGTGACGCTGCCGCTGCTCTTCTTGCGGGTCTGGCCTTCGCGGGGCCTTTTCGCGTTCGTTGGAGGCACATAGGTCGGCTGACGTTCCCCGAAAAGCATATCGAGAAGTGTCCGGCGGCGTTCCACTTGCTGAGCCTCGGCTGTCGAGGCGAAGAAGGCCGACGCACCCAGCATCAAGGCCAGGGCGAGGCACAGCAGCCGGGCAAGAGATCCGCGCGGGGTCGTCAAGTGGCACTCCTTAGCCGTCGCTACGGCGAGCTTTCAAAACAGTCCGCCGCGATCCGATGTTTCTGGATCGCGGCGGGTAGCAAGTCAACCGTTTGATGTCTGGTCCGCTTCCGGTCAGTTGCGCAGAGCGTCGAGCAGGACACGCGATGGCTGGCCATCCACAGCCATGCCGAGCCGCTGCTGGATCGCTGTTATCGCAGCCTTCGAGCCGGAGCCGAAATTGCCGTCAATCTTGCCGTCATAATAGCCGAGCGCCTGCATGCGGCTTTGCAGCTCGAACTTCTCCTTGATGTCGAGGGATCCATTCGGGCGTGGCCAGCGCTGCTTCATGCCGCCATAGCCGGCGATTTCGTCGGCGAGCAGGCCGACGCCAAGGGCATAACTGTCTGCCGCGTTGTAGCGCTTGATGACAAAGAAGTTCTTGGTCATCAGGAAGCCTGGGCCATTGGCTCCACCCAGCATCTTCAGTTCGGCGCGTTCACTGCCATTGCGGAAGCCCTTGCCGGTGGGGCGGGCGAAGCCGAGCGCCTGCCATTGGGCGAGCGTCTTGGTCTGACCACTGTATTTATGGCCGCCCTGCGGAACGACGATCTCGTAGCCCCAGGTGCGACCGGTCTGCCAGTTGTTCTTCGCCAGCAGGTTGGCTGCGGTCGCCAACGCGTCGGGGATCGAGTGCCAGATGTCCTTGCTGCCGTTGCCGTCAGCGTCGATCCCATAGAGCAGGTAGCTTGTGGGAATGAACTGCGTATGGCCCATGGCGCCGGCCCAGGAGCCCATCAGGTTCTTGTTGGTAACGTCGCCGTTCTGCAGCATCTTCAGCGCAGCGACGAGCTGGGTGCGGGCGTATTTTGCCCGCTTCTTGTCGGCATAGGCGAGCGTTGCCAGCGAGCGAGGCACATTGTGCAGCCGGTCTGGTCGCTCAAGTGCAGCACCGTAATTCGATTCCATCGACCAGATGGCAAGCAACACATGCTTGTCGACGCCGAAATGGTTTTCAAGCGCTGTCAGCAGACGTCCATGCTTGGCCAGCATCTCCTGGCCGATCTTTACGGTGTAAGGGTTCACGCGGCTGTCGAGATAGTCCCAGATCTCGGATTTGAACTCGGGCTGGTACGCTGCCTTCTCAAGCACGAACTGGTCGGGCTCCGTCACGCCCTTGAAGGCCTGGCGATAGGTCTGTTCGGTGATGCCGGCCTTGGCGGCCGTGGGATAGAAGTCTCGGATCCACTTCTGGAAACCGGCGTCTGCAAAGGCATCCAGCGGGATGAGCGCCGTCGATATTGTCAGGGCGATCGCGCCGAGCAGGCTGGGGCGGTGTCTTTTCATGGGCATCTCCCGTGCATTCTCGTGTTGGTAGCCGGAACAAGGCTGTTCACCACAGGTTAATGCTGTTCAGTCAACAAACCCTTTACCACGTTGTCCGCCCAAGCTTTGTCTTTGCCATTTTGAAGCAAATATATGTTACTGGCCGTGACCGCGTGATGAAGGCGTTAAATCGATTATATCCTCGAGGAGGGATGAGTGGTTCAGTCTAAGAAGCTCCGCAAAGCCGTATTTCCCGTCGCCGGTCTCGGAACGCGTTTCCTTCCCGCCACCAAGGCGGTGCCGAAGGAAATGCTCACCGTCGTCGACAAGCCCGTCATCCAGTATGTTGTCGACGAGGCAATCGAGGCCGGGATCGAACACCTGGTCTTCGTGACCGGACGCGGCAAGGCGGTCATCGAGGACTATTTCGATATCCAGTTCGAGCTTGAGCAGACATTGAAGGCCCGCAACAAGAACGCCGAACTCTCTCTGCTCGACTCGCTACAGCCGACCGCCGGCCAGACAAGCTTTACCCGTCAGCAGGAGCCCCTCGGCCTTGGCCACGCCGTCTGGTGTGCCCGCGACATCGTCGGCCACGAACCCTTCGCGCTTCTGCTGCCTGACATGATTATGCGCGCGGAAAAGGGCTGCCTCAAGGGCATGGTCGAACTTTATGAGAAGACCGGTGGCAATATCGTGGCGGTAGAGGAATGCGCACCGGAACAGGCCCATAAATACGGCATCGTCGGTGTCGGCGAGACGCTGGAAGGCGGATTCAAGATCACGCAGATGGTCGAGAAGCCGGCGAAGGGCACTGCTCCCTCCAACTTCTTCATCAATGGTCGGTATATTCTGCAGCCCGAGATCTTCGAGATTCTCTCGACCCAGGAGCGTGGTGCCGGCAACGAGATCCAGCTCACCGACGGCATGCTGAAGCTTGCCCAGGCCCAAGATTTCGCCGGTTACCATTTCAAGGGACAGACCTTCGACTGCGGCGCCAAGGATGGTTTCATCCTCGCCAACGTCGCTTTCGCCATCGAGCGGGAAGATATTCGTCCGGCCATCGAAGACCAGTTGAAGGCGCTTCTTGCAGCTCTCAAGTGACCGACTAGCCGACCGCCGGGCCTAGCGCTTGGCGGTCAGGCCCACCATGGCCGTCAGGCTGTCGTTGTCGGTGCCCGTCTTGTATCGGGTACGCTCGTAAGTGAGATCCGCCGTTGCATCGAGATAGCGGTTGACCTTCCAGGTCAATCCGGCTCCAGCGAGATAAGCCGTCGTATCCGACGTCGCCGCAGTTCCGTCATATCGGGTGAAGGTTGTCCCACCCGTCAGGCGGGCGACGAGGTTCGTGCGCAGGTCATGCGCCAGTTGCGCCGTCACCCGATGGATCGTGGCGCCATTCACACCAGCCGTCGTTGATGGGTCGATGCTCGTGTCAAGCGTGACGTCAATGCTTGTGCCTTCGCGCGGCGACCAGAAGATGTTTCCGTCCACGGTAAGGGCGGAAAGCGCATCCAGACGCCCATCCTCGAATTTCTGATGTTCATAACCGATGGCGATCTCACCGCGCAGTTTTTCTCCAAGATCAACCGTTACACCGGTCTTGGCGCCGTAAAGGTCGGCCGAGCGGCGATAGCCGGCCGAATCCACGGCTTCATCATAATCGATGCGACCGATGGTGCCTTCGAGGAAGGGGATGAGCGCCGGGGAAAGCTCGTAACCGAGGCGGCTTGTCAGGGCATAGCGGTTGCGGTTTCGATCGCTGCGCTCAAGCGTCGAGCCATCCGATAGTTCGGCATCGGAATACTGGAAGCGCGTGAAATCGGCGCCGATGGAGCCACGGATCAGCCCGAAATCGCGTTCGATCGCGGCGCCTGCACCATATTCATGGACCCCGGACTGCACCTTGGCCCCGGAGACCGCATTCGGGTCGTCGCTGTCTTCACGGCCGAAACGATAGGAGCCGGACAGGGTCGCCTTTGTCTCGTCGGCAAGATCGAGGCGCAGACGTGCGTCGATGTTTGCGCTGGGTTTGTCGGTTTCGTCTCCTGACAGCGTCTCCTGCCAGGCGCCTTCGAAGCCTGCTGAGAGTTCATGGCGCGACCAGTCTGAGGTCAGCGTGCCCTTGAGGCCGGTCTCCGAGAAGGTCCTGTCGTCCTTCACGCCGCCGCTCTTGGTCGTCTCGTGGCCCAGTTTCTGGGTGATTGAGGGGCGCAAGATCAGCGTGCCCAAGCGGATGCCGCTGTCATCTTCCGAACCGAGTTCGCGGCGGATGCGTTCGGCGGTTGGATTGTCGAGGCGGGCTTCGCGCAGGTTCTGGCGACCGATGTCTTCATCGACGGGGGCGGAATCGGGATCGGCAAGCGGGTCAAGCTGGCCGCTATCAGGCGCTATCGTACCGGTTGCAAGGGGATCGGTCGGCGTCGCCGAAACAGCTGTCGTGCCCGTTTGTGATGAGGCCTGCGTCTCGTTCGCCGTCGATCCGGCCGTGGTCTGCCCAGTGGTCGGCTGGAGGAACAGGGATGAAGGCACGGTTCCCGAGGCCGATCCTGCAGCCTGTTTCTGCTGGGCGGCAAGCAGCGATGGATGGACGAGCACGGACAGCGCCAACAGCCCTGCAAAGGCGCGTAGCCCGAGGCGGCCTGAGCCGCGCCTGTCCCGATTTTCGATTGAATTCATCCCTGCGCCCGGCGATCTGCAATGCTTACCCAAACGTAAAGCCTGATGGTTAATCTTTGGTTTCGAAATGGGACGGCAGAGTCACCCGGGGTGCGACAGGCGGCGGCAGAGCACGAGAATTTACAGACGCCTTCAAACGCAGTATGGGACGGCATGATCAAGCGCGCAGTCACCCTCGTCGAAGCCAGTGCCACCGAATCCGCCCTGCGGGTCGTCTCGATCGAGCGGGAGGGGCTTGGCGTGTTGCAGGATGCACTGTCAGGGCCCCTTGCCGCTCCCTTTTGCAATGCCGTCAAGACGATCGGCAATATTGGCGGTCGGGTGATCGTCACTGGCGTCGGCAAAAGCGGGCATATCGGCTCGAAGATCGCCGCGACCTTTGCATCGACCGGCACGCCGGCTTTCTTTGTGCATCCGGCTGAAGCCAATCACGGCGATCTCGGAATGATCGCTCAGGACGATGCGATACTTGCGATTTCCTGGGGCGGTGAGACAGCGGAACTGCAGGGCATCCTCGCATTTTCGCGCCGTTTCTCCATTCCGCTGATCGCGATTACGGCCGGCGAAAACTCAACGCTGGCCCGCAATGCCGATGTTGTGCTGCTGATGCCGAAGGTCCAGGAGGCCTGCCCGCATGGGCTGGCGCCGACAACTTCGGCTGTGTTGCAACTGGCCATCGGTGATGCAATCGCCATTGCGCTCCTGGAAGCGCGCGGCTTCAGCCCCAGTGACTTCCGCACCTTCCATCCGGGCGGCAAGCTCGGTGCGGCGCTCACCCATGTTCGCGATATCATGCATACCGGCGACCGCGTGCCACTGGTGCCGCTTGGCACGTCGATGCCGGAAGCAGTGAAGACCCTGTCGCACAAGCATTTCGGCTGTGTCGGCATCACGGACGAGATAGGCAGGCTCTGTGGGATCGTCACGGAAGGCGACATGGCGCGCAATCTCGCCCGCGATCTCTCGATCCTCAACGTCGAGGATGTCATGACCCGCAATCCGAAGGTCATCAAGGGCGATGCGCTGGCGACAACGGCGGCTGCGATGATCAACAAGCATGGGATCGGTGCGCTGATCGTCGTCGACGACGAGAACACACCCGTTGGCCTGATCCACTTCCACGACCTGCTCAGGATCGGCGTGGCCTGAGGCTCTTAGGCTTCTTCTACCGTCAGATCACGGCCATTGCTGGAGACGATGCGGACCCGTGCTCCGCCGGGCAGGTCCGGGCCTGAAACCAGCCAGAATGTATCATCCAGGCGGATGCGACCGCGGCCTTCGCGGATAGGCTCAGCCAGAACTGCTGTGCGACCGACGAGGCTTGCGCCCCTCTGGTTGAGCAGCGGCTGGTCACTGTCTGTTTCCAGACGCGAGAAGTAGCGGCGGCCTGCGAGCGTGAAGACGACGGCGCTGGCAGCGAAGACGAGGGACTGCACCTGCCAGGTCCAGAAGCCCGCATCCCAGAGCAGCAGAGATACCGCTCCGGTGAGGAGTGCGCCGAGCCCGATCCAGACCAGGAAGACGCCGGGCATCACGAGCTCGGCTGCCAGCAGCAGCATGCCGAGCACCCACCAACTCCAGGGGCCGAGTTCGGCAATGATGCGGCCGATCATGGTCATCACTCGCCGTTCGGGTTGAAGGAGGAGATCGGCGGCGTGCTGCGAGGGGCGCTGGGCGCTGGGGACGGACGGGGCGGGGCAGGGCGCTTGTCTTCGCCGAAGACTTCTCTCGCAATGGCGCCGATGCCGCCGAGCGATCCGATAAGCGATGTCGCCTCCATCGGCATCAACACGACCTTGGAGTTGTTGGCAGTCCCGATCGCAGTCATCGCCTCCGTGTATTTCTGTGCGACGAAGTAGTTGATGGCGTTGACGTCGCCGGCGGCAATCGCTTCGGAGACCATGCGGGTCGCCTTGGCCTCGGCTTCGGCCAAACGCTCGCGCGCTTCCGCCTCGCGATAGGCGGCTTCGCGCTGACCTTCGGCTTCCAGTATCGCCGACTGTTTGGCACCTTCGGCGCGCAGGATTTGTGCGTTCCGGAAACCTTCGGCTTCGAGAACCTGGGCGCGCTTTTCGCGCTCTGCCTTCATCTGGCGGCCCATGGCGTCAACCAGATCGGCGGGCGGCTGGATGTCCTTGATCTCGACGCGGGTCACTTTGATGCCCCATGGGCGCACGGCCTCGTCGACCACGCGCAGCAGACGGTCGTTGATTACCTCACGGTTGGAGAGCAGCTCGTCGAGATCCATCGAGCCCATGACCGAGCGGATGTTGGTCATGGTCAGGTTGAGGATGGCGTTTTCCAGATTGGCCACCTGATAGGCGGCCTCAGCGGCGTTGAGCACCTGGTAAAATGCGACGGCATCGGCAGAGACCGAGGCATTGTCCTTGGTGATCACCTCCTGGGTAGGCACGTCGAGAACCTGCTCCATGACGTTCATCTTGGCGCCGATGCGCTCGAAGAAGGGGATGATCAGGTTAAGTCCCGGCTCTAGGGTGCGCGTGTAGCGACCGAAACGCTCGATGGTGTAGCGATAGCCCTGCGGCACGGTCTTGATACCGGCGAACAGCACCAGGATGACGAGGACGACTAGGGCAATGACGACAATGTCCGGACCGGTGATCGGCATGAATTCCTCCAGCAATGGCGCGAAACATGACCGCGCCCCCATGCGCTAACATCGTGGGGTGACAGGCGAATTGCAAGGGTGGGAGATCACAGTCGAGGCCTGGCTGGTCGCGCAGGGGCAGTATTAAGGGCTGAATGCAGAAGGGCGGCGGAATTGATCCCGCCGCCCTTGAGTTTCTGCCAGATAGGCCTGGCCTCAGAACTCTTCCCAGCTGTCCTGAGCGACGGCCGCATTGCCATGACTGCGCGGGGCAGGCGCCGCGTGTCGGGCCGGCTCTGGCGCACGCGGTGCCGGCGCGCGGGCGGCCGGTGCTGCCGGCTGTGCCATGGCGCGGGCGGTTTCCCGCAGGGCCGAGGCCTGGGTCTGCTGCACGCCGTCGATGGTGAAGTGCGAGATCAGTTCGCGGAGCTTGGCGGCTTCGCTCGCCAAGGCTGCCGAGGCAGCGTTGGATTCTTCCACCATCGCTGCATTCTGCTGGGTCGTCTGATCCATCGCGTTGACGGCATGATTGACTTCCGAAAGGCCGGTTGCCTGCTCCTTGGCGGAGATGGCGATCGCATCCATGTGGGTGTTCATCTCGGTGATGAAACCACCGATGGTGCGCAGCGCTTCGCCGGTCTTGCGGACGAGATCCACGCCGCCTGCGACTTCCGTCGAGGAGTTCTGGATAAGCGCCTTGATTTCCTTCGCCGCGTTGGCCGAACGCTGGGCGAGTTCACGGACTTCCTGGGCGACGACGGCGAAGCCCTTGCCGGCTTCACCGGCGCGTGCCGCTTCAACACCGGCATTGAGCGCCAGAAGGTTGGTCTGGAAGGCGATTTCGTCGATAACGCCGATGATGTTCGAGATCTGCTGCGACGAATTCTCGATCCGGCGCATAGCTTCTTCGGCGCGCGAAACGACTTCCGACGACTGGGTGGCGGAGGTGTTGGCATGCGCCGCGACGCCACGGGCTTCCTCGGTGCGCTTGGTCGAGTTCACGACGTTAGCGGTGATCTCTTCCACGGCAGCCGCGGTCTGCTCAAGGGCTGCGGCCTGTTGCTCGGTGCGCTTGGACAGGTGATCGGTGCCGGATGCGATTTCGCGGGTCCCGGTCTCCATTGTAGCGACACTGTTTGTGATCGATGCCATGGTCTGGTTCAACTGGCGGACAGACTGGTTGAAGTCGTGCCGGAGTGCCTCGAAATCAGGGGCGAAAGCTTCGTTGATCTGGAAGGCGAGATCGCCTGCGGCAAGGCGCTTGAGGCCTGCCGCGAGGCCGGAGGTGGCGATGCGGAGACGCTCGGCCGCATCGGCTTCGGCGCGCTGCTGGGTGGCGATGCGCTCGGCTTCGGCGCGTTGGCGATTGCCTTCAGCTTCCGCTTCCAGGCGCTTGTTGGCGATGGCCGCTTCGCGGAAGATCTGCATGGACGCCGCCATCTGACCGATTTCGTCCGTGCCGCCTGAGACAATCTCGACGTCGAGGTCGCCGTTGGCCAGCCGGTCGGTCGCTGTTGCCAGCCTGGAAAGCGGG
The DNA here is from genome assembly GCA_046294755.1 of Allorhizobium sp. GTDB lineage: Bacteria > Pseudomonadota > Alphaproteobacteria > Rhizobiales > Rhizobiaceae > Allorhizobium. Next base: position 31,787 of record JBKBON010000004.1, on the reverse strand, counting down.
CGCGAGACAAGGCGATAGTTAAGGAAACCCATGAACGCTGCCGCCGACGCGACGGCGATTGCTGCAGCCAGCGCAATGCTCTCGACCATTTCAAGGGCCGCGCCCTGCTGTTCTTTTGCGGCGGTGCTGCGGGTCGCGAACTGCTGCATCACCGACTGAAGGCTCTGTTGTGCTTGTTCTACCAATGCTTCGCCTTCGCCACCTACTTCGATGGCGCGCGCCAGTTCGACGGTGTCGGGAACACGCATCAGGTCAACCTGGCGCTTGACGAACTGGGTCTGCCATTGTGCCAGCGTTGCAAAGCTGGCCTCCAGCGCAGGTAGTTCGGCGGGTGCCTATTCCCGGAACAGCGTGGTGAGGTCGGTAACGTCCTTCTGCATTTCGACGAGCAGGCTCTCGACCGTTTCCGCGAACGCACGATTGCCGGTCAGGAGGAAGCTCTTCAACTGAAGGTCGGCGACGTAGATGTCGTCACTGAATTCCGCGACTGCGTCTGCCAGGGTCTGGATCCTGTCGGCCTCGACCACGAGGTCGTTGGCTACCACGGTCCGGTTGTAGATGACTATCGAGCTGGCGATTGCGATCGCCGCCAGGAGGGTGAAGGCGATCAAACCCTTCGTGGTGACGGAAATGTTGTTCAGCATGGCGTTCAGCAGCCTCAACGTTCAAAATGTCCAGTACAGAGTGGGTAGGCGAATGCCATCATGGCTCCGCAGAAGACCGTTCAGGACGCGGCCAGCTGTCGTCTTTCAAGTTCGGTCAGGTTGATCTCGACGGTGACTGCCCCGATCTTTTTCTTCGAGGCGTCGAGCAGGGTAAAGCTCACCTGGTTGCGCCAGATCTTGGCTTCGTCATCCCATTCGGGCGCATCAACGAACATGGCGTCGTCCGACACGTCGTAGGTCTTCTGGAATTTGTCTTCGTCGCCCTGCCAGAAGTCGCTGGTGATGGAGCTTTGGCCGACATTCAGCCCATTCTGGTCCATGACGAAGATCTCGGCATAAAGGCCAAGCGACTTGCCCTGGATGCGGGCGAGGTAAACCGAAAGCGGGTTGGACAGCGTTGCTGCGATCAGCGGCTTGTCGGCCGCTTCGCGCTCAGCCCTCCACTGCTTGTCGAGCGCATCAATCGTCTCCTGCGCCAAATTCGAGAGACGTTTGTTCTGGGCATCAACGGAGACCTGCACGATCTCTGAATTGATGAAGGCCTGCATCTCCTCGATGACAGCCGGGGTTATCAGTTTGTTGACATCAGGCTGCGGCGTTTCAGCCTTGGCCGGCAGAAAGGACAGGGCGACGAGTGTCGATGCCAGAGTCAAACGAAAACGATGCATGAGAAATCTCCTTCGATGCCCTAATACTAGGCATCATTATTAAATGGAGCGTTAATATAAGAATTCACTCCTATAAAATTATATTTAATTTCAATGATTTATGCGGTTTCCCGCAAATGGGGCGCAACGGGTCCGGCAGCTCATGGTTGCCTCACCAAAAGCATCTGTCGATGGCCGTCGTCGTTAACGGCATGATAGTTTGTGATTATTCGTGGTCCGGTTCTGGGGTGGTGGAATGGCTGTGCCGGCGCGTTTGATGCTCAAAACGTAATGGTTGCATACATTCCGCGCTTCTGAAGTGTCTGTATCAAATACAACCGTCAACAAGGCAAGGTCGTCAATTCTGCGAGTTTGCGAACGAAAACGGCCGCCTCGCGGCGGCCGTTCCTGTTGATACTTTCGGGGGAAGCGCCTGATCAGGCCCAGCCCTGCAATTCCCGGCGCACGACGTTTTCAATCACGCGCATGCCGTCTTCGCTGTCGTTGAGGCAGGGGATGTGGGTAAACTTCTCACCACCATTGTGCAGGAAATCCTCGCCTGCCTCGCCGGCAATCTCTTCCAGTGTTTCGAGGCAGTCTGAGACAAAGCCGGGGTTCATGATGGCGATGCGCTTCACGCCGTCCTTTGCGAGTTTCTCCACGGTCTTGTCGGTATAGGGCTGCAGCCATTCCTCCGGCCCGAAACGGGACTGGAAGGTGACCATCAGTTTTTCCTTCTCCCAGCCGAGGTGATCGCGCAGCAGGCGCGTCGTCTTGTAACACTGGCAGTGATAGGGATCGCCCTTCATGAAGTAGGACTTCGGGATGCCGTGATAGGAGGTAATCACCAGTTCCGGTTCCCAGTCCAGCGTCGCAAGATGCTGATTGATCGAATTGGCCAGCGCCTCGATGTAAACAGGATCGTCGGCATATTGCGGTACGGTACGGAGCGCCGGCTGCCAGCGCATCTTGAGGAGCGCCTTGAAGGCCTCGTCATTGACGGTTGCTGTCGTGGCAGCCGCATATTGCGGATAGAGCGGATAGACGAGGATGCGCTCGCAGCCCGCCTTCTGCATCTCGTTCATCTTCGCCTGGATCGCCGGCTGGCCATAGCGCATGGCCCAGTCGACGTGCACATTCGGCAGGTCTTTCAGCGCAACCGCGAGCTTTTCAGCCTGACTGCGGGTGTAGGTGCGCAGATAGCTCTCATCGAGATCCTTGTTCCAGATCTCTTCATAGGCCTTGCCGACCTTTTGTGGACGACGATTGAGGACGATCCCGTAGAGGATCGGATACCAGAACCACCGTGACCACTCGATGACACGCTTGTCCGTCAGAAACTCCTCAAGATAGCGGCGCATGGACTTGTAGTCCGTACCGTCGGGCGTACCGAGGTTGACGAGCAGCACGCCGACTTTGCCGAAATTGACTGGCGGATGGTCGGAGGGCCAATGGGCGGGAAGTGCATTCATCTTTATATCCTGGTGATGAGATCTCGACCGATACGTCTTTGAGGCCTGTTGAGATCATCTGATAAAAGCAAAAGCCGGCCCGGGGAAGCCCGGACCGGCTTTTGGCATGCGTCAAACGGTCTTAGTTGGGCGGCAGCTGCAACTCGCGACCGATAGAGATCACGTTCGGATTGCGCAGCGCGTTTGCTTCCGCAATTTTCGACCATAGCATACCGTCACCATAGGTGGCCTTGGCGATCTTCCAGAGGCTGTCGCCTGCAACAACCTTGTAGACGGTCGCCGCCGTGGCGGCAGCTGCTTCGGTGGCGGTGGCAGCCGGGGCCGCAGCAGGCTGGGTAGCAACTGGTTCAGCCGACGTTGCGGCCGGAGCAGCGGGGGCTTCGGTTGCGGTTTCGGTGGAAGCCGCGGCCGTTGCGGCAATCACCGTGACACGACCATCCGTGTAGGGCTTGTACGGGCTGTTCTTGGCGATGTAGTCGGCGACGACAGTCTCGAGACCTGGGCCGAAATCGTAGGCATTCTGGCCACCGGTTGCGAAGACCTTATAACCGTCACCGCCCGAGCGCATGTAGTTGTTGGTCGCGACGCCGTAGAGCTTGTCCGGATCGATGGCGACGAAGGCATCGCCTTCCTTGACTTCCACACCGCTGATGCGGCTGCCGGCCGGCTTGTTCAGGTCGGCCGTGTATTTGAGGCCGGAGACCTGCGGGAAGCGCCCGGCAGCCTCCTCCACCTGGCTCACGCCGTTCTCGAGCGCTGCCACGATGTCCGAGCCCTTGAGCTGGAAGGAGGCAAGCGTATTCTGGAACGGCAGGACCGTCAGGACTTCGCCCATTGTGACGGTGCCGGCATCGATGGATGCACGCAGGCCGCCACCGTTCTGGATGGCAATGGTGATGCCCTGATCCTTGAGGCGATCGACCATGGCGTCGGCGACCAGATTGCCCATGGTGCATTCAGTGGCGCGGCACACTTCGCGTGAGCCATCGACGGCTTCTGACGTCGCGCCGATTTCCTTCTGCTTCAAGTCTTCGATCGGGCCGGCAAGCTCCTCCACCTTGGCTGCGAAGGCGGCGTCGGGCGTGACGGAGGCGTCGAGCAGCTTCGGTTCGCCGCTTGCCGTCTTTACGACGCCGGCATCGTCGAAGACCACGGTCAGATCGCCGAGATATTTCGAATAGGCATAGGCCTGGACAATCGGCACGTCCTGGCCGGCAGGGTTCTTGATCATGGTCGGATAAGGGCCAGCGGCCTTCTCGTCCGTGTTGGACAGCAGTGTGTGGCTGTGACCGCCGACAATGACGTCGATGCCGTCAACGGCGGCTGCGATCTCCTGATCCTTGACATAGCCAACATGCGAGAGAAGCACGATCTTGTCGATGCCCTGGCCTTCGATCTCCTTGACGGCTTCCTTCAGATAGCCGATCTCGTCAGCGAACAGGATGCTGTCACCCGGTGAGGACGTCTCGTCGGTGTCGGTCGCAAGGACGGAAACGACGGCCACCTTTTCTTCGCCGAATTCCTTGATGATGTAGGGCTTGAACTTGTCGGCGATCGGTGTGTTCAGGCCTGCCAGGGTATTGCCCGATATCATCGGAAAGTTCAGAGCGTCGATGAACTTGGCGAGCTCTTCGGGGCCATCGTCGAATTCGTGGTTGCCGATCGCCATCGCATCAAAGCCGATGCCGTTCATGAAGTCGGCAATCGGGGCACTCTTGTAGGTGGTGTAGAAGAGCGACCCCTGAAACTGGTCTCCGGCATCCAGTGTCAGCACGTTTTTCCCGGCGAGCTCCGCGCGGCGGGCATCGATGGCCGCTTTCACGCGTGCAATGCCGCCGAAGCACTCGTTCTTTTCTGCATCCTGCGCCGAGCAGGTCGAGTCCGACTTGTTGATCGCTTCAATGCGCGAGTGCAGGTCGTTGATGTGGAGGATGTTAAGTTCAAAATCGGCCAGAGCGGTTCCGGCCGTCAGGGCCAGGACCGAGGCGCTGAATAGGCCAATCTTCAAGTGTCTGAACATCTTGTGTTTCTCCTGTTCCAATCCATCTCACATCCCTCTGGCATGGAAAGGTGACAGCTGCATGCCAGAATTCGGATGGCGGATGTTTTCATCAAGACAGTGGCAGGGCAAGAGAAAACACCCCCGGCTATGCATGTTAGGGATGTAGAAAACAAAAGAAGCGGCCACGTGGGCCGCTTCCGAACAGGATGCTGATAGTATGTTCTCAGCCGCGACGGGCGAGCGAGAACTGGGCGCCGCTTTCAGAGGTGCAGTTGAGCTGGCTGGGCGTGACCAGCGCGCAATTGACCTTCTGGCGCGTGTTGCGGACCAGCGACGTCATGTTGATCTCAACGAGGCGGTCATTGACCATCGTATAGGTGCCCGAGGCGAGTATCTGGTTGGTGTCCGTGGTGCGGGTCGTGAATGTGCCGCCCTGGAAGGAGGATGTGATGCCGTTCGGATCCACCCATGCGCCCTCGATGGATGGCCCCTGCTGCACGACCGGCAACTGGCGCGGCGGGCTCGAATAGCAGGAAGAAAGCGCCAGGCTCGCGGCGGCGACGGCGATCAGGGACTTGGTTTTCATTCTTGTCTCCCACCAACTCGGCGGTTCGGCTACGCCGCCCGCCTTCTGCATTATCTTCGAAACATGCCGCGAAGCCCAGGTCAAAGCAAGGCGATTGCCTTGCGTGATCTCGGTTATCCCGGGCTTGCTCCGCATGAGAAAGGCCCGACGCGAACGACGGGCCTTATCGGTGCCGAAACCCTTAGCGAACCAGAATGTTCCGGAACTGCCACGGATCCTTTTCATCGAGGTCTTCCGGGAAGAGGCCCGGGCGGCCGTCGAGCGGGGTCCAGTCGGTGTAGTGGCCTTCGACCGGGCCGAGATAGGGCGATTGCACTTCGAGGCAGCGCTTGTAGTCCATCTCGTCGGCTTCGACGATGCCGGCCTTCGGGTTTTCGATGGCCCAGACCATGCCGGCGAGCACGGCGGATGTGACCTGCAGACCGGTTGCATTCTGGTAAGGGGCAATCTCGCGGGTTTCTTCGAGCGAGAGGCGCGAGCCATACCAATAAGCGTTCTTCTCGTGGCCATAGAGCAGCACGCCGAGTTCATCGACGCCGTCGACCAGTTCGTCTTCGTTGAGGACGTGCAGCACCGGCTGCGGCGTGCCGCCATTGCCGAACATTTCGTGCAGGGAGAGAACCGCATCATTGGCCGGGTGATAGGCGTAGTGGCAGGTCGGGCGATACACGACCTCGCCGTCCTTCTCGACGGTGAAATAGTCGGCGATCGAGATCGACTCGTTGTGGGTGACGAGGAAGCCATACTGCGGACCCGGCGTCGGGCACCAGGTGCGCACGCGGGTGTTGGCGCCGGGCTGTTCAAGATAGATTGCCGCCTTGCAGCCCTTCTTGTGCTTCTTGGCGTTCTTCGGCATCCAGTTTTCGTGGGTGCCCCAGCCGAGTTCGGCCGGCTGCAGACCTTCCGAGATGAAGCCTTCGACCGACCAGGTGTTCCAGAAGACGTTGAGCGGCTTCGGGTTCTTGGTGCGCTGGGTGTCGCGCTCGGCGATATGCACGCCCTTGACGCCGACCTTCTTCATCAGCTTGGCCCAGCCTTCGCGGTCGTTCTGGTCGGGCTCGTCGAACTTGACGCCGGTCTCATGGGCGATGTTGACCAGAGCCTGCTTGACGAACCAGGAAACCATGCCCGGGTTTGCGCCGCATGTGGAGATGGCGGTCGTGCCACCCGGATTCTTGGCCTTTTCCTGGCGCACGGTTTCGCGCAGCGCATAATTGGTACGCTCGGAATTCTTCATGTTCTTGTCGAAGTAGAAGCCGAGCCAAGGCTCGACGACGGTATCGATATAGAGCACGTCGAGCTTGCGGCAGAGCTTCATCAGGTCGAGCGAGCCGGTGTCGACAGAAAGGTTGACGCAGAAGCCCTGACCTTCGCCTTCGGTCAGGAGCGGCTTCAGGAGCTTCTTGTAGTTGTCCTTGGTGACATGGGCCTGGATGTGCTTGATGCCATGCTTGGCGAGCAGTTCGGCTTCATCGTTGCGGGGATCGATGACGACCATCCGGCTCTTGTCGAACTTGAAGTGGCGTTCGATCAGCGGCAGGGTGCCGCGGCCGATCGAGCCGAAGCCGATCATCACGATCGGGCCGGTGATCTCGCCATAAACCGGGTAGGTCTTTTCGCTCATTCTTGTCTCCTTGGAGGCGCGGGTCTCTTGCCCGGGCCGTGTTTCCGGCCAGTGTGTCGTGGCCAGAGCGATACTGGCGGTTCTAGATCACAAAACTCTGACACAATAAAGGTGGGGGAGTAGGGCCAGACGCTGCCTAATCATGATTTTCCGACGCTGCATCTTGCCGCAGCCGTGCCACGAGCCGGCTGCGCTGACGATCAAGACCCTTGTAGCGGAGCTGGGGTTCGGTCAGCCCCTCCAATTGCTCGGCAAGAGCCAGGGCAAGGCGTCTGCCGTCCGGATGCCTTTCGAAGAGTGTCACCGGGTCGAGATAGATGCGGATGGTGAAGACGATCGCGCCGGTTTCCGGCAGTTTGGTCAGGGTCTGACGCTCGACCCGTATCACAGCCTCGTCCGGTTCAGCCGCGTCGTTGCGGCCTGTTTCGGGGTGAAAGAGCTTTTCCTGCCAATTGATCGACCAGTTGAAGCGTTCCGCAGGATGGCCGGGTGCGAGATTGTCGAAAATGCGGTTGATCACCGCGGCATTGCGCGTGCCGCCTTCAAAGCCCGGCACATGTTCATGCACCTCTTCCATCGGCCGGTCGAACTTCTCCGCAAGCGACCAGGAAGAGGGGAAGGAGAGATGGGCGGCGGCAATATGCCAGCCGGCTTCGCGCTTCATCATGATCACGAGGTCGTCCTGGACCAGCGTGCCGGCGCGGAGCAGCGGAGGGATCGTGTTGTCGGACGGGTCGACGGTTTGGCCGGCGATATGGATGAGGTTGCCGTCGCGACGGTAAAGCTCCTGGTGATGTATCTCCAGATGCGAGACAAGTTCGCCCAGGCATTCCTGCTGAGCGGCAAGACTGTCCTCTGTCGCCCGAAAGACTTCGTCGAAGCGTGTGTGGACGAGTTGACGCTTTTCGGCGAGATAGCGCGCCAGGTCGTCGTCCGGTTCGATCCAGCGGCCAGGATCAAGCGCCGAGAGGCCGATGGTGAAGGGGCGTGTCGGACCGGCATAGGGAGTGCGGGTAAACAGTCTCATGTCAGGCACACTCTCCCGTGCTTCGTCCTAGTCCTTCAGCGCCTCAAGGCCGGAGGCGGTCCGAGTGACGGCCACCTCGGTCACCTCGTAGACGGCCACGCCCTCGACCGTGAAAGGATCGGCCGCAGCATAGGCCTCGATCTCTGCCCGCTCGCCACGGGCCAGAATGACGCCGCCGGTGCGCGGGTTCTTGCGACCGGAGGCGAGGAACATACCGCTGTCATAACCTGCATTCACCCAGTCCATATGCGGCTGCATTAGGCGATCGGCTTCTTCGGTCGGTTTCACATAGGTGAGGGAGAGAATGAACATGGGCTGACCTAGTCTACCAGTTCGGCGGCGATCAGGCCGCGCAGGGAATTGCCGACGAAGAGTTTGCGGTGGCGCAGGTCGTCGAGTTTCAGCACCTCGCCGCGGGCCTTGCGTTCGCGGATCAGCTCGGCGCGCAAAACGCCGGGCAAGAGGCCGCTGGTCAACGGCGGCGTGAGCAGCATGCCGTCAGCGGCTTCGGCGAAGATGTTGGTGATCGTGCCTTCGCAGACTTCGTCGCGCTCGTTGAGCAGGATCACTTCGTCGGCGTCTTCCTTCGAGAACTCGGCCCGCGCTGCCTCATAGGGTTCTCGCCGTGTCGTCTTGTGGCGGAAGAGGCTGTCTTCGGATTGCAGCTTTGTCTTTGCGACCTTGAGTCGCCAGACGGTTTCCTCCGACACAGGCTCGAAGGGGGTGGCGGTCACTTCCATCTTGCCGCGGTATGTCATGACGAGGCGGACGCGCAGCGGCAGGTCGCCCGAGACTTCCTTCTGCAGCTTTCCTTTCGCGTCCTGCGGCTGACGAAAGCCGAGCGCATCGGCCGATCGTGAAAGGCGGCGCAAATGCTGGTCGAGCCGCAGGAAACCTGCGTCCGGCTGCCACCGCAAGGTCTCGATCAGCGAGAAATCCATTCGTCACCCACGGCAAAGCGCGCCTTCAGCAGGCATTCCTCGTATTCGGCCTCGGCCTTCGAATCGAAGACGATGCCGCCGCCGACATTGAAGACGGCGCGCCCGCCGTTGAAAAGGGAGATGGTTCGAATTGCCACCGAAAATCGCATGGGGCCGGCGGGATCACACCATCCTATCGCGCCACAATAGAGGTCGCGTGGCCCGGCCTCCAGCTCATGCAGGATGCGCATGGCCCACATTTTCGGGGCTCCGGTCACCGATCCGCAGGGAAAGAGTGCTGCCATGATCTCAGGCAGGCCAATCTCGGGGAGGAGCTTCGCCCGCACATAGCTCACCATCTGGTGGACGGTCGGATAGGTCTCAATGGCGAAGAGCTTCGGCACCGAAAGCGTACCGACCTCCGATATAACGGAGACGTCGTTGCGCAGGAGATCGACGATCATGCGGTTTTCGGCCTGGGTCTTTTCGTCGTCCAGCATGGCCGCGATGATAGCCTCGTCTTCTTCCTGTGTCGCGCCACGGGGTGCCGTGCCCTTCATCGGGCGGGTCTCGATCCAGCCTTCCTCATCGACGGAAAAGAAGAGCTCCGGCGAGCGCGACAGGATGACGGGGCCGGTGCCGTAATCGATCAGAGCACCGTAATGCACGGGCTGGCGGCCGACGAGCGACCAGAAGGCGGCGCGCGGATCACCCTCCCACGTTGCTTCCACGGGCATGGTGAGATTTGCCTGATAACAGTCGCCCTTGCGCAGATGATGATGCAGGTGGTCGAAGCGGTCGCGATAGGTTTCCAGATCCCAAGCGGCATGCGGATCACTGAGAAGTGCCGCATTTGGAATGTTGGACGGTGCACGGGCAAGCGGGTGGTCGTCCGCTGCCGGAGCGGAGAAAACACCCATGGCGATTAGCGGTGTCTCGCGCCCATCCTCGATCAACGGTCGGAGCTTCGGTTCGAATACGAAACCGGCTTCATAGGAGAGGTAACCGGCCAGCCACTTGCCGGCCTTGCGGTGCAATTCCAGTTGCGCAAGCGCGGGCTCCACCTCGTCTGCCGTCCGGGCGACGACGAGCGTCTCCGGTTCGGCAAAAACGAGGCTTGTCCCCGCGCGGTCGTCGCGGAAGAGCGCATAGGGCGCGTGGTCACGCATGGAATGTCGGCTGCTCCGGTTCAGGCTGCCTTATCTAGCGCTTCCAGCTCGTCGATCAGCCCCTCGATCATCGACAGTCCCTTGGCCCAGAACGACGGATCGGTGGCATCCAGGCCGAACGGAGCCAGAAGCTCAGAATGATGCTTGGTGCCGCCGGCCTTCAGAAGCTCGAAATATTTGTCCTGGAAGCCCTGATCGGCGTTCTGGTAGACGGCATAGAGCGAGTTCACCAGGCAGTCGCCAAAGGCATAGGCATAGACATAGAAGGGCGAGTGGATGAAGTGGGGGATATAGGCCCACCAGTTTTCATAGCCTTCCGAGATCTTGATCGCCGGCCCGAGGCTTTCCGACTGGACCGAGAGCCAGAGTTCGCCGATCTGCTCGGCGGTCAGCTCGCCCTCCTTGCGGGCGGTGTGGATCTTGCGCTCGAACTGGTAGAAAGCGATCTGGCGCACGACCGTATTGATCATGTCCTCGACCTTCTGGGCGAGCATTGCTTTGCGTTCGCGTTTATCGGTCGTCTTGTCGAGGAGCGCGCGGAAGGTCAGCATCTCGCCGAAGACGGATGCGGTTTCGGCGAGTGTCAGCGGGGTCTGGCACATCAGCGCGCCCTGGCCGCCGGCCAGCACCTGATGCACGCCGTGGCCGAGCTCATGGGCCAGCGTCATGACATCACGCGGCTTGCCAAGATAGTTGACCAGAACATAGGGGTGCGCGGAGGGCACGGTCGGGTGGGCGAAGGCGCCCGGGGCCTTGCCGGGGCGGGCGGGGGCATCGATCCAGCCGCCCTTGAAGAAGCGGTCGGCGATCTCGGCCATCTCGGGCGCAAAGCCGCCATAGGCGGAGAGTACCATGTCCTTGGCCTCATCCCAGGAGATCAGGCGGTCAGGGGTCTCAGTGAGCGGGGCATTGCGGTCCCAGAAATTCATCTGGTCCATGCCGAGCCACTTCGCCTTCATCTTGTAATAACGGTGCGACAGGCGGGGATAGGCGTCGCGCACGGCTTCGGCCAGCGCGTCGACCACTTCGCGCTCCACACGGTTGGCCAGGTGACGGCTGTCGGCAATGTCCTCAAAACCACGCCAGCGGTCGGAGATATCCTTGTCCTTGGCGAGCGTGTTGGTCACCAGGGTGAAGATGCGAATATTGTCCTTGAAAGTCTTGGACAGCGCTTCGGCAGCCAGCTTGCGCTTGGCCGGGTCGGCGTCCTGCAGCAGCGTCAGTGTCGGCTCAAGCGGCATTTCCTCCTCGCCGACCTTGAAGCGTAGCGAAGCCAGCGTCTCATCGAAGAGGCGGTTGAAGGCGGCGGCGCCTGTCTGGGATTTTTCGAGAAAAAGCTGTTCGATGCGATCGTCGAGTTGAAAAGGCTTGTCCTTGCGCAGGTCGACGATCCAGGGGCGGAAGTGGCCAAGCGCGGGGTCCCGATCCATGGCGGCATCGACAGCGTCATCGGGCAGACGGTTCAGTTCCAGAGGGAAGAAAAGAAGGCGGGCCGACATGTCGGTCAGCTTTGCCTGAATGTCGCCGAAGAATTTGCCGTTCGCCGGATTGGTCATGTCGGAATAATAGGTGAGGCCGGCATAAGACGCGATGCGGCCGAGCAGGTCCTCCAGCGCGTCCATCTCGCGTAGAGCCTGGGCGAGCGAGTTCTCGCCGACCGTCTCAAGGGCAATAGACAGCTTTCCCTTCCACTTGGTCTCGAAGGCGAGCGCATCGGAACCGGCCCTTTCGACGGCGGCAAGGAATTCGCTCGACGTCTGACCGGGATAGAGGTCGTCCAGCTTCCAGACGGGCAGGTCGCCAAGTTGCTGATCCCGGCTCGCGGATGCCTCGGTGGCAGGGCTTAAGGCGGGGCGGCGGTCGATCATCATGGCGATGTCCTTTCTCTCGTTCTTTGCGGAGATGTAGTCAGTCGCCTGCGGATCGGCAAGCAGCCGGTGTGCCGGCGTGATGCGCCCCCGCGCGTCGCTCTGGGGGTATGACAGCTGTGGATTGTGCCAGAAACGGTTAAGGACCATTAAAATGTTAGGATTTCTCCCAAGAACATCTTCAGGGCTTTCTGCCAGTCTCCCCCCGATAACCCAGGAGCGCAAATGCGCCAGAACAACCCCGGGGAGCGCAAGTTGACCGCACAGATTCTACTCATCGATGAAGATGCTACCGAGCGCCGCAGCATGAAGGCTGCGATTGAATCGCACGGCCATACCGTCCATGTCGCCGACACGGCGCATGCCGGCATAGAGATTTTCCGCCGCTACCGCGATGCGATCGGGGTCGTGCTGATTGATGCTGGCTTTGCCGAAGGGCTTAATCCCAACGTCATCCCGATGCTCGCCGAAATCAATCCGGCCGTGCCCGTCATCGTCGGGACTGCCGAAGGCGCGACGGAGACGGCACTCAATGCCGTGCGCGCCGGTGCCTTCGACTTCCTGGTCAAGCCGATTGCGCAGGAGCGCCTGATCGGAGCCATCGACTCGGCGCTGAAGATCCATCGTACCAGTGTACAGGGCCGGGCACCGCGCCGGGCGCGTAGCGGGTCGGTCAGTTTCTCGGATGTGACCGCCGCGAGTGCCGCGATGTCCCGAGTGGTCGAACTTGGTCGCCGCGCGGCGCAATCCACAATTCCGGTGATGCTTGAAGGGGAAGCGGGCGTCGGCAAGGAACTTGTGGCGCGCGCCATCCATGCCGCGAGCGATCGATCGTCGCGTCCCTTTGTCGGCCTCAACTGCAATGCCATCTCTCCCGCTCAGATCGAAGAGGTGCTGTTTGGCAGCGAGAACCTCATCGGCAAGCTCTCGGAAGCCGAGGGTGGCACTCTTTTCATCGAAGAAATCAGCGAGTTGCCGCCTGGTGGCCAGATGCGCCTGCTGGAGCTTGTCCAGTCCGGCGAAGTGCATGGCGGCGGCCAGCAGCGTGTGCTGAAAGCCAATGTCCGCCTCATTCTTGCGACCAACAAGGACCTGATCGAAGAGGTCAAGGCCGGTCGCTTCCGTGAGGATCTCTATTATCGTCTGAACGTCTTTCCGATCACGATCGCCGCGCTTCGCCGCCGCAAGGAGGATATTCCGCACCTGATCCGCGCCTTTGTCGAGCGCTTCTCGCTGGAGCAGCGCCTGCCGCGCACACTGCATGTGGAATCCTCGGCGCTGGCCCTGCTGACCGCCTTCGACTGGCCTGGCAACGCGCGGCAGCTGGAAAACGCGATCTTCCGTGCCGTGGTTCTGGCCGAGGGAACCAGCCTTCGGGAGAGTGACTTCCCGCAGATCGCGGCCCAGATGCGCAGTGCCACCGGCGGTCTCCCGTCTTACGATCTCTCGCCATCAGCGCAGGAGCAGAGCCCCATCGCCAAGGTGCAGGCCGCACTTGCAGAGCGGGCGGCGGGTCTCATCGGCGGCTATTCGGCTCCATCCACAGGTTTCAGTTCGAGCGCTTCGCCGAATGTCATCGTCAGTACGGACGAAGCGGGCAATGTGCGCAAGCTTGCCGAGATCGAGGAAGAGCTGATCCGTTTCGCGCTAAAATTCTATCGTGGCCAGATGAGCCAGGTGGCACGAAAGCTCGGCATCGGGCGGTCCACGCTCTATCGAAAGCTCAAGGATTACGGAATCGATCCCGACGATCCGCAGAAGAACGCGGCTTGATTTGCCTCAACCGTTCGGTGTTAACTCTGAGGTAAGCTTAATCGCCTACCAAGGGCTAAGCATTTGTTAGGCAAGCGTTCACCATGATGTGACTGCTTGTGCGGATGTGGCAAATTTGCCATGGTATGACCGCATTTGACGTTCATTCGAGTTGGCATGGGACGAAGTCTTTCGGACGGGGATTGCATTGCAGGCATCGCAAGACATCAGGGCGCTCCATTCGCAAAGCGGGCGCGAAACCCGGCTTGCGTTTGCGCATGTGGCGGCGAAGCCTCTGTTTTTCCTGCTCACTTTTCTCATGATCGGATTTTTTGCGCTGGTCGCGAGTGCAGGCGGGGCGAGGGCCGAAACGCGAACTCTGAACATTGAGTTCGTCCACACCGGCGAACGGGCCTCGATCACATTCAAGCGCAATGGTCGTTATGACCCCAAGGGTCTGAAGCAGCTCAACTACATTTTGCGTGACTGGCGCCGTAACGAGCCGACGAAGATGGATCCGCGCCTCTTCGACCTCGTCTGGGAAGTTTACCGTCAGTCCCGAGCCTCTGGCTACATCAAGGTCGTATCCGCCTATCGTTCGCCCGCCACCAACGCGATGCTGCGCTCGCGCTCGCAGGGTGTCGCCAAGGAAAGCCAGCACATGCGTGGCACGGCGATGGACTTCTACATTCCCGGCGTGCCGCTCAAGACATTGCGCGAACTGGGCGTGAAGATGCAGGCCGGTGGCGTGGGTTACTATCCGAATTCCGGATCGCCTTTCGTGCATATGGACGTTGCCGGCGTGCGCGCCTGGCCGCGCATGAACCGCCAGGATCTTGTTCGTCTCTTCCCCGACGGCAAGACGGTTCACATTCCTTCAGACGGCAAGCCGCTGCCGGGCTATCAGCAGGCGCTCGCCGAATACAAGCGCCGTGTGGCCTCCGGCAATACCGTTATGGTCGCCGAGGAAAAGACCCGTGGCCGCCCCCGCAATTTCCTCGCCATGCTGTTTGGTGGTGGCGATGAAGACGAGGTCGAGGACGTTCCGGAACCCGCGCAGCGTCCCGCTGTCGCCTCGCCTCAGCCGGCGCCCGCCGCACCGCGCGAGCAGCCCGTCGTGACCGCTTCCGAACCCGTCATGGTCGCCAATACGCTTCCAGGAGTCGACGCCCCTGTGCCGCAGGCGCGGCCGTCGCTCCGTCCGGCCGACAACAGCCTGGCCGTGGCCTTGTATCAGCCGCCGCGCAATGCTGCGGAGGATGCGCTGCAGCAGGTGGCAAGTGGTGTGCCGGCGCCGTCGCCTGCTCCGGCTGACCAGTTCGCTGACCTTGCTTCTCTCAATGTGCCGGTGCCGACCCTTCTCAATCCCCGTCCACAGGCCGGCAGTGCCGAGCCAAGTGTAATGACGGCCTCGATCGATCCAAATTCTCAAGCCATGCTGCTTGCTGAAGGGATGGCTGTTCCGGTTCCCGCGGCCCGGCCGCAGGTTGCCGAAGCGCTGCTCGCGGCGGCCCAGGCTGACGCTGAGGCCGAGGTTGACGAAGTCGAGCAGGCCATTCTTTCGCCGGAAGCGGCCGCAGCGCTTGAGGACAGCGCAATGCCGGAGATGGCAGCGCCCATCCCGTCGAGCGCGCCGACCAAGACTGAACTGACTGCGGCGCCCGCTCCGACCCCGGCGCCAGTTCGTAAGCCGGTCGAGGTCGCATCAATCCCGCAGCAAGTTCCCGAGGTTGAGACCACCACGCAGTTCGGCGACATGTTCGACACGCCGTCAGATCCTGTGCCGAGCGCCGATGCGGTCCTGCCCAAGAAGGGCGGTCGTCCGGGGCAGGAAGATGCAGAACGGGCGCACATGGCCATGTATGGTGGCACCAAGCTAACCAAAGACATGATCGAGCAGTGGGCGCTCAACCAAGGCAAGTTCGAAGCCGTGGCCAAGCCGGTCAAGGCGCCTCGTGTCGTGTCGCGCTCGCTGGTGGCTCCGGCCACAGCGGTTCCGGATGGCTTCCGCCTCGACGCCACGACGATCGACCCGAGCCGCTTCGGGTCCCCCTGATCCCAGGCTCGCAAATTGCAGGCAAAAAGAAACCCGCCGGATTGGCGGGTTTTTTGTTGGCGTCAGAGAGGTCGCTCAGCCTTCCGGCGGGCTCTCGATCATGCCGAGGGCGTGGAGATAGGTGTCGAGGATCAGGTCCTCTTCCATGCGCTCCTGGTCGTCCTTCTTGCGAAGTGCGATGACCTTCTTAAGGATCTTCGTGTCGAAGCCCATGGACTTCGCCTCGCCATAGACATCCTTGATGTCGTCGGCGATGGTCTTCTTTTCTTCTTCCAGGCGCTCGATGCGTTCGACAAAGGCACGGAGCTGGTCGCGGGCGACGCCGTGGGCGGCATCAGACATGGGCAATCTCCTTCATGGCGGGGATGGCATTCTTGAGGATGGGTTTTCGTGGCGATCAGGTGCCGCGAACGGACGCCCGCGTCAAGCCCCAAAGCTCAGAGACAAGATCATTCCTTTGGGCGGTTGACCTCGAAGGCCTGCTGCTGCTCGGCGCTCGCCTCGCGCTGGTGAAGCGCTTTCCATTCGTCGTAAGGCATACCGTAGATGATTTCACGGCTCTCATCCTTGGTGAGGTCGAGGCCGGTTTCCTTGGCGGCGTCCAGATACCAGTTCGACAGACAGTTTCGACAAAAGCCGGCTAGGTTCATGAGGTCAATGTTCTGGACCTCGGGGCGATTGCGCAGATGGGAAACGAGCCGGCGGAAAGCGGCAGCTTCGAGCTCGGTTTGTTGGTCCTTGGTGGGGAGCGTCATGCAGTCCTCCTTCAGGGCGCGATTGGCGTGATAGGATAAGGGCCGGTGCGCGAGGCATGAATTTTATACTCATGCAGCTTCGGGTCGGCATTGAGTCGCTCGAAGATTGGTGCGAGGCGATCCGCCCAGGCCGCCACGCCCGCTTCGTCCGCAATCAGATCCTGGCGGACCTCCAGAAGCGCATGCGGGATTCCCGTCATCATGCAATGGCGATACATGGTGTCGCCCTTCAATGCCCCGTCATAGGGCTCGTTGTCGCCAACGAGTATGTCGCCTGCGGCCTCAAGGCCATCGATCAGCGGGCGGACTGCGCGCTCGTCCGTGTCCCAGAGAACGGCTGCATGCCAGGGTCGTGACACGCCCTTCCAGGCCGGCGTGTAGGAATGCAGCGAGAGCACCAGGGGTGCCTTGCCCGAGGCTTCAGCGACGCTGGCGATGACCTCGGAAACCGCTCGGTGGTAGGGCCGGTGATAGGTTTCGATGCGGTGCTGCCATTCCTGGTCGCTGATCGGGTGATTGCCGGGAACGATGGCGCCGTCGGAGATCCGCATGATGATCGTCGGGTCGTCCTCACCGCGATTCGGGTCGATCAGCAGACGGGAGAAGCGCGACATGACGGCGGGCACTCCGAGCCTCGCTGCCAATTGCCGGGTCAGTGGTTCGATGCCGATGTCGTAGGCGATATGACGGCCGAAGGCGCTGTCGGGCAGGCCGAGCTGGTAATAAGGCTCCGGCACATGGTTCGTCGCATGGTCGGCGAGGAGCACAAGGCCAGCGTCTAGGCGGCCTTCCAAAATCTCAAAAACGGGAGAAACATTCATCAGTTTGAAGCCATCGTCTGCTACATCCGCTTGATCGCATGGGGAATGGGGGAGCGCAAGCTTTCATGGCTGTCACGTTTGTGCCAAGATCGGACATATAGGTTCCAGGACCAGCCAAAGGCAGAAAATATAATCGATTAGAGTTGCGTTGACATTCTCTGGTCAGCATCGCAAGAAGGCATCCCATGCGCATTTTTGGAGTTCCGGCGGCAATCGTGCATCATCCGATCAGACAGACTTTTGACCGTGCCAGGGCACGTTTTCTGAAGCCCCTCCTGATCGCGGGTGCTCTGTTCTCGCCTCTGCTGGCAGCTGATGCCGCTCATGCTGAGTTCCGCGTCTGTAACGGTACGCAGAACCTTGTCGGCGTGGCGGTGGGTTACCGGGCGGAAGAGGGCTGGATCACGGAAGGCTGGTGGCAGGTTCCGGCCGGCACCTGTGCCACACTGATCGAGGGCGAGCTCCAATCGCGTTACTATTATCTCTATGCTGAGGATGCTGCTCGCGGCGGTCGGTGGACTGGTGACATCAACATGTGTGTCGCCGAAAACGAGTTCAAGATTGTCGGCGTCAAGGACTGCTTTGCGCGCGGTTATCAGCAAATGGGATTCAAGGAATACGACACCGGCAGGCAGGGGAGCTGGATGGTCCAGCTATCTGATACGTCGGGCACCCAGGAAAGCCAGAACTGATGAAGCGAAACCGCAAAGTAAAGATCCTCGCCACGCTTGGTCCCGCCTCTTCCGACGAGGCCATGATTCGAAAGCTCCATGAAGCCGGGGCAGATCTTTTTCGCATCAACATGAGTCATGCCAGCCATGACCTGATGCGCACGCTGGTTCAACGCATCCGCAATGTCGAGGCGGCCTGTGGTCGTCCGATCGGAATTCTCGCCGACCTTCAGGGGCCGAAGCTGCGTGTTGGCAAATTCGCCGACACGACCGTCGAGCTGAAGCCGGGTCAGACCTTCACGCTCGACAACAAGGAAGAGCCGGGTGATGCCACCCGCGTCTTCCTCCCGCATCCGGAAATCCTGGAATCGGTGAAGCCCGGCGACCGCCTGCTGATCGACGACGGCAAGCTGCATCTGAAGGCCGTGAAGTGCGACGGCAAGAGCATCGTCACCGAGGTAGTCTCGGGCACGAAGATCTCCGACCGCAAGGGCGTGAGCCTGCCCGACACCATTCTCGCGACCGGCGTGTTGACCGACAAGGACCGCGCCGACCTCGACGCTGTTCTCGCCGTCAACGATGTCGACTGGGTTGCACTCTCCTTCATCCAGCGTCCGGAAGATCTGGCGGAAGTCCGCAAGATCGCGAAGGGCCGCGTCGGCCTGATGTCGAAGATCGAAAAGCCGCAGGCAATTGAGCGCATTGACGAGATCATCGAACTCTCCGACGCCCTGATGGTTGCCCGTGGTGATCTCGGCGTGGAAATGCCGCTCGAGCGGGTGCCCGGCATCCAGAAGCAACTGATCCGCGCCTGCCGCCGCGAAGGCAAGCCGGTCGTGGTTGCGACCCAGATGCTGGAATCGATGATCACTGCGCCGGTTCCGACCCGTGCGGAGGTTTCGGACGTCGCGACCGCTGTCTTCGAAGGCGCCGACGCGATCATGCTTTCGGCCGAGTCCGCCTCTGGCCAGTATCCGGTCGAAGCCGTCGCGACCATGGCTTCGATCGCCGAAACCGTTGAGCGCGAACCGCATTACCCCGGCATCATCTACGCACAGCGCGCCCAGCCGGAAGCGACCGGCGCAGACGCCATTTCGCTCGCTGCCCGTCAGATCGCCGAGACGCTGCGCCTGCAGGCGATCGTCTGTTACACATCTTCGGGCAATACCGGTCTGCGCGCCTCCCGCGAGCGTCCGGAAGTTCCGATCATCGCGCTGTCTCCCGTCATCCAGACCGCTCGCCGCCTCTCGGTCGTCTGGGGCCTGCATTGCGTCGTCTCGTCCGAGCCGACCGACCTCGACGAGATGGTCAACGGCGCCTGCCGTATCGTGGTCGAGGAAGGCTTCGGCAAGCCGGGTGACCGCATCATCATCTCCGCCGGCGTCCCGCTCGGCACGCCTGGCTCGACCAACATGTTGCGCATCGCCTATATCGGCTCCGATGGCCAGACCGGGATCTGATACACGAGCTATGGGATGACTTGGAAAGCCGCCTTGGGGCGGCTTTTTCATTGATGCTATTGGCCTGCCTGCAGCGAGGGCGCGTTACCCTCGGGCTCGACACGTGTGGCCGCCAGTGATGGCTCGACGGCCCGCGCCATGGACTGCAGATCGCGATCCTGGCCTGCGATCTTTTCCAGCGCAGCGATGACGATGTCGGTCACGATATAGTCCGGCTTGTGGCCCAGCCCCGCGATCCAGACGAGTTCTGAACCCTGAATGTCACGGGCAAGCCCCTTCGAGTGGATCTCTTCCAGCACGATCTCGTCGCTGTCGCCGGTGATCACCACCGTCGGCTTGCTGATCTCCTTGTAGCGGGGCGAGAAGGCGGACACATAGCCATGCAGGCCGGCGACATCTTTGGCGTTGGAGCGGAATGTTGAGGGGCGCAGGACGAGGGCGGGGCCGGTATCTTTGAGATAATTGTCGGGCTGCGGATTGGGCGCGAAAACATGATCTATTGCGGCCTCTATCCGCAGCATGCCGGCATGCAGAGCAAGCGTTTGGCAGAAGATCGGCCCGATCACCGGGGTCGAGGCGAGGTGGTAATACCAGTCGACGCCACCCGGCCAGGGATGGGTTGCGGCGGCGAGGAAGACCAGGCCCTCGACCTTATCAGGATGCAGCACGCCGAAGCTTGCGGTGATCGCGCCGCCGAAGGAGTGGCCGACGATGATGGCCCGTTCTATGCCCTTCTTTTCCATCAGTTTCGCGATCGCGTTGGCCTGGCCATCCGGCGTGTCGTTCTCCGGGCCGCCCCGCTCCGAAAAGCCGTGTCCCGGCCTGTCGACGAAGAGTAGCTCGGCGCGACCGCGCAGTGGCTCCAGGAAGGCGCCCGCCTGGTCCCGGAGGTTGCCGGAAGCGCCATGGATGAAGACGATCGTTGGCAGGTCTGCGTCGGGGCCTGCGGGCACATGCAGCGCGTTGAGGCTGTAGCCGCCGATATCGGTCAACTCGCCAATGTTCGGCGTCCGCGCCTCAATCCCGCGAGCACGGATCTGCGTGGCGAGGGCGAGCGCTGCCAAGACGACGATGAGGATGAGGAGGATGACGAGCAAGGCAAGACCGATACGGGTGAGGAGGAGCAAGAGCGCAGCTTCCGATCATGATGAGATGGCAACAAGATCGTGCTGCGGCGCCGTTCGTCAATAGATCAGTCTATTACGTCCGCTGGCCGGCGAGTTCCTCTGACAGCTTGGAGACGATCTCCTGGGCCTCGCGGTCGGCGGGGAATATCTCGAGATAACGTTCCCACGCCTTGAGTGCGGCATCCTTGCTGCCGCGCTCGGTCAGGATGCCTGCAAGGCCAGCGATCGCGCCGAAATGGCGGGGCTCGAGTTCCAGCACCTTTTCAATGTCGGAAACAGATTTCTTGTAGTTGCCCATGCTGTAATGCAGCGTGGCGCGCTGGTTCCAGGCGCCGACAAAGTCGGGTTTCAGAGTGATGGCCTGATCGATGAAATCGAGGGCCGCCGCATTGCGCTTTTCCGCCGCGGCCTTGGCTGACCACTGCATCAGCAGGTTGATCGTCGGGCTCGACGAGTCGCTCCAGGTCGCCATGGCGGAATTGGCAATCTGCCGTGCGGCCTGGGGATTGCGCTCCCGTTTCAGGTCGGCGAGCAGGTCGTCCACGGTCTTGGGCTGGGCTGGCGGCTTGAGCGGTATCTGCTCCACAGGCGCCGATGTCGCCTGCCCACTACCTTGCTCTTCAGGAGCCTGCGCAGCAACGGAGCCTGCAGCGAGCAGTGCGGGCAGGAGCGGGAGGCTGAGGGCGAGTCGCAAAGAAAAACGGCGCATACAGGGAAGGTAGTCCCTCAGCGCCGTCTTTCAAACTCAAATTTCCGATATCAACACGCCACAGACGCGGCGGGCAGTCCGTCTAGCTCATGGGACCCTAAGATCCCGGGGCATCAGCCCTGGCGAGCCTTGAAGCGCGGGTTCTGCTTGTTGATGATGTAGATACGGCCCTTGCGGCGAACCAGACGGTTGTCGCGATGACGGGCCTTAAGCGCTTTCAGCGAGTTCTTGATCTTCATTTTTCTGGTCCACAACGATTGTCGGGGAATGTGTCATTCACCCACTGTGTTCAAACAATCAAAAGCGCGCCGCTGGGCGCGCCCTTGAAGAGTTGGCGGCAATTAGCCCGAGGGAGGCCTTGATGTCAACATGTCCGGCGGAAAATGCCGGATAGTTCAAGCTAAAAAACCGGGAAAATCAGTCGCGAAACGGCAGGATTTCGGTGACGTGACCCATCTTGCGGCCCGGTCTGGCTTCGGTCTTGCCATAGAGATGGACGAGCACGTTGGGTTTGGAAAGCCAGGCGGGCACAGAATCGATATCGTCACCGATCAGATTCGTCATCACGCAATCGGAGTGACGCACGGTGTCGCCGAGCGGCAAAGAGGCGACCGCGCGGATGTGCTGCTCGAACTGCGAGACGATGCAGGCGGCCTCCGTCCAGTGGCCGGAATTGTGGACGCGGGGGGCAATCTCGTTGGCGATCAGGCTCCCGTCTTCGAGCACGAAGAACTCCATGCCGACGACGCCGACATAGCCAAGGCCATGGAGCAGCTTCGTCGCAGCCTCGCGGGCGGCATTGGCCGTTTCCGGCGTGATGGCCGCTGGCTGGGTCGAAGTATGCAGGATGCCGTTGCGATGAACGTTCTCGGTCGGGTCGTAGCAGCGCACTTCGCCATCGGCGCTGCGGGCGGCAATGATCGAGATCTCGCGGACGAAGGGCACGAAGCTTTCGAGAATCAGCGGGACTGAGCCTAAGGCTTCGTAGCCGCCTGTGGCAGTATCGCCCTTGCGATAGACCTTCTGACCTTTGCCGTCGTAACCGAGGCGGCGGGTCTTCAGGACACCTTCGCCGCCAAAATCGGCAAGGGCGGCTTCAAGCTCCTCTTGGCTGTCCACGGCGTGGAAGCGGGCCGTCTCAATGCCGGATGCATTGAGGAAACGCTTCTCGGTCAAGCGGTCCTGGGCGACTTCAAGTGCCTTCGGTGGGGGATAGACGGCTACATTCTTGGCCAGCATCTCGGCGGCCGATACCGGCACGTTTTCGAATTCGTAGGTGACGACGTCGCAGAGGCGGACGAGCTCGGCAAGTGCTTCCGGATCATCATAAGCAGCGGCGATCTGTTGGTTCGCCACTTGCGCGGCGGGGCTATCGACCTGCGGTTCGAGGATCACTGTGCGGAAGTTCAGTCGGGCTGCGGCCATGGCCAGCATGCGACCGAGCTGGCCGCCGCCGATAATGCCGATCGTGCGGATGGTCATGGGGCCTCGTCCACGGGATATTCGGCAACCGATGCCGTCTGGCGGGCGACCCATTCGTCGAGCCGATCGGCGAGCTCGTCATCGAAGACCGCCAGTACTCGGGCGGCAAGGAGAGCTGCATTGACTGCACCGGCGCGGCCGATGGCAAGTGTCCCGACGGGAATGCCGGCCGGCATCTGCACGATCGAGTAAAGGCTGTCGAGGCCGGACATGGATTTCGACTGTACGGGGACGCCGAACACGGGAAGCGTGGTCAGCGACGCGACCATGCCGGGAAGGTGGGCCGCGCCGCCGGCACCTGCGATCACCACCTTGAAGCCTTCATGGCGGGCTCCCTTGGCGAAGGCATACATGCGGTCGGGCGTACGATGTGCCGAAACGATCCGGGCTTCGTAGGAGACGCCGAGTGCGTCAAGCGTGTCGGCTGCGTTCTTCATGGTCTCCCAGTCGGACTGGCTTCCCATGATGATGGCGACGGGCGGGCACTCAGCGGTCATCTCGGGTCCTTCTCAGTCACGCGATGATGTCAGGAATTATCTGGTCCTCAAGGGCCGTGATCTTGTCCTTGATGGAGAGCTTCTTTTTCTTCATCCGCTGGATTCGCAGGGCATCGCAGCCGACCGTGATCATGGCATTGATCGCTGCATCATAGTCCTCATGCTCCTGGCGAAGCCGTGCCAGCGAGAGCCTGACGTCAGCCTGTTCCTGATCGGCCATGCTATTTCCCCATTATCGCCGTGTGGCCCATCCTTTAAGGATGCCCGGAAGATTCGCGCAAGCTCCTATCACCAAATACCGGTAACGGGAAGTTATCCCTTTCTTCGTTTTTGATGGTCGCTTTTGCCCAGTTCGCCTTCGACAAACCGCATTTCTCGTGTCACATTATCTTCGTAAAGCCTGAAACTCCAGCGGATGAGGGCTGGAGGTAGGCTAGAAGGAAGGACGCATCAAATGACCATACAGGCTCATCTTGAATCGCTGCAGAAGAAGCATGGAGCCCTTGAGGATCAACTCCATGACGCGCTCGCATCCCCCTCCGTCGATGATCGGCACATTGCCGAGCTGAAGCGCCTCAAACTGCGCCTCAAGGATGAAATGGAACGCCTGAGAGGTTCCACACGCCACTGAAACCAACCTTCCGGCTGCGCCGGGATCTGGCGGACCCAAGACCGATCCCGATGTATTCATGAAGCAGCCAACACTTCACGCTCGGCCCCGGAGTTTACAAAACTTCGGGGCTTTTGTTTTGGTCGGGTCAGGGAAGTCTCAAGGCCTCAGGACCAGAACTGGTCGAGCCACATGTTCATCCGGTCGAAGCCGGGGCGGTGGATGAAGTAGATGCGGCGTGTGCCTTCCGAGCGAACATTAACGAGGCCGCTGTCGAGCAGTGCCTTGAGGTGCTGCGAGACGGCGGGACGGCTGATCGGCAATTGAGCCGCCAACTCGTTCACGGTCTTTTCCCCCCGACGCAGATCCTCGAGGATGTGCCGCCGGTTCGGGTCTGCGATCGCCATGAACGGGTCTGCGTTCGTCATGGTCGAAAGGTATGTCAAAGGCCCGGCGGCGGCAAGCGCGGATGTGCGCTGCAGCAAGACGTTTGCCCGGCCCGCGCGGATCAGAGCCCCAGAAGGCCGCGCGAGCCATCCCACAGCAGCTTGGCGCCGGCAATCAGCACCATGCCATACATCAGCGGATAGAAGATCTGAGGCTTCAAGTAGTGGACAAGGCGGGCGCCTGCGAGCGTCGAGACAAGTGCTATGGGCAGCAGCGCGCCGGCGAGGCTGAGATTGGTCGCGTCCAGTTCGCCCAGCGCGAAGTAGGGGATCACCTTGATGGCGTTAAGAATGGCAAAGAAGCGGGTCGATGTGCCGGTATAGGTGAGCGGGTCAAGCTTCAGGGGCAGAACATAGATCTGGAATGGAGGGCCGCCGGCATGGGCAACGAAACTCGCATAGCCTGCAAGTGAACCCCAGAAGGAGCCGGCAACAGGACGCTCCCCTACGGCCGGGGTCTCCCGGCCCTGGTGGGCCGCCCAGCTTTCGAGGAAATACTTCAGCGAAAAGATGATCGAGATGGCGCCCAGTACGAGGCGCATGGCATCAGCCGAGACGTAAGTGGAGGTTGCCCAGCCGAGGCCGATGCCGATCACCGCCCCTGGAAGCATGGCGACCAAGGTGGCGCGGTTGTTGTGGTGGCGCCATGCCCAGAGTGCGACCGCATCCATCACCAGCAATATTGGCAGGAAGATCGCGGCCGCCTGCATGGGCGGTACGGCAAAGGCGAGAAGCGGCACGCCGATCAGCGCGAAGGCGCCGCCAAGGCCTCCTTTGGAGAGGCCGACAAGGGCAACAGCGGGAATGGCGACGGCATAGAAGTTCGGGTCTGTCAGCATTGCGCGGTTGATCCTTTCGGAAGAGCGGTCTATCGGATTTGTCTAGAGAAAACGAGGACGAAATCCGCCGAAACGGACCTGTCCCGCACACGGAAACACCGCGCATGACCGAAGACCGCTGCCGCCTCGTCCTCATCGTTCCCGAGATCGCCGATCCCACCGAGCGTGCCGAAGTGCTGCGCAATGCCTTGCGTGGCGGTGATGTGGCCTCCGTTATCATCCCGCAATACGCGCTGGACGATACCGAGTTCCAGAAACATGCCGAGATGCTGGTGCCTGTGATCCAGGACGCTGGTGCCGCGGCGCTCGTCGTTGACAACAGTCGCGTCGCCGGACGGGTTAAGGCCGATGGCCTCCACATTTCGGGCAATGCCGCAGCCCTTGCCGAAGCAGTTGAGAAACACGCGCCCAAGCTGATCGTCGGCGGCGGAAATGCCATGGATCGCCACCATGCGCTGGAAATCGGCGAGGTGCAGCCGGATTATATCTTCTTCGGCAAGATCGATGGCGACATCAAGCCGGAGGCGCATTCGAAGAACGTGGCGCTTGGAGAATGGTGGTCGGCGATGATCGAGATCCCGGCCATCGTCATGGGTGGCACGGATCCTGCCTCGGCGCTTGTCGTTGCCGAAGGCGGGGTGGAATTCGTGGCGCTCGGCAAGGCGGTCTTCGCCGATCCAGCTCAGGCTGCCGCAATTGTGACCCGCGTGAATGCCGAGCTTGACGAAAAAGCGCCACGGTTTGAGGCTTGAACCGCCTCATGCGTTCGAACCCGTCCCTTCATCGTCTGATTCTCGCGGCACTCGCTGGGGCAGCCCTTGTGGTTGCCATGCCTGCAGGCGCACAGGACAGCGAGGATGGCATCGAGATTGGTGAGCAGCCGGCAATCCTGCCGGCGAACCCGTCCGATGCCGGCGAGATCGAACGAGGCGCGCGCGAGAACAGCATCTCAGGCGACGCGAACAGGCTCGACCGTGGCGACCGGGATTCCGCTCCGCCTCCGACGAAAGGCGCAAAGCCGACCAAGGGTGACAAGCCGGACGAGTTGCAGGGCATCAACATCTACCTGCGCATGGGCGCACCCCTGCCCGAAGTGCCGCCGGAGAAGCCTTATGAGGGCCAGCCGGACGAGGCTTACGGGGCGTTTCAGCGCGGCCTTTTCCTGACTGCCGTGGACAAGGCCCTGCCGCGGGCGCAGCTTGGTGATCCCGCCGCGCAGACTTTGCTCGCCGAAATCATGTCGCGAGGCCTTGGGGTCAAGCGCGATCCCAAGGGGGCTGCCTTCTGGTACGGCCAGGCCGCCCAAGGTGGTGATCCCTCCGCGATGTTCAAATACGCGCTCCTCCTGATGGAGGGGCGGGAAGTGGCTGCCGACAAGGCGAAGGCGGATGAATACATGCGCCGCGCGGCCGATGCAGGCAATGCGTCGGCCCAGTTCAACTGGGCGCAGATCCTTGTTGCCGCCACGCCCGGCGTGCGCGGGCTGACAGCTGCCATGCCCTATTATGAAAAAGCTGCCGAGCAGGGGATCGCGGATGCGCAATATGCCCTGGCGCAGGTGTATTCGGCCCTGAAGGATGTGCCGGCCGAGAAGAAGGCGCGGGCGCGGGAATGGATGTTGCGAGCCGCCCGGGCGGGTTTCGATACGGCGCAGCTCGATATCGGGCTGTGGCTGGTCAATGGCCAGCACGGCCCGCGCGACTATGAGGGCGGCTATCGATGGCTGAGTGTTGCGGCTGCGCGGGGCAATGTGGTGGCGCAGAACCGTCTCGCTCATCTTTACATCAATGCGCTCGGCACGGGGCCGGATCCGGTCGAGGCAGCCAAGTGGTATGTCTTGTCTCGCCGTGCGGGGCTCAAGGATCCGGGTCTTGAGGATTTCTATCTCGGCCTGACGGAAGAACAGCAGAAACAGGCCATCGATCGCGCCAACCGGTTCCGGCGAACCTGACGGCGTCGCGCTCTGCCGCTATAACCAAGTTTCAATGATGGGAACCTATCGGTGTCGTCATCGAGACCTGGTATCACGGGGAGGGCAGCGGCTGATGGATCTCATGGACATATTCCAGCGTCTCGGACTTGCCGTCGCAATTGGAGCGGCTGTCGGCGTGGAGCGTCATTGGCGCGAGCGCGACGAACCTGAAGGCGCGCGGATCGCCGGCATCCGCACCTTCACGCTGATTGGGATGACCGGCGGGATTGCCGGTCTTCTCGATCAGGGGCTGACCCCGGATAGCCTGTCAGGCCTGATCGTCGCGAGCTTCCTGATTGCTGTGTCTCTGGTGCTTCTGCGCTTCGGGCTGATGGAAGCGCAGGCTGAGGGCTCGTTCAGCGCAACAACCGTGATCGCCGGGATTACCACCTTCGGGCTTGGTGCCCTGGCGGTGATCGGCGACATGGCGGTTGCATCTGCCGCAGGCGCTGCCATGGTCGCCGTGCTGGCCAGTCGGGAATTCCTGCACGCGGCGATCCGGCGGCTCACCTGGGTGGAATTGCGCTCAGCGGTCGTGCTGCTTGCCATGGGCTTCGTGCTGCTGCCGCTCATTCCAGCAGATCCCTATGGCCCCTTTGGCGGGGTGTCGCCGCGCAGCCTGGTGATCCTGGTCATCATGCTCGCCTCCATTTCATTCATTGGTTACGTCGCGGTGCGGCTCATCGGGGGCGGCCGCGGCGATCTCGTCGCAGGTGCGGTGGGCGGTCTTGTGTCTTCGACCGCCGCAACGCTTGCCATGGCGCGGCAGAGCCATAACGCAGGACAGGCTGCGGGACCGGCGGCCGGGGCGATCGCTGCCGGCAGCGTGTCGCTGGTGCGAACCGGGCTGCTCCTGCTGGCGCTCGCCCCTGCACTTGCCGAGCGGCTGATGTTCGGCCTTCTGGTCGCTGGCGCGCTCATGATGGCCGTGGCCGTCTCGCTCGTCGCGCGCAGCAAGGGTGCTTCAGAGGCGGATCCGCCGGCCAATCCGTTCGAACTGCTCCAGATGCTCAAGATGGCATTACTGATCACCGCAATCGCTTTCATCGCCCGAGCGGCGAGCCAGATTTTCGGCGACGCCGGTCTCTATGCCGTCTCCGGACTGACCGCGCTTGCCGATGTGGACGCCATGATCGTCACCGTGGCCGACATGCTGCCTGCCCTGCCGCTCGATGTTGCGACGAATGCAGTCGGCATTGCTGTTGTCTGCAACATGGCGGCAAAGGTCGTCTATGGGGCTGCTGGCGGGAGCCGCGGCTTTGCGTTGCGTCTTGGCGGCGCCAGTGTGCTCTCGGTGCTTTCGGGCATCATCGTGACGCTTTCTGCAGAGCTCGTCTGACACGGCTGCATGGGCTCCAATAGCCGGCCCCCTTGAATTCCGGCGGCATTTGTGGTCTTGAACCGGCCAACATCGCCGCCGTCGCGTGCTCGTCCGTCGACGTCCCTTCGGCGCCTCCCAGTTTCAAGGAATTCGATCTATGGCTCGTTCAGCCCTTCTCAATGTCATGGTCCAGGCAGCACTCAAGGCCGGCAAGTCGCTGTCGCGTGATTTCGGCGAAGTGCAGAACCTGCAGGTCTCGGTCAAGGGTCCCGGCGATTTCGTCTCACAGGCGGACTTCCGCGCCGAGAAGATCGTGCGTGAAGAACTGCTCAAGGCCCGCCCGACTTATGGCTTCCTCGGCGAGGAAGGCGAAGAGATCAAGGGCACCGACGGCGCGCATCGCTGGATCGTCGATCCGCTCGACGGCACGACGAACTTCCTGCACGGCATTCCGCAATTCGCGGTCTCTATCGCGCTTGAGCGCAATGGCGAGATCGTCGCCGGTGTCATCTTCAATCCCGCTACCGACGAGCTCTACACGACCGAGAAGGGTGGTGGCGCATTTCTCAACGATCGCCGCATCCGCGTCGGCGCCCGCAAGGTGCTGTCCGACTGCGTCATCGGTTGCGGCGTGCCGCATCTCGGTCGCGGCCAGCACGGCAAATTCCTGATCGAACTGCGCCACGTCATGGGCGAAGTCTCCGGCGTGCGCCGCATGGGAGCTGCGGCTCTCGACCTCGCCTATGTCGCTGCCGGCCGTCTTGATGGCTTCTGGGAAGCACAACTTAATTCCTGGGACATCGCAGCCGGCATTCTGATGATCAAGGAAGCCGGTGGTTTCGTCTCCGACATGAAGGGCGGCCAGGACATGTTCGAGAACGGCACCGTACTCGCCGGCAACGAATATATCCGCAAGGCGCTGGAAGAAGTGGTCAACCGCCCGGTGCCGCAGTCCTGAATTAGACTGTAGGGAAAATTTTCCCAAAGTCCGCGGCTTCAATTCGTCTCAATTTTGCACTAGCCTCCGGGTCAAGATTCCTCGGAGGTCGAGCATACCATGGTGAAAGTGAAGTTGGAGGATCTCGAGGTGGGCGAGACCCGTCCGGGCGTGTACGGCCAGAAGCTCTCCAGCCCGATGCCCTTCTTCACCACTATGGTGATCTTCCTGATCATCGTCTGCTTCATCGCGGCAATCCTCTATCGCCAGGCGCATGCGGCTTTCGTCACCAATCCCGGCCTCAATGGCCTGATCCTCGGTGTTCTCGCTGTCGGCATCATCCTGGTCTTTGCCCAGGTTCTGGCGCTCCGCCCGGAAGTGCGCTGGTTCAACTCGTTCCGTGCAGCCGGCGACAACGCGACGCTGGTGGGCCGCGATCCGAAGCTTCTGGCGCCGATGCGGGCGCTGATCGGTGGCCGTCGCTCGATGGCAATCTCCACCACGGCGTTGCGTTCGATCCTCGATTCGATCGGTACGCGCCTCGACGAATCGCGCGATACCAGCCGCTATCTCATCGGTCTTCTGGTCTTTCTCGGCCTGCTTGGCACATTCTGGGGCCTTCTCGGCACGATAGGCTCGATCAACGATGTGATCGGCTCGCTGGATCCTGCCTCCGGTGACAGCAATGATGTTCTACAGTCGTTGAAGACGGGCCTGACCGCACCGCTTTCGGGGATGGGCACGGCTTTTTCGTCGTCGCTGCTCGGTCTTTCCGGGTCGCTGATCCTTGGCTTCCTCGATCTTCAGGCCGGGCGTGCCCAGAACCGTTTCTACACGGAACTGGAAAACTGGCTTTCGTCGGTGACCGACGTGGATTCCGAACGTGCTGTCGTCTCCGACGCATCGGGTGCTGTTGCAAGCGACGATATCCGGCTGCTGGTCGAGGAAATCCAGAAGCTCGCCAACAAGGAGGGCAATGATCGCTCCGTTGCGGCGATTGCCGGGCTTGCCGAAGGTATTCAGGGCCTCGTCAAGAACATGCGCAACGAACAGCAGATGCTGCGTGACTGGATCGAGGCGCAGCAGGAGGATGCTCGTGCCATGCGCAAGACCCTCGACCGGCTGAACGACAAGATCAGCGGGAGCAACAAGTAAATGGCGCTCGGGCGCAACCGTCGCCGCGAGCGCGGGATCGACTACTGGCCAGGTTTCGTCGACGCCCTGTCGACGCTTTTGCTCGCGATCATGTTCCTGCTGACGGTCTTCGTGATCGCACAGTTCATTCTGGGCCGTGAAATCTCCGGCAAGGACGAGGTGCTCAACCGCCTCAACAGCCAGATCGCCGAATTGACGCAGCTTCTGGCACTGGAAAAGAGCGGCAAGCAGGATCTCGAAGATACGCTGGCCGCGCTGCAATCTTCGCTCGCCTCGTCGGAGACTGAGCGCTCGCGTCTGCAGCAACTGCTCGATAGCGGAGCAGGGACTGCGGATGCCGCAAATGCCAAGGTCGGGCGGCTCACGGAAGAACTCGATGCCGAGAGGCAGGTGAGCGCGCGGGCGATGAGCCAGATCGAATTGCTCAATCAGCAGATCGCTGCCTTGCGGGCGCAGATCGCCGCCGTCGAGGAGGCTCTTCAGGCGTCCGAGGCCAAGGACCAGGCATCGCAGACGCGCATTGCCGATCTCGGTCGGCGTCTGAACGTGGCGCTCGCCCAGCGTGTCCAGGAGCTCAATCGTTATCGCTCAGATTTCTTCGGACGGCTTCGGGAGATCCTGTCGGACCGCGAGAATATCCGCATTGTCGGTGACCGCTTCGTGTTCCAGTCGGAAGTGCTCTTCCCCGTCGGTGGTGCCGATCTCGATGCGGCTGGCCAGGCTGAGATGGATAAGCTGGCGTCCGCGGTCCTCGAGCTTGCGCAGGAAATCCCGGCCGAGATCAATTGGGTGCTGAGGGTCGATGGCCACACCGATGCGTCACCTCTGACGGGGACCGGGCGTTATCGGGACAACTGGGAACTCTCTTCCGCGCGCGCCACGTCGGTTGTCAAATTCCTGATTTCCCGGGGTGTGCCTGCAAACCGCCTGGTCGCTGCCGGGTTCGGAGAATTCCAGCCGATCGCTCAAGGCGACACACCCGAGGTCCTCTCCCAGAACCGCCGCATCGAACTCAAGCTCACCGAGCGCTGAGTTCATCGGTAATTGTTTGTCCTCCAGACAACTTGCACGCCGTGTTACGTGTGCGTAAAGGTAAGACTATGCGCTTTGGGAGGGTGGCATGCAGGAATTCGACGTCATCGTTATCGGCGGCGGCCTCGCTGGGCTTGTTGCGGCAACGGAAGCCGTTGATCGTGG
>JBKBON010000003.1:0-210969 GCA_046294755.1 Allorhizobium sp. | reverse complement strand
AAGAACACAAGGAGCGCCTAAGTATGGCCGATCTTTCTTCCCTGAAGGACCTTGCCCCGGCACAGGACGCAGCTCCGGCTCACGTCCGCAAGGTCGACTCGCTGGGTCGCTCCTACGCCACCGGCAAGCGCAAGAACGCCGTCGCCCGCGTCTGGGTCAAGCCGGGCACCGGCAAGATCACGATCAACGGCCGCGAATTCCGCACCTACTTCGCCCGTCCGGTCCTGCAGATGATCCTGCAGCAGCCGATCGTTGCAGCTGCCCGTGACGGCCAGTTCGACGTGATCGCGACCGTTCACGGCGGCGGCCTCTCCGGCCAGGCCGGTGCGGTCCGCCACGGTCTCTCGAAGGCCCTCACCTACTTCGAACCGGGCCTGCGCTCCGTTCTGAAGAAGGGCGGATTCCTGACCCGCGACAGCCGCGTTGTCGAGCGTAAGAAGTACGGCAAGGCCAAGGCCCGTCGTTCGTTCCAGTTCTCCAAGCGTTAATCGCTGGACAACCGGAAACGGAAATCAAGGCGGGGCTTCGGCTCCGCCTTTTTTCGTTTCATGGTTCCTCAGCGCGGGTTGACCAGGACGGGCGACCCTATAATTTGATCAAATTCTATATGTGGAGAGGACCATGGCCAGCAAGACGATCGACAATGCGTTCACCGCAAAGGCCCTGCGTGGCCCTGCGAGCGATCCGACTTATGCTGGCGCGCTCTCCTTCATGCGGCGCAAATACTCCAAGGACCTTGCTGACGTCGATGCGGTCGTGCTCGGCATCCCTTTCGATGCCGCCGTCTCCAACCGGCCCGGCGCCCGTTTCGGGCCGCAGGCAATTCGGCGCGCCTCGGCGATCTTCGACAACGATCCGCAATACCCCTTTGCCCGTGACCTCTTCGAAGAAATGGCAGTCATCGATTACGGCGACGTGCTGCTCGACTACGGCAATCATCACAAGACCCCTGCCCTCATCGAGCAGCAGGCATCCGAGATCATCGCGTCCGGCGCCTATCTGCTCGGTCTCGGCGGAGACCACTTCGTCACCTGGCCACTCTTGAAGGCGCATGCCTCAAAGCATGGCCCGCTGGCGCTCGTGCATTTCGATGCGCATCAGGACACCTGGGATGATGACGGCCAGCGGATCGACCACGGTTCCTTCGTCTGCCGCGCCGTACTTGAAGGTGTGATCGATCCGACTAAATCGATCCAGATCGGCATCCGTACGGAGGCACCCCAAGATTTCGGCATCCGGATCATCCCCGGCTACGAGGTCGAGGACATGGGCGCGCAGGCGATTGCGAACGCCATCCTCGCCCATGTCGGCCAGGCGCCCGCCTACCTGACCTTCGACATCGACTGCCTGGATCCGGCCTATGCCCCCGGAACCGGCACGCCTGTCGCGGGTGGCCCGTCTTCGGCCAAAATTCTTTCGGTGCTGCGCAAGCTCGGCCCCCTCGACATCAGAGGCTCCGACATCGTTGAGGTGGCGCCGGCCTATGACCATGCCGACATTACCGCAATTGCCGGTGCGACGGTTGCGATGTATATGCTCGGGCTGCGCGCGGAAAAGCTTGCGACACGCGCCTGACACATTGATTCAACACACTCACAAACAGAGTCCGCATTCTCATCCAACCCTCTGACAGGATTAGACAAATGGCAGCGAAGATCTTCATCGACGGCGAACATGGCACAACGGGTCTCCAGATCCGCACGCGCCTGGCCGGTCGCCGCGATCTCGAGCTCCTGTCGATCCCGGAAGCGGAGCGGCGGAATGAGAAGATGCGCGAGGACATGCTCAATAGCGCCGACATCGCGATCCTCTGCCTGCCCGACGACGCATCGAAGCAGGCCTATGAGATGACGGCAGCGAACAACAATGTCCGCCTGCTCGATGCCTCCACCGCGTTTCGCGTGCATCCGGACTGGGCCTATGGCTTTGCCGAAATGGATAAGGCGCAGAAGGCGAAGATCAGAGGCGCGCGCTACGTCTCCAATCCCGGCTGCTATCCGACTGGTGCGATCGGCCTCATCCGGCCGCTGCGGGCTGCCGGCATCCTGCCGGACGGCTATCCGGTCTCGGTCAACGCCGTCTCGGGCTACACCGGCGGCGGTAAGCAGCTGATCGCGCAGATGGAAGACGCTGGCCATCCCGAGCATCTGGCCGCCAACAATTTCCTTTACGGGCTGACGCTCAAGCACAAGCACGTGCCGGAAATGCAGACGCATGGCCTGCTCGACCGCCCGCCGCTGTTTGCGCCCTCCGTCGGTCGCTTCCCGCAGGGCATGATCGTTCAGGTTCCGCTCTTCCTCGACGATCTCGCCGCCGAAACGACGGTCGAGAGCATCCATGCGGCACTCGTCAACCATTATGCGGGCCAGAACATCGTCAGCGTGGTTTCGCTCGCCGAGAGCGCAAAGCTGCCGCGTGTCGATGCCGAAGAACTGGTCGGCCAGGACACGATGAAGCTCTTCGTCTTCGGCACGCCCGGTGGCGCGCATGTCAATCTCGTGGCACTGCTCGACAATCTCGGCAAGGGCGCATCGGGTGCCGCCGTTCAAAACATGGACCTGATGCTGTCGGCCTGAAAACCGGCATCCTGAAAAGGAGGCAATCGTGCTGGATCATATTGGATTGTCGGTTACGGATTACCCGAAGGCCAAGGCGTTCTACGATGCCGTCATGCCGGCCATCGGTGCATCCTGCGTGATGGCGGTCACGGCGGAAGAGACGGGCGGCACCTATGAGGGCGCAGGCTACGGCCTTGACGGCAAGCCGTCCTTCTGGATCGGTACCGGCGGGCGCACCAAGGGCTCGCTGCACATCGCCTTCGTGGCCGAGAGCCGTGCCGCCGTCGACGCCTTCTATGCAGCGGCAATTGCGGCCGGCGGAACCGACAACGGGCCTCCGGGCATCCGCGCGCATTACCATCCCAACTATTACGGCGCCTTCATTTTCGATCTCGACGGGCACAACATCGAGGCCGTCTGCCACAAACCGGCGTGAGCAGGCGGATCCGTCGTTCACCATTACCGAACGAAATGTCGATCATCCGCCTTATTATGGATGACGATCTTGCGTGCTAGTGTCCTTTCGAAAGTGAGGCGCGTCATGAGCAACCGTTTCCCCGTCTATTTCATACCCCATGGCGGTGGCCCCTGGCCGTTCATGGACTTCCCTCGCGATGCCGAGGGGAAAGCCCCCTGGGACGATCTGCGCGCATTCCTGGAAGGACTCGATGCCGAAATAGGACGACGGCCGAAGGCGGTGCTCGTGGTTTCAGGCCATTGGGAGAAAGAACCGGTGCCGACGGTGAGCACGGCCACGAAACCTGGCATGCTCTTCGACTATTACAATTTCCCGCCGCACACTTATGAACTCTCCTACCCTGCACCGGGATCGCCGGATCTTGCGAGCCGCGCGCGTGCGCTGCTGGCCGACGCTGGTATTGAAAGCGCCGAGGACGGTACACGGGGTTTCGACCACGGCGTGTTCATCCCGTTCATGCTGGTCTATCCGCATGCGGATGTGCCGATCACCATGATCTCGCTGAAGAACACGCTGGATGTTGAAAGCCATGTGGCGATTGGGAAGGCGCTGGCGCCACTGCGCGACGAGGATGTGCTCATCATCGCCTCGGGCATGAGCTATCACAACATGCGTATGTTCCGGCAGGCGGAGCCCAACCATGTGCAGCAGGCCATTCGCTTCGACGACTGGCTGACGAGAGCCGTTTCGACCTCCAGCGGTGCAGAGCGGGAAAGGGTGCTTTCGACCTGGGACCAGAACCCGGATGCGGTGGCCTGTCATGTGCCGGACCACGACCATCTCGTGCCGCTCTTCGTCGCGTCGGGCGCGGCAGGCTCGGATGCCGGACGGCAGGTTTTCCGAGGCGAGTTCCTCGGAAAACCTTATTCTGCCTATCGCTTCGGCTAGATCAGTCGCGGATTTCGACAAGTACCGGCTTGGGGCGCTCGCCGTAGAAGCCGCGCAGATGGGCGACTGCGAAGGCGAGCACCACCAGTGCCATGCCCTGATGGGCGACGCCGGCATGCAGAGGGACCTGTGTGACGAGCGTGACGATGCCAATCACGGCCTGGATGGTGATGAGCACGAAGAGCACCACGCTGCGGCGGGCATGGGTAGTCTGCGGGGCCGCCCGCAGACACTGGATCATGTGAACGAGAGCCGCCGCAAAGAGCAGGTAGGCACCGATGCGGTGGATGTACTGGACGGTCTTCGGGTTCTCGAAGATGTTGATCCAGGCCGGCGCCTGAAGGAACAGGCCGTCGGGCACCCAGGCGCCATCCATCAGCGGCCAGGTATTGTAGGTGAAACCGGCGTCGAGACCGGCCACGAGTGCCCCGAGATAGATCTGGAAGAAGGTCATGACCAGCAGGACGCCAGCGAACAGGCGGCTTTTCTCCGTGGGGGCCGGATCATCCGTGTGGGGGTAAAGGCTGCGGAAGATCCAGACACAGCCGGCGAAGATGAAACACGCCATCATCAAATGCACGGCCAGACGATACTGGCTGACGTCAGTCCGCTCGGTCAGGCCCGAGGAGACCATCCACCAGCCGATAAATCCCTGCAATCCGCCAAGCGCGAGAAGACCGACGAGCGGTGCCCGCAGGCTCGGTTCGATCTTGCCGCGGATCCAGAAATAAGCGAGCGGCAGTGCAAAGATGACCCCGATCATGCGAGCCAGAAGGCGATGCGCCCACTCCCACCAGAAGATGAACTTGAACTCGTCTAGGCTCATTCCCTTGTTGATCTGCTGGTATTGCGGGATCTGCCGGTAGAGTTCGAGCTCCTCCTCCCACTCCTGGGTCGTGAGCGGCGGAATGACGCCGTGGATCGGTTTCCATTGTGTGATCGACAGACCTGAGTCGGTCAGGCGCGTGGCGCCGCCCACCAGCACCAGACAGAAGAGCGCAAAAATAACAAAGCCGAGCCAAATGCGGATCGCCTTTCGGTCGGCATCCACACGGGCAATCTCCTTGCGCACCTGCAACTCGGTTCCGGTCGAAACAGCTGTCATTCGTCAATCCTCTTTTCGCCCGTTGATTTGCATCAGTCAGGCGTGCAAAACAAGCCCGCCGGTTTGCGGCAAGCGGTCGCGTCGCAGAGGACGGTGACGTCGAATAGGATAAGGCATGACAAGGCGCCCGAAACTGAGATCCTTCATCGGTACGATCCTGATCATCCTGATCGTGTCGATCTACGCGCTGCTCGCCACGACGATCGCGACAGCTACGCTCGCGACGGCGCCCTGGTGGGCGCATCTGCTCTATTTCCTTCTGACCGGCCTGCTCTGGGTCATTCCCGCCATGCTGATCATCAAGTGGATGGCCGGGCCATTCAAGAAGAAGGATGCGGATTAACCGCAGCTTTACCCTGGCATGCGGCACTCCTCCGGAATCTGCCGGCGATAACCGTTTGTTCGCAGTGTCTCCCTACGCTCCGGCTCGTCGCTGGAACCGGACGGGATAGGGTATATGCGAGCCCAGATGCGCCATGATGCAATGGCATTTGCCGAAGAACTGCCAGATGGCGGCGCCGCCGACCGTCGTTCCCGGATGACTCTCGCAACCCAGGCCGGACTGCTTAGCGTCACGGTGCATGATCGCATGGCCCCGCTGGAGCGCGTGTGGCGCCAGCTTGAGGCCGATCCCTGGAACTCCCTGCATCAGAGCTATGACTGGTGCCGATCCTGGACAGCAACCCACGGAAATCCGCTTGCCATCGTGGAAGGCAGCCTGAACGGCAAGGTCGCCTTCCTGCTGCCGCTCGAGATCGAGCGCCACTATCTCGTGCGCAGCGCACGGCTCATCGGCTCGTCTTTTACGAATTTCAACAGCGGCCTCTTCAGCGCCGCCTTTCGAGCGGCTGCCATCGACATTGCGCCTGCCGACCTTGAGGCCTTGCTCGTGGACGCGCTGCGTTCGCATGCCGACCTTGTCAGCCTGACCAACATACCGCTGCTCTGGCGTGGCGAGCGCCATCCTCTGGCTTGCCTGCCGAACATCCTCAACCAGAACGCCTCCTTCCAGCTGCCACTTGCCGCAACCATGGAAGACACCATCGCGCCGCTCAATGCGAAGAGCCGACGCAAGAAGTATCGGGCACAGATCCGCAAGCTTGAAGCCGCCGGCGGCTTCGAACATATCCGCCCGGCAAAACGCAGCGATCAGCAGGCCTTGCTCGAGTGTTTCTTCCAGCAAAAGGCGGCGCGTTTCGCGACCGGCGGCCTTCCAAATGTCTTCCAGCCTGCGGAAACTCAGGCCTTTTTCCATATGCTGCTGGAATGCGACAAGGGTGGCAGCGACGTGCCCCTGGAGCTCCATGCGATCCGCCTGAAGGGTGAATACGAGGGCAAGATTGCAGCGATTGCCGGCCTCTCCCGGAAGGGAGACCATGTCATCTGCCAATTCGGCTCCATCGATGACACTCTTCTACCCGAGGCTAGCCCGGGCGAGCTGCTGTTCTGGCTGGTGATCGAGCGCAGTGCCCTGAACGGCGCTGCCTTGTTCGATTTTGGTATCGGGGATCAGGACTACAAGCGACGCTGGTGCACGATGAAGACCGAGCATCGCGACATTCTCCTGCCACTGGGACCGGCCGGTCACATTGCCGCAATCACACATAGAAGCGTGACGCGGACCAAAACCCTGATCAAGGGCAATCCGCATCTTTATGCTCTCATCCAGAGGCTGCGGGCCCAAGGCATGATCGCACCGGCACCGAAGGCCGATGACTGATCAGTGGCGAATCTTCCGGTTCCGAGGCCTCAGGCCGCGTTGCGGGTCTTGCTGACAGGCGGGTTCTTCACCGAGAGCAGAATGAGATCGTTGTAGCCGACATCCTCGAAAGCGATCATGATTTCCGCTAGTTCCCGGGCTTCGGGCTCAGGAGCGGAGAGGATGATCTCGTGGCGGTCGTTGCGGCTCAACCGGGCGACGCCCTCGGCGTTCGCCGGACCACATTCCACCAGAACCAGATCATAGACGTCGGCAAGCGCGTCGACGATCATCGCAAGCCGATCAGCGCCCCGCATGGCCTGGCGAATGTCCGCATTGCCCTGCGGCACGATATCTGCCGCCGATGCGCGATCCGAATGGATGCAATCGGCAAATGCGGCTTCCCCGGTCAAAAGATCGGTAATGCCGGAAGGGTCGCGCCAGGAGGCCATCAAACGCGTCGGGCAGGCCGAGCCGGTCATGTCGACAAGAACTGTGCGGCAACCGCGTTCGGCGAGCTCACGCGCCAGCGCAACGGTGCCAGCAGACCCGTCATCTCCCGAGGGCGAAATCGCGAAGGCAATGCGTGTCCGTTGTTCCATCAGGTGATCCGCAACCGAGGCAACAGAAAACTCGTCAGGTTCTTCCGTCTGCACAGACGGCAGCACGTCTGCGGCGACGGCCTCTTCCATTTCCTTGGCCAGATCGACGTCCGGTGCGACATCAAGAAGGCTTGCGGGCGCGTCCTGTAGCCGACGGCGACGGGGCGCGTCGCGCAAGATTTCCTGCTCTTCGACCTCGTCCTCGTCGCGTCGGGTGGCGACCTGTGCCACGGCAGCCGCCGGGCGCAAGGCGCGACCGCTGAACAACTCGGCCAGCATAACGGCCACGGCAGATAGGATCAGCGTTGATAGCGTGGCGACGATGGTGATCGGCAGGACCTTGGGGAAGCTGGGCTTCTGGGGCTCGATGGCGGTGGAGATGACCCGCGCATCGGCAGGGCTCGCATCCTTGTCGAGACGGGATGAGGCTTCGCGGTATCGCGCCAGGTAAGTTTCGAGGAGCTGGCGTTGGGCTGCGGCCTCGCGCTCCAGCGACTTCAACCCCACCTCATCTTCGCCGGCACGGGCGGTATCGGCCTTCAGCGTGTTCAGCTGGGCAAGCAGTTGCGTCTCGCGTTCGCGGGCAACGGCCGCCTGATTGTCAAGACTGGCGGCCACCCTCAGCGATTCCGACTGGACCTGCTCGCGGATCCCGGCGAGCTGGGCACGCAGCGCCTTCATCTGCGGGTGCCCCTCGAGCAGACGAGTGGAAAGATCGGAAATCTGTCCGCGAATCTGGGATTCCGTCGCCTTCAGCCGCTGGATCGATTCGGATCGGGCGATTGCATCGAGCGTCTCGGTGGATTTCCCGGCCTTGATGCTGGCACGGAGATTCTCAGCCGTCGCCTCCGCATTCGCGCGCTCACCCCGGACCCTCGCAAGCTCTGTTGAGATATCGGACAGTTGTTTGCCGCCAAACGAGCTTTGATCGGAGCCGAGCGTCATCAGTCCGGCGGACGACCGATACTCGGCAACCTTCTGCTCCGCGTCGCGCACCTTCTCTCGCAGATTGGCGATCTCGGTCTCAAGCCAGCGCACGGCATCCGAATTGCTGTCGAGCTTGGCGCCGCTCTGCAGCGACCGATAGACGTCCATCATCGCATTGGGCACGGCGGCGGCAAGCTTAGGGTCCTTGGAAGTAAACTCGATGCCGATCACCCGGGACTTGTCGACCTGGTAGACATTGAGCTTCTCCTTGAAGGCATTGATCACGCGCTCTTCGGGCGGCAGCTCCAGCGGATTGCTCCGCAAGCCGAACAGGACCAGAAAGTCGGTGATGGCAGACGGGCTCGAATCCGGATCAAACTCGGCTCGCTCGTGCAGCTTAAGGTCCCGGGACACCTGCTTGATCAGATCGACGGACTGGAGAAGCTGCACCTGGCTTGCAATATTGAGTTCGTCCGGCATGGGTTCAACCGCCGATGAGGCGGTACCGGAGGCCGAAAAGCTTGGCTGGCGCGGCTCGATCAGCAGCTTTGCATCGCCTTTGTAGCTGGGCGAAATTGCATTGGCGCCGACAAAGGCGAGTACCCCAACCAGAGCGGTGGCAGCAAGGATCCTCCCCTTCCGCTGCCAGACAGCGCGAAAGAGCTGGGCCAGGTCGATATCGACATCATGCTGATCGCGGTCCACACTCGACATTACGAACTCCCGGGTACTTCTTGCACGCGAAAGTAAAGGATCATGGTAACTCAAGGGTTAATCCTGATCCGCCCCATTTTGTTGGACGCGCCAGGCGAGATGAGCAAAACCGTTTACCCGGCATTAACCCTAATCATTCGATAACAGACCCAACGATTACGAATTGATTGGGAGCGCAGTAGCGCATGGCGATGGCAGGCAAACAGGCGATGGTACTGGTCGCGGGCGCACTCCTGTCGCTTGGGCTGTCCGGCTGCGCTAGCTACAGGCCCGCTCCGAAGGTTTTTCACGAAGCGACCATCCAGCCCTACCGCCTGGACAGCGGCGACAGGCTGCGAGTGACCGTTTTCGAGCAGCCGAGCCTCACCAACACCTATACCGTCGATCAAGCCGGCTACATCGCCTTCCCTCTCGTGGGACAGGTGGCGGCCCGCGGCGCAACCCTTACTCAGCTTGAGGGTGCGCTTGCCCAGAAGCTCAAGCAGGGCTTCCTGCGCGACCCCGACGTATCCATCGAAGTTGATCGCTATCGGTCGATCTTCGTCATGGGCCAGGTCGGCCAGCCGGGTCAGTACGCCTATGTGCCGGGCATGACCATTCTCAATGCCATCGCCGTATCCGGCGGCTTCAACAGCCGCGCCAATCAGCGCGATGTCGATGTCACCCGCAAGATCAACGGCCAGATCATCACCGGTCGCGTGCCGATCACCGACCCGATCCTCGCGGGAGACACCGTCTACGTGCGCGAGCGGCTGTTCTGATCAATGGCGGAAACCCAGTCCCTGCGCATCGTGCATTGCTTTCGATCGCCCATCGGCGGAATCTTCCGCCATGTTCGCGATCTTGCAGAGCTGCACAGCGCGGGCGGCCACCAGGTCGGCATCCTCTGCGACAGCTCGACGGGCGGTGCACATGAGGACAGGCTGTTCGACCAGATCATGCCCTTTCTTTCGCTTGGCGTTACACGTTTCCCCATCCGTCGTTCGGTCGGACCGAAGGATTTGGCAGCGCTCGCCGAGGCGTACAAACTCATCAAGGAATTGCAGCCGGACATTCTGCACGGTCATGGCGCCAAGGGCGGCGTGATCGCACGATTGATCGGCTCACTGCTGCGGGTTCGAAGGTATCGCGTCGCCCGCCTCTATTCGCCCCACGGCGGCAGCCTGCATTTTTCAAGCGGGTCACTGTCCGGCCAGGGGGTATTTGCCGCCGAGCGCATCCTCGAACGGATGACCGAGTCGATCTCCTTCGTCTGCGACTACGAACGCGCGACTTATGAAGCCAAGATCGGCAAACCGCGCTGCGAGGCGGCTC
Source organism: Allorhizobium sp. (assembly GCA_046294755.1). Classification (GTDB taxonomy): domain Bacteria; phylum Pseudomonadota; class Alphaproteobacteria; order Rhizobiales; family Rhizobiaceae; genus Allorhizobium. Next base: position 200,684 of record JBKBON010000003.1, on the reverse strand, counting down.
GGATCTATAACGGCATCAGCCAACGCGACTTCGGACACATTCCAGTCCAGGCAAACGGAGTGGATTTCGCCTATATTGGCATGCTGCGTGACCTGAAGGGTCCGGATGTTTTTATCAACGCGTTCGCTGAGGCCGAGCGTCTTGTCGGTCGCCCCTTGAGTGGCGTCATCATCGGCGACGGGCCGGATCTTGAACGGTATGAACGCATGGTCGAGCAAAAGGGACTTGGGCGTAGGATCGCCTTCAGCCCGGCGATGCCGATCGCCCAAGCTTTCGCCTTTTCCGACATCGTGATTGTGCCATCTCGCGCCGAAGCCATGCCCTATATCGTGCTGGAAGCGCTCGCTGCGGAGAAAACAGTGATCGCATCCCGGGTCGGCGGGATCCCGGAGATTCTGGGCCATGACAGCGAAGCCCTGATCGAAGCCGGTCGCGCCGATCTCTTCGGAGCCGCCATGGCCAAGGCGCTCACCGACCCCGGCTGGTCGAAGCGCACGATGCCAACCGCCGACGCCTTCCACGCACGATTTTCGGCCACCGTCATGGCCAGAGAACTGGAAGCGCTTTACCGGGCGCAACTTTCACGGATCTGAGGCCAAAACGTCCCGGAATGAGCCAGATCCACCCTGATTCTGAGGAGGTCTAAAGCGTTTCTTAGGACCTTGGCTTTAGTCTTTGCGCACACACGTGCGAGATTTTGCAATGAACAAGGTCGACAAATCTGACGCCTTCGATCTTGACGCCCTGCGTCGCGGTCAAGCGGCAAACACTGACCCCGGTAAGGTCGGAGGCGAGCGCAAGGCCGAGATCAGTGCTCTCGCGCGCCAGATCGCCGGTCAGTATGCCGTCGCGAATTACTCGCCATCGATCGTCATCGGCCAGTTGCGTTTCCTGGAATTCTTCAGCCTCTTCGGCATCGCGCTTGCGACAAATTATTTCTTCGCCGTAAACCCCGGCGAGCATTTCCTCGACACCAGCATCAGCGGCTTCGTGGGCGCCCTCCTCGCTTTGCTCTTCATGCAGGCAAGCGATTGCTACCACGTGTCCATTCTACGCTCGCCGATGCGGTCGATGGCGCGGGTGCTTGGTAGCTGGATGGCATCCCTAGGCCTCATCGCACTGGTCAACCTGCTGTTCGTCGAGCATGACCCGAACTATCGCAGTATCCTCGCCGTGTGGTTCGGCGCCGGCGCTCTGTATCTGCTGATCGAGCGCAACCTGATCGGGTTTGGCATCCGCCGCTGGGGCCGCAACGGGGTCATGGAGCGCCGTGCCGTGATCGTCGGCGGCGGCAAGCCTGCCAAGGATCTGATCCGTGCTCTCGAGCAACAGCCGGAGAACGATATCCGCATCTGCGGCATCTTTGACGACCGCAGCGCTGCCCGTTCGCCGGATGTGGTGGCCGGCTATCCGAAGCTCGGTACCGTAGCGGAACTCGTGGAGTTCGCCCGGCTCGCGCATATCGACATGCTGATCATTTCGCTGCCGCTGAGCGCCGAAGCGCGCATCATGCAACTTCTCAAGATGCTGTGGGTGCTGCCGGTCGACATCCGACTTGCCGCGCATTCCAACAATCTGCGTTTCCGCCCGCGCGCCTATTCGCATGTCGGCGCAGTGCCGCTCCTCGACATCCTCGACAAGCCCATCCGTGACTGGGATTCGGTCGCCAAGCGCGCCTTCGACATCTTTTTCAGCGTGCTGGCCCTGGTCCTCCTCTGGCCGGTCTTCATCGCAACGGCGATCGCCGTGAAGACGACGTCCAAAGGCCCGGTGTTCTTCGTTCAGAAGCGCCATGGCTTCAACAACGAGGTCATCAACGTCCTGAAATTCCGGTCGATGTATACCGAGATGAGCGATCCGACCGCGAAGAACGCCGTCACCAAGAACGACCCTCGTGTAACGAAGGTCGGTCGCTTCATCCGCAAGACGTCGATCGACGAGCTGCCGCAGATCTTCAATGTGCTGCGCGGAGATCTCTCGCTGGTGGGTCCGCGTCCGCATGCCGTGCTCGGCCAGACGCGAGACAAGACCTTCGGCGAGATCGTCGAAGGCTATTTCGCCAGACACCGCGTCAAGCCGGGTGTCACCGGCTGGGCGCAGATCAATGGCTGGCGCGGCGAGATCGACACGGACGACAAGATCAAGTTTCGCACGGCCTATGACCTCTATTACATCGAAAACTGGTCTCTCTGGTTTGACCTGAAGATCCTGTTCCTGACACCGATCAAGCTTTTGAACACGGAAAATGCTTATTGAGCGCCGTTGACGCCCAGATCCGGCCCTTCAATCCGCAGGCGGCCGCCGTCCAGCTGATGGTCTCCTGGGTCATGGCGTTCGGCGTCTTTCTTTCGGGGTTCGTCATCTCGGAGCCCGCCCCTTACGAACTTCTCATGGTCGGTCAGGTGGCGCTGTGGTTTCTGTTTGGCCTGAAGATCTCACGGGCTGTCGCGCCTTTACTGGCGCTGCTGCTGGTCTTCAATGTCGGCGGCCTGCTGGCAATCACGGTCATGCCGGTCATCCTGACCGAACAGGTCCTCTATGTGGCCGTATCGATCTTTCTGGCGCTGACGGCAGTGTTCTATGCCGCCGTCATCGAAGACAGGCCGCAGCGGCTGAAGCTGATCTTCCAGGCCTGGGTGGCGGCCGCCATCATCACGGGCATGCTCGGCATCCTCGGGTACTTCCACGCCTTTCCAGGGTCTGAGGTCTTCACGCGCTATGACCGCGCTATGGGCGCCTTCCAGGACCCCAATGTCTTTGGCCCCTTCCTCGTCGCGCCCATGCTCTATCTCCTGCACGGGATGCTGAAGGGGCGTTTGTTGGAATCGCCGCTTCGCATCATCGGTATCCTGATCCTTTCCTTCGCCGTCTTTCTCTCCTTCTCACGTGCCGCATGGGGGTTGTTTCTGTTCTGCGCCCTCGCGCTCGTCTTCGTGATGCTGCTGAAGGAGCGCACCAATGCCTTTCGGCTGAAGATCCTGGTGCTGTCGCTGACCGCCGTCATTGCCATGGTTGTCGCACTCCTGGTCGCCTTGCAGTTCGAGAAGGTGCGCGGCCTGTTCGAAACCCGCACCCAGCTCGTGCAGGAATATGACGGCGGACATCTCGGTCGCTTTGCCCGTCACAAGCTGGGTTTCGAAATGGCGATGGAAAAACCACTCGGCATTGGTCCGATGATGTTCGGCAAGATTTTCCCCGAGGACGAGCACAATATCTACCTGAAGTCACTGATGGCCTATGGCTGGATCGGCTTCCTCTCCTACATGGCCCTCATTGCATGGACCGTGGTGATGGGCTTCCGCTACATGCTGCGCGAACGACCCTGGCAACCCTATCTCATGATCGCCTGGATCGTGTTGCTCGGGCACATGCTGATCGGGGCTGTCATCGACACCGATCACTGGCGCCATTTCTATCTGGTGCTGGGGATTGTCTGGGGCTGCGGCGCGGCGGAATGGCGTCATCAACGCAAAGTGCGACACGGCCGCATCCGAGAATGGGCCGCCGCGGATTGATTTCCGGCGCGGGCGCCCCATACTTCTCTTATGATCACACCCGCCCAGATACGCGCAGCCCGCGCGATGCTTGACATCACCATAGACAGGCTAAGCCAGGAGAGCGGCGTGCCTGCCCTCCTGATCCTGCAGATCGAGGCCTCCAATGGCCATGACGCTACACCGCAGCATTATGCGGCCCTTAAAGGCGCCTTGGAAAGCCTCGGCGTCAGCTTTCTCGAACCGGGTGAAGCTGGCCAGGGTGGCGAGGGTCTGCGTCTTGCGGTACCGGTTGGCGACGAAGGCATGCGTCCCGAAGAACTGACCGCAGCCAACGACGATTGATTATTTCCGATATGGCGATGGAACAATAACGGGGCTGCGGCCTTACCTGTCCGGAACAATCGAACAGGAGATTTTCATGAGCCGAAACAATGGCCTCTACCTTATCATTGGCGCTCTCGTTGTAGCCGTTATCGGCCTTGGTATCTACGTGTATCAGGAGGAGCAGAAGCCGGATGGCGTCGAGCTCAGGATTGGCCAGAACGGCGTTTCGATCGAGGAGAACTGATCACATCACGCCTGGCGGCCATCTTACGCTGCCGGATGAAGGTCTCGTAGAATTGCTGGGGGGCGCCAATGGCGCCCTCAAGCATGTAAGGCTGCTGCTTCTGTCCTGCATGGCGGGCGATCACCGGCAGGCCGTGTTCCAGCCCCTCTATGAGGCGGTATTCGACCAGCGTCTTGCCGTCTGCATCGCGCCAGACCCTCGCTCCTCCCTGCCCTCCAGCCTCAAGCTTGCCAGTCTCTTCCTGCAGCCCATGCAAATCCAGCCACTGCGCAAGCAATGCCTCTCCGTTCACGGATGAGACGACCCGATCCGCCCCACCCTGCCAAATGGACACGGCAGGCAGTGCCTCAATCCGCTCACCGCTTGCCGCTCGAGCGAGATCCCCCCAATCCTGTCGACTGCGTCGGCTGCCGGACTTCATCACGTGCAGGGCCGAGATCGCATCGCGGGCGGCACCATAGGGCAAACCTCCGACCACCTGCCCCGCAGCAAACAAATCCGGATAGGTGACAAGCATGGCATTGGCCATCGCTCCTCCGGCCGATAAGCCTTGAATGAAAATCCGATCGCGGGCGATCCCATGGCGTTGAACACTGTGGTCGATCATCTGCCGGATCGACATCAGCTCACCACGATCCCGCGCGACCATGCTCGGACGGAACCAGTTGAAACAGAGGTTGCGGTTGTTTGCCTTTGTCTGCTCTGGATAAAGAAGCACGAACCCCTTGTCTCTCGCCATCCGGCTCCAGCCGCTGCCTCGGTGGTACTGCTCCGCCGTCTGTAGACAGCCATGCAGAACGACGACAAGCGTCGGCGGGTCGCGACGCAGCGCCGGGGCATATTCCAGCATCCGCAGGCGCCCGGGATTGCTGCCGAAGGCTGGTATCTGCACCAGGGTGGAGCTCGCCGCACGCGGTTTCGCGGCCTTCGGCACCTCCGGTAGCCGGAACTTCGGCAGCGCCTTCTCCAAGCTGCGGCGAAGACGCTTCTGCCCCCGCAGCATGGCGGACAGCGGAAACATGGAGAACTTAAAGCGCATAAGAGCAGGGCTCCCTTCGAACCTTGACCCAATATAATGCTGCAATGCAGCAAGCGAAGGTCACGATGCAAAGAAAACGAGCGTTTCGCGCGATGACAGGCTAAGTGCCTCACAATGCGGACAGAAAAAAGGACCGGACATCTTTGAGATATCCGGTCCTTCGAACCGTTCGACGCGACCAATGACTTGATCCACCGAGCAAATGGTCGGAATGGCGGGATTCGAACCCACGACCCCTTGACCCCCAGTCAAGTGCGCTACCGGGCTGCGCTACATTCCGTCACCGGCACATCATCCAGGTTTTCAGTTCGAGACTCCATGAGAGCAGCGCTCCGCAGGGAATGCCTTCCTTCGAACACCCGTCCGACAGCCAGTTCCCTTTAGCCAGTCAGCGATTCCTGTGCAAGGGGAAACTCCCGGCGACGAAAAAAAAGCGAGGGGTGTCAGTCCAGACGCTGCATCAGAGCGCGAACCTCCTCGAAGCGCCGACGTTCTTCGGGTTCCTCGCTGTTGGCAGCATAACAGGTCAAGTCCATGCAGAAGCGGGTCACCTGCAGGGGCTCTGCGCCTCCTTCGAACTGACACTCGATCTCGTCGGAGATATCCTCCGGCTTGGAATCCATCCGGGTGGTATAGGTCAGGCGGGCGCCGGGCGGATCAAGTTCCGGGAAGGCCTGGACGACGCCGATCTTAAGGTCGTTGACCATCAACACGCTCTTCGCGACAAAGATGCAGGCCTCCTCAACCGTCTCCGGCTTCTTCATACTTGAATCCGTGGCCGCGGGGACCTGTGTCCCCTGCGATTGCTGGGCCTGAGCCGGGCCCATGGCAAGAAGGGAAAGGACGGAGATGGGAATCAGGAGACGCTTCATGGAACCTCGCACGGTTGCGTTTGGTGCCAGAACGCCCCGAGGCACGTCAGTGTTCCACGGCGGATCAGCGTCAGTTCGTCCGGGCCGGATCACCGCACCTGATCGAGAAGACGCTTGCACTCCAGCAGGTCGAACAAGGCTTCCTGTAGTAGAGCCCGATCTTCCTTGCCAACAGACCCCTTGCCCACTGAGATTTCGGGGACGTCGTCGTTGGCGCTGCCACCGAAACCGAAGAAGCGGCCGCTGGTGCGCACCTTGGGACGCCCAACCACCTGGTCCTCGTCCAGATTGACCTTGGGTTCGTCTCCTTTGCCGGAGCTGGCGGCAACCAGGGCTTCCATCGTCGCCACATCGCCGGTCGCGACCGCCATGACGAACTTGTTGCCGTTGGTCTTCAGGAGCTTTTGCACGCCCTTGATGGTGTAACCCTGATCATAGAGCAGATGGCGTATGCCCTTCAGCAGCTCGACATCGTCAGGGCGATAATAGCGTCGGCCTCCGCCACGTTTCAGCGGCTTGATCTGCGGGAAGCGGGTTTCCCAGAAGCGCAACACGTGTTGCGGCAGATCAAGATCATCTGCCACCTCACTGATGGTGCGGAAAGCATCCGGGCTCTTGTCCAACTGCATACAGCGCTCCTCGATCGTCACGCAGGCGCGCGACTCGGCTCATATTTCAACGGTTTGAAAATCGCTTTTCAAGCGTTCGGTGACCGGCAGACAAACGCTCCACCGGTTTTGGCCGATGTCATGCTGCCGGATTGGCCGGCTTCTGCTTGGCCTTGCGGGCGATATGGGCACGCAAGATACGCTGCTTCAGCACGTTCGATGCCTTGAATGTCATGACGCGGCGCGGCGAGATCGGCACTTCTTCGCCGGTCTTCGGATTGCGACCGATTCGCTCGTTCTTGCTGCGGACCTGAAAGGTGGCGAAGGAGGAAAGCTTGACGGATTCACCACGCACGATGGCGTTGCAGATCTCGTCGATCACGGTCTCGACCAGCTCGGCGGATTCCGTTCTGGAAAGACCGACCTTGCGAAAGACTGATTCTGCCAGATCCGCACGCGTCACTGTCTTCCCGGCCATTGTTCTCGCCCGCCTAAATCAATGATCTTGTTGAATTGGGCAGAGACTATTGCCCTTGACCGCGACGGTCAAGTGCTTGTCGATGCGCAATTTTTGGGGTTTCCGCTGCTACCAGCGCAGAAGAACGGCGCCCCAGGTGAAACCACCACCCATCGCCTCCAGCATGACGAGGTCACCCTTCTTGATGCGACCGTCACCGGCAGCAGTGGCGAGCGCCAGCGGAATCGACGCTGCGGACGTGTTGCCATGCTTGTCGACGGTGATCACGACCTTGTCGTCGGGAATACCAAGCTTCTTGGCCGAGCCGTCGATGATGCGCTTGTTGGCCTGGTGCGGCACCAGCCAGTCGATGTCGTCAGCGGTCGTGCCCGTTGCATTGAAAGCGCCCTCGATCACGTCGGTGATCATGCCCACGGCATGCTTGAAGACCTCGCGGCCTTCCATGCGCAGGTGGCCGACCGTTCCTGTCGTCGACGGGCCGCCATCGACATAAAGCTTTTCGCGATGGGCGCCATCGGACCGCAGGTTCGAGGTCAGCACGCCGCGATCCGCCAATGTCCCCTCGCCTTCCTGGGCTTCGAGCACGATTGCGCCAGCACCATCTCCGAACAGCACGCAGGTGGTGCGATCGGTCCAGTCGAGAATGCGGGAGAAGGTCTCCGCGCCGATGACGAGCACGCGCTTGGCCATGCCCCCCCGAATGTAGAGGTCGGCGGTTGCCATGGCATAGACGAAGCCGGAACAGACGGCCTGCACATCGAAGCCAAAGCCGTGATGCATGCCGAGGCGGTTCTGGATGTTGACGGCGGTTGCCGGGAAGGTGTTGTCCGGCGTCGAGGTAGCACAGATGACGAGGTCGATATCGGCGACCGTCAGACCGGCGCGATCCAGCGCTTCCTGGGCGGCGGCGGCACCGAGCGATGCGGTGGTTTCGCCGTCACCAGCGATGTAGCGCTGCTTGATGCCCGTGCGCTGGACGATCCATTCGTCCGAGGTCTCGACCATGCTTTCGAGATCGGCATTGGTCACAACCCGCTTCGGGAGCGCTGCTCCGAAACCGCGAACTACAGAACGGATCATTGAAGTTTCCTACCTCTCACGCTGCTTCGGGGCCGGCCGGAGACGGATGCCGTGCGTGATATTTTTTCAAGTCGTTTTCGATCTTCTGGGTGAGACCGTTTCGAGCCATGTCATAGCCCACGTCGAGGGCTGCTGCAAAGCCTTCGGCATCCGTGCCGCCATGGCTCTTGATGACGATGCCATTCAGGCCGAGGAAGACGCCGCCGTTGACCTTGCGCGGATCCATCTTCTCGCGCAGGCGGTCGAAGGCGCCCTTGGCCAGGATATAACCGAGCTTGGCCATCCAGGTCCGCGACATGGCGGAGCGCAGGTATTCGGCAATCTGCTTGGCCGTACCTTCCGCAGTCTTCAGGGCGATATTGCCGGTGAAGCCTTCGGTGACGACCACATCGACGGTACCCTTGCCGAGATCGTCGCCCTCGACAAAACCATAATAATCGATCGTATCGAGACCCGCTTCGCGGATCAGGCGACCGGCTTCCTTGACCTCTTCCTGGCCCTTGATCTCTTCCACGCCGACATTCAGCAGACCGACCATGGGCTTTTCGATTTCGAACAGAGCGCGCGCCATGGCACCACCCATAACAGCGAAATCAAGCAATTGCTGGGCATCGGCTCCGATGCCGGCGCCGACGTCCAGAACGATGCTTTCACCCGACAGCGTTGGCCAGATCGCGGCAATCGCAGGGCGCTCGATGGTCGCCATGGTGCGCAGGCAGAACTTGGCCATGGCCATCAGCGCGCCGGTGTTGCCGGCGGAAACCGCGACATCCGCCTGCCCTGTCTTCACCGCTTCGATTGAACGCCACATGGAGGAGACGTAGCGGCCGCGGCGCAGGGCCTGGCTCGGCTTTTCGTCCATGCTGACGGAGACTTCGCAGTGATGAAAGGTCGACTTCTCTTTCAGCTTCGGAAACTGCGCGAGAATCGGCAGGCAACGCTCCTGCTGACCGAAGAGGAGAAAGGTGGCATCGGGATGACGCTCAAGTGCCTTGGCGGCTCCGGGGATAACGACCTCGGGACCGAAGTCTCCACCCATGACGTCGACAGAAATTCTGATCACTTAGACCTGACCCTTCTTCATCGCTGGCCAGCGATATTTTCGGCCAAAATAGCGCTTTTCACTCAGCACACAACCCACCCGCAGGTGCAGATGGGGGATGCTCAATCCTTTTTCCAGTCCTTCAGAACAGCAAAGGGCGACGGCTTCTTGTCCTCTTCGTCCTTGCTTTCGATGTGTGCGGAAAATGCTGCGCCTTCTTTCTTCGGATAGGGATCGATATCGAGGGCGGCAAATTCAGCGACCAGAGCCCCAGCATCGATCGTGTCGCCTGTGAACTGCTCGGGAAGATCAGGACCGTCGGGATCGAGCACCATTTCGCCGGCACCATCGAGCACGATACGCGCAAGTTTGGAGCCTTCAGGCACGAAGATCTGGTCGATTTCCTGGTCGATATGCGAGATGACGGGCTCCAGCGTGACCACGCAGGCCTGAACCAGTTCACCGGAGACACGGCCCTTGATCCGGACGCCGTCCTTCTTCCAGCGGGCGATCTGCAGGTCTGCAGAGAGGCGGTTCACGGCCTCCACCTGCCAAAGGTCAGCGAGCCCGGCGCGTTCGCGCTCGTCGGCCTCCACATGGACCTGAACCGGATTGGCCGAGATGTGGCCGACCTTCACGAGGTAACTGAACTCGCGGCTGTCTTTGCTGTCTTTGCTTGTCATTTCCTTCATTCCTCGTTTCGCCGCCCAGCCCGAAGCGACGGCGCCCCAGAGCGCCCGGTACCGTTCAGGCGCCCGGTACGGCAATGCGGGCCATGCCCGTCTCAATCTCGTTCTCGTCCACGGCCGACAGGGCTGCCTCAGCGTCGAACATCCACTCGGCCAGCGCCTGCATCGAGGGAGCCGCCTCACCCTGTTCGGGATGGATATTGCGCTTGAGAGCTGCTGCGAGCTCCTCCCGCTGGTTGCGATCCAGTGCACCTGCATAGGATTCAAGGCGACCGTAATACATGCCTGCGAGCTTCTTCATGCGCTTTGGCACACCGGGATCGCCCACTCCCAGTTCCCGAATGGAATGGTCAACGTCCTCGAAAAAGGCATCGATGATGTTCTGGGCAATCTCCTGACCGCTGCGAGGAGACTTCGCCGTGCGGCGGAAGTAGAGAATCAGCATGATCGTCAACATTTCGAAACGGCCGATCACCGTGTCGGGAACGTCCATGTCGCGATAGAAGACCGGCGTGCGCGCAGCTGCCGTCAAGGCGCCATACTGCCGCTCGACGATCACCTGATTGTTTCTTTTCTGTCGAAAGAAGCCGAATACCATCCAATTCCACCAAAAAGAGCCGACCGAAGGGGTGAGCCCGGGCGTGGTCATGTTGCATGATTGCGAAAGCTGGTTTACCGAAGCAGGCGTGAATTGCAATGCCGATATCCGGCACGGATGCCGCATCTCGCGGCAGATTGACCGGCAAAACGGCAGCGCAGGCATCAGTGCAGCTTTCCCCGGAAAGGCCACAATGCTATGCGCAGAAGCGATCCGGCATCTCAGAGATGCCAACGAAAGTCATGGGAGACGTGTGCGTGGATATCAGGATTTTCAAGGCGGACAGGAAGCTCCTGAGCACGACCGCTCTTGCGGTTGCCGTCGTCATCGGTCTCTCCGCCTGCCAGACCTCCGAGGTCTTTCACAACGGCTATGTCGTCGATCAGGCAGCGCTTGACCTTGTACCAGTCGGCTCGAGCCGCGAGCAGGTGCTGCTCTCGCTCGGCACACCATCGACCACGGCGACCTTCGATGGTGAGGTGTTCTATTACATTTCCCAGAAGCGCACCCGACCGGTCGCGTTCATGAAGCAGCAGCTCGTCGATCAGCAGATCCTTGCGATTTACTTCGACAAAGACGGCGTCGTCTCGCAACGCGCCAACTACACCCTGCAGGACGGCAAGGTGTTCGACACGATTTCCCGCACGACGCCGACCGGCGGTCGCGACCTCACCTTCCTGCAGCAGCTGCTCGCTGGCGGCGGCGGTGCGGCCAACAGCGTCCGCAACATTCTCGGCGGCCAGTAAGGCCACCTCACCTCGGGGACCTGTCCGTCCACCGGTGTCCAGACATGCAAAGACCGCGGAAGTTGCCTTCCGCGGTCTTTTCTTTTCGGTCTGCGGTCTCAGCCGGCCAGAACGGCCAGAAGCAGGAGCGCCACAATGTTGGTGATCTTGATGGCCGGGTTCACGGCCGGACCCGCCGTGTCCTTGTAGGGGTCGCCGACGGTGTCACCGGTGACGGAGGCCTTGTGCGCATCCGAGCCCTTCAGGTGCTTGACGCCATCCTTGTCAATGAAGCCGTCTTCGAAGCTTTTCTTCGCGTTATCCCACGCGCCACCACCCGAAGTCATGGAGATCGCGACGAAGAGGCCGTTGACGATGACACCAAGCAGCGATGCACCCAGTGCCGCAAAGGCAGACGCCTTGGAGCCGGAGATCAGGAGCACACCGAAGTAAACCACAAGGGGCGCGAGTACCGGCAACAGCGACGGGATGATCATTTCCTTGATCGCGGCGCGTGTCAGGATATCGACGGCCCGGCCATAGTCAGGCTTTTCGGTGCCCTGCATGATACCGGGCTTCTCGCGGAACTGCCGGCGAACTTCCTCAACGATCGAGCCGGCTGCGCGACCGACTGCGGTCATGGCGATACCGCCGAACAGGTAGGGGATCAGGCCGCCGAAGATCAGACCTGCCACAACATAAGGATTGGCAAGGCTGAAGGAAATGTCACCGATACCGGCGAAATAGGGATACTTGTCGCTGTTGGCGGCGAAGTATTGCAGATCGTTCGAATAGGCCGCGAACAGTACCAGCGCGCCAAGGCCGGCCGAACCAATGGCGTAGCCCTTGGTGACAGCCTTGGTGGTGTTGCCGACGGCGTCCAGAGCATCCGTGGATTTGCGAACTTCCGGCGGCAGATGGGACATTTCGGCAATCCCGCCGGCATTGTCGGTCACCGGACCGAAAGCATCGAGCGCGACGATCATACCGGCAAGGCCGAGCATTGTCGTGACCGCGATCGCGGTTCCGAAAAGACCGGCGAGCTGGAACGTCGCGATGATGCCGCCGACGATGACGATCGCGGGAAGCGCGGTCGACTCCAGCGAGACGGCCAGGCCCTGGATGACGTTGGTGCCGTGACCGGTGACCGATGCCTGAGCAATCGAATTGACCGGACGCTTGTTGGTGCCTGTGTAGTATTCGGTGATGACGACGATGAGCGCCGTGACGACCAGACCCAGGATACCGCAGATGAACAGGTTGACGCCGGTAACTTCCATTCCGGCAACCGTGCCGATCGTGCCCCAGCCGATTGTCAGCGACGTCGCGAACGCCAAACCGGCTACCGAGAGAAGGCCGGTTACGATGAGGCCCTTGTAAAGGGCGCCCATGATCGAGCCGCTCGTGCCGAGCTTGACGAAGAAGGTGCCGATGATCGAGGTGATGATGCAGGCGCCGCAGATGGCGAGCGGATAAACCATGGCGATATCGAGTGCGGCAGAGCCGGCAAAGAAGATCGCCGCCAGAACCATGGTCGCCACCACCGAGACGGCATAGGTCTCGAAGAGGTCGGCTGCCATGCCGGCGCAGTCGCCCACGTTATCGCCAACGTTGTCGGCAATCGTGGCCGGGTTGCGCGGATCGTCTTCCGGAATGCCCGCTTCAACCTTGCCGACGAGGTCCCCACCAACGTCGGCACCCTTGGTAAAGATACCGCCACCCAGGCGGGCGAAGATCGAGATCAGCGATGCGCCGAAGCCCAGCGCCACGAGCGCATCGATGACTGTGCGCGAGCCGCTTTCATGACCGAGGATCGCGGTCAGGATATAGAAGTAGATGGAAACGCCGAGCAGTGCGAGGCCAGCAACCAGCATGCCAGTGATGGCGCCCGACTTGAAGGCGATGTCGAGACCAGCGGCAAGGCTGTGGGATGCTGCCTGGGCTGTGCGCACATTGGCGCGAACCGAGACATGCATGCCGATGAAGCCTGCCGCACCCGACAGCACGGCACCGATCAGGAAGCCGATGGCAGCGGTGCCGGAAAGAAGAAACCATGTGCCAACAAAGACGACGGCACCGACGATCGCGATGTTCAGGTATTGCCGAGTGAGGTAAGCCTGAGCACCCTCGCGAATATAGCCTGCAATTTCCTGCATTCGGGCATTGCCCTGATCTGCCGCAAGCACCGAGCGCGTCGCCCAGACCGCGTAGACCACGGACAGAAGCCCGCATAAAATTACGCCTAGAAGAACCGTCATTCGCAATACCCTCCCGTATTGCCCGCGCCTCACTCATCGCGGGCCGTGACTCGCAGACTCAGGCCCCCTCCTCCGAGACCTCGTCAACGCGTGGCGAGATTGCGTCGCGCTTTTGGCGACGTCAAGTACGCATATTTTGCAGGATGGAGGGAACTCAGGCGGGTTTGCGCGCAGCCGCTCGAAGCTGAAGAAGCACCAGCACCAGGCAGATAATCGTCACCGGCCAGATGATCAGATTCATCACCGACCAGCCAAAGGCGGTGAAGACCTTGCCGGACGAGAAGGACGAGAGCGCGACGGTCGAAAACAGGATGATGTCGTGGAAGCCCTGGACCTTGTCGGCCTCGGCGGGACGATAGCTTGAGGCGACGATGGCCGTTGCGCCGATGAAGCCGAAGTTCCAACCGACCCCGAGCAGGACCAGCGCGCCCCAGAAGTTCCAGAGCTCAACGCCCCAATGGGCAATCACGGCGCAGGACATCAGGATGAGAAGACCGGCGGCCACGACCTTTTCGGCACCGAAGCGGGTGATCAGAACGCCGGTGAAGAAGCTCGGGGCAAACATCGCGATCACATGCCACTGGATGCCGAGCGTTGCGAGGTCAGAGGAGAAACCGCAGCCAATCACCATGGCAAGCGGGGCGCCGGTCATCATGAAGGTCATAAGGGCATAGGAACTGATGCCGCAGATCATGCCGGTCAGGAAACGCTGCGTCAGGACGATCTCGCGCAGGGGCCGCGTCGGCCCGGCGGCTTCCGCCTTCTTTTCGGCGATGCTCGGAAGCTTCAGAAAGAAGAGGACCGCGATGGCGCAGAGGAGCAAGGGCACCAGACCGAGAAAGGCGCCGGCGAAGGTGACCGGGGCGAGTGCATCCTTCAGCCAGATGGCGATCTGGGGGCCAGCGATAGCGGAAATGATGCCGGCCGCGAGGATCCAGGAGATTGCCTTGCCCTTGTAGAAGCTCGGCGATGCATCGGCGGCGGCAAAGCGGATCTTCTGAGTAAAGCCGCCGGAAATGCCCATCAGCATCAGCGAGAAGGCGAAGAGCCAGAAGTTGGACTGGATGAGAGCGAATGCTGCGAGTGCGCTGCCGAGTGCGCCAGTGAGCGCACCAACCATGAAGCTTTCGCGGCGCCCGAGAACGCGGGAGGCCGCAGCCACCACGATTGCGCCCAAGGCGACACCAACGTTGAAACCCGTCAGCGGCGCCGTGGCGAGCGACTTGTCGGCGCCGAGCATCTGGAAACCGGCGAGTCCGCCGACGGCGAAGGCCAAGGGCGGCGCGGAACCCAGGATAGCCTGGGCCACTGCCAGCAGTCCGACGTTTCGCCTGGCTGTCGAAAGTTGTCCGTCCAGCCCCGCTCCAGTCGTCCCGTCCATCTGCCTATTCCTATTTTTGCGCCGGAGCGCGAACCTGCTTTGCAATACGATCAAGGACTGCGTTGACCAGCTTCGGCTCGTCGTCCGGGAAGAAGGCCTGCGCGATCTCGACATATTCCGTTACAATAACGGCGATGGGTACATCCTTGCGTTCGATCAATTCGAAGGTGCCGGCACGCAGTATGGCACGGACGGTGCTGTCCATGCGCGACAGCGACCAGTCGTCCTGCAGCGCGCCGCGGATCATCGGGTCGATCTTGATCTGGTCGCGTACGACACCGGCGACGATCGAGCGGAACCAGGATGCGTCAGCCTTCAGATACGTCTCACCATCCACTTCCTGGCCGAGGCGGTGAGCTTCATACTCCGCCACCACTTCCAGAACGCCAGAGCCGGCGATGTCCATCTGATAGAGTGCCTGCACAGCCGCAAGGCGAGCTGCGCCGCGCTGGTTTGCCGGTTTTACCGGATGCTTGCCTTCGTCCGACATCGCTCAGCCACCCAGCTTCTTCTTCAGGTCGATCATCGAGAGCGCAGCGCGAGCTGCAAAGCCGCCCTTGTCCTTCTCGCTGCGCTTGACGCGGGCCCAAGCCTGCTCGTCATTCTCGACGGTCATGATGCCGTTGCCGATGGCGAGCGACTCCGAGACGGCCAGATCCATGAGGGCGCGCGAGGATTCGTTGGCGACGATGTCAAAGTGATAGGTCTCGCCGCGAATGACCATGCCAAGCGCGATGAAACCATCATACTGCGTGCCTTCATCGTCCATGGCATCCAGGGCCATGGCGATCGCCGGCGGAATCTCGAGCGTACCCGGCACCGTGATGACGTCATAGGTTGCGCCAGCTTCTTCGAGAGCGTGCTTGGCACCGTCCAGAAGGGCGTCCGACATGTCGTCGTAGAAGCGCGCCTCGACGATCAGCAAATGCGGCGAAGCCGTCTTGTTTCCCATGGGTGGATCCGATCTTGAATGTGATTGCGGCCGCTGGCCGAACAGAAACGCGGTCAAACCACGCCATATCAAGGAAGGCAAGTGTTTTTGCGGCAGGACAGACCTGCGACGCAGGCGCACGCTTTGCCAAAGCCCAGCTTACCGGCCCGGCACGATTGTTCCACTCTCGCTAATGCAGGCGAAAATCGGGCACGTAGCGTGACAAATGTTTAATGGAATTCAGCTACTTAAAGGCTGGATTTTGCCACAAACCGATCCCACCTTCTTCCTTGCAAGCGAGCGACGGAATCCCCCGCCATCGCAAACTTCCTCGAAAGGAACAGGACCATGAATCGCTTTGCAACCATCCTCAGCGCAACCGCCCTCTCTGCATTTGCCTTCGGCGCCGAAGGCTATGCCGCCATGCCCGACGCGGGCTCGGCGCCCGAAGGAAAGATCGAAAGCACGATCCAAACGCTGTCGCCAACAGCCTTCAATGTCGTGCGTATCGACTCGCTGAAGACCAATGACCCTGCCACGGAACGCTTTGGCGGCCTTGCTCCCACCTCGCAGGAAACCCGGCTCGTGCAAGCCTCTGTCATCGCCAATCGCCCACTCGCCCAGAAACTTCAGTCGCAAAGCATCGAGCTGACGAATATCGTCGGCGCCGAGCAGGCGGCCGATGGCGGCGTGACCTTCTACGTCCGCTGATTTCCCACCCCTCCTCCCCTGCCGACTTGCCTCGCACCCGATGGTGCGGGGCTTCTTTTGCGCGGAACAATTGGAAGGCACGATCCGTTTCTGAAGCACGGAGCGCCGACGACCGGGCTCCATCTGACCACAGGCAACAGGAGGTCCCCCATGGGTCGCGGCATTCTTCTCTGGCTTCTCGGTATTCCGATTCCGCTGATCATTCTGATCATGCTTTTCTGGCGTTAAAGCCAGGCAGAGGCCGGCAGACGATCAAAGATCTGAAGCCGGTCAGCTCCCAGGGTTCGCTCTTCGACCAGAGCGAACCCTGGCGCCATTCTGGTCGATGTGATCGGGGACGGGATACCGTCTTCGCCGACCGCGGTCGTCCCCGTGTAGAGATAGACGCGGTCGACCAATCCGCGCGCCAGGAGATCGGATGCGACGCGCGCGCCCCCCTCGACCATCAGCGTCGAGATCCCGCGCTGCGCCAGCGCAGACAACAGCTCCTCGACACCAGCCAGTTCGACAATCTCGACACCCGCTTCCGCAAGCGCCGCCCTATTGCCCTTGGCGCCATGATCCACGGCGACGAGTACGGGAACCGTATGCGCGCCTTCGGCGAGCTTGGAACCGGCAGGCAGTTCGGCGCGCTTGTCCAGAACGACACGCAAGGGTGATGCCGTCTCCAAGCCCGGCAAACGCACGGTCAGTTCCGGATCGTCCGCGAGTGCCGTACCGATGCCGACCAGGATCGCATCGCTCTCGGCCCTCAAACGGTGCACGTCCGCACGTGCTTCGGGACCGGTGATCGCGATCTGGCCAGCCCCCTTGCGGCCCAGCATGCCATCGGCGGAAACGGCAAGCTTCAGAATCACTTGCGGCCGCCCCTTCGTCTGGCGCGTGAGGTAACCGGACATCGCCCGCCTTGCGTCCCTCTGCAGAACGCCGATCGTCACCTCGATATCGGCGTCCGCCAGCATCTTCAGGCCCTGCCCCGAAACTCGGGGATCCGGATCTGCGACCGCGACGACGACGCGGGCAATACCCGCAGCGATGATGGCATTGGCACAGGGTGGTGTCTTGCCATGGTGGGAACAGGGTTCGAGAGTGACATAGGCGGTTGCCCCCCTCGCCTTATCACCGGCTTCAGCCAGCGCCTGCGGCTCCGCATGCGGGCGGCCACCCAATGCGGTGACACCGCGTCCGACGACCTCGCCATTCTTGACGATCACGCAGCCGACGGAAGGATTGGGGCCGGTGCGCCCGACATGGATGAGGGATAACGCGATCGCCTCGCGCATGAACCTTTCATCGCGGGCGGTGATCGACACGCTTCAGTCCGCCGTGCTGTCTCTGGAGATCTTGGCGTTGATCTCGGCAATGACGTTCTCGAAATCCTCGGCGTGGCTGAAGTCGCGATAGACCGAGGCGTAGCGCACGAATGCCACGTCATCGAGGGTCTTCAGGGCTTCGAGCACCTGCAGACCGATTTCTTCCGAGGAGATCTCGGTCTCGCCGGAGCTTTCAAGGCGGCGTACAATGCCCGAGACGGCGCGCTCAATGCGGTCCGCATCAACAGGGCGCTTGCGCAGTGCGATCTGGAAGGACCGCACCAGCTTGTCGCGGGCGAAGGGTGCCTTGCGGCCGGTCTTCTTCAAGACCATCAACTCACGCAGTTGCACCCGTTCAAAGGTGGTGAAGCGCCCCCCGCAATCCGGACAAATGCGCCGCCGGCGGATGGAGGTGTTGTCCTCCGCCGGTCGCGAGTCCTTGACCTGGGTTTCATCCGATCCGCAGAAGGGGCAGCGCATCAACCGTATGCCTTACATGTAGGGGTACATGGGGAAGCGGTCCGTCAGGGCCACGACCTTGTCACGCACTGCGGCCTCGACCGAGGCATTGCCCTCGTCCGAATTGGCGACCTTCAGGCCATCGAGAACCTCGACGATCAGATTGCCGATCTCGGTGAATTCCGCTTCCTTGAAGCCGCGCGTCGTACCGGCCGGCGTGCCAAGACGGATACCGGAGGTGACGAAGGGCTTTTCCGGGTCGAAGGGGATGCCGTTCTTGTTGCAGGTGATGTAGGCGCGGCCGAGGCCTGCTTCCGCACGCTTGCCGGTAGCGTTCTTCTTTCGCAGGTCAACCAGCATCAGGTGGTTATCGGTGCCGCCGGAGACGATGTCGAGATTGTGCTTGATCAGGGTGTCGGCCAGAACCTTGGCGTTCTTCACGACCTGAGCGGCATAGTCCTTGAACTCCGGCTGCAGCGCTTCGCCGAAGGCAACGGCCTTGGCGGCGATGACATGCATCAGCGGACCACCCTGGAGGCCCGGGAAGACGGCCGAGTTGAACTTCTTCGCCAGATCCTCGTCGTTCGTCAGGATCATGCCGCCGCGCGGACCACGGAGCGACTTGTGCGTCGTGGAGGTCGCGACATGGCAGTGCGGGAACGGCGACGGATGCTGGCCGCCGGCGACGAGGCCGGCGATATGGGCCATGTCGACCATCAGGTAGGCGCCGACTTCGTCAGCGATCTCGCGGAAGCGCTTCCAGTCCCAGATGCGGGAGTAAGCGGTGCCGCCAGCGATGATCAGCTTCGGCTTGTGGGTGCGGGCCTTCTCTGCCACATCGTCCATGTCGAGCTGGTGGTCGTCTTCACGCACGCCGTAGGAGACGACGTTGAACCACTTGCCGGACATGTTGACCGGCGAACCATGGGTCAGGTGACCGCCCGAGTTCAGGTCGAGGCCCATGAAGGTGTCGCCCGGCTGCAGCAGCGCCAGGAACACGGCCTGGTT
The DNA here is from genome assembly GCA_046294755.1 of Allorhizobium sp. Classification (GTDB taxonomy): domain Bacteria; phylum Pseudomonadota; class Alphaproteobacteria; order Rhizobiales; family Rhizobiaceae; genus Allorhizobium. Next base: position 181,427 of record JBKBON010000003.1, on the reverse strand, counting down.
CATCTGGCTACCGGAGTTCGGCTGAACGTTGGCGAAGTTGACGCCGAAGAGCTTCTTGGCGCGCTCGATCGCGAGTTCTTCCGCGATATCGACGAACTGGCAACCGCCGTAATAGCGCTTGCCAGGATAACCTTCCGCGTACTTGTTCGTCATGATCGAGCCCTGGGCTTCGAGCACGGCGCGCGAAACGATGTTTTCTGAAGCGATCAGCTCGATCTCGTGACGTTGACGACCGAGTTCCTTCTCGATCGCACCGAAAATTTCCGGATCGGTATCGGCGAGAGAACGAGTAAAGAAGGCATCGTTGTTCGACATGATCGCTGGCTCCTCAAAAGCGTTTGATGCTGTGGGGTCTTAAACTTCCGCAGTCACGAGAGCAATACGGAGAACGACATTTGCGGATCAATTGGCGCGCGGAGGCGAATGGCCGCAGCATTGACGCAAAAAGCCGCGCACGAGGCGCGGCTTTGATTAGCATAGGCAGCCTGCGGAAGATCACTGCAGCGGAACAAAGTCCTCATCCACAGAGCCGGCAAACTGTTCCACGCCGATATTGGCCTGGAGCGCGAGCTGGGCGTCGCCGTCCTTCTGGTAGATGTCGTCACGGAACTGGACGATGCTGTCATTGGTCGACCAGGCCGAGATGTAGACGATATAGACCGGCACTTCCTCGGCGAGCTTGATCGGATTGTTCTGACGGGTCGTGATGACGCGCTCGATCTCCTGACGCGACCAGCCGGGGGTGTCGCGAAGCAGCCAGGTGACGAGGTCGCGAACGTTCTGCACGCGGATGCAGCCGGAGGATTCGAAGCGCATCAGCTTGTTGAACAGGCCCTGCTGAGGCGTGTCGTGCATGTACTCGTTGTTCGGATTGTGGAAGTTGATCTTGGTCGAGGCCATGGCGTTGATCTTGCCCGGGTCCTGGCGGAACATCAGGTTCGGAGCCTTGGCCGCATTCCAGTCAACGGTTTCCGGCGCGACTTCGTTGCCGTTGCCATCGAACAGGCGGATGCTGTTGCGCGTCAGGTAGGTCGGATCCTTGCGCATCAGCGGCACGATGTCCTTCTCGACGATCGAACGCGGCGCGGTCCAGTAGGGGTTGAGAATGACCTCGTAGATCTTAGAGTTGATCATGTGGGTCGGGCGGTCGATGCGGCCGACAACGGCGGTGTTGCGCAGCGCCACGCGGTCGTTCTCCACGGCTTCGACGGAGGCACCGGGAACATTGACCATGACGTAGCGACGGCCGAGATCGCCCGACATGGACTGCAGGCGGATCAGGTTGGTGTTCAGCTGGTTCAGACGCACATCGGCGCCGACGTTGAGCGCCTTGACGGTAAACTCACCCAGCACGCCGTCTTCCGGCAGACCGTGGCGCGCCTGGAAACGCTTGACCGCACCTTCAACATAGGAATCGTAGGAGTTGGACAGGCCGGCTTCACGCGGCAGATCGCCGGAGATCATCAGGCGCTGGCGCAGACTCTGGACCGACGGATCCATCGCGCCGATGCGCAGGGCGCCGGGCGCATTGATCGTCGGCCAGCCTCCATTCGCCACGATCGACTGATGCTGCGCGATCGCCTGCTGCATGTAGATCAGATTGTTGGCGCTGAGGATTGGGCTGTTCGAGACAACGGCAGCGGACGTCCGAGATGCCTGGGCATCGAACTGGTCGTCCCAGTTGCCGCGACGAGGCGCATTGATAAGATCGTTGATTGCGTCCTGCGCCACGGCCTGCCCGGCGATTGCCGCAGCACCGGCGGCTGCCGCACCGCGAAGAAGCGAGCGACGCGAGAGAGCAACAATACCAGACTTCTTGGACATATTTCCTACCGTTTCATCCTGAACCTGAACCAAACGCATATCGTGCCATGGTTAACAAAGCGCCGCCACGGGGCTAAAATCTGCGTTGCGGGGTCGATCGGAGGCTGTCGAAACGCCCCCTTTTCTCGTTCCGGCGGTCCCATATCAATATGGCCAATTCGTGTCACCAAAGGGGTGTGTCACGGGAGTGTGTAGGCACAGGCGTGCGACGTGACCAGGAAAATGCGAAGACCGGACGCTTCGGGAGAAGCATCCGGTTTCGAGCGGTGGATCGCTTGTGGAGGTCGTTCGATAGGCCTTAGAGGCGATACAGGATCTGATCGTTCCAGAAGCGGTCGAGGCGCTGCAGGAGCTTGTTCATCTGGGTGAACTCGGCGGTGCCGATGCCGCCGACCTTCTGGATCGAGCCGATGTGGCGCTCATAAAGCTTTGCAACGGTCTCAGCGATCTCCTGGCCGGCATCTGTTAGGCTGATGCGGACCGAGCGACGGTCGACGCGCGAGCGCTGGTGGTTGATGAAGCCGAGATCGACGAGCTTCTTGACGTTGTAGGAGACGTTCGAGCCCAGATAGTAACCGCGCGAGCGCAGTTCACCGGCGGTCAGTTCCGAATTGCCGATGTTGAAGAGCAGGAGTGCCTGGACGGCGTTGATGTCGGAGCGACCCTTGCGGTCGAACTCGTCCTTGATGACGTCGAGAAGGCGGCGGTGAAGACGCTCGACGAGGTGGAGGGATTCGAGGTAGAGCGAACGGATCGCTTCTTCCTGCGGGTCGAGAGTGGCCGGCTGCGGCTTGAGCTTGGTGTTCATATCGGTCTGCCTCACTGTTTTGTTTGGCGGTGTTGGTTTTTTCTCCCGCCTTGGTGAGGACCGTATCCAATGCGCATAAAATTCTATTTAAAACGCAGGCTTAACAGAGGCTTACCAGAGCCTCTCCTGCGATCAGGGTAAATCAACCGTTATACGCTCCTGCTTGTGTCTCCCTTCGAGCCACAACGCCAGGCGGAAGACCACGTAAACGGCGGAGACTGCCGAATGCATGGTCACCGCAAGCATGTTGCGGCCGAAGATCTCCGGCCAGACGGTGAACATCAGCATCTGGCCGCCTGCCGCAAGAAGCCACATGACCGGCCCCCAGGACCCTGCAACCCACAGGCCAAGGGCAGCGACGGGGAAGACAACGGCAAGCCCGGTGGCAGCGACCCGCCAGGGCGTGGAGAGCAGATCGAAGCGTCCGAGCCCATCGTGGCTGTAGCCGACGAGCAGCGCCCAGTATTGCAAGCCAAACCACAGGCAGGACAGGGCCACGACGCGCAGGAAGAGCACGAAGATGGTCTCGGTGAGACTGCGAATGGGTGTCGGCGACGAATCAGCTTCCATGCTGGCGAGGATAGGCCCGAGGCAAGGCATCCGCCAGCAGCGCGGCGCTCCCTCCCCTGCTGATCTGCGGAGGGCTGGCTGGCCACACCCGTCTGATCTGGGGGCAGATGGAAACCCACTGACGTTTTGCAAGCTCCCGGCATCGTGCTAATCAGCAGCCTGAGAAAGACGAGGACCAAAGACATGACGGACAAGACACATCTGGTAGACGCAGTCACCGGCCACCGGCGCATGCGCCGACTTCGCAAGGCCGACTGGCAGCGCCGTATGGTCCAGGAGAACCGTCTGACCGTCGACGACCTGATCTGGCCGATTTTCGTCGTACCGGGCACCGGTGTCATGGATCCGATCGCCGCGATGCCGGGCGTCTATAGAATGAGCGTCGACAAGGCCGTGGACGCCGCGAAGGAAGCCGCCGACCTCGGCATTCCGGCCCTCGCGACCTTCCCCAATGTGGAAATGGAATTGCGCGACCAGACCGGCTCCGAAGTGTTGAGAAGCAATAACCTCCTCAATCAGGTGACAGCAGCAATCAAGCAGGCGGTTCCGAACATCGGTATCATCACCGATGTGGCGCTCGATCCCTTCACCAGCCATGGCCATGACGGCATCCTGCGGGATGGCGAGATCGTCAATGACGAGACGGTCGACCAGCTGGTGCGTGCAGCCGTTGCACAGGCCGACGCCGGGTCCGACATCATTGCCCCTTCCGACATGATGGACGGCCGCATCGGGGCGATCCGCCGTGGACTGGATGCCGCCGGTCACCAGAGCGTCGGCATCATGTCCTACGCGACCAAGTTCGCATCCTGCCATTACGGCCCCTATCGCGAGGCGATTTCGACCAGTGGTCTGCTCAAAGGGGACAAGAAGACCTATTACATCGATCCGGCCAATGGCACCGAAGCGGTACGCGACGCAGCACTGGACGTCGAGGAAGGCGCCGACATGCTGATGGTCAAGCCTGGCCTTCCCTATCTGGATATCTGCTGGCGCCTCAAAGAGAGCTTCGGCCTCCCAGTCTTCGCCTACCAGGTTTCCGGTGAATACAGCCAGATCAAGGCCGCCGCCGCCAATGGCTGGATTGATGGGGAGCGGGCGATGCTCGAAACGCTGCTCTGTTTCAAGCGCGCCGGCTGCGACGGCATTCTCACCTATTTCGCTCCGGAAGTGGCGCGTCTGCTGGCCAAGCAGGCCTGATCCTCGCGGATTATTGTATTTGTGGTCGGGCTTCCCATATCAGGTTCACAACCTCAAAGGAGCCCGACATGAGTCTCGACAGCAACCCGTCCTATGCCGCCCCCGAAGACTGGCGCGCCTATAGCGGCGTGCTTTCGCGGCGCGTCTTTGCCTTCCTCGTCGACTATCTGTTCGTCGGTCTTCTCTGGATTCCGGCCGCAGTTGTCGTCTTCTTCCTTGGCATTCTGACGCTTGGCCTCGGCTGGCTGCTTTATCCGATCCTGTTCTTCGTGGTGGCAGCCCTCTATTTCGGCATGTCGCTCGCCGGGCCATCGCAGGCGACGCCTGGTATGCGAATGATGGGCATTGTCATGGTCCGGCTGGATGGTCGCAAGATCGACTTCGTCACGGCCATTGCGCATCTGGCCCTGTTCTGGATCCTGAACTCGGTGCTGACGCCGCTTGTGCTGCTTGCCGGCCTGTTCATCGAGCGCTCGCGCCTTGTTCATGACCTCCTGCTCGGCACCGCTGCGGCGCGCACCTACTGATCCTCGAAGACCGTTTTTGCGACAATGCGCTCCGGCTTACTCGCCGGAGTGTTGACCTTTTTCATTCTTGCGCCATCCTAGTTTGAACAGGACTGGCTAAAGGATTCTCTTCCTCCTCATATGAACACGCAGACCTCCCCCTCCCCGCAATTCTATCTGACGGCGCCGGCGCCGTGCCCGTATCTGGCGGGGGAGTTGGAGCGGAAGGTCTTCACCCACCTGGTGGGTCCTCGTGCCACGGAAATGAATGATCTGCTGACACAGGGCGGCTTTCGCCGCTCGCAGAACATTGCCTACAGGCCGGCCTGCGAAACCTGCCGCGCGTGCGTCTCCGTCCGGGTGCTGGTCAACGAGTTCGAAATGAGCCGAGGCTTCCGCCGCGTTGAAGCCGTCAACAAGGACGTCATCTCCACCGTGTTCCCGGCCCAGCCCTCGACCGAACAGTTTTCCCTCTTTCGCCGGTACCTCGACCATCGGCACCAGCAAGGCGGCATGTCGGACATGTCGGCGCTCGACTACGCGATCATGGTGGAGGACAGCCATGTCCAGACGCGGGTGATCGAATACCGCCTTCGCACGGCCGGAGACGGGATCTCGCCGCAGCCGCGCGGCGAACTGATCGCAGTCGCGCTCTCAGATCTCATGAGCGACGGCCTGTCGATGGTCTATTCCTTCTACAACCCCGAACTGGAAAAGCGGTCGCTCGGCACGATGATGGTGCTCGACCACATTCGACGGGCAAAGGCGCTTGGCCTGCCACATGTCTATCTCGGTTACTGGGTCAACGGCTCGAAGAAGATGGGCTACAAAACCCGGTTCCAGCCGCAAGAGCACCTGATGAGCCAGGGTTGGGCCCGTTTTACCCCTGACATCGAAGGGTAAAACCAATTGCCCGGTCAATGAACCTTACCATTTCGGGACAGCGCAGCCCTTCGCAGCTCAAGACCTGCGAAGGGCTGTATCATTTCAGGACAGCTTGCGGATGATGCCGTAGACGATGTTTTTGTTCTGGCCGAAGCGCAGCGAGCATTCGACGTCCAGCCCCTCGGCAGTCGCACGCATGATCCGCCACATGTCTTCTTCCGAACGCAGCAGAAGTGCCCAGTTCATGAAGGTTTCCATGTAGCCGTCGTCGGGAACCTCCTGAGAAAAGTTCGCAAACAGGAACGTGCCATTCGGCTTCAGCATCTGCAGGCAGCGTTGCGACAGCTTGATCGCCACTTCGTCTGCCAAATAGTCGTAAAGCCCGGCCGCGTAAACGAAATCGAAAGTGCCGAGGCTTTGTGCGCGTGTAAGAACCGTCCGCACGGAGCCGTTGACGGCCTCAACGGCAGTGCCAGCGAACTCACTCGCCACAGCACCGACGCTCATGGGGTCCTGATCCAGAGCGAGCCAGCGCTTGATGGATTTGTTCTTGAGCGCCTCAGACATGCTGCCTTCGCGCAAATGCCCCGCGGCGATGGTCAAAATCTCGGCTTCGCCACCACGGGAGGACGCAACGTCGTCAACGAACTGGGCCAGAAGGTCGCGGCGTTCCCGAACAGCGACGCAAGCCGGAGACTGGCTGGTAAAGGCATAGACCTCTTTGCCCAACGGACTCGCGGCATCCAGCATCGGCTGAACTGAAGGGTGCCCATAGATGAAGTCGAGCAGACCGGCGTCCCCCGAATAGCCACGAGGCTTCTCGAATGACCAACGGGTGAACGGGTCCTCATGAAAATGCCGAGCGATCGCATGGTTCTGAGCCAGGGGAATAATTTGCTCCCACACCTTCGGCGAAATCCGATTACGGATCTCGTGGAGCGCCGTGAGCAGTCGGACCATAATCTGTCCGACGGGAATTTTCTGCTCGAACTGCTGTTCCGCAACGCGAAGGTGGAGTGCCATTTCGGCACGCGTAAGCGCAAGCTCCTTGTCGTTAACATCGGCCGAAGTCGAAAACACCGTCGCCGCAATAGAGTCCGGCGTGATGAGGCTCTGTCCGTCGAATGCAATCTTCACGTCGCTCACACTTCGCTCCTTTTTTAGTTAAATCTGAATTTAATTCTTCGTAAACCATAATCGCGACGGCCGATAAGTGCACTCCGAAATTATCGAGACTTTAAAACATAGTTAATACGTGAGGGGGCTAGTGTAGACGAGCGTGTGACATGCGCAGGACGATGGAGTCGTGATGGATCGGGTTATCGAAGACCCAGTGCGCGGAAATCGCGGAACAAAGTCGCGGATGCAGAGCGGCCACACAGTTGACGCGGTACCGACCGACGGTCACAGCTACACCCCTCCTGCGATCGACTCTAAGACCATTGCTGGCCCTGCCCTCGCTGCGCTGTACCAGACGCACAGAAGCATGACACAGCTCCGTCAGACGCGTCAGGGTCTATGGCTCGCGGCACTCGTCTACCTTCTTTTCGGTGCCGCCGATGCCTTCCTCATCCCCGATGTAGCCCTCCAGACAGTAACGGCGCGTCTGGTCGTGGCGATCCTCGCTATCTCCGTTATCGAAGTCTGCGTGGCGCGACGGGTGGACCTGCACTGGGTCGACGTGAGTTGCGCTGCCACTGTCGTCGTCGGTTACGTCGCGTGGCTTGTTCCTGCGACTTACACCACTGCCGAGGATGCATTCCGCTACTACATGTTATTTGGCACCATCTTCATGATGAGTGCGAACCTCTTCTTCAACCTCGTGTTTCGCCTCTCTGTCCTCACGTCAGCGACCATTCTTGCAATTTTCCTGTACAGCATGCTGCATGCGCCTGTACTTTCACTCGAACAGACTGTTGTTATCATTCTGTTCTATGGTTCCTGTTTCCTTTTCACCTCATATGTAAACTGGAAACTCAATGAGGAACGCTACCATGTCTTCCTCAACGCAATCGAAGCAGCCCACCAGCACAGTTAAGCGGAAAAGCGCGGTCTCGCGCTGGAGCGTCTGTCTAACACTGATTACCTGACCGGCGTGGAGAATCGCCGTGCGGTTGATAAGCGGCTGCGAGACTATTGGAACGCCTGGCAATCAGACGGAAAAGCATTTGCTGCCATTCTGGTCGATGTCGACTTCTTCAAGAAGTACAACGATTTCTACGGTCATCAGGCCGGGGATCGCTGCCTGATCCTCGTCGCAAGCGTGCTCAACGACACGCTGAAGCCGCTGAATGCCTCGGTCGGTCGCTATGGCGGCGAAGAGTTCATCGTGCTCTCAAGGGTAACCGGGCGCGATCAGGTCATGGCGCTCTGCGAGATCATTCGCAGCGCCGTGGAGGGGTTGCATCTGGTGCATGACCAGAGGCGTGACGGCCAGGCCGTCGTGACTGTCAGTGTCGGTGCCTCCTATACCCGGCCGCAGACCGGACCCAAGCTGGAACGCATCATCAACGAAGCGGATCGTGCGCTTTATTCGGCCAAGGCCAATGGGCGTAACTGCATCCGGCTCTTCAACCCGAATGACCCGCTAACCAGCGACGATAACGAGAACATTGCCGCGACACTACGCATGGCGATCAAGAACGATCTCGTCCATCTTGTCTACCAGCCGATCCAGAACCTGCGTACCGGCCGTGTCGAGGCAGTCGAATCCCTGATGCGGATGAAGATGATCGACGGCACGCCGCTGTCGCCGGCCCAGTTCATCCCGGTTGCAGAACGCACCGGCGCGATCCTCGATCTCGGCCTCTGGGCGATCCGCCGGGCCTGCACGGAGGTGCTGGCGACCGGCATCGCGCCGATGGCGAGCGTGAACGTCTCGGCCATCCAGCTGAAATCGCGTGGCTTTGCGCTTGCCGTCTCCACGATCCTCGAGGAAACCGGCGTCTCCGGTTCGCAGCTTGCCTTCGAGATCACCGAAGGCATCGACATGGAGGGCCAATCTGATGTCATCCGCTGCATCACCGATCTCCAGGCGCTCGGCATCCGCATCTGGCTCGATGATTTCGGCACGGGTTTTGCTGGCCTCTCCTGGCTGCGCCTCTTCCCGTTCGATACGGTCAAGATCGATCGCTCCTTCCTGCAGGACGCCCGACGCCCGGCCGGGCGCGCCATGCTCGAAGACATCATCCGGCTTATTCGTAATCGCGGCCTGAAGATCCTGATCGAGGGGCTGGAGACAGCCGATCACGTCGAACTGATGCACGAACTCGGCATCGAACTCGGCCAGGGTTACTATCTCGGGCGCCCCGTGCCGATCGACGAGGTACGCATCAAGTCCTTCCCCCGACTTGCAACGATTGCCAGCCTGTAGCAGCAGAGGCCGTTGATCGACCCCAGATTTGGACGGTCTGCACCTCTGCGATCCCTCAACAAAATCCGTAGTATCCGGCCGCAATCTCAAGGAGTCGGATACACGCATGAGCACGGTCGATGCAGCGGACCTGGCAGGCAGCCAGGATTTTTCGCAAACGCTACTCAAACACACCAGCATACGGGTGAGCGACAGCTATCTCGAAGAGTTCCGTCGGCATGTCGAGGCGGTGCAATATGACGTCAACGAGGTCATTTTCCGCAAGGGTGACAGCAGCGATTTTGCCATTCTGATCGCCTCCGGTGAGGTCGAAATCTATGACGAAGAGAACGGCACAGTACTGGCCGTCTCTGGCGAAGGCGCTTTGATCGGGGAACTCGGCATGATCAGCGGCGATCCGCGCAGTGCCTCTGCCCGCGCGCTGACGCCCCTCAGTGGCTGGAAGATCAAGCGCTCCGACTACCGTGAATTCCTCAGCGACCGACCGGAACTGGCCACGCTCTTTTTCCGCAAAATCTATGCCCAGCTTTCCCAGAGCTACGGCAAGCTCAAGCAGCAGTTCGTCGCTCTCGAGGACGCCGACCGGCGCTACCACGCACTCGCCTTCCTTTTCGTCACTATGGTCTTGATGATCAACATCTATGCCCTGGTGAACAGCATCATCCTGACGCATCTGAAGGTCTCGCATCAGGAGCAGGTGATGTTCTGGACCTCGCGGGTCATGGAAATCTGGGGGGCATTCGTGATCTGGGGGCTGACCGTGCGCTGCGGCCTGACACGTCAGGACATGGGCATCCGGATGGGCAATCTGTGGAGGTCCATCGGTATGGGAATCGCCATCAGCATCGCCGCACTGGCCGCCATGGCCTATTTCCGCACCATTCTCTATCCGGAGCTTGAGGGAACACCGGTCATCGACCCGAAGCTGGTCACGATCACCGTCTACACCTACATCATCGTCGCGCCGCTGCAGGAATGGATCTGTCGAGGCGTGCTGCTGACGGCCATTGCCGATCTGATGCCGGGCAAGACGCGTCCGATGTCGGCGATCGTGATCACGTCACTGATCTTCTCGACCCTGCATCTGCACTATTCGCAGTCGCTTGCCGTCGTGGCCCTCGTCTCGGGCATCGTCTGGGGATGGCTGCACCTGAAATACAGGAACCTCGCCGGGCCGATCGTGTCGCACTTCATCCTGGGCAATGCGGCAACGCTGATGGGCGTTTGGTCGATCTGGGAGCGAGGCTGAAAACAAAAGCCGGCCGCGATGCGACCGGCTTCGTTCTTTGGAGATATCTCGGGATCAGCCCGAGAACTTGCCGCTGCGTGGGAAGCCCTTCGGCACAAGGCGGCCCGCCGAGGCGCGATCTCCCTGCCATTCGACCAGTTCTTCCTTGGTCTTGGTGAAGGTGCGGCCAGCACTGTCCGCCCAGGTCAAACCTTCTGCAAGTGTGAAGAACTTGACGTCGGAAATGCCACCGTCCTTGTAGCGCTGCAGGCGCACGCCCTTGCCACGGGTCATCTCCGGGATCTGCGCGAGCGGGAAAACCAGCAGCTTGCGGTTCTCGCCGACCACCGCGACATGGTCGCCGCTCACGGGCACGACGAGCTTGGCCTCGTCCGGCATGCCGACATTCATCACCTGCTTGCCCTTGCGGGTGTTTGCGACGACCTCCCCTTCCGGCACGATGAAGCCATTGCCGGCCGTCGAGACGAAGATCAGCTTGCGGCTTGCGTCATGGACGAAGGCGGTCAAGACATCCTGATCGTTTTCCATGTCGACCATGATGCGCAGCGGCTCGCCATGGCCACGGCCACCGGGAAGCTTGTCGCCGCCGAGCGTGTAGACCTTGCCGCCCGTGGTCACGAGCAGGATCTTGTCCGTCGTCTGGGCCGGGAAGGCCACCTTCAGCCCGTCGCCTTCCTTGAAGGTCAGCGAGGAGGTGTCGGAGATGTGGCCCTTCAGCGCGCGGATCCAGCCCTTTTCGGAGATGACGACGGTGATCGGTTCCTTCTCGATCATCGCCTGCTGGATCGCCTCGACATCGGCTTCCGGCGCGTCGGAGAAGACGGTACGGCGGCGGCCGAGCTCGGTCGCCTTGGCGTATTTCTTCTTCACCTCGCCGATTTCCCAGGCGACGGTCTGCCACTGCTTGTCGTCGGAGGCGAGCAGCGCCTCGATCTCCGCCTTTTCGGCAGACAGCGTCTCGTGCTCCTTGCGGATCTCGAACTCCTCGAGCTTGCGCAGGTTTCTGAGACGCATGTTAAGGATGGCTTCGGCCTGGTTGTCGGTCAGCGTGAACCGATCGATCAACACCGGCTTCGGCTCGTCCTCCTCGCGGATGATCCGGATCACCTCGTCGAGGTTGAGATAGGCGATCAGCAGGCCGCCGAGGATTTCGAGGCGGCGGTCGATCGCAGCCAGCCTGAACTTCGAACGGCGGACGAGAACGTCCTTGCGGTGCTCCAGCCACTCGGTCAGCACCTCATTGAGAGCCATGACCTTCGGGACCTTGCCCTGCGACAGCACGTTCATGTTGAGCGGGATACGGCTTTCAAGCTCCGTGAGCTTGAAGAGCGATTCCATCAACAGCGTCGCGTCAACCGTGCGGCTCTTCGGCACCAGCACGAGGCGGATGTCCTCGGCGCTTTCGTCGCGCACGTCTTCAAGCAGCGGCAGACGGCGGGCGATCAGGAGTTCGGCGATCTTCTCGATCAGGCGCGACTTCTGCACCTGGAAGGGAATCTGGGTGACGATGATCTGGTAGCCGCCGCGACCGAGATCCTCGGTCTCCCACTTGGCACGGACGCGGAACCCGCCGCGGCCGGTGCGGTAGGTCTCCAGCATCGAGGCGCGGCTTTCGACGATGACACCGCCGGTCGGGAAGTCCGGGCCCTCAATGCCGCCTCGTTCCGGATGAGCGGGATCGGCCAGCAGCTCCTCGACGGGGGCACCTGGGTTCTTGATCAGATAAAGCGCCGCATCGCAGAGCTCATGGGCATTGTGCGGCGGGATGGAGGTTGCCATGCCGACCGCGATGCCCGAGGCGCCATTGGCCAGAAGGTTCGGGAAAGCACCCGGCAGTACGGTCGGCTCGTCGTCTTCCTCGTTGTAGGTCGGACGGAAGTCGACGGCGTCCTGATCGATGCCTTCGAGCAGCAGGGCCGCGACATCGGTCATGCGGGCTTCGGTGTAACGATAGGCGGCAGCACTGTCGCCATCGATATTGCCGAAGTTCCCCTGCCCGTCGACGACCGGATAACGCTGCGAGAAGTCCTGCGCCAGACGCACCAGCGCATCATAGACCGACTGGTCACCATGCGGGTGAAACTTACCGATGACGTCACCGACGATACGGGCGCACTTCTTGAAGGCCGAGTTCGGCCTTATGCCCATTTCGCTCATCGCGTGGATGATGCGGCGGTGAACCGGCTTCAGCCCGTCGCGGACGTCCGGCAATGCGCGGTGCATGATCGTCGACAAGGCATAGGCGAGGTAGCGCTCTTCGAGCGCCGCCTTCAGGTCGACCGGAAGAATGTTGTCGCCACCCTCTTCGGGCGGAAGCTGATTTGTCCCCATGGGCTCTGCCTAGCGGAGATGCTGCGGAACGGCAAGGAAACCGGGGATTCTGCCTGTGGATTAAGGGGCTGTGACCCCCATCACGCCACATTCCACCCGCACCGGTCTATGGCGAAAAGCGGTAGACGTTTTTCCAATCCACCTTATAAATATGCCGACAAATTCCGCTCGCGCCAGGCGCGGGAAAAGCACGAAGGACCTCCTCATGACCTTGTACCGCTCCACCCGAATTCTTCTCGCGAGCGCAGCGCTCTGCGCCTTCACCGGTCCGGCTCTTGCGCTTGATGGGCAGGATTTGCTCAAGAAGATCAATGCCTCCTTCGCCAGCGGCGGCACGACCATCACGGCAGACAATATCGAAGTTTCCGGCACGAATGTGGTTCTGAAAGGCGTGAAGTTCGGCGTCGAGGGGCAAGCCGCCGAAAAGCCGCTGACGCTCGAACAGCTGACTTTGCAGGGCGTGAGCGAAGAGGACGATGGCGCCTACTATATCGAGCGCGTCGATTTTCCCGAAGTGAACGTTACGGAAGAAAAATCGAGCTTCAAGGTTCAGGACCTCTACCTTTCGGGTGTCTATGTTCCCGGTGACGTCAATGCCAAGGGCATCGATTCGCTGATGTTCTACGAGGAAGCCCATAGCGGCCCTGTCGATGTGACAGTCGACGGCAAGTCGGTCTTCTCGATGGCGGAAGCCGTGGGCACGATGGGCCTGTCCGAAGACGAAACGACGATCACCTTCGAAGGTACCGTCAGCGGCGTGAAGGCGGATCTGAGCACCGTCGAGGATCCGCAGGCCAAGGCGCAGATCGAAGCTCTCGGTCTCACCACCCTTAACGGCAACATGAACATGTCCGGCAGCTGGGAAGTCGAAAGCGGCACGATCGACATCGAGGACTACTCGATCGATTTCGCCAATGTCGGCAAGCTCTCCCTCGCCTTCTCGATGTCCGGCTACACGCTCGACCTCGTCAAGCAGATGCAGGAACAGGCGCGCATGATGCAGGCGCAGCCGCAGAACGAGCAGGCCCAGCAGGCCGCCGGCCTTGCCATGCTCGGCCTCGTGCAGCAGCTGTCGCTGGTTAACGCCCAGATCCGCTTCGAAGATGCCGGCATCACCAAGCGCGGCCTCGACTATGCCGGCAAGAGCCAGGGGACCGATGGCGCGCAGATGGCGCAGATGGTCAAGGGCATGCTGCCGATCCTGCTCGCCCAGGCCAAGCTCGGGGCGATCCAGAACGAAATTTCTGCCGCCGTGAACACCTATATCGACAATCCGAAGGCGCTGACGATCGCTGCAGCGCCTGCCAACCCGGTCGCCTTCCCGATGATCATGGGTGCTGCCATGGGCGCACCCGAAACCATTCCGGGCCTGATCGGCCTGAAGGTCACGGCAAACGACTGATCGTTATCGATCGACACAGAGAGCCCGGCCCGCGAAAGCGCGCCGGGCTTTTTCATGTCTTGCCCTCAACGAAAAAGGCCGGGATCGCTCCCGGCCTTTGCCATTTCAGATCGTCAGACCCGATCAGTCCTTTTTCGGCTGCGGCACGACGCGCAGCGCGAGTTCGCGCAGCTGCGTCGGGGTCGCCGGCGACGGGGCGTTCATCAGCAAGTCCTGGGCCTGCTGGTTCATCGGGAAGAGCGAGATTTCCCGCAGGTTCTTCGCGCCGACGAGCAGCATGACCACGCGGTCGATGCCGAAGGCGCAGCCGCCATGCGGAGGGGCGCCGTACTGGAAGGCACGGTACATGCCGCCGAAGCGTTCCTCGACGTCATCCTTCGACAGGCCGACCAGTTCAAACGCCTTGACCATGAGTTCCGGCGACTGGTTACGGATCGAGCCCGAGGCGATTTCGAAGCCGTTGCAGACGGCGTCATACTGATATGCCTTCAGCGACAGCGGATCCTGGCTTTCCAGCGCTTCCAGACCACCCTGCGGCATGGAGAAGGGGTTGTGGGCGAAGTCGATCTTCTTTTCGTCCTCGTTGTATTCGTAGAACGGGAAGTCGACGATCCAGCACATTTCGAAACGGTCGCGATCGACGAGGTTCAATTCCTCGCCCGCGCGGGTGCGGGCTTCGCCGGCAAACTTGTAGAACTTGGCCGGATCGCCAGCGACGAAGAAGGCAGCATCGCCTGCTTCAAGGCCGAGCTGGGTGCGGATCGCTTCCGTGCGCTCTTCGCCGATATTCTTGGCGAGCGGGCCGGAGCCGGCGATCTTGCCATCTTCTTCCTTCCAGAAGATATAGCCGAGGCCCGGCTGGCCGGTCGATTGCGCCCAGGCGTTCATGCGGTCGCAGAATGCGCGGCTACCACCGGTCTTCGCCGGAATTGCCCAGATCTCGACCTTCGGGTTCGAGGCGATCATGCCCGCAAAGACCTTGAAGCCCGAGTCGCGGAAGTGGTCGGTGACGCCCTGCATGACGATCGGGTTGCGCAGGTCCGGCTTGTCGGAACCATACTTGCGGATCGCCTCGTCATAGGGGATGCGCGGCCACTGCTTCGTGACCGGCTTGCCTTCGGCAAACTGCTCGAAGACCTTCGTCATCATCGGCTCCATCGTGCCCCAGACATCTTCCTGGGTGACGAAGCTCATTTCGACGTCGAGCTGGTAGAATTCGCCCGGCAGACGGTCGGCGCGCGGGTCTTCATCGCGGAAGCACGGCGCGATCTGGAAGTAGCGGTCGAAACCGGCGACCATCAGAAGCTGCTTGTACTGCTGCGGCGCCTGGGGCAGCGCGAAGAACTTGCCTTCGTGGATGCGGCTCGGCACGAGGAAGTCGCGCGCGCCTTCCGGCGACGAGGCCGTCAGGATCGGGGTCGTGTATTCGGCAAAGCCGGCTTCGGCCATGCCGGTTCGCATGGCGGAAATGATCTGGGTGCGCTTGACGATGTTCTTGTGCAGCGTGTCGCGGCGCAGGTCGAGGAAGCGATACTTCAGGCGCACGTCTTCGGGATAGTCAGGCTCGCCGAAGACCGGCAGCGGCAATTCCTTGGCCGCCGAGAGAACCTCGATTTCCTGAGCGTAAAGCTCGATTTCGCCGGTCGGCATGTTCTTGTTGACGGTGTCGTCCGTGCGGGCCTTGACGAGGCCGTCGATGCGGATGACCCATTCGCCGCGCACGGTTTCGGCCAGCTTGAAGGCCGGGCTATCCGGATCGGCCACGACCTGGGTGATGCCGTAATGGTCGCGCAGGTCGATGAACAGCACGCCGCCATGGTCGCGAACGCGATGGACCCAGCCCGAGAGACGAACGGTCGATCCGACGTCGGACTTGCGAAGAGCGGCACAGGTGTGGCTGCGGTAACGATGCATGATCAGGTATCCCGAATGTGACGGTCGAAAAGGCACCAACAGACGAGGCGCGCGACCGATAGAAAATCGGGCGGAAAAGCGCATGGTGTGGCTGATTTGTCAAGGCTGCGTGGTATGGGGTTGCATATCTGGTTAGGGGAGTTCCTCGTTTGATAAATGTGGCCGCCACTTCCGACCTAACCTTATTCGACGTATCGAGCACCAGGTGTCTTATCCAGCACAGTCCTAAGTCTTATTTGTGCCTTCCGAGCCAGCAATCTCTGCGACAAATGCCTTTGCCTGAAAATCTCCGTCATAATCACAACAGCTTCAAGAAGCTCGAAGAGCTCAATTTTGTGAGAGGTTCGCGACACGTCTTCTTCAATGGCGGTCCTTAGACCTTGGGGAGAGCAGTTTTCTAGGTCTTTCACCTCACTATCGCCAATTGAAAATGATAGGCTATGAGCAACTTGATTGCGCATCTTAGTTATGCGCCGGATGGCGCTCACAAGATCTGGAGGCAGCAGATCCAGAGCCCTAGCCAAATCGAGCCGCTGGCTGAAAGGCATCCGAGAGAAGGAAATTTCATCCGGAAATGGAATGGCATCCTTGAGTATTTGAGCCATTACGTGCTCAAGGTAGATGTGTGCGAGCAATAGGTGCTGCCACCGTTCTCCATCCTTTATTCTTGACCGGCATTCATCGCAATCAAAGCTCCACTCTTGCTGACTTTTCTCGATTATTTCGGCATCAGGCGTTGAAAGGAGCCTGAGATCTTCCGCTGTCACAACTTCTTTCATACGCGGCTCCCAAAGCATAACTTTTGCAATCAAAAGACCTGAAAGCCTTTTTCCGATTAACTCATAACGTCAAGGTCAAATCTCCCCCATCACCCCGGCAACAACACACTCGCCAGATCCAGCGGTGCCGCAAACGGCTCATGACCCGTGCCGCCCTCCCGCTTGAGCTTGCCGTCGATCATCAGATGGGCATGGCCGTGGATCTGGGACCAGACGAGCTGTTCGACGGCGGCCCTGCCCTCCGGCGTGTCGCGCTTCAGGCGTTCCGCCACCGGCAACGAGATTTCCTCGAGCACGGCGTGGGCCGCGTTTGCCGGGGGCCCGAGCGCCGGGTCTTCCCAGTCGAGGCGGTTGGCGGTGAACATCAGGCGGAAGAGATGCGGGCGCGTGCTCGCAAAGGCGAGATAGCCGCGGGAGGCGGCGCGCAGCTGTTCTGCCGGATCATTCGACGCTTCCGCCATGGCGGAGCGCATCGAGGCGGTAAACAGGCGAAAACCCTCCGTGGCAAAGGCGGTCAGCAGATGTCTGAGGGTCGGGAAATGATGTTCGGGGGCGGCATGGGAGACGCCGACGCGGGCGGCGAGCTTGCGCAGCGTCAGGCCCTCCAGCCCCTGCTCCTCGAGCATGGCCAGACCGTTCTCGATCAGAGCCTGGCGCAGGTCGCCGTGGTGATAGGATTTCTGTCTTGCCATGCCCCTTCATAGCCGCTCGAAATCCTGCCGTCAAAATCAATCTTGACATTGCCAAGTTTTACCCCATCCTGATCTTGTCACCGCCAAGATGGAGATCAGCATGTCCGCCGCTACCGTGTTTTCACTCGCCAGCAGCACTGCCATGGCCGGGTGGCTGCTGCTGATCCTCGCGCCGCGCTGGGGCGCACTCATCGCCTTCATCCGCTTTGCCGTCATCGGGGCGCTGTCGCTGACCTATGCCGTCCTGGTCTTCGTCTACTTCTTCCGCGTCGAGGGCGGCGGCTTCGGCTCGATTGCCGAGGTGCGCGCGCTCTTCATGAGCGATCCGGTTCTGGTGGCGGGCTGGGTGCACTACCTCGCCTTCGATCTCTTCATCGGCACCTGGATCGCCGTCGAGGCCGACAAGCGCGGCTGGAACCGGCTGCTGCAGGTGCCGCTGCTTGTCGCGACCTTCATGTTCGGGCCGCTCGGCCTTCTGCTCTTCTATCTCACCCGCGCCACAGAGGCGGCGCTGACTTTCCGAAAGGTCTGACCGATGACCATGCTCTTCAATGACAGCATTTCGAACACGCCTTCGCGAGATTACGCGGCTTTGGAAGACGGGACGCGCCGCCTGCTGATCGTCGGCATCGGCCTGCAGATGGCGCTGGCCCTTCCCAGCCTGATCGCCCTCTTCATAGATGAGCGGGTGCTCAACGACATCAGCGTCTGGATCAAGCCGCTGAAGTTCCAGGCTTCGCTCACCCTCATGCTGGTCACGCTGCTTTTGCTGCTGCCGCTCATCGAGCAACAGACGCGAGCCGGGCGCGGCGTCTGGTTGGCGAGCCTCGTCGCCGTCATCACGGCGAGCGGCGAGATCCTCTACATCACGCTGCAGGCGGCGCGCGGTCGTGCCTCGCATTTCAACGACTCGACCCCCTTCGAGGCCATGGCCTATAGCGTGATGGGCGCAGGCGCGGCTTTGCTTGTTCTCTCGAGCCTGGTGATCGGGCTCTATATCCTGCGGCGCCCAAGTCCAGTTGCGCCCACGGGCTTAAGGCTCGGAGGCGGCTGGGGCCTCGCGCTCGGCAGCGTGGCGACCCTCATCACGGCCTTTGCGCTCGGCAGCGGCGAGATCGGCGGACCCGGCCACTGGGTCGGCGGCGTCAGGACGGATCTCGGCGGCTTGCCGCTCGTCGGCTGGTCGCGCACGGGCGGCGATCTGCGCGTCCCGCATTTCTTCGCCACCCATATCATGCAGGCGCTGCCGCTTCTCGGCCTTGCCTTCGACCGTGTTGCTCCCCGCTTCGCGAGGTCCGGCATCGCGCTCGGCGCCATCATCTCGATTGCTGTCGTGATCGCCACCTTCGTGCAGGCTGTTCAGGGCCAGCCCTTCCTCTGATGGGCAAATTCGAGCGGATGGCGAGGACCTGCGATTTTGGCCTGTCGTCATCCGCCAAACAGGTCTAGGAATTCTGACCCGACACGGCACCGACTCACCCACCCCTCGCCGTGGCCAGCAGGCCCCCTCATGCATGATATCCGCCCCCTCATCCCGCTCCTAATCACAGCCGGCATCCTGATCGGCGGCAACGGGTTGCAGGGCACGTTCATCGCGCTTCGCGGCATCGAAGAGGGGTTCAGCACCTCGGTCATCGGCATGGTCGGCACGGGCTATTTCATCGGCTTCGTGCTCGGCTGCGTCTATATCACCAAGATCATGCGGGCGATCGGGCATATCCGGGCCTTCTCGGCGCTTGCCGCCATCGCATCCGCCGCCTCGATCATGATGGTGCTGGTGATCGATCCGATCTCCTGGTTCCTGATGCGACTCGTGCAGGGCATCTGCTTTGCCGGGCTGTTTGCCGTCGTTGAAAGCTGGCTCAACGCCCGCGTCACCAATGCCACGCGGGCGCGGACCCTTTCCGTCTATCGTTTCGTCGATCTCGGCTCGGTGACGGCGGCGCAATACATGATCCCGCTCTTCGGCGTCTCCGGCTTCGATCTCTTCGCCATCATCGCCATGGCGTTGTCGCTGTCGCTCGTGCCAATCTCCTTTGCCGACAAGTCGAGCCCGGCCCCGCCGAAGGACGTGAAGTTCGACATCAAGGTGCTGTGGTCCGTTTCGCCGCTCGCGACCGTCGGCTGCATCGTGATCGGGCTCACCAATTCCAGCTTCCGCTCGCTCGGCCCGATCTATGCCGATGGCATCGGCCTGTCGGTCACCGCGATCGCCACCTTCATGAGCATCGGCATCTTTGCCGGCATCGTGCTGCAATATCCGCTCGGGCACTACTCCGACAAACTTGACCGGCGCGTCATCATCCTCGTCTCGACGATCGGGGCTTTGCTCGCCTCCTTCTTCCTCGCCTTTCTGGCGGGCGATGGCGAAGTCGCAAACTTCATCGGCATCTTTGCCTTCGGCGCCTTTGCGCTGCCGCTCTATTCGCTCTGCTCGGCGCATGCCAATGACCACGCGGCCCCCGGTCAGCATGCTCTGGTCTCCGCGGGCACCCTGTTCTTCTGGTCGCTCGGTGCAGTCGTCGGGCCGCTGATCGCCTCCTTCCTGATGGATGCTTTCGGGCCGCATGCGCTGTTTGCCTATACGATCGTGGTCTTGACCTTCTTCGTCGCCTATACGCTCGCCCGCATCCGGGCGCGCGATGCCGTGCCGACGGAAAAGCGGCGCATGCGTTTCCGCAGTCTGCTGCGCACCTCGACCTACTTCAGCAAGCTCGCCACTCCGCCCAACGAAAAGGATGGCGGCTGAGATGATCATCGTCAGGCCTGCGACAGCATGGCCGGCACAGGCTATTGCTGATCAAGCGCCTCAACTTTACAAACGGGAAAACCATCGAGAGTTCCGACCGTGACTTTTGTTTCCCGCCGCACCCTTCTCAAATCCGCCGCCGTGATTGGCGCCTATGGCGCAGGACTTGCGGTGATGCCCCGGATCAGCCAGGCGCTTGCGGCCTCCGACCGGCTGGAAATCGAGGCTCTGACCGGCGACGTGGTGCTTGATGGAAAACAGGTGACGCGCGGCGTGATGCGCTATGCGCTCAACGGCCAGACGTCTGGCGATCCCTCCCCGCCGATCCTGCGCACCAAGCGCGGCGAGGCTTTCAAGGCGCGGCTTACCAACCGGCTGGACGAGCCGACCACCATCCACTGGCACGGCATCCGCCTGCCAAATGCCCAGGACGGCGTGCCCTTCGTCACCCAGCCCTATGTCTATACCGGTGACCGCTTCGACTATGCCTTCTCCCCGCCGGATGCCGGAACCTTCTGGTATCACCCGCATTGCAATACGCTCACGCAGATGGGCCGCGGACTTGCCGGCGTGCTGGTGGTGGAAGACGATCGCGATCCGGTCTTCGATGGCGAGGTGGTGCTGAACCTCAGGGATTTCCGGCTCGGCGGCGACGGCCAGTTCATCGAGCAGTTCAAGCCGCGCGATGCGGCGAAGACCGGGACCTTCGGCACGCTGCGCACCGCCAACTGGCAGCCGGAACCGCGTTATGACGTCCCGGCCGGCGGCCTCGTGCGTGTCCGTATCCTGGCGGCGGACGTCACCCGTATCTACAATCTGCGCCTCAACGGGGCGGAGGCTCAGATCATCGCCATAGACGGACATCCCGTGCCGGAACGCGTCCCGCTCGACATGGCGGTCGTCTCGCCCGGCCAGCGGCTCGATCTCGCCGTGCGCGTCGCCGACAGCGAGGGCGTGGAGATGGTGCTCGAGGACGTGAGGCCCTCGACGCCGAAGGTGGTGGCGCGGCTCAGAGCTATCGGTTCATCGCTCAAGCGCGATCTCGGCGATCTCGGGTCCCTTGCGGAAAATGCCGGCGTCGAGGCTGATCTGTCCAACGCGACAGAGATCCCGCTGCTGCTCAGCGCCACGGCCGAAAGTGCGGCGCGCGATTCGATCTGCGGGACGCTCGGCTATTCCTTCTGGGCGATCAACAAGGTGCCCTATCCCGGCGATACGCCCGATCCGACGGCACCGATTGCGGAGCTAAAATTAGGCCAAACCTATCTGCTCAATGTCGAGAACGTCACGCCACATGCCCATCCGATCCATCTGCATGGGATGAACTTCAAGGCCATTTCTTCGAGCAAGCGCCCGGTTCAGCCGCTCGTCTCGGACACCTATCTTGTGCTGCCGGACGAAAAGGTCCAGCTTGCGCTGGTGGCTGACAACCTGGGCGACTGGGTCTTCCATTGCCACATCATCGAACACCAGAAGACCGGCATGACCGGCTATTTCCGGGTGACCTGAGCATGAGCCTTGCCGAGACAATGCGCATCCACGAGCCCTATCCCGGGGTCTTCGCCTATTACGACGGGCGCATCGAGGGGAAGCGGCTGCATTCGGACAAACCCAATTGGCTTGACGATGGCGCCTATAGTCTCGGCGTTGCCAGCTATGCCATCGTCTCTGGCGCGGAAGCGCTTGTTTATGACACCCACATTTCCTTCGACCACGCCCGTGCCATCCGCGGCCATCTCTCCGGTCTCGGTGTCAGAAATATCCGGGTCGTGCTCAGCCACTGGCATACCGATCATGTGGCGGGGAATGCCGGGTTCATCGACTGTCCGATATTGTCGAACACGCTGACGCGAAACACGCTGATCGAGAAGCGCAAGGTGCTTGCCGAGAAGGATCCGCCGATCAATCCGGTCGTCATGCCGACGGAGACATTCGAGGGCGAGACGACGCTCCAGGTGGGCGAGATCACGGTGAAGCTGATGCAGTTCGACATCCACAGTGCCGATGGCACCGTTCTGCTGCTGCCCCATCTTGGCGTTCTGCTCGCCGGTGACACGCTTGAAGACACCGTCACCTACATTTCCGAACCCGAACACACCACACGGCACATCGCCGAACTCGATCGGCTGGCGGCGCTCGAGTTCACCCGCAACCTCCCCAATCACGGCGACGAGCAGGTCATCGCCGCCGGCGGCTATCCGCCGTCGCTGGTGACGGCGACACGCGACTATCTCAACCGACTGCTTGCCCGCCGGGATGATCCGGAGCTCGACAAGGAGAGCCTTAGAAACTTCATCGCACCGGAACTGGCTGCAGGGACGCTCACCTATTTCCCGCCCTATGAGGCTGTCCACAAACAGAACATTGCGGTGCTCAAGGGCGCGCTACCCGACGAATAAGGGGACATCGGCTCTGCAAGACTGGCTCCAGTCCCCTTTCCTGGCCGTTCATATTGACAAGGAAGGCCAGAAGGGAAACTAAGGTTGATCCTGTAGTTTCCATGACCGAGCCGAAATGATCGATACCACTGCTGCGCTTGAAGAGGCCTGCCGCCTCCTCGCCCAATCCGATTTCATCACGATCGACACGGAATTTCTCCGCGAAACGACCTTCTGGCCGGAACTCTGCCTGATCCAGATGGCGAGCCCGGAGCACGAATACATTGTTGATCCCATGGCCAAGGGCCTCGACCTGAAGCCCTTCTTCGAACTGATGGCCAATCCAGCCGTCACCAAGGTCTTCCATGCGGCCCGCCAGGATATCGAAATCATCTTCCACCTCGGCGATCTGATCCCGCATCCGATCTTCGACACCCAGGTCGCGGCCATGGTCTGCGGCTTCGGCGACTCGGTCTCCTACGACCAGCTCGTGCAGAAGGTGAAGAACGTCCACATCGACAAGACCTCGCGCTTCACCGACTGGAGCCGCCGTCCCCTGTCGGAGAAGCAGCTCGACTACGCGCTGGCCGATGTCACCCATCTGCGCGACGTCTATCTGAAGCTGAAAGGCCAGCTGGAGGCCGAGGGCCGGGCGGAGTGGCTGACCGAGGAGATGGCCATCCTCGAATCCCGCGAGACCTATGACCTGCCGCCGGAACAGGCCTGGCAGCGGCTGAAGATGCGGCTGCGCAAGCCGACGGAACTGGCCGTCATGCAATATGTCGCCGCCTGGCGTGAGCGTGAGGCCCGCTCGCGCAACGTGCCGCGTTCGCGCGTGCTGAAAGACGATGCCATATACGAGATCGCCCAGCAGCAGCCGAAGGACACCGAGGCGCTTGGTCGTCTGCGCACCATCCCCAAGGGCTGGGAACGGTCGAGCTCGGGTGCTGCGATCCTCGAGCAGGTGAATGCCGCGCTCGCGCTGCCGAAGTCGGAAATGCCGCATCTGCAGCGCCACACGCATGCGCCCGAGGGCACGCAGTCCGCCGTCGAGCTCCTGAAGGTGCTGCTGCGGCTCACCTCTGAAAAGCACGGCGTAGCTTCCAAGGTAATCGCCAACAGCGACGATCTGGAGAAGATTGCGGCCGAAGGCGAGAAGGCAGAAGTGGCAGCGCTGCAGGGCTGGCGCAAGGAGCTGTTCGGCGATCTGGCGCTGAAGCTCATCTCCGGCGGCGTCGGCCTGCGCTTTGTCGACAAGCGCGTCGAAGCGGTGGAGTTTTGATCCGTGCCGGCGCTCGTCCTGCGCCGCGCCACGGAGGCCGATATCCCGTTCATCATGGAGACCGAGCGCAAGCCGGGCTATGACCAGTTCGTCGGTCGCCACAGTGCAGATGAACACAGGGCGCATCTGGCCAACCCGGCTTTCGCCTATCTGATCGGCGAGAATGCTGAAGGCGCTTCGCTCGGCTTCGTCATCCTGATGGATCTTGACCGGCGCGACGGCAATGCCTGCGTCAAGCGTATCGCCGTGGCCAGCCCGGAAAAGGGCGTAGGCACGCCGCTGCTCGCCGGTTCCGTGGACTTTGCCTTCCTCGTAACCAATGCCCATCGCCTCTGGCTCGACGTGGTCAGCAGCAACTTGAGAGCGCAGACCGTCTATCGCAAGGTCGGCTTCATTCAGGAGGGCGTGCTGCGCGAGGCGGCGCTTCTGCCCGATGGCAGCCGCTCCGATTTCTTTCTCATGTCCATCCTCCGCCCCGAATGGGCGGCGCGGCGCGGCTGAGGGACATCATGGAACTTCCCGCCCCTCTCCGCTCTGCCGTCGACCAGATGCTTCAGGGCGAACCACTAGATCGTCTCGCCAAGGCAAGCGCCATTCTTTCGGATCGCTATCGTCGCGAAGTGCGTGATGGGCGCTTTCACATCGATGATGCACTGGCCGCCAAGGCCTATCTCGCGACCCGCCTGCCCGCCACCTTTGCGGCGGTCCGCGCGGCACTGGCCATGGTCGAGGATGCGGCACCGGATTTCCAGCCGGAGACGCTGATTGATCTCGGCTGCGGCCCCGGCACCGCACTCTGGGCGGCGGCGGATACGTGGAACAGGCTGGCATCTGCCGAGATGGTGGAAGCGAGTGGCGCGATCCGCAGCGTCGGCGAAAAGCTCGCCGCCTCCGGCAGCGTAAAAAGCCACTGGCAGGCGGGTGACGTGACGGGCAAGATCCCGGCGCTTGGGCCAGCCGATCTCGTGACGCTCGCCTATGTGCTGGACGAGCTTCCGCCGGCAACCATCGGAGCCGTCACGGAAAAACTCTGGGCTCTGAACAAGGGTATGCTCATCGTCATCGAGCCGGGTACGCCGGCCGGCTGGCAGCGCATTCTGGCCGTTCGCGATAGACTGCGATCCCTCGGCGCCCATCTGGTCGCCCCCTGCATGCATGCGGACGACTGTCCGATCGCGGCACCGGACTGGTGCCACTTTTCGAGGCGTGTGGCGCGCTCACGCGTGCACCGGATGGCCAAGGGCGCCGAGGTGCCGTGGGAAGACGAGAAATACATCTTCATCGCCGCTTCGCGCGAACCTGTTGCGATCAACGGCGACCGGGTGCTGTCTCCGCCGCGCGTTAATGGCGGCGTCGGGCGGGTCAAACTCTGTCGCACCGATGGGTCAGCTGCCGAACTGACGCTCAGCAAGCGCGATGGCGAGGCGTTCAAGGACATCAGGCGGGCCGACTGGGGCGATAGGCTGGACTTGGGAGATAAGGGATGACCACGCGGCTGACATCCGAGCTTGCCTCCCGCCTTGCGACGATCGCGCTCGGGCATGTCACCCGCGAATATCCCAATCATATCCTGCACGGGCTCGAAGGGCCTCAGGATGCGAAGACGCCGTCCGAGCTTCATCCAGTGTTCTTCGGCAGCTATGACTGGCATTCCTGCGTGCATGGCTACTGGATGCTGGCACGGCTGCTTCGGCTCCACCCCGAGATACCCGAGGCGCAAGCGATCCGCGATCTCTTCGCGACGATGCTGGTAGCCGATAAGGTCGTCGGCGAATGTGCCTATTTCGACCGGCCGATGGCGCGCGGTTACGAGCGGCCTTATGGCTGGGGCTGGTTGCTGAAGCTTGCTGCCGAGTTGCACGGCCATGAGGATCCTGCCTGGGGCGAAGCACTATCGCCGCTGACGGAGCGGATTGTGCAGCGCTTCCGCGATTTTCTGCCGCTTGCCACCTATCCGGTGCGGGTGGGCACGCAATACAACACCGCCTTCGCGCTGAGGCTCGCCGCCGACTATACCGAGACCGTCGGAGACGGCACCTTCTTCGAACTGCTGCGCGCCACGGCGCTGCGCTGGTACGGCTCCGACACCGCCTGCCCCGCCTGGGGCGAGCCCTCGGGGGACGACTTCCTGTCGCCGGCTCTGATCGAGGCGGAATGCATGCGCCGACTCCTGCCCGCCACCGAGTTCGCCCGCTGGTTCGATGCCTTCCTGCCAGACATCGCAGCCGGTGAGCCGCACACCCTCTTTGCGCCCGCCTCTGTGTCCGATCGCTCGGACGGCAAGATCGCCCATCTCGACGGCTTGAGCCTCAGCCGCGCCTGGTGCTGGGCCTCACTGGCGGGCGCCCTGCCGGTCACGGACCCGCGCCGCGCTGTGATGATCGAGGCCGCGCATGGGCATCTCGAAGCCGGGATCGCGCATGTGGCTGGCGACTATATGGGCGAGCACTGGCTGGCGAGCTTTGCGGTCTTGGCGCTTACGGAGACGGAATGATGAGCAGCCTCCATGACACCGTCGACATCACGGGCCGCGTGCTCGTGTCAGGCTCTGCCGAGGGCGAGGTGCTGTTCACCGATACGGCGCTCAGCTTCTGGGGCGGTGCGGATGCCGTGACCGGCGAGATCATCGACCGGCATCACCCTTTGAGCGGTAAGCGACTGACAGGCCGCGTGCTTGCGCTTCCGACCAGTCGAGGCTCCTGCACCGGCAGCGGCGTCATCCTCGAACTGATCCTCAACGGACAAGGTCCCGCGGCGATCGTGCTCGAACATCCCGAGGCGATCATCACGCTCGGTGTCATCGTCGCGGAGGAAGTGTTCGGGCGGTCCATTCCCGTGATGGCGGTTGGGAAAGACGCGTTCGCCGGGCTGAAGACAGCCAAGCGCGTCCGGATCAGCGATGCGATCGCCGAGCTCGGCTCAGACATCGCGCTCACGGATCAGGACCAGGCCATTCTCGCAGGCGAGCGGGGCGAAGCGGCTGCCGTTGCCATGCGGATCGTGCTGCGGATGGCAGCGCTCGAGGGCGCGACGGAACTCATCGACATCACCCGCGCCCATATCGACGGCTGCATCTATACCGGTCCCGGCGGCCTCGCCTTTGCCGAGAAGCTGAGGGATCTCGGCGGGCGCGTCGTGGTGCCGACGACGCTGAATGCGATTTCGGTCGATCACCGCCGCTGGCAGGTGCAGGGTGTTGCGGAAGCGCTTGGACGTCCGGCAGCGGCTGTGGCCGATGCCTATGTGGCGATGGGGGCGCAACCCACCTTTACCTGCGCGCCCTATCTGCTCGACGACCGGCCCGCGCGCGACGAGCAGATCGTCTGGGCGGAATCGAATGCCGTTGTCTATGCCAACAGCGTGCTGGGCGCTCGGACGATGAAATATCCTGATTATCTCGACATCGCGATCGCGCTGACGGGCCGGGCACCTAAGGCTGGCTGTCATCTGCCGGAGGAGCGCGCGCCGCAGGTCAGGGTCACCGTGCCACCGCTTGAGGGCACCGATGACAGTCTCTGGCCGCTCCTCGGCTATCTGATCGGGACCGTTTCGCCCGATGCCATTCCGCTGGTCGAGGGGGTGTCCGAGCATCGGCCCGACACGGATGCTCTGAAGGCCTTCGGGGCAGCGTTTGCCACCACCTCGGCGGCGCCGATGTTCCACATCGCCCGCGTCACGCCGGATGCACTTGAGCCCAATTCATTCGCAGACCTCGACATTCCGACCATTGCACTCACCCATCAGGACCTGCTGCGGGCCTGGCGCGAGCTGAACGGCGCAGATGTAGGTCCTGTACAACTGGTCTCGCTCGGCAATCCGCATTTTTCGGCCACCGAGCTTGCCGCCCTCGCGGCGCTCTGTCGAGGGAGGACGCGGCACGCGAACGTCCCGCTCGTCGTCACCTGCGGGCGTGCGGAGATGGCCAAGGCGGAAGCCTCTGGTGCTCTTGCCGATCTTACCACCTTTGGCGTCACCCTCGTCAACGACACCTGCTGGTGCATGGTGACAGAGCCTATCATCCCCGTCGATGCCCGGACCATCATGACCAATTCCGGTAAATACGCCCATTACGGCCCGGGCCTCACCGGACGGACCATGCGCTTTGGCAGCCTTGCCGCCTGTGTCGACGCGGCCGTCACGGGCGAGGATCGGGGCGATCTGCCCCCTTGGCTCGGTTAGCCTGTGGGTAAAGGGTGGCGTCATGGAAACTTCACCCAACGGCAACAGCTGCGACATGAAGGCTCCTTAAGGACAGCGGCGTTTCCTCCCTTTCAAACAAGGTAACGCCATGACCAAAACCCTTTTGACCTCTGCCGCCCTCTTCGTACTCTTCGCTTTCCAGGCCTCGGCCGAGGAGAAGGCCTTCCCGGCCAAGCTCGTCAGTCACGCGATCCTGCCGGCCAACACGATCATTCCTGCACCGGAAGATGCTCCGAACTACCTGAAGACCTCCGGCAAGTTCACGACGGCAGACCGCAAGCGAGCCGATGCGCTCGGCAGCGTGCCCGGGAAGGACGGCGTGCGCCTGACCGGCCTTTCGCTTCCGTTCGACGGCCAGCCGCTGCAGGGTTTCTCCGGCATCAAGGCCATGGAAGACGGCACGTTCTGGAGCCTTTCCGACAACGGTTTCGGCTCGAAGATCAACTCGACCGACGCCATGCTGATGCTGCATCACCTGACCTTCGACTGGGATGCCGGCACCGTGAATGTCGAAAAGACGCTCTTCCTCTCGGATCCGGACAAGAAGGCCCCCTTCCCGATTGCCATGGAAGGCTCTGACAAGCGCTACCTCACCGGCGCCGATTTCGACCTTGAATCCGTCCAGCCCGTCGCTGACGGTTTCTGGATTGGAGAGGAGTTCGGCCCCTATATGCTGAAGTTCTCGACCGAAGGCGTGCTGACCGACGTCATCGCCACCAAGGCCGGTGAGACCGAGGTGAAGTCGCCGGACAATCCGACGCTGGTCGTTCCGGCCAATCCGACTGCCAAAATGCCCGTTTTCAACCTCAAGCGCTCCGGCGGTTATGAAGGCCTTGCCATGTCGAAGGACGGCACGAAGCTGTATGGCATGCTCGAAGGCCCGCTCTATCTCGAAGACGGCTCGGTCGAGAAGGCTGATGGCCTCACCGCACTGCGCATCATCGAGCTCGACGCGGCCTCAAAGGCCTGGACGGGTAAGACCTGGCTCTATCCGCTGTCCGAAGGCGGCGAAGCGATCGGTGACTTCAACATGATCGACGAGACGACAGCGCTGGTTATCGAGCGCGACAATGGCGCGGGCACCGTGGAGAAGGCCTGCGCCGATCCGAAGGCTCCGGCCGCCGACTGCTTTGCCGTTCCGGCCAAGCACAAGCGCATCTACAAGATCGAGATGACGGAAGAGAATGCCGGCAAGGCCGTGCGCAAGATCGGCTACATCGACCTGATGAAGATCGAAGACCCCGACAACAAGAAGCGCCAGGGCGGCGGCGAAGGTTTTTACGACATGCCTTTCGTCACCATCGAAAATGTCGATCTGGTCGATCCGACCCACATCATCGTCGGCAACGACAACAACCTGCCCTTCTCGGCCGGTCGTGCGCTCGACAAGGCCGACGACAACGAGTTCGTCCTGCTCGAAGTCGGCGATTTCCTCGCCGCGAAGTAAGCGCGGCGCCTGAAACGGAGAGAGCGGGTTTCGGCCCGCTCAGCCACCGAACGTGAAGTACATTCTGTCAGAAAATTCCTTCGTACAACTTCCGCTTTTGCGAAGGACTATCGCGACAGGCAACCCCGACCAAGCCGTGGCTCAAATTCTGCCTCTGAACTCAGGACGTTCCAAGCGACACACATGCCGGCGATGTACGCTCCCCGATGCCTTCGACGACGATGCGGATGATGTGCCTGATTTCATTTTGGCTGAAATGCCCTCTGCTGAGGGCAGAGAGCATCGCCTGCCCATAGATTCCAAGTAGAACCAGCGCCATGAAATTAGGGTCATCATCCCTTCGAATGACACCCTGTTGTTGGCCAAGCACCAGAATGTCGGTGACAAGCCGCTGGAATGACGGTCGGGCGGGCGGCGGCTGCGGGAATGGCCTTTCGGCAGGGGCAAGGGCCAGCTTTGCGAGCGAGGGATTTGCCAGACACCAGTGTGCGCTGTCGAGAAAGACGCACTCGAGCAAGGAAAACACGTCTTCACCGGCCCCTATTCGTGCGCGATAGGGCGAGTCGTTTGCTTCAACGCGGGCGATGAGCTGCGAGGCGATTTCATCTTTTGAGACGAACAGATTGTAGACCGTCTTGCGGGTCAAACCCGCCCGCATTGCGATTTCCTCAACGGAGGTTGCAGCGAAGCCCTTCTCCCGAAACGCAGCGTGGGCAGCATCAAGGATGAGGATTCGAGACCGCTCAGTTCGCTTCGAGATTGCCATTTTTACACAATTGTATAAATTTATATTCCTGTAAATATCGAGCGATCGTTATGCTTCAAGAGTTTGGCCATAATATCTGGATCGCGGACGGGCCAACGGTCACGGCGGCGGCCGGTTTTCATTACCCCACGCGCATGGCCATCTTCAGATTGACCAGCGGCGATCTGGTACTTTGGTCGCCGACGGCGCCTACGGTCAATCTTCGCGCCGAGATCGAAACCCTGGGCGCGGTGCGCCATCTCATCCCTCCCAATTCATTCCACCACACGTTTCTAGGCGACTGGCAGCGGGCATATCCTGAGGCCACAGTCTATGCGCCACCCGGTCTGCGGGAGAAACGTATGGATATCAGGTTCGACGCAGATTTCAGCGATAGCCCGATCGCAGCGTGGGGCGGGGAGATTGACCACGCGATCGTGTGGGGCAATCGCATAACGACGGAAGTCGTCTTCTTTCATCGCCTAAGCGGAACCGCGATTTTCACCGATCTGATCCAGCAATTTCCGCGTGGTTGGTTCAGCGGCTGGCGGGCACTCGTTGCCCGACTAGATCTGATGACGGCTACGGAACCGACGGTGCCACGAAAATTTCGGCTGGCCTTCACCGATCGGCGCGCCGCGCGTGAACCTCTTCGGCGTATTCTGGCATGGCCTACGGAAAAGGTGATCATGGCCCATGGCCCGCTAATCACCGACAATGGACACGCTTTTCTGCACCAAGCATTTCGCTGGCTGTCTGAACCAAAGTAGCGCCTATGTCGCTGCGGGACGCTCTACTCGAATACAAAGGCCAACCGCTTGCCCGTCAGCTTCGACAGTTGCGTGAGGCGCCCGTCGAGCCGCTCGCCAGCAAAGTCCTGATAGGACTTCGGCACGACAAATTCGAGGTCGAGATCGACATTATCCGACCGGCGGAACGTCAGGTTGTGGACCACGCCCGGCATGGAGGCCGAGAAGAGATAGACGACGCGCAGCATGCCGCCCACGAGCTTGGCGCGGTCCAGCAGGCGTTCGGTGGCAATGGCCGCCAAAGGCCCCGTCTGGCCGTCGTCATGCAGGCCTTCGAAGCGGTAGTAATTGGTGAGCGCAATGAAGGCGCGGCCGGGATGGGTGATGCCGACAAAGGAGGAGTGGGCAATCACGTTCAGCGCCTGCAGGCCGCGATAGTCCGGGTGGGCACGCCAGCTGATATCGGCGAGCAGGCAGGCGGCCTGCCGATAGCGGCTTTCCTCTTCCGTTTCCTCGATGTCGAAGAAGGGCATCATGCGGCCCGTCCAGTCGGCGAGCTCGCGCGCGTGTTCCGGCGAGCGGGCACGCAGGATCGCCAGTTCGTCGGCAGCCTCGATCAGCGGATCGAGCGCCTGTTCTTCTTCCAGCAGCTGCGAATAGAGATAACCCTCACGAACGCCTTGGGCGGAGAAGCAGACGCTTTTCGGCTGCATGATCTCGATCACTTCGCGCATGGCGGCGGCGCCAAAGGGGATCAGGTTCCGACGGCTCTTGGAAATCGTCGACCAGGCCGGGTCGCGGCTGTTGGCACCGGAGATGATCTCTTCCAGGAAGAAGGCAATCTCGTCATAGGGCAGTTCATAGCCCTGCATCATGTGCAGCGGATACTTGCGGATTTCCATGTGCAGCTTGGCGATGTTGCGCCAGGTGCCGCCAACCGCGTAGAAGGTGCGCCCCTGCCCCTTCTTCAGGAGTTCTGCTTCGCCGACGAGCTTCTTTGCAAGCGCACGGGCCTTCGGCAGGGAACCTTCGACCGTTTCCGACAGGCGCAAGCCGCCGAGTGGCAGGGTGATGCCCTTGCCGAACTCCTTGCCCACGATGTCGATCAGTTCCAGCGATCCACCGCCGAGGTCGCCGGCAATGCCGTCCGCGTGGTGGAAGCCACTGACAACGCCGAGAGCGGAATATTTTGCCTCTTCCTCACCCGTGAGGACCAGGATTTCCTGTCCGAGGATTTCTTCTGCGCGGGCGATGAAAGCGGGGCCATTCGACGCTTCACGGGCAGCGGCCGTCGCCAGCACGAACATACGCGTTGCCTGGGCCTGATTGGATAATGCCCGGAAGCGGCGCAGCGCTGCAAGCGCCCGCTCCACGCCGTCTTCGTCCATACGACCGTTCGTGGCCACGCCCTTGCCGAGGCCGCACAGCACCTTCTCGTTGAAGAGAACCGTCGGCGCGCGGGCAAGCCCCTCATAGATCACCAGACGGATCGAGTTGGAGCCGATATCGACAACGGAGACAGGGGCGATACCGGGAAGACGCCCCTGCGCTTCAGATCTTGTCATGAGGTGCCAGTGTTATCTTTTCCTGCCGGAAATGAGGCCGGCAATGAGTTTCGGTGCGCTCGATTTCAGTGCTTCCCCGCGGCCCGACAGGCTCGGATTGGTCATGAAATACTGCTGCGCGTTGAAAGGTTCCTCACCCTGCCGCACTTCAATGCGGCGAGACGTGCCGTCGGCCAATATCTCGTAGCTCTGCTGGTTGTCAATCAGGTTGCCCAGCATGATCTGGGACAGGACCTGCTCATGCACCGTCGGGTTGATCAGCGGCACCAGCGTCTCGACGCGGCGGTCGAGATTGCGGGGCATCATGTCGGCCGAGCCGATATAGACGAGCGCCTTGTCTGACGGCAGACGATGGCCGTTGCCGAAGCAGAATATGCGGCTGTGTTCCAGGAAACGCCCGACGATGGATTTGACGCGAATATTGTCCGACAGACCCGGCACGCGGGGACGAAGGCAGCAGATGCCGCGAATGACCAGATCGATCTCGACGCCCGCCTGGCTCGCACTGTAGAGCGCATCGATGATCTCGGGATCGACCAGAGAGTTCATCTTCATCCAGATCTGTGCGGGACGGCCCGCCTTAGCGTGCTCGATCTCCTCATGGATGTGCTTTAGGATGCGCGGGCGCAGCGTATAGGGCGACACCGCCAGCTTCATGCCTTCTTCCGGCTCGCCATAGCCGGTGATGAAGTTGAAGACATTCGCCATGTCATGGGCGATCTTCTGGTTGCAGGTGAAGAAGGACAGGTCGGTATAGATCTTCGCCGTCACCGGGTGGTAGTTCCCGGTGCCGAGGTGGCAGTAAGTCCTGAGCTTGCCGTCTTCCCGGCGCACGACCATCGACATCTTGGCGTGGGTCTTGAGTTCGATAAAGCCAAAGACGACCTGCACGCCGGCGCGCTCCAGATCGCGCGCCCAGCGAATGTTCGCCTCTTCGTCGAAGCGCGCCTTGAGCTCGACAAGCGCCGTCACCGACTTGCCGGCCTCGGCCGCATCAATGAGTGCGCGGACGATCGGGCTGTCATTCGACGTGCGGTAGAGGGTCTGCTTGATCGCCAGCACATCGGGATCCCGCGCGGCCTGCAGCAGGAACTGCACAACCACGTCGAAGCTCTCATAGGGGTGGTGGACGATCATGTCCTTTTCGCGGATCGCGGCGAGGCAGTCGCCGGCATGTTCGCGGACCCGCTCGGGGAAACGGGCGTTATAGGGTTCGAAGCGCAGATCGTCGCGCGGTGCCTTGGTGATCTCGGAAATGGTATTGAGCGCCAGAAGTCCCGGCAATACGGCGACACGATTGTCGGCGACGCCGAGTTCGTGCACCACGAACTGGCGCAGCGCCAGCGGCATTTCGGAATCGACCTCAATGCGGATCACGGAACCACGACGGCGACGCTTCAGAGCTGTCTCGAAGAAGCGCACCAGATCTTCGGCCTCTTCTTCCACTTCGATATCGCTGTCGCGGATGATGCGGAACGTGCCGAAGCCTTTCACCTCATAGCCGGGATAGAGCCGATTGATGAACAGGCCGACCACATCCTCCAGGGTGATATAGCGGATGGTATTGCCTTCGTCAGGCAGGCGAATGAAGCGGTCGAGCGTAGTCGGCAGACGCAGCAGCGCTGTCATCGGCTCACCGTTGCGGCTCGAGCAGAGCTGCAGCCCCATGGAAAAGCCGAGATTGGGAATGAAGGGGAACGGATGCGCCGGGTCGATCGACAGCGGCGTGAGCACCGGAAAGATCGACTCCTCGAATGTCGTTTCCAGCCAGCCTCGGTCTTCTTCCGAGAGTGCGGCCGGACGCACGATCAGGATATCTTCCTGCGAGAGATATTGCTGAAGCACGGCCAGTGAGGCCTGCTGCTCCATCTGAAGATTGTCGATTTCCTTGAGGATGTCGTCGAGCTGCTCGGCCGGGGTCTTGCCGTCGGGGCTCTTGATCACGATGCCCTGACGCACCTGCCCTTCGAGACCGGCGACGCGGACCATGAAGAACTCGTCGAGGTTCGCCGCCGAGATCGAAAGGAAGCGCACGCGCTCCAAAAGCGGATGGGCGGTGTTTAGGGTTTCCTCAAGCACGCGGCGATTGAACTGCAGCCAGGAGAATTCCCGGTTGATGAAACGCAGCGGGCTTGTCAGCAGATCTTCGGTCGGTGTTGCCTCCGCACCGGTTTCGCCGTCCGTGCCCTGTACTGCGCTGTCCATGATTCGCCCCCGTTATCGTTGCTGGCATTATAACAGCTTAACGACAGTTCTGTGACGACTACTCGCGACCGTCCGCTGCCTCCAGCGTCTCAAGAACCTCCGCAGCGAGACTGCGGCTTATCTTGGCGCGGCGCGCCAGTGCCAGCTTGTCCATGCGATCGACGACGACCTGCGCCGCCAGAAAGGACCGCTCCATGCGGCTCACGATATAGCCGACGATCTTGTCATCGATGTAAAGCTGTCTGTCGGCGAACAGCTTGGTGATCAGATGGCCGAGGAGCTCTTCGTCCGGCGCTCCGATCTCGACGACCGTCGCTGCCTTCAGACGCGAATTCAGGTCCGGCAACTTCACATTCCATGAGGGCGGAAAGCTGCGGGACGTCAGGAGCAGCGTCGTGCCGTGTTGGCGCACGGCATTGATGACGTGGAAGAGTTCAACCTCATCAAAACCGTTGCGGTCGGCGTCCTCGAAGAGAACCGGACCGGCTGCTGCCGCCTGCGAAGCGCCCTCGCCTGGCTGGAGCACGATATCCTTGGCGCCACTGGTATCCCTGAAGATCTGCGCGAGATGGGACTTTCCCGAGCCTTCCGGCCCCGTCAGGATCACCACCGGGGATGGCCAGTTGGGCCAGGCATCGACGATCGACACGGCTGCGGCCATGCGTTCGGATACGAGCAGATCGTCGCGACCGGTGGCAGCCCCATGTTCGAAGGCAAGCGGCAATTGCTCGGCGGCTCCGCGTTTCTCAGCGGCCATCTTGGCGTCAGTCATTCATGCCTCGGGCACGTCTCTGGAGCTTGGGGGTGCGATCTCGCCGGCGGAGGATGGTGGTGCGATGACGACCGAAGTTCCGTAATAGAGATCGCTTTCAAGATAGCGGGAGATCGCAAAGCGAACAAGCACACCGACAGCTGCGGCTGCAGGTACGGCAACGAGAACTCCGACAAAGCCGAACAGCGCGCCAAAGGCGAACAGCGCAAACATCAACCAGACGGGGTGCAGGCCAACGCTCTTGCCGACGAGCTTGGGCTGGAGAATGTTGCCCTCCAGAAACTGGCCGAGGAAGAAGATGCCGGCGATTACGCCGATCCAGATGAAATCGGGCCAGAACTGGACCAGCGCCACACCGAGCGACAGGAGCAGCCCGACGGTCGAGCCGACATAGGGAATGAAGCTGATCATCCCGGTGAAGAAACCGATCAGCAGACCGAAATTCAAACCCGCCGCCGAGAGCGCGATGGCATAGAAAACCCCGAGTATGAGGCAGAGCGAGCCTTGGCCACGGACGAAACCGGCGATCGTATTGTCGAGCTCGGTTGCAAGCTGACGTACGGTGCCAAGCTGATTGCGGGGCACCCAGCTGTCGACCTTTTCGATCATGTGATCCCAGTCGAGCAGCAGGTAGAATGCGACAACCGGCGTGACCACGAGCAGCGACGCGATATCCAGCAGCGCCTTGCCCGAATTCCAGATCTGTTCGACCAACGTGCCGAGGAAACCGACGCCCTCGCTCAGATAGCGGGAGAAGTTCTCGCGGATCGTGCCCATCTGGCCATCCACCCAATCCGGCAGCCAGGAAGCGTTCGACGTCGCGATGAAGGTCTGCAACTGGGTGACGTAGCCTGGCACGCGCTGGATGAACTCGTTCAGCTGGCTGGCGAGCACCGGAATGATGATCATCAGCGAGAGCACGAAAACCACGACGAAGGAGACGAGGATCACCACCGTTGCCATCAGGCGGCTCAGACCGATCCGCTCCAGCCGGTCGGCGACCGGATCGAGGAAATAGGCGAGTGCCATTCCGGCGATGAAGGGCAGAAGGATCGACGAGAACAGCATGAGGAAGGCGATGAAGACCGCAAGCGCCAGAAGCCAGAAGAGGACCTGACGACGCAGGCCGATTGCACTGATGTAGCGAGCCATGTCCGTTTCCATTCCGTCGTTTGCCGTCAGGCCAGGGTCAGCCGGCGAGCCTCGAATGTTGCGCTGCCGTCATAGGAGATAGGTTAGCGTGCAAGCCTTGGTCAAGAACTCCCACCCCAACGGCGACGACAAGAGGCGATCACCACGGAGAATGGCCGGGAAATCGTGCGCTTCTCCGGCTCGCAGCTTGCATCTGACGGCTCTTCATGCCATGGCCAGCCGAAATTCTCGCAGGATCGGAGGCAGGCATGAGCCAGGCTGGCAAGAACGGGTTGACCTATAGCGATGCGGGCGTCGACATCGACGCAGGCAACCTGATGGTCGAGAAGATCAAGCCGGCGGTCAAGTCGACCCGCCGTCCGGGTGCGGATGGCGAGATTGGCGGCTTCGGCGGGCTCTTCGACCTGAAGGCTGCCGGCTTCAAGGACCCGATCCTGGTGGCCGCCAATGACGGCGTCGGCACCAAGCTGAAGATCGCAATCGACGCCAATATCCACGACACCGTCGGCATCGATCTCGTCGCCATGTGCGTCAACGATCTCGTCGTCCAGGGCGCGGAGCCCCTGCTCTTCCTCGACTATTTCGCCACCGGCAAGCTCGATCCCGATCAGGGTGCGGCAATCGTCCAGGGCATTGCTGCCGGCTGCCGCGAGGCAGGCTGCGCGCTGATCGGCGGCGAGACCGCCGAAATGCCGGGCATGTATTCCAAGGGCGATTACGATCTCGCCGGTTTCGCCGTCGGGGCAGCCGAGCGCGGCGAACTGCTGCCAGCAGGTGACATCGCCGAAGGCGATGTGATCCTCGGTCTCTCGTCCTCGGGCGTGCATTCCAACGGCTTTTCGCTGGTGCGCAAGATCGTCGAACTCTCGGGCCTTGCCTGGGATGCGCCGGCTCCGTTTGCCGAGGGCAAGTCGCTGGGTGCAGCACTCCTGACGCCAACCCGCATCTACGTGAAGCCGCTTCTGAAGGCGATCAAGGAAACCAAATCGCTGAAGGCGCTCGCCCATATCACCGGCGGCGGCTTCCCGGAAAACATTCCGCGCGTGCTGCCGAAGCATCTCGCGGCGGAAATCGATCTCTCCTCCTTCCAGGTTCCGGCTGTCTTCTCCTGGCTCGCCAAGACCGGCGGCGTTGCCCAGAACGAGATGTTGCGCACCTTCAACTGCGGCATCGGCATGATCGTTGTGGTCTCCGCCGAGAAGGTGGAGGAGGTTACCAAGGTGCTGGAAGCCGAAGGCGAGACCGTTGCCCGTCTGGGTCGCATGATTGCCCGCGAAGAGGGTGCGCATGGCGTCACCTACAAGGGTACGCTCGCCCTATGAGCGGACCACGCAAACGCGTCGTCGCCTTCATCTCCGGCGGCGGGTCGAACATGCTGGCGCTGGCCAAGGCTTGCGAGGCGGCTGACTACCCGGCCGAAATCGTCGCGGTCTTTTCCGACAAGCCGGAGGCCGGTGGGCTTACAAAGGCAGAAGCGCTCGGCATTCCGACACGCGTTTTCGAGCGGAAAAGCTATGGCTCCAAGGCCGAGCACGAAGCGGCAATTCTTGCGGCACTCGCCGAGGTCGGCCCCGACCTGATCTGTCTTGCTGGCTACATGCGGCTGCTCTCCGGCGATTTCATCCGTCCGCATGAGGGCCGGATCCTCAACATCCACCCTTCCCTGCTGCCGCTCTTCCCCGGCCTGCACACGCATCAGCGGGCAATCGATGCCGGCATGAAGGTGGCGGGCTGCACCGTGCATTTCGTCACCGAAGGCATGGATGAAGGGCCAGTCATTGCGCAGGCTGTCGTGCCGGTGCTTATCGATGATACGGCGGAGACGCTTGCGGCACGGGTGCTCACCGTCGAGCATCAAACCTATGCGCTCGCCTTGAAGCTCGTGGCATCGGGTAGTGTCACCATGCGCACCGATGGCAGCGTCGAGCGGCTTCGCTCTGAGACTGATGCATCGGCGACGCTGATCAGCGCCTGAGACGTGGGCGCATTCATACGCTTTTACGGCAACCGATAGCATTATTTTAACCATAGCAATGCAACCCTGACTTACTTCAACGTCAAGGTTCGTCCTATGCTTATTTCAAAGACATTTTTCAGCGTCACTCTCGGCGGAATACTGATCACTGCCGTTCCCCTTTCCGCCCAGGATGGCTTTGTCTCCGGCGGATCGGGCGATGTCACCTATTTCGCAGGCGTCGGCATCGCCAACATCAAGGCCGGCGAATATGTCTATGATGGCGGCCACAAACTCAGCCAGCTAGACTGGGAAAGCAAGGGCGTTAAGACTGGCACAATTGGCGCCCAGATGGAGCTCGGCCACGACTGGCGGATTAAGGGCCAGATCGATGTCGGCCTTGGCGGCAACGGGCACATGGAAGACCGCGACTGGGTTGATTACAGCTCTTCCGGCTGGACGGATCAGTCGATCCACCCCGATACCAAACTCGATCGCTACATCAACCTGCTGATCGAAGCTGACCGAGCGGTCATCGACACCGCATCAACGCGAATTGGTCTAGGCGGCGGCGTCGGTTACACGAATGTCAAATGGACCGCGCGCGGCGGCAGCTACATCTATACCGATGTCACGCTGCACGACACCGTCGGCAATTTTGCCGATGGCGAAAAAGCCATCACCTATGAGCAGCGCATTCCGACGCTCTTCCTCAGTGCGAATGCCGAGCAGCAGATTGGAAAGTTCAAGCTGTCGGGCACCCTTCGCGGTGGCGCCAGCTTCGGGTATAAGGACGTCGATGATCATTGGATGCGAGACCTACGGTTCAGCCAAGACATGTACGTCGCGCCGATGATGGGTGCAGCTATAAGCGCGGACTATCAGTTCCTTCCGTCAACAGCCTTCTATGTTGCCGGCAATTTCCAGAAAATCTTCAAGACCCGAGGAGACAGAGAAGAGCGCGACACTATCACTGGCGCGACAGCCAACTTCGAAGATTCCGCGGCTGCCTCGTATCAGTCGCTGACGATTTCGGCTGGCGTCAAAGGCACCTTTTAGTCGCTCTTGCCGCTCCGCCTCAATGCCGCCCATTGCAGGAGCATGATCGTCTTGGCGTCGATGATCTCGCCAGCCTCAACCATCTCCAGCGCCTCGGCGAAGCTGAGTTCGATGACCTCGAGGTCCTCGTGCTCGTCGTCCAGCCCGCCGCCCTCGGCGACACGCTCGGCATCCGTCACGGCCGCGTAGAAACCGTGGAGCTTTTCGGTCACGGAGCCGGGCGACATGAAGGCGGCGAAGGCGGGTGTGGCCCGGGCAATCTGGAAACCCGTTTCTTCGCGTGCCTCGCGAAGCGCCGCCTGCAGCGCGGTCTCGCCGTCATCAATGAAGCCGGCGGGCGTTTCGAGAAGGTACGGATATTCGCCGCTAAGATGCGCTGCGATGCGCAACTGACGTACCAGCGTGACGGTGTCGCGTTCGATGTTGTGCAACAGGATCGCTGCGGCATTGCGGCGGTCGAAAACTTCCCAGGTCAGGCGATGCGGTGCCCTGCCCTCGCGGAAGAAGTCGAAGGTTATGCCGCGCAGGTGGCTCCAGCCCTTCCACAGCGTCTTGTCTTCCAGGATCGCGATCCGGGCCTTGTCAAAAATGCTCATATCTTCAGGCTTTTCTCATCCAGACCTTATTGTCGTGGAAGGCGGCGCCGCCATGGGGGGCTGCCGGGTCGGCACCGGTCAGGACATTGATCCCTTCGCCATCGAGATGCGCCTTATTCGGCCACAGGCCCTCGGCCACCAGTACGCCCGGCTTCACGGCGTCGGTGATCCTGGCATGGATGCGGAGCTCTCCCCTGACATTGCCCAGGCGGACGACATCGCCATCGGCAAGGCCGAGGCTCAGGGCATCTGCGGGGTTCACCATGACTTCCGGACGCCCCTCCTTGTCGCGCGAGGTCTTGGTCTCGGCGAAGGTCGAGTTCAGGAAATTGCGCGCCGGCGAGGTCGCGAGCCGGAAGGGATGTTCGGCATCGGCCACTTCGATCAGGTCGACCTGATCGGGGTAGACGGGAAGCTGCTTCACAGGCCCCAGCGAGCCGAGCCTTGCCGGCGGCTTGTTCGGCGCGGGCGTATTCTCCCAATCCGGCTTGAAGCGGAACTTGCCATCGGGATGGCCAAAGCCCTTGAGGTAATGTGCGTCCTCGAAGGCCGGCTGACAGTCGAGCCACTTGTCCTCGAGCAGCGTGTCGAAATCCGGCTTACCGCTGATGTAGAGCATGCGCTCGATATGTTCGCGTTCGGTCTTGCCAAATCCCGGGCGGTCGGCAACGCCCAGACGTTTGGCTAGTTCCTCGATGACGAAGAGATTGGTGCGCACCAGGGGTGGCGCATCGACGAGCTTCGGGCCGAGCAGGATATGGCTCTGTCCGCCGCCGCGATAGATGTCGTCATGCTCGACGAACATGGTAGCCGGCAGGACAATATCGGCCAGTTCCGCGGTCTCGGTCATGAACTGCTCGTGCACGGCCACGAAGAGGTCGTCGCGCAGGAAGCCCTGCTTCACCAAGCGCTGCTCTGGTGCGACATTCACCGGATTGGTGTTCTGGATGATCAGCGCGTCGACCGGGCCACGATGGCGTAGCGCTTCCGCGTCTCCCGTCAGGACGCGACCGATCTGCGACTGGTCGAGCATGCGGATCTCGGGGTCGACCATGGCCGTGCCCATCAGCTCCGCCTTGTTCAGCTGGAAGATGTCGCTGTTCGAGTGAAAAGCTCCGCCGCCCTCGTATTGCCAGGAGCCGAGCACGGTCGCGAGCGACAGGGCGGCATGCATGGAGACGGCGCCATTGCGGCTGCGGGTGAAGCCGTAACCGAGGCGGAAGAAGGTTTTCTGCGTCTGGCCGACGAGACGGGCAAAGGCCTCGATCTCCTCGACCGAGAGGCCGGTGATGGCGGATGCCCATTGCGGCGTCTTGTCTTTCAGATGCGCTTCGAGACCCGCCGGATCATCGGCGAATTTCGCCATGTAGGCGCGGTCGGCATAACCATCGCGGAAGGCGACATGCATGGCGGCGCAAGCGAGAGCTGCATCCGTGCCGGGCTTCAGGATCAGGGCCATGTCGGCCTGCTTCATCGTCGGATTGTCGTAGATGTCGATGACGAAGATCTTGGCGCCACGGTCCTTCCGCGCCTTGAT
This sequence comes from Allorhizobium sp., assembly GCA_046294755.1. Lineage (GTDB taxonomy): Bacteria > Pseudomonadota > Alphaproteobacteria > Rhizobiales > Rhizobiaceae > Allorhizobium. The sequence continues at coordinate 139,504 of JBKBON010000003.1, read as the reverse complement.
CGCATGGGTCATCACGTTGACCTGGGTGGCGACCGCATTGGTGCCCCAGATCACGACGCAGTCGGAGACGGCCATTTCACGCGGGTCAGGACCGCGCAGCGTGCCGGTGCCCATGACATAGCCGGTCCAGGCCATGTTGGTGCAGATCGTACCGAAGAAGCCGGAATATTTCTTCGCGTGGCGCAGGCGCTCGATCGAATCGCGCTGAACGAGCCCCATGGTGCCGGCGTAGAAGTATGGCCATACAGCTTCCGACCCGTTCCGCTGTTCGGCCTTGACGAAAGCGTCGGCGATCTCGTCGAGGGCGGCTTCCCAGGTGACATCCTGCCACTGCCCCGCACCCTTGGCCCCTGCCCTGCGCACCGGCTTCATCAGCCGGTCGGGATGATAGAGCCGCTCCGCATAACGCGCGACCTTGGCGCAGATGACGCCCGCCGTATAGCTGTTCTCCGTTGCCCCGCGCATCCGACCGATGCGGCCGTCCTCGGTCAGTTCGACGTCAAGCGCGCAGGTGGATGGACAGTCATGCGGACAGGCCGTATGACCAAGCGACCGGTTTCGGATGGGGCTCTGGATGTTCATGGGGCCGTTATAGGCCATGGCCGGAACGCTCAAAAGCCCCATTCAAAGAAATCATCACTGCCATCGGAAGCCTTCATGAATTATCGCCACATCTATCACGCGGGCAACTTTGCCGATGTCCTGAAGCATCTCGTGTTCTCGCGGCTGATCGTCTATCTGCAGCAAAAGGACAAGGCGTTCCGCGTGCTGGATACCCATGCCGGTATCGGCCTCTACGACCTCTCGTCGGAGGAAGCGCAGAAGACCGGCGAATGGCTCGAAGGGATCGGCAAGGTGATCGACGCCGAGCTGCCAGAGAAGGTGGCCGAGATCATGGCGCCCTATCTGGACGCGGTGAAGGCGCTCAATCCGGACCGCGAGACCGGCGGACCGCTGCAGAAATATCCCGGATCGCCGAAGCTGGCGCGCGACCTCTTCCGGCCGCAGGATCGCCTCTCGGCGATGGAATTGCATCCTGAGGATTCTCGCGCGCTGTCGCGTCTGTTCGAGGGCGATTTCCAGGTGCGCGTGACCGAACTCGACGGCTGGCTGACGCTGAATGCCCATCTGCCGCCGAAGGAAAAGCGCGGCATCGTGCTGGTCGATCCGCCCTTCGAGAAGGAAGGCGAATATGAGCGGCTGGTTGACGGGCTCGCCAAGGCGCATCGGCGCTTTGCCAACGGCGTTTATTGCCTCTGGTATCCGATCAAGAAAGGTGCGCCGATCAAGGAATTCCACGAGGCGCTTCAGGCGCTGGAAATCCCGAAGATGCTCTGCGCCGAGTTGCACGTGAAGAGCGACCGCGAGCAGACGGGCTTGTCCGGCACCGGTCTCATCATCGTCAACCCGCCCTTCACATTGAAGGACGAACTGCATCTCGCACTTCCCGAGCTCAAGCGGCTGATGGCGCAAGATCGTTACGCCTCGCATCGCTGCTTCTGGCTGCGCGGGGAAGAGTGAGCGGAGGGCGCGATGGGACGTTATACCGGCTTCATCGCCCTTGGCCTGATGCTCGCGGCTGCAGCAGCCTACAGCTTGCTGCCGAACGACGGACCTGCGGATCGAGCCGTCCCGCCTAACACCTCCGAGGCGCCCTCCTCCCCGGCGCAGCCGGACAAGGCACAAGCACCGACGGCGCCACCAAGGGATGTTCCCCTGGGCCAGGGCTTCGATTTCTATGTGCTGGCCCTGTCCTGGTCGCCGACCTTCTGCGACAGCGAGGCTGCGGGGCGCAACCGCGAACAATGCGGGGAGGACAAGGACTTCGGCTGGGTCGTGCACGGGCTGTGGCCCCAGAATGAGAGCGGCTGGCCGGAGAACTGCCCGACACCAGAGGGAAGTCGCGTGCCGGAACGGGTCGGTCGCATGGTCATCGACATCATGCCGAGCATGGGACTGATCGGTCACCAGTGGCGCAAGCATGGCTCCTGCTCCGGTCTCGGCATGAGCGATTACTTCAAACTCGTGCGCCAAGCCCATGACACCATTCGCATTCCGCCGGAACTCTTGGTGCGCGGGAGCGAAACCAGGACCTCACCCCAGGCGGTCGAATCCGCCTTCATCCGCAGCAACCCGGGGCTCAGCCGCTCGGCAGTGGCGGTGACCTGTGATAGGGAGAGAGTCGATGAGGTCCGGATCTGCCTGGACCGGTCGCTCGGCTTCCGCGCCTGTCCGGAGGTAGACAGCCGGTCCTGCCGCCGCTCCGAGATCGTCATCCCGCCCACGCGCTGACCCCGCAACGAGAGCCACAGGAAACCGTCATGAAGCTGCTCTTCGCGCCCGCCTCACCCTATTCCTCAAAGGTCCGGATGGCGGCCCGCCATCTCGGCACCGAATGGGAGGAAGTCCGGGTCAATACGGCGGAGAACCCGCCGGAACTTCTGGATGTCAATCCTCTCGGCAAGATTCCGACGCTGATCACCGACGACGGTACTGCCATCTTCGACAGCCGGGCAATCATGCATTATCTGCACCGGATCGGCGACAAGCGGCTCTACCCGAAGAAGGACGAAAAGCGGACCGAAGCGGAAGTTCTGGAGGCTCTGGCCGACGGCATCAGCGATTGCCTGCTTGCGATTGTCTACGAGAAGCGCTTCCGGCCGCCTGAACTGGTGAGCCAGGATGTAATCGACCGGCAATGGGCCAAGATCAATCGCAGCCTTGATCATCTCGACAAGAACCTGCCGAAAATCGGCAAAAAGCTGCATGGCGGTCATTTCGCGCTCGCGGCCACACTTGGCTACCTTATGCTGCGCTTTCCAGGGGAATGGGAAAATGGTCGTGCAGCGCTCACCGAATGGCCGGCCAAATTCGCCAAGCATTTCGAGCCCTACCCGGCCCTCAGACCGAAGGCCTGATCTGCTACAAGGACGAGAAACAGAAAAGCCGGGACGATGCCCGGCTTTTCCTCATTCGATGATCGGGGTGATCAGAACTTCACACCCATGCCGACCTTGACCGAGTGGTCGTCGAAGCCGCGCGAGATGGTCGAGCTACCGAGGTTGAAGTCGCGCTTCTGGTAGTCGCTGTAGCGGTATTCGACGCGAGCGGTGATGTTGTCGGTGACGAAGGTTTCGACACCGGCGCCAACCGTGTAACCGGCTGCCAGCTTCTCGTCATTCGTGCCACCGCCCTCAAGTTCGTGGTTGGCAACAGCCACACCGGCCGTACCGTAGACGAGGAAGGGGTTCAGGTCGTAACCCACGCGACCGCGGACCGAGCCGTTGACGCCCTGGGTGCCCTTGAGAGAGCTAACAGGAGCCTGGCTACCAGCCGAACCGTCTTCACCGTTGTAGCTGATGTCAGCTTCGGCACCGTAGACGATCGAGCCGCTCTGCATGTTGTAACCACCGTAGATGGTGCCGCCGATGTCCTTGGCGTCACGGCCATCGGTCGAACCGGTGAACTTGCCGAAGTCGTAGGTCAGACCACCGCCAACATAGGCACCCGACCAGTTGCCGGCCGGCGCCGAGTAGGATTCTGTGGCCATCGGGGCTTCCGGTGCCTGGTAGATGGCGTCAGCAGCCTGAGCGGCGAAAGCGACGACGGTGGTGGCGGATGCCAGAAGCATGATCTTGAGGGTACGCATGTTAGTCTCCTTTCGGTTCCGGGCCGCACTTCACTAAGAACCAACGGCGGCCTGAACGTTAATGGGTATTGCTTGTCCGTTCCGAATGTCTATTTGGCGGGCAATTGAGGAAATGAAAGAGCCAAAATGTGAATTCATTATGGCACAGCAGTGACCAAAACGGGACGTTGCTTAATTGACACAAACGATTCATTAACCATAACAGACCCTTTACAGAAATACTTGAGCACCGTTCAAAGTTATTCTTGATGTCTACTTATCACCTCTCCAGTTGAACGCGGCGCAAGATTTCATATATCGCTGTTTAAATATCGCGTCGGCGCCATATATGCAGCGCACCAACCCTGACGACGCAAGGTCTTCCCATGCAAAACCGCATTCCCAAGGTGGCCCTGGTCACCGGCTCCGCAAAACGACTTGGTCGAGCCATCGTCGAAGACTTGGCAGCACATGATTTCGCCGTCGCAGTGCATGCCAACAACTCGATCGAGGCTGCGGAATCGGTCGCGCGGGATTTAAGATCCGAGGGAAAGCGCGCGATCGCCGTGCAGGCCGATCTCGGTAACATTTCCGAGATCGAGGCGCTCATGGCGCGCACGACAGCCGCATTCGGGCCGATCGGACTGCTCGTCAACAATGCCTCTGTTTTCGAGGACGACAGTGCCGTCGCATTTGACGCTGCGACATTCGACCGGCACTTCAATCTCCATGTGCGTGCACCGGCCATCCTGAGTGGCGCACTCGTCAACGGCCTGCCAGAGGACCAGTCGGGCCTGATCGTCAATATCATCGACCAGCGGGTTCTGGCGCTGAAACCCACCTTCTTTTCCTATACACTGTCCAAATCGACACTCTGGACAGCGACGAAGACGCTGGCTCAGGCTTTCGCGCCGCGGGTGCGCGTCAACGCCATCGGCCCTGGCCCGACGTTGATCTCGGATCGGCAGACGCCGACCGACTTCCAGGCGCAGGTAGCAAGTCTTCCCCTGAAGCGCGGGCCCTCACTCGACGAATTCGGCCGCACTATCCGCTTTCTTTTTGACACGCCGTCGATCACCGGCCAAATGATCGCCTTGGATGGAGGCCAACATCTGATTTGGCATGGCACGGAGATCACTGAATGAATGGAGGAAAGCTGCCTGATGGCGGCATACTCTATGATGGCACGGAAGAGGACGACGAAGACAGCGTGGTCGAGGTCGAGGCCTCCCGCCCTGGCGTCGAGATCGATTGGCATGTCGACGGGCTTGATGAAACAGGGCTGACCGGCGCCGAACTGATCGGCGAGTTCGTCAAGCGCCTGCCGAATGCTCCGGGCGTTTATCGGATGCTGAACAAGGACGGCGACGTCATGTATGTCGGCAAGGCCCGCAGCCTGAAGAAGCGGGTCAGCAATTATGCGCAGGGCCGCGTGCATTCGAACCGGTTGTCGCGCATGGTGCGCGAGACCGTGCACATGGAATTCGTGACGACCCGCACCGAGGTCGAGGCGCTGCTGCTCGAAGCGAACCTCATCAAGCGCCTGCGGCCGCGCTACAATGTGCTGCTGCGCGACGACAAGAGCTTCCCTTACATCCTGATCACCGGTGACAGCCGCTCGCCGGCGATCTACAAGCATCGCGGCGCACGAGCCCGCAAGGGCGACTATTTCGGCCCCTTCGCCTCGGCCAGTGCGGTCGGGCGCACGATCAACTCGCTGCAACGGGCCTTCCTGCTGCGCACCTGTACCGACAGCGTGTTCGAGAGCCGCACGCGTCCCTGCCTTCTCTATCAAATCAAGCGTTGTTCCGGTCCCTGCACGCATGAGATCAGCGATCAGGATTATGCCGGTCTGGTGCGCGAGGCGAAGGACTTTCTCTCGGGCAAAAGCCAGAACGTCAAGGAAGCCATGGCGCGCGCCATGAATGAGGCCGCAGAAGACCTCGACTTCGAGCGCGCCGCCGTGTTCCGCGACCGCCTGGCGGGCCTCTCCCATGTCCAGAGCCATCAGGGCATCAATCCGGCGGGCGTCGAGGAGGCGGATGTTTTCGCCATTCACCACGAGGGCGGCCTCTCCTGCATCCAGGTCTTCTTCTTCCGCGCCAGCCAGAACTGGGGCAACCAGGCCTATTTCCCCAAGGCCGACCCGCAGCTCAGCGCAGCGGAAGTGCTCAATTCCTTCCTGGCGCAATTCTACGACGACAAGCCGGTTCCGCGGCTGATCCTGTTGTCCGAAGAGGTCGAGGAGCAGGACCTTCTGGCGACAGCACTTTCCGAAAAGGCGGGGCACAAGGTTTCGATCAGCGTGCCGCAGCGGGGTGAGAAGAAGGATCTCGTCGGCCATGTGAGCGCCAATGCCCGCGAGGCCCATGGCCGCAAGCTGGCCGAGACGGCCTCGCAATCCCGTCTGCTGGCCGGGCTCGCCGAGACCTTCCAGCTGCCCTACGTGCCGCGCCGCATCGAGATCTACGACAACTCGCATATCATGGGCACGAATGCCGTGGGCGGCATGGTCGTCGCCGGGCCGGAAGGCTTCGTGAAGGGCCAGTATCGCAAGTTCAACATCAAATCGACCGACATCACGCCGGGCGACGACTTCGGCATGATGCGGGAGGTGATGACCCGGCGGTTTTCCCGCCTGCTCAAGGAAGAGGGCAAGCCGGACCGGAGTGTCGCGCCGGAAGACAGTGCCGACGCCGCCTTCCCCGCCTGGCCGGACGTGATCCTGATCGATGGTGGTCAGGGGCAGATGTCGGCGGTGCGCAAGATCCTCGACGAGCTCGACATCACCGACAGCGTGATTGCGATCGGGGTCGCCAAGGGTGTCGATCGCGACGCTGGGCGTGAGCGCTTCTTCGTCCATGGCAAGCCGGACTTCACATTGCCGCCGCGTGACCCGGTGCTCTATTTCATCCAGCGGATGCGCGACGAGGCGCACCGGTTTGCCATCGGTTCGCATAGGGCGCGCCGCAAGAAGGAGATGGTGAAAAACCCGCTCGACGAGATCTCCGGCATCGGCCCGACTCGCAAGCGGGCGCTGCTGCAGCATTTCGGTACGGCGAAGGCCGTGTCTCGCGCCGCGGTCAGCGACCTGATGGCTGTCGAGGGCATTTCCGAGGCCGTCGCACGGCTGATCTACAACCATTTCCATGAAAGCAGCGGCGATTGACACGGAAACGCCGCATCCCGCGTCGAAAGGCTCGAAAAGACCGTTCAAAATTCCTATGTTGACGGCCACGACTGAAAACCATCACATCTCCTGAAGCACCAGAATTCACAGACAGGGCATCATGGCTTCGCGCGCATATAATATTCCCAATCTTCTCACCTACGCCCGCATCCTTGCCGTGCCGCTGATCGTCGTGTGCTTTTTCCTGGAAGGCCGGCTGCAGAGTTCCGATTTCGCCCGCTGGTCGGCTCTGGCCATCTTCGTGGCTGCTTCGATCACAGACTATCTCGATGGCTATCTGGCGCGGATCTGGAACCAGACCTCGAACATCGGCAAAATGCTCGATCCGATTGCCGACAAGCTGCTGATTGCCTCGGTGCTGCTGCTGATGGCCGCCGATGGTACCATTGCCGGGTGGTCGCTCTGGGCTGCCATCACCATTCTCTGCCGTGAAATCCTGGTTTCTGGTCTGCGCGAATACCTTGCCGCGCTCAAGGTCTCCGTGCCGGTCACGCGTATCGCCAAGTGGAAGACGACGGCGCAGATGTTTGCGCTTGGTTTCCTTCTGGCGGGCCCGGCGGGCGACAAGATTCTGCCTTACACCACCGAGGCCGGCATCACGCTGCTCTGGATCGCGGCGATCCTGACCATCTATACCGGCTATGACTATTTCCGCGCCGGCGCCAAGCACATGGTGGATTGAGATGGTCAAGGTGGTCTACTTCGCCTGGGTCCGCGAGCGGATCGGCAAGGATGAGGAAGAACTTGAGATCCCGGCTGAGGTGAAGACCGCTGGTGAACTCGTGACCTGGCTTGCGACGCTCGGTGAAGGTTATGAGGAGGCTTTGCGCTTTCCGAAGGCGATCCGTGTGGCGGTGAACCAAGAGCATATCGAGCACAATGAATCGATTGCGGGTGCCCGCGAGATCGGTATCTTCCCGCCGATGACCGGCGGCTGACCCCCTGCTGGAGGACAAGCCGTCATGGCCAAGCCCCTACCCACCATCAGTGTCCAGCGGGACGATTTTGATGCGGCGGCCGAAGCGCGAGCTTTGACAAACGGGCGAAAGGACGTTGGCGCTCTCGTTTCCTTTGTCGGGCTCTGCCGTGACGAGGCGGGCAAGCTTGATGCGCTCGAACTCGAGCACTATCCCGGCATGGCAGAAGCGGAGATGCGCCGCATCGCTGAACTGGCAATCGAGCGCTTCACCCTGCTCGGCCTGACCGCCATCCACCGTTTCGGCCGGATCGACGCCGGGGAACAGATCGTGCTGGTAATTGCTGCCGCACCGCATCGGCAGGCAGCCTTCGATGGCGCGAACTTCGTCATGGACTTTCTGAAGACCTCCGCGCCGTTCTGGAAGAAGGAGCATGGGCGGGACGGCACGAGCAGCGGCTGGGTCGAGGCCAAGGATGCTGACGACTGCGCGCGGGATCGCTGGCTCAAGGAATGATCCGTTCGCGGCGGCTGATGACCAGCAGCCAGACCAGTGCAGAAATAATCACCGCATCACGCCAGATCAGCGGACCGTAGGCGCCCCAAAGCTGCTCGGCCAAGGCGACGGCTGCCGCTCCGAGCGCCGAATTCAGGGGGCGCGAATAGCCGCCGACGGCTGCGACCAGCACCACCTTCAGCCCGAACATCAATCCCGCACCGAAATCCATCGTCCCGTAGAGGACCGTTGCGGACAGCCCGCCGATTGCCGCGAAGGCGGTGGCCGCCATCAGCGCGAGCACGAAGACCTTGTCGGCGTCGACCCCGACCAGCCGCGCCGCAAGCGGCTCCTGACAGACGGCCCGCCAGAGGCGTCCTGCCCGGCTCACCCCCAAGAACCAGTGGCCGATTGCGACCAGCGTGACCATCAGCACGATGTGCAGGATCTGCAACTGGGTCAAACCGACCGCCACGCCCTCGACCTCCAACAGGGTCAAGAAGTGCTGGCCGATTGGAGGCAGCCAAAGGCTGCGGGTCTCGAGTGCAAGTCGCGCGCCCTCGGAGAGGATGAGCACTACGCCAAGCGACGCGACGATCACGGCATTGGGTGACCGCCTGTGCAGCGGCATCATCACGTACCGGGCGTTCCCAAGACCGGCGAGCAAGGCGTAAGCGAAGCCTGCGGCAAGGCCGAAGCCAAGCGCTGCCGGCAGGACGAGGTAGAGATTGGCCCAGGCGTATTCGGTGAACAGGAGGCAGACCTGTCCCGCAAAGGCAACCAGCGCGCCGAAGGTGATCTCCGGCCGCTTCGTCACACCAAAGGCAAGTGCATAGCCGAAGGCGAGGCAGGCATAGAGGCTCGCCATCGGCAGGGCGTTCAGGAGCTGTTGCAGCAGGTAGGCCATTCATTCCTCCACCTGCTTTTTATAACTGTCAAAAAGCATTTTACCAGTTATATTGAATCCATGACCTTTTCCTGGACCCCCCATCGCTTCGCGGGCGGCGCTCTGGCACTCGATGTTGCCAACAGCGTCATCCTGCGGCACGAACCCGACGCCCGGCGGGATCGTTTCGCCGTCCCAGAACAACTGGCAGCCTTTGCCGAGGCAGCCTCCCGGCTTTCGGCGGAGCGCCAGCGGTTCGGTGAACTCAAACCGGTCCGGCCGGAAAACGAAACGCTGTTTCTTGAACTCAGGGAGGCGATCGACGCCTATTTCCGGCATCGCGTCCTTGGATGTTCAGGCCGCGAGGAGCTTGCCGCGCTGCTGGAAGCGACTGCCGCCGCATTACGGGCCGCACCTGATGACACCAGTCTGGAGGCTGCGACCGTGCATTCCGCGCTCGGCCTGATCTGCGAGCCTCAGCCCGAACGCATGAAGATCTGTGGCAATTGCGGATGGCTGTTCATCGACCGCAGCAAAAACCGCAGCCGCACCTGGTGCGACATGGCCGTCTGCGGCAATCGGGTGAAGGCGCAAAGGCACTATCATCGCAAGAAGAAGGAGGTCTCGCCATGAGGGCGATCTCGATCGGCGCTGCCCTTGTAATCGGGCTTTTCAGCATGACAGGCTGCCAAAGAGAGGATCTCGACGAGCCGCTCAAGCTCTCCGGCAAGGTGTTCATCTTCAACTACCGTGTGGCGCAGGCGACCTATGTCGTGACGCTCGCCCGAAACGGGCCGTTGCCGGAGCCGAGTTTCGCCGAGGCAAGTTTCGAGAACCCCGCTGGCGGCGCCCCCATCGTCACCCGGACCAAGATCTTTCCGTTCTGGGACAAGGTTTCGCTTGAAAGCCCACCGGTGCATTGCGTCGTGAAGGACAGGCCTTACGCGATTTCGATCCAGATACTCGACGCATCGGAAAACGTTCTGCAACGCATCGACACGACCCTCACCTCCAGCCTCGACCAGACGGTCCTGCCGGGCAAGCCGCTGGTGGTCGGGCCGGTCTACACACCCAATCCGGAGGTTTATGGCGCAGACGGGAAAATGGACTATGCGCAGGAAGCCACCTGCCCCGGCGTGTGAGCCGGCTGGCTGCACGGCTCCTCACGCAACGAAAAACCGGAGCCTTTCGGCCCCGGTTGATCAATTCATTGAATGTCTTCAGGCTGATGCCTCAGGACATGATTCAGCCGACAATCTCGGTGTCTGCGAACCAGTACTTGATTTCCTGGGCAGCGGTTTCCGGAGCGTCCGAACCATGAACCGAGTTTTCGCCGATCGACAGGGCGAACATCTTGCGGATAGTGCCTTCGTCAGCATTGGCCGGGTTGGTGGCGCCCATGATCTCGCGGTTCTTCAGGATGGCGTTTTCGCCTTCGAGAACCTGCACGACGGTCGGGCCGGAGGTCATGCCTTCAACCAGTTCGCCGAAGAAGGGGCGATCCTTGTGAACGGCGTAGAAGCCTTCGGCTTCGCGCTTGCTCATCCAAACGCGCTTGGAAGCGACGACGCGCAGGCCGTTGTCTTCGAAGACCTTGGTGATGGCGCCGGTCAGGTTGCGCTTGGTGGCATCGGGCTTGATCATCGAGAAGGTGCGTTCGATCGCCATCTGTCTCATCCTTTTGTCTGTCAGGGAAAGTGGGCGGTATCTACCCGCCCCGAATCACGAAGACAAGAGGGGTTCTCGAATTTCACGACAGCGTCACAATGGCTTCGCCTTTGGCCGTCAGGCGACGGCGCGCGCAATACCTTCATGGAGGTCGAGACATCGGTCGAACCAGCGGCTCACAGGGTCCTCTGGCGGCAGGTGGATGGAGCCCGTGGTGATCCGCAACCACTGGAGCGCGCCGAAGAGGATGTAATCGCCAAAAAGCGGGGTGGCGCCGCCGACAAAGGGCTGGAAGGCGAGCATATGGCGAAGCGGCTGAAGCGCCGCCGGAAGGGCCGCGATTGCTGCATCGCGCCCGGCGGCCATTTCTTCGAATGTCCGCCCGAGCCTCTCCTCCCGGCTCTTGCGGAAATAGGCCTGGTCGGCTGGCGCCAGCATATCGTGAATGTCAATGAGCGCGATGCGGGTGATCGCGCCATGGACGACATGCTGGGAATAACCTTCCACCAATCGTGCGGCTGCGACACCGCCCTGCCCTCCGAAGAGGCTCGGCTCTTCCGGATAGGAATCTTCGAGATACTGCGCGATGCGGAAGCTGTCGGAGATCAATTCCTGGCCGTCGCGCAGGATCGGGACCGTTTTCGAGAAGCCGTCTTCAATCGCCGGGATCGCCGTGAAGGCCAGAGGACGCTCTTCGAAGGCAAGCCCTTTGTGATGCAGAGCCATGACAACTTTCCAGCAATGGGGCGAGAAGGGGCGCGCGGCATCGGTGCCACAGAGCGAATAGAGCGTGATCGACATGCGTTTCTCCTGGTGTCTTGCCAGACAAGCCCATCCCAAGGCGGTATGCAAATCAGGATTATTCATGGAACCCATAAGCCCCTTTCGCAGCGAAGAAGGCTAGACTGCGGGAGGACCTCATTCAGGAGCAGAACATGCAGAACTATCAGATGCTCGCCGCTTACAACGCCTGGGCCAACCGCCTCGTCTACGCCGCCGCCGCGGACTTGTCGGAGAGCGAGCTTCACCACGACACCGGCGCCTTCTTCGGGTCAATCTTCGCGACCCTCAGCCACATCCTCACCGCCGACCGCATCTGGCTCAACCGCTTTACCGGTGAAGGGCCAAAACCAACCGCACTCAACGAGCGCCCCTATGACCGCTTCGAGGATCTGCGCTCAGCGCGGGTGGAGGAAGACGAGCGGATCGTTCGGTATGCCCAGGGCCTGACGGCCGAGCAGTTGGACGGTGACTTCACCTACACACCGGTCACATCGCCGGAACTCGTCAGCCATAAGCTTTGGCCAGCGCTCACCCACTTCTTCAATCACCAGACCCATCACCGCGGGCAGGTGCATGCCGGGCTGACCGGAATGGGCAAACCGAGCCTCAGCCTCGACCTCATCTACTTCGTGCGGAGCGAGGGCAGGAACTGGCTCTAGGCCAGGAGTGGTAAACAGAAATGGGGCTGCGACGAGCGCAGCCCCATGTTTTGCGTCCGGAACTCGTCCGTTTCTTACGTTACGCCACCCGGCGCGTCGCGTAAGTCGTCTTCGCCCCTATCTTGAATTGAGCCATCAACTGATCGAGCGTGGTCGCCTCCTGCGCGAGTTGCTGGATCGCCGCACTCGATTCTTCGACCATCGCGGCATTCTGCTGGGTGTTCCTGTCGATTTGACCGATAGCAGAGTCGATTTCGGCAAGGCCCTGAGCTTGGCTTTTCGCTCCATCGATGATCTTGCTGATCTCGCGGCTAATCGCCTGAACTTCCGTGGCAATCGTGCTGAGGGCCTCCCCGGCCTGATCAACGAGGGACACTCCGTGGCGGACTTCCTCGCCGGATGTGTTGATCAGCGCCTTGATCTCTTTGGCGGCGTTGGCCGAACGCTGCGCAAGTTCGCGCACTTCCTGTGCAACAACCGCGAAGCCCTTTCCGGCTTCGCCCGCTCGCGCGGCCTCAACACCGGCGTTGAGGGCGAGCAGGTTGGTCTGGAACGCGATTTCGTCGATCACGCCGATAATGTTGGAAATCGACTGCGACGACTGCTCAATGCGGCTCATCGCCGAGACGGCATCGGTCACGATGGTTCCCGATCGCTCTGCCCCGGTTCTTGCCTGATTTACGAGCTTCCCGACTGAATCAGCCACGATTGCCGTTTCCTTGACCGTCGACACGACGGTGGACAGGGCGCTCGCCGTTTCTTCTACCGAGACTGCCTGACGTTCGCTTCGGGCAGACAGATCATTGTTGGCCTGGCCGATCTGGCCCGTCCCGTTACGGATGACAGAAGCGACCTGCCCCACCTGTGACACGACACTTTCCAGTTTCTGCACTGAAGTATTGAAGGAGGTTCTCAGTTCATCGAGTGCGCCGGAAAATGCCGTGTCTATACGGCACGATAGATCACCATCGGCCAGTTTCTGCAGTGACGTCGCCAGCTCTGCCACTGCATGTTCCACGGCTTCCGCTTCCCGGCGCTTTTCCGCCTCGCGCCTGCTCCGTTCGGCCTCTGCCGCAGCGTCGGTCCGGCGGGCGTGATCTGCCATCGAAACAGCCTCCCGCTCGGAGGCCACAGCCTCCGCGACCGCCTTGTCGGAGACATCGAAGGCCTTCACGACCGCTGAAGTCAGGGCAATCAGGACGACGCTCTGCACGATCAGCACGACAGCATGCAGGACGACGCGCGAGAAATCGGAATCGCCTGGGAATACGGCCAAGGGCATGGCGACGTAAAGGAGCAGGTGGTGTACCGCGACGAGCGCGGCGTAGGCGATTATCGCCTTCCAGTCGATCCAGGCGGCGCAAATGGCGAGGCTCGCAAAGAAATACATGTGCAGGTCGATCTGCAGCGGCGACCCCTGGAAAGCAAAGACGAGGATGGCAACAGTCGCCGCATTGGCCATGGAGGTGATCATACGGGTGGTTGCACCGGTGCGATCCCGCGTCCAAACCAGGGTGGCTGGCACCAGCAGGATGAGGGTTGCCACGATCATCGTCCAATCGACGCCTTCATCGCGAACCAGATTGCGGGTGAGAATCAAAGCAAAGTTGATCCAGAGCAATCCGACGATGCCGTAGGAGGCCCGGTCTTGGAGCTTTTTCAGTTCGTTCATGTATTCATTCCTTGGAGGCAACCGAGTGCCAGGTCATGATTGATAACGAGCAAAGCGCCCGCATCGAGTAGTCGTTGAGGAAAATCCGGTGCTTGCGAGTATGCGACCGACATCCAGGGCACCCTTCCTGTCCAGACGAAGGCACCATCCGCACGGTCAATGACGGCCATGCTGCCAGCCGCATCCGCTGTGGGTGAGGTTACGACAAGCACAAAGGGGCCAGATGGCCTCGCCACGATGACGGCAATGGCGGCAACGGCAAGCGATAAGTAGGCAACGGGAATAAGCGACTTCATGGAGCCTACGGGTTGTGGGACCAAGGCTCAAAAGCTCTTTGGCCACAGTGGTTTAGGCGACAGCTTTAATACACACATGCCTAAAATATGATTAAGCAACAATCACCTGCCCTTATTCTTTAGGGGCATAGACCATGAAGGAAGGACGCCACGAGCTCCAGCACGCGTCTTGGCCTTAACAGTTTCGTATCGGCTGCCATGCTAGGAGACCGTCATCCTGCAGGCGTGGATCAAACATCGTGCAGGTTAAACGCAACTCATCGCATTTTCAGGACGGTCTTGATGAGCGGACTCGCAGACGATCTCCAGAAGATCACGGTCTTTATGCTGAAGCATCAGATCGCCGGGATCCCTCGCAACTTCGAACTGGTGCATGAAGCCTTTGGAGGCAGCAATCCGGATCTTAGCCGCGAACTTGTGTTGCTCGGTTCCCGACCATCGCAAGCGGCCCTCGATCAGCTCGGGCTGAAGTACCGTATTTCCAGCCATTGCGGTGTTTCGCTCGAGCGCCTGCAGGGCGAGACCCTGAAGACGCTGACCACAATGAGCGATCACCTGGCGCTTGGTCTGACCCAAAAACGCGCTTTCACACACTCCGTAGAGGGCGTGATCCGGTCGATCCGCGAGGATATGACTGTCGGCATCGACCAGTTGCTCGGTGAACTCGATCTGCTTGCCTCGATTGCCAAGGACATGGTCAAGGCCGAGACGGCACTGTCCGGCTGGGTGTCGGAGGGGCTGGAGAACCTGCAGGCTGCAGACAGGGCCATGCGTGCAGCACAAGCTGCGATGACGCGAGATCATCTGACCGGGCTTGCGAACCGCATCAGCCTGTTTCAGATGCTGGAAGAAGTGCATGCGGCGGCATCCCCGGCAAAGCCGAGCGCCCTCTTGCTGATCGAGATCGTTGATCTTGCCGGCCTGCAACACCAGTATGGCGAGGATGCTGTCGGCAAGTTGATCAAGGGACTGGCCGGCATCTTCCGAAAGGCGATCAAGAAGCAGGATTTCATTGCCCGGATCGAAGCCGAAACCTTTGCCTTCATCTTCAACGGCATTAATGCAGACGAGGCGCACGTCATCGCCGAGCGGCTGTTCACGACTGCTGAAAACAATCTTGTTTTCGCTTCCGAGGCCTCACAGGAACACGGCGGGCTGCCGCTTGCGATTGGCCATGCGATGGCGCATGAGGCTGCCGATGCTGCCAGTTGGCTCGCCATAGCCAAGACCGCGACAATGCTTGCCAGGCAGAACCCGCGCCAGCCGATCATCGGCTACAAGCCCGGACCGCGACAGGTCGCGTAACGACGGGATGGTCGAGGCAGTCGACCGCTTGCCTTTGACCGAGACATCGGCCAAAAGCCAGAGCCATGATCACGATCACCGACATCTCCGCCCGCATCGCCGGACGCCTGCTCATCGACCATGCCAGCGTCTCTCTGCCGGCCGGCACCAAGGCCGGCCTCGTCGGCAAGAACGGCGCGGGCAAGTCGACCCTGTTTCGTATTATCACCGGCGATCTCGCGTCCGAAAGTGGCTCCGTGTCGATCCCGAAGAACGCCCGCATCGGACAAGTGGCGCAGGAGGCCCCGGGGACCGAAGACTCGCTCATCTCGATCGTGCTCGCGGCCGACAAGGAGCGGGCAGCCCTGCTCGCCGAAGCCGAGACGGCGACCGATCCACATCGCATCGCCGAGATCCAGACGCGGCTTGCCGACATCGGCGCCCATTCGGCCGAAGCGCGGGCGGCAACCATTCTTTCCGGCCTCGGCTTCGATCACGCGGCGCAGCTGCGACCGGCCTCCTCGTTTTCCGGCGGCTGGCGCATGCGCGTGGCGCTTGCAGCCGTGCTGTTTGCCGAGCCGGACCTGCTGCTGCTCGACGAGCCGACCAACTATCTCGACCTCGAAGGCGCAATGTGGCTTGAGGACTATGTCCGCCGCTATCCGCACACCGTCATCATCATCAGCCACGACCGGGATCTCCTGAATACCGCCGTCAACTCGATCATCCATCTCGATCAGAAGAAGCTCACCTTCTATCGGGGCGGCTATGACAGCTTCGAGCGGCAGAAGGCCGAAAACGACGAATTGCAGATGAAGGCCAAGGCGAAGAACGACGCCGCACGCAAGCATCTGCAGAGCTTCATCGACCGCTTCCGCGCCAAGGCGACCAAGGCGAAGCAGGCACAGAGCCGTATCAAGGCGCTGGAGCGCATGGGCACGGTGGCCGCCGTCATCGAGGACCACGTCCATCCGATCAACTTCCCCAAGCCGGAAAAGCAGCCCGCCTCGCCCATCGTTGCGATTTCCGGCGGCGTGGTCGGCTACGAGCCGGGCAAGCCAATCCTGAAGAACCTCAACCTGCGCATCGACAACGACGACCGGATCGCGCTGCTGGGCTCGAACGGCAACGGCAAGTCGACCTTCGCCAAGTTCATCTCGGGACGCCTGGAGGCGCAGGGTGGACAGCTGAAGACCGCCCCGAGCCTGAAGATCGGCTTCTTCGCCCAGCACCAGCTTGACGACCTGATCCCGAACGAAAGCCCGGTCGCCCATGTGCGCCGGCTGATGCCCCTGGAGCCCGAAGCCAAGGTGCGGGCCCGTGTGGCCCAGATGGGGCTTGCGACGGAAAAGATGGAGACGGCCGCCAAGGATCTTTCCGGGGGCGAGAAGGCGCGCCTGCTGATGGGCCTTGCCGCCTTTCACGCACCGAACCTGTTGATCCTCGACGAGCCCACCAACCACCTCGATATTGACAGCCGCAAGGCCCTGATCGAGGCGCTGAACGACTACGAAGGCGCCGTCATCTTGATTTCCCATGACCGTCACCTGATCGAGGCGACCGTCGACCGGCTGTGGCTGGTCAACAACGGGACCGTCACCAGCTTCGACGGCGACATGGAAGAGTATCGCTCGCTCATCATCGCCTCCGGCAAGAAGCCCATTGAAAAGGATAAGGGCGATACAGGAGCCGACAGCGTCAACAGGGCCGAGCAGCGCAAGGCCGCAGCCGACAAGCGGGCGAGCCTTGCGCCGCTCAAGAAAAAGATCAACGAAGTCGAGGCTTTGACGAAGAAGCTGGAGACTTTGATTCAGACCCTGGACAAGGAACTCGCCGACCCTGCGCTCTACGAGAAGGCGCCGGCCAAGGCGGCTGAAAAGGCCAAGCAGCGCGGCGAAGCAGCGGCCAAGCTTTCGGCTGCGGAAGAGCAGTGGCTGGAGCTTTCGGCAGAGTATGAAGAGGCCATGGCCGGCTGAAGCCGGCCTTCCTTGTTGAACCTCTGAATATACTCTATCTTTAGACCGTATATTCACGAGGTGAAGCCATGCCGCTCTATGTGCGTGATGAACGAGTGAACCAGCTCGCCGAGCAGGCGCAGAAGATCTTGAAGGCCCCGACCAAGACGGATGCGATCCGCCAGGCGCTGGAGCGCGTCGTAGAAGCGGAAGAGCAGCGCCCCTCGCTTGCCGAGCGCCTGGAGAAGATCAAACAGCGCTACCAAGCCATGGGGACAGACGATCCCGACTTTGATCAAGAGGCGTTTCTGGACGAGATGTGGGGCGACACCTGATGTTCCTCGATACCTCGGCTATCATCGAATATTTTCTCGAAGGACCGGAATACGAACGGATCGCTGCGTCCCTGTCCAACTCGGGTACACAATTCTTCGTTTCGCCGACTGTGATCTTTGAGGCGACCACCGTATTGGCTGGCAGGCGGCAGATTGCCGTGGATGAGGCGACGAACCTCATCATGGAGTTCCTCGTCGAACTCAACGCCGAGGTCATCCCGGCCACCCGCGACACCGCCTTGGCCGCGCTCGATGCCTTTTCGCGTTATGGCAAGGGTCGTCATCCCGCTCGCCTCAATTTCGGCGACTGCTTTTCCTATGCCGGGGCCAAGGCATCCGGTGCAGCCCTCCTCTATGTGGGCACAGATTTCAGCCGCACCGACCTCGCCTGATCGTAATCGCAGGACAAGACAGGAGCAGCAGCATGGATCTCTTTCTCGAAAAGGATGACGATCCGCGCACCCTGGCTTTTGTCGCCGAGCGAAACCACCTTTCCGAAGAGAAACTGGCGACGCCTGAAATGCAGGCTGATGCCGAAGCGCTGCAGGCCATGATGGAGCGCCAGGACAGGCTGATCGTGCCGACACGTCGCGGAAACTGGTTGTTCGACTTCAACCGCTCGCGCGAGAACCCGCTTGGGGTTCTGCGTCGGCTGCCCGCGACGCAGGCCCCACGTGCCGATGCTCCCTGGGAGACGGTCTTCGATCTTGACGCCTTCTGTGCGCGAGACGGAAAACGTTGGATCTTTGGCGGCTCCGTCACCTGCCCCTTCGAGCCGACGCGGGTCCTGCTGCGCCTGTCCGACGGCGGATCCGACCTCACTCGCTTTCTCGAATTCGATCTGGAAGCAAAACAGGTGGTCGATGGCGGCTTCGATACGCCGGCGGTGCGAGCACAGGCCTCATGGCTTAGCCGTGACGAGATCCTCTACTTTGGCTCCATTGACACCTTCTCAGCCACCCAGTCTGGTTGGCCGAGAGTCGGACGGCGACTGCGGCGCGGCGAGGAGCCGGCAAAAGCGGGCATCCTGTTCGAAGCGGCTTCGACCGATGTCACCGGCTACGGCTTCATCATCGACCCCGCACTCGGCGGCCACGAAGGGCCTGAGACGCGGCAGTTCCGTGTCTTCATGGAGAACCATGAGATCGGCAAGCTCAGCCTCAACATCGAGAATGGGGATAGTATTCCGCGCCGCCTGCCTTTGCCGCAGGAAATCGGCTTCGACATCAATCACAGCCATATTCTCTGGCTTGCCAAGACAGACGAACAGGTTCCGTCCGGCAGCCTTGTGCTTCAGGCGCTGACACCGTTCGGCGATCAACCGCTGGGGACCGAGCGGCGCATTCTCGTGGAGCCGGCACCGGGGCGAGCCGTGCATCATTTCTCGCTCCTGCGGAATTTTGCGGTCTACTCGGTGGACGACCGCCTGTCGCCATCGCTTTACGTGCTCGATCTGACCAGAGCCGACGCTGAGCCGCAGCGGATTTCCCTGCCGGAAGGGATCGAAGCGCTCTACTTCACGCCGCTCTATGCCGACCTGCATTTGGGCGACGATACGCTCTCCGTCATCGGCTCCGGTTTTCTCAAGCCCCCGACGCGCTATACGCTCTCGTTGTCCGACGAGGCCCGGCGGCCCGTGTCTACGCCGCCCGTTCTCGTGGCAGAAGACACCTCGCCTGCCTTTTTCGATGCCGAGGGTATGACGAGCCACCTGCAGGAAGCCACTTCCGAAGACGGCACCAAGGTGCCCTACCATCTCGTGCTGCCGAAAACCTGGACGGAGGGCCAATTACCCGTGCTGATCTACGGTTACGGAGGTTTTGCGGCATCGCTCGCCCCGCACTATTCCGGCACGACGGGTCGCTTCCTCGAACAGGGTGGCGCTTATGTTCAGGCCTATATCCGCGGTGGCTCGGAGCTCGGGCCGCAATGGCATACACCCGTCAAGCGGCATGGCCGTCACAAGGCCTACGAGGACTTTGTCGCCATCGCCCGCGACCTCGTGAAACGCGGCTATTCGAAACCCTCGCGGATCGCCTGCACGGGCGGCAGCAATGGCGGCTTGCTGACCGGCGTCATGCTGACACGCTACCCAGACGACTTCGGCGCCGTCTGGTGCCGCGTGCCGGTGCTCGACATGACGCGGTTCCACATGTTTCCGGCAGGCCGGGCGTGGATGGATGAATACGGCAATCCGGACGATGAGGCAGACCGCGCCTATCTCCTCAGCTACTCGCCGCTCCATCAGGTCAAGCCGGCGTCTGAGCAGGCCTACCCGCCGATCTACATCGAAAGCTCGAGCAATGACGACCGGGTTCATCCCTCCCATGCCAGACGCTTTGCGCTCCGGCTGGAAGACGCCGGGCATACCCCCTTGTTTCACGAATACGGATCGGGCGGACATGGCGGCGCCGGCAACTCGGCCGAAATGGCACGGCGCACGGCCATGGGTTACAGCTTCTTGCGCAAGACGATCATGATGCCCTGACGCCGCGCTCCGGGGCGCGGCAGGAGGCGTCGTGGATCAGGCTTTCTTTTCCCAACGTCCCTCTGGGCTCTGCTGCCAATAGGTCAGGCTATGCCCCTCGCCCTTGAGGCGCTTCCACTGTGCGCGCGCGCCCTCGACCTGCTCGGTGTCGTAGCCGTCGAAGACGAAGACCACACGGTCATAGGCGAGATCTTCGGGCGGCTCGGCGCCGTCCACCAGGAAACGGACGCTGGCCGAATTGCGGTTGTCTTGCTCGACCGTCAGCAGCACCGGTTGCCTGTCCGGCGACGTCCCCTCGTCCGTTCCATGCGGAAGGAAGCTCTCATCGCGATAGGTCCAGAGATGGGCATCGAGCGCGTCGCGCCGCGCCGCATCGCGGGTCTGCACCGCAACCTTCCAACCGCGTTCGACACTCTTTTCCAGAAGAGGAGGCAGAGCGTCCTCCAGTTTTGATTCCGTCAGGTGGTAGAACAGGACTTCGGCCATTTGGCGCACAGGCTCCAAGGTCACGATTCGTAGTTCACCCGTACCAGTTCATCGAGCAAGCGGACGCCGTAACCAGAGCCCCAGGACTGGTTGATCTCATCGTTCGGCGAGCCCATAGCCGTGCTCGCGATATCCAGATGCGCCCAAGGCGTATCCTTGACGAAGCGCTTGAGGAATTGGGCCGCCGTGATCGATCCCGCCTGGCGACCGCCGGTGTTCTTCATGTCAGCAAACTTGGAGTCGATCAGCTTGTCGTATTCCTTGCCGAGCGGCATGCGCCACAAACGTTCGTTGGTCGTCAGGCCAGCGGCGAGAAGCTTTTCCGACAGGTCGTCGTCATTGGAGAAGAGACCGGCATGCAGGTTTCCAAGAGCAACGCCGATAGCGCCTGTCAGGGTGGCGAGATTGATCATGAAGGCCGGCTGGAAGCGGTCGTTGCAATACCACAGGGCGTCGCAGAGCACGAGGCGGCCTTCCGCATCGGTATTGATCACCTCAATCGTCTGGCCGGACATGGATGTCACGATATCGCCCGGGCGCTGAGCATTGCCATCGGGCATGTTTTCGACGAGGCCGAGAATTCCGATCGCATTGACCTTCGCCTTGCGGGCTGCCAGCACATGCATCAGGCCGGTGACGGCGGCAGCGCCGCCCATGTCGCCCTTCATGTCCTCCATGCCGCCGGCCGGCTTGATCGAGATGCCGCCGGTATCGAAGACGACGCCCTTGCCGACGAAGGCGATCGGCTTGTCCTTCGACTTGGCGCCTTTCCATTGCATGACGACGAGGCGTGGCGGACGAACAGAGCCCTGCGCCACGCCCAGCAGAGCGCCCATTCCAAGCTTCTTCATTTCCTTTTCGGTGAGGATCTCGACATCGACACCCAGTCTCTCCAGTTCCTTCGCCTTGGCAGCGAATTCGAGTGGACCGAGAATATTGGCGGGCTCATTGACCAGATCGCGCGCAAGATTAACGCCGTCTGCAATCGCTTCGGCCTCGGCAAAAGCCTTCTTGGCGGCGGCCGCGTCTGCCGTGACGATGGTGACCTTTACCGTCTTGCCTGCCTTGTCTTCCTCATCTTCCGACTTTTTCTTGGTCTTGTAGGTGTCGAACTTGTAGGCCCGCAGCAGCATGCCGAGGGTGAAATCCGCAGCCGCCTTCGGCGACATCTCGGCACCGGGAGCGTCAAGATAAACGGCGACCGTTTCAGCACCCTTGAGCGCTGCTGTCGCAGCGCCACCTGCCTTCAGCCAGTCATGGGCTGTCAAAGCCTCGCCCTTGCCGAGACCGAGGACAACGATCCTATCGAGCGACGAGCCATGGGGCGCGACGATATCGAGCGTGGCTAAAGATTTGCCGGTGAACTTTCCGGCTTTGGCGGCACGCGAGTAGACCCCTGCTGGATCCACCTCGGAAGCTCCTGCCGGCTTGTCTGCGCCAGAGGTGGTCAGAAGAATAGCGACGCCATCTGTTGCGGCATGGGTCTTGGCAAAGGAGACGGCGAGTTTCAAAGACATGAGAGGCACCTTGTATGACATAATGGGAAAATCTTTTGGGATCATCGTCTTTTCCCAAACGATGGCAAGAGTTTGACCCCATATTCCTCCTCCCATCCCCGGATTGTGACGCGCGCTGGCGAGCGTGTCCGATTTATCGCGGTAGAACAAAAAACCACCTCACGAAGCCGGGGAAAATACCATCGGCCGGTCGCCAAATCGCCGCAAGCGTCGTAGAGAAAGTCGATCCTCGGCGCGGCGTGTGCGTGTCGCGCCTGCAAGGGAACCCTATGAAGATACTCGAACAATACATTCTGCGGCGGGTCGTCCTGATGTTCCTGACAGCGCTGCTTCCGGTGCTGGCGATCATCTGGACCACGCAGGTATTGCAGCGTATCAACCTGGTCACGGACAGCGGACAGTCTGTGGGCTCCTTCATGGTTCTCGCAACGATGATCATGCCCACCCTTGTGGCAACGGTTCTGCCCTTCGCGCTTGTCATCGGCATCACCCACACGCTGACCACGATGAACAACGACTCTGAACTCGCCGTCATTGATGCTGCGGGTGCGCCACGCTCGATCATCCAGCGTCCACTGATCATCCTCGCGGTCGGGATGAGCACATTCTCGTTTATCATGATGGGCTTCGTCGAGCCGGCCATGCGCGTGAATGTGCGTACTATGATCGCGACCGCCTACGCAGATCTGCTCTCATCGGTCATCGAGGAGAAAAGCTTCCGGCAGATCGAGCCGGGGCTCTACGTTCAGATCTCGGAGCGCCATTCAGGCCGTGCCATGAAAGGTCTGTTGGTGGCCGATTCCCGCGACCCGGCCTCAGAACTCATCTATTATGCGCGAGAAGGCGCTGTGGACGCGAGCGGCAAGTCACTCGTGATGCAGGACGGAGAGGTGCAGCGTAAGGCGCCCGGTGGCGACGTGACCGTCATTCGCTTCGACCGTTACGCCTTTGATCTTTCCGACCTTTCGGAAGAACGGGGCCAGGCCCGCTTCGGCGCCAAGGATCGTGACCTCTTCTATCTGATGGACCCGGACCCGCTTGATGAGCGATACATCAGCAAGCCCAACGATTTCAGCGCGGAACTGCATCGGCGTGTGAGCGCGTCGTTCTTCCCGCTCGTTTTCACTCTGCTGAGCCTGATGATGTGCGGCGATGCCCGCTCCCATCGCGAGGCTCGGCTGCATCCGATGGCATCGACGCTGATCATGGCACTGACATTGTTCTGGGCCTCCAACTATTTGACCTCCCTCACGGAGAACTCCACAGCGTTTGTCCCGCTTCTTTATCTGCTGCCTCTGGCAAGCGGCGCGGCGGCAGCTTTCATGCTGGCCACCAACCGTAGCCCCAAACTGCCCAAGGCTATTTCGGACATGATCCAAGCGGCCACGGCGTTCACGCAGAGGCGCCTGGGTGTGGGGACCGGAGGCGCCGCGTGATCTGGACCTTGGGTTTCTACTTTTTTCGCCGCTACATGTTGACCGCGCTCTGGTTTTTCCTAGGCGTGATCTCGATTACCTACCTCATCGATTTCACCGAAACATCCGGGCGCTATGACAGCCTGCCCGGCTATTCGGTACCGGGCGTTCTCTATCTGACCGCTCTCCGCCTGCCACTGATCGTTCAGCAAACGGTGCCGTTCATCGGCCTCTTCGTCGGTATGGCTACATTGATCTCGCTGAACAGAAAATCCGAACTCGTGGTCGCCCGCGCCGCCGGCATATCGGTCTGGCAGTTCATGGCGCCATTCCTGATCGGCGCGACGCTCCTCGGCCTAGCAACGACCCTCATTGTCAATCCGCTGGCGGCTTGGGGCAAGCGTCAGGGCACGGAGATCGAGACACAGTGGCGTGAAACCGCCGGCAGCACCAAGCCGGCACCCATCCCGTGGCTTCGCCAATCGAGCGGGGGCAACGACGTGGCGCTGGGCGCCCGAGCAGTGCTGGAGGACGGAACGCTGCTTGTGGACGCAGTGCTTCTGCACTTCGACAAGGATGGTCGCATCATACTTCGCCAGGATGCGCGAACAGCTAAGTTGAAAGATGGTTACTGGTTGCTTACCGATGTGCTGGAGACCCAACCGGGCGAGATCCAGACACGTTTGGCGGAGACCCGCGTTGCCACCAACCTAAACGAAGAATTCGTCCAGCAGCGCCTCGCTCAGCCGGAGAGTGTTGCTTTTTATGATCTTTTTCAGAAAATCCGAGTTGCCCGATCGTTCGGCATTGCCCCACACGCACTTGAAACCCAGTTTCACTCGCTGCTTTCGATGCCATTTCTCATGATTGCAATGACATTGATTGCCGCAACCGTTTCGCTGAAATTCAGCCGTATCAACCAATCGCGGACGGTGATTCTCGGTGGAATATTGTCAGGCTTCGTGCTTTATGTTGTCACAGTGCTCGTCAGAGCATTCGGAAGCAGCGGCGTCATGCCGCCATATGTTGCGGCCTGGGTGCCAGTTGTCGTAGCGATGGCATTGGGGGCAACGATTCTGCTTCACAAGGAGGATGGTTAGTGGCGGTAAAAGACCGCGGGAATATCAGGAGGCTCTCGGTAGCCCTGCTGACCAGTGTCGCTGTGTGCGCTATGCCGTTCACCGCGCCTCTCGTGCATGCGCAGAGCCTGTCGGACTCATCGTCCATGGCAGGAAATATCCCTGATGACGCAAAGCTGCTCCTTGCAGCCAATGAACTCGTTTATGACCGTGACGCCGAGCGCGTTGTCGCGAACGGCGCGGTGCAAATCAATTATGGCGGCTACCAGATGGTGGCCCGTCAGGTTGTTTATGACCAGAAAACCGGACGCGTCACCGCGGCTGGCAATATCGAATTGGTGGAGCCGACGGGGAATCGCATCTATGCCGACTCTCTCGACGTCACCGACAATTTCTCCGATGGCTTCCTGAGAGCGCTGCGCGTCGAAACCACCGACAACACCCGTCTCGTCGCCGAGAGCGCTGAACGCGTGGGCGGCAACCAAATGATCCTGCACAAGGGCGTCTATACCGCCTGCCTGCCCTGCGCTGAGAACCCGTCTCGCCCTCCGATCTGGCAGGTCAAGGCCGAGCGCGTCGTGCAGGACGGCAAGAAGCAGACCGTTCGGCTAGAGAAAGCCCGGCTCGAGCTATTTGGGCGCTCGATTGCAACCCTTCCGTTCCTCGAAGTCCCGGACAATACGGTTAAGCGAAAGTCGGGCTTCCTGTTCCCCGAGTTCCGCTCGGGTGAAAAGGTCGGCTTCGGGATCTCGGTTCCCTATTACATCGCCATTGCGCCCGACCGTGACGCCACCATCACCACGACCGGTTTCACCAATCAGGGCGTGCTGTTGGAAGCCGAAATCCGGCAGCGGTTCGAGAACGGTCAAGCAAATCTGCGGGTGGCCGGCATCAACCAGATGGCGACGGACAAGTTTGCCGTCGACACTAGCGACTCCGAGCACGATCTTCGCGGGCTCATCGCGTCCAAGGGCGACTTCAAGATCAATCCCCGCTGGTCCTTCGGCTGGGACGTGATGCTGCAAAGTGATAATAACTTCGCGCGTACCTACGGCATTGACGGGCTGAACAGCTCCACGAATACCAATGTCATCTACCTGACCGGCGTCGGCGAGCGCAATTTTTTCGACATGCGCAGCTATTACTTCGACGTGCAGGATGCCGACATAAACGATACCGCTGAAAAGAAACAGGCAACAGTTTTTCCGGTTATCGATTACAGCTACTACGCCCCGGATCTTGTTGCTGGTGGGCAATTGTCGGGTACGCTGAACTTCACGTCATTGTCCCGCTTCTCTGGTGACGCTTCCAACTTGGACGCTGACCCGGCCAACGATCTGTTCCATGGCCTCAAGGGCAACATGAACCGTCTGTCGGGCGAGCTCGAATGGCAGCGGACCTTCGACGGTCCGGGCGGCCTTCAGATCACGCCGCTACTCGCCGCGCGCGGTGACGTCTTCGGCCTGGCGATGGATTCGCCCAGCGGCTACACGGGCAACTATACATCCAACGACGCCCCTGCCCGCGCCTTGCTGACGGCCGGCGTGGAAGTGCGTTATCCGTGGCTGATCACCACCGCCAACAGCTCACACATCATCGAACCGATCGCGCAGATCTATGCTCGCAACGACGAGGACTATGCCGGCCAGTTGCCGAACGAGGACTCGCAAAGCCTGGTCTTCGACGCGAGCAATCTCTTCTCGCGCAACAAGTTCTCTGGCTTCGACCGCGTCGAAGGCGGAACGCGGGCCAATGTCGGCATGCGTTACACCGGCAGCTTCGACAATGGAGTCGGCGTGCGGGCCGTTATCGGCCAGTCCTACCACCTGGCAGGGTTGAACTCCTATGCAACGGACGACCTGCTCGCCGTTGGATCTGATTCTGGCCTGGAGACGGATGTATCGGACTTCGTAGCTTCGGCGGGGTTTGAACTTCCGATCGGCTTGTCGCTGAGCGCTGGCGTGCGGCTCGACGAAAAGACGCTCGATGTGCGCCGGACCGATCTCAACGCGACATATGCCCAGGACCGCTTCGAGACCAGCCTGACCTTCACCCAGGTCGATGCCCGCCCCGAATATTCGTTCGACCAGGACAACCAGACGGTCACCAGTTCGTCGACCGTGAAGGTCAACCAGAACTGGTCGGTCTTCGGCTCGGTGAACTACGATATCGACTCGAACACCTTCAACCGCCGCAGCGTCGGGATTTCCTACGCCGACGAATGCACGGTCTTCTCGATTGCCTATTCGGATAAGTATGACCCGAACGATGAAACGGCGAACGACTGGACGATCGGCGGCAAGCTGGTCTTCCGCACACTCGGTGAGATCAATCTCAGCGATACGACGTTTTGAGTGATCCGACGCCGCTTCGGTGGAGGTCATTGTTTCGCCGCACGGATTGTGCAATCCGTGCGGCAGTTCTAAAATCCGTTGAATATAGATAGATCTGGTCGGTCACGTATCTACCGGAGAAAGGATGACAGATGGCTAATGGGAAAAAGGGCACCAGTCTGCTGCTTGCCGGCGTCATCGCGCTGTCCCTGAGCGTGGGGCCCACTCCGATCGTTGCGCCGGTCCTGGCCGCGACATCGGTGGTTGCCGTCGTCAACAAGACCGCGATCACGAGCAGTGATGTCGCGCGAAGAGCTGCCTTCCTCAGGCTGCAGCGCCGTAGCGGCAATCTGCAGAAGATCGCCAAGGAAGAGCTCGTGAACGAAGCGCTGAAGCGCGAGGAAATTGCCCGCGTAGGCATGTCAGTCAGCACGGCAGATGTCGATGCCTCTTTCGAACGCTTCGCGTCATCCAACAAGATGACCGTGTCGCAGCTGACGTCCGTCCTGGATCAGGCCGGCGTCGGTGCTGCGCATTTCAAGGCATTTATCGCCGTGTCGATGAGCTGGCCTCGTTTGGTAAACGCTCGTTACGGCGCAGGCTCGCGCGGTCGCCTCTCGAACCAGGATCTCGTCACACGTCTGCTTGAAAACAAGCAGAAGCCAGTCACGACCGAATATTTCCTGAAGCAGGTGGTCTTCGTGGTACCGGCCTCCAAAAAGGGAAGCGTCGGCAAGCGCAAGGCTGAAGCCGAGAAATCGCGTGCCTCGTTCCCGGGCTGTGAACAGGCGATGGAATTCGCGAAGAATTATCTCGACGTCTCGATCCGCAATCTCGGTCGCGTGCTTGAGCCGGAACTGCCTCCGGAATGGAAGCCCCTGATCGAAAAAGCCAGTGGCGGCACGACAGGGACGCGAGTGACTGAGCGTGGCGTCGAATATCTCGCCATCTGCAACCAGCGTCAGGTCTCGGATGATGTCGCTGCTGAGGTCGTATTCCGCGCCGAGGACCTCGGCAAGGAACAGCAGGGCGAAAACCCGAATGCCGAGAAGTATCTCGAAGAACTGCGCTCCAAGGCACAGATCGTGATGCAATAAGCGGCGAAAGGCCGATCCATGACCGATCGCGTGCTTCCGCTCGCACTTACCCAGGGCGATCCGGCCGGGATTGGGCCGGATATCGCCCTGCAGGCATGGCTCCAGCGCGGCAAGAGCCACCTGCCCCCGTTCCTTTACGTCGGTGATCCGGCGGTCCTGCAGGTCCGCGCGCGGCAGTTGGAGCTGGACATCGCAATCATTGAGACTGACGCGGCGCATGCCTGCGATGTCTTCGATGGAGGCTTTCCGGTTCTGCCGATCCCGACGGGCGTCGACGTGCTCGCAGGTAAGCCGCATGTTGCCAATGCCCGCGGAACGATCGGCGCGATCGAGACCGCCGTCTCCCTCTGCCTTGCCGGAGAGGTTCGGGCTGTTGTCACCAACCCGATCGCGAAGTCGGTACTTTATGAGGCGGGTTTCCGGTTTCCCGGGCATACAGAGTTTCTGGCCGATCTGGCAGCAAAAGCCACCGGCGAAACCGTCATGCCGGTCATGATGCTGGCTGGCCCCAAGCTCAAGGCCGTGCCGGTGACCATTCACATTCCGCTCAAGGACGTGCCGCAAGCGCTCACCGAGACGCTCGTCTTCGACACCTGCCGGATCGTCGCGCGGGACCTCGCTGTCCGCTTCGGCCTCACCTCCCCCCGGCTGGCGGTGGCTGGCCTTAACCCGCATGCGGGTGAAGGCGGGGCGATCGGTCTGGAGGACGAAGACGTCATCCATCCCGCCATCCGACGGTTGCGGGATGAAGGCATCGATGCCTTCGGCCCCCTGCCCGCAGACACGATGTTTCATGACGATGCCCGCAGCCGCTATGATGTCGCGATCTGCATGTATCATGATCAGGCACTGATCCCTGCCAAGGCACTCGGTTTTGACGACAGCGTGAACGTCACGCTCGGCCTGCCCTTCATTCGCACATCGCCGGACCATGGAACCGCCTTCGGTCTTGCGGGCACCGGCTTTGCCAAGGAGACGAGCCTTGTTGCTGCACTTCAACTGGCGGATCGCATGAGCATCGCCCAGGACACTTCAAACTGATGGCTGCGCTCGACGGACTGCCGCCGCTGCGCGACGTGATCGCGCGCCATGGACTCGATGCCAAGAAGGCGCTCGGGCAGAACTTCCTGCTCGATCTCAACCTGACACAGAAGGTGGCGCGCACAGCTGGCTCGCTTGAGGGAGCAACGGTCATCGAAGTCGGACCGGGACCGGGCGGGCTAACCCGCGCCATCCTTGCCCTTGGCGCAAAAAAGGTAATCGCGATTGAGCGTGACGCGCGCTGCCTGCCCGCCCTTCAGGAGATCGCCGATCATTATCCAGGCCGCCTCGAAGTCATCGAGGGGGATGCGCTGAAGACAGATTTCGAAGCACTTGCCAAAGGCGGGCCCGTCAGGATCATTGCGAACCTGCCATACAATGTTGGCACGCAACTGCTTGTGAACTGGCTCCTGCCGAAACAATGGCCTCCCTTCTGGCAATCCCTGACGCTCATGTTTCAGAAGGAAGTCGGACAGCGGATCGTGGCGCGCGAGGACGACAACCACTATGGCCGGCTCGGGGTGCTGTGCGGATGGCGAACGCGGGCACATATGGCGTTTGACATCCCGCCCCAGGCTTTCACACCGCCGCCAAAGGTGACATCGACCGTGGTTCACCTGGAGCCGATCGACAAGCCTCTGCCATGTGATGCCGACAAGCTGGAAAAGGTGACGCTCGCCGCCTTCGGCCAGAGACGCAAGATGTTGCGGCAAAGTCTCAAGCCGATCGGCGGCGAGGCGCTACTCGCCCGGGCCGAGATCGATCCTCAACGCCGGGCGGAAACGCTGAGAGTCGAGGAGTTCTGCCGGATCGCCAACCTTCTCTGATAAGGGGGCGAACGCCCTGTCAGGCGGCCTCGCGGCCGCGCTGACGGTTTTCGTTCATGGGCAGCTTGAAGAGCGCGATCTGGGCGTTCAGACGATCGGCTTCAGCTGCGACACTTGAGGTGGCCGCACTCGCCTCCTCGACCATGGCGGCGTTCTGCTGGGTCACCTGGTCCATTTGGCTGACGGCCTGGCTGATCTCGTTCAGGGCAGCGGATTGTTGCTGTGCCGCGCCGACGATCGCGGCTACCCTCTCGTTGATCTTCATGACGTAATCCTCGATGCCCCTCAGCGTGTCGCCGGTTTCATGAACCAGACGTACGCCGGCCTCGACCTCCTGGGCCGAACGGGTGATCAACGACTTGATCTCGCGTGCGGCATTGGCGGAGCGCTGTGCAAGTTCACGCACTTCCTGGGCAACGACGGCAAAGCCCTTGCCGGCTTCACCGGCACGGGCTGCCTCGACGCCTGCATTCAGGGCCAGCAGGTTTGTCTGGAAGGCGATCTCATCGATGACCGTGATGATCTGGCTGATCTGACCCGACGACTGCTCGATATGGTGCATCGCCTTGACCGTATCGGAGACGACCGCTCCAGACTTCTGTGTGGTGATTGTCGCCTCCCGCACCAGCGTGCCAGCTTCTTCCGCCTGCTGGGTGGAGCTCGACATGGCCGTGGTGATTTCACTGATGGAGGCCGATGCCTCCTCCAGCGCCGCGGCCTGCCGTTCGGTCCGGCGGGCGAGATCGTCGGCCGCGAGCTGCAGTTCCTGGGAGCCACCATGCAGGTGCCCCGTGCTCTGACGGATGGTGAACATGACGCCGCAAAGGCGCTCCATGGAATCGTTGAAGCTCGTGCGAAGCGGATCGAGCGACGGCGCGAAGGGGTTCGACAGACGGAAACCGATCTCGCCGGAGGACAGCGCATCGAGACCGCTTGCCAATTGCTCGACGGCAAAGGCAATCTCGGCGGCGCGCTCCGCCCTCTCGCGCTCGGCTTCCAGTTCTGCGGCGCGCTTTACGCGCTCGGCTTGTTCCTGCTCTTCGCGTTCCCTTACCATCCGCGCCTTGGCCAGCGCGATGTATTCGGTGACGGCGCGGCCCATCTGGCCGATCTCATCCTTGCTCTCCGACTGGATGAGGTCGACATCCACGCGGCCAGCGGCAAGATCGTTCATCGTCCGCGTCAGGCGACGCAGCGGCCGGACGACGGTCAGCGAAAGTGAGACCGCGAAGAAGCAGGCAAATGTCAGGACCGTACCCGTGATGCCAGCCACCCGAAGCAGATGCTGGTATTCCTGGTCCGCCATGGCCTTGGCCTGGACGACGATGGTGGCCAGCGTCTCGTTCTCAAGTTCCTTCAACCGCTCGATACGATGGGCAGAACGCTCGAGCCATTCCCGGCTGTCGATGGTGCTGAGGTCGGCGGAGACCCCGGCCAGCATCATACGCGAGCGAATGGCCTCCACAGCATCGGCGTCCGGCGTATGCAGGGACTGCCGATAATGTTCCCGCTCCTCATCCGGCAGCAATTCGAGATACTGGTCGATCAACGAAGTCTGCGAGCCGAACATGCCGACGAAGTCGAGATAATGTGCTTCGTCGAACTTGCCCTGGGAGATGAAGGCGTGCCCCAGGTTTTGCTCCTGGCCGGCAACCTCCTTGGCATTCATCAGAAGGCTGTAAGCCATCATCTTCCCGACAACGCCCTTGGCGCCCGCCGCCAGGGAGAATTCGCGGGACACGTTCATCAGGCGATGAACGAGATCTGTGTAGTAGACGAAGGCTTCCGTGGGAGGCATGCTCAGATTGTCCGTCGCGGCGCGGACGTCCGGGAGCCTCGCCAGTGCGGCCGCCAGTTCTTCCTCATGGCGGATGAGGGTCGGATCGCCCTCTGCCTTCATGTCTTCGAGCACATGGTCCATCTGGCTCAGTGCCGGAGCCGCCTTCGCACGCATCGCCTCAAGTTCGGCCCGATGCTCTTTCCCCGCAGAGGCGAGGACACCCACCGCTTCGGCGCGTTCCCCCTGCAGCGCGTGCACCAGATCGCCGATGACGCCGAGGTCGGCGCTGACGACGCCCAGATGGCGTGCGTGTTGGTAGGCGGTAAAGGTCGTGTTGACTTCGATATAAGCCAGCCCCGCCAGCGCGACCAGCGGAATGGCGAGAGCCACCGCAAGGCGCCAGGTAACAGAAACATCCGTCAATCGCATCTCGATCCCCAGCTTCGATGTGCGGGCCACCAGGCGCCGCAACTATAACGTCAGTAGGATCTTGCAGTACAATGGTTAAACATTAGCTATGCTTCAATTACTCAAGTTGAGTGATAGGCAAATTTCTTTGCTCTTCAATCGTCCAGCTGTTCCTCGCTCCGGTCGGCGACCTCTGCGACGAGCCACCCGGCGAGATGGGAAACCGCATCGCTTTTGCTGCCGGGGACCAACCAGTACCCCCGCCCGGGAACCGAGACCATCTCGCCGGCCGCGACCAGAAGATTGGCATCCAGCAGATGATCGATGAGACCCAGCCACCCCAGCGCAATGCCCTGGCCAGCCATGGCGGCCTGAACCACCAAGGCATAGGTGTTGAAACGCAGGTCCCCCGTTCGAACCTGATGGTTCTCGGCAAGCCCCAGGCGCTCAAGGTAGGAAGGCCAGTCGAGCCATGGCGAGATATTTTCAGCGTCAAGATGGATCAGCGGCCCCCGCTCGACTGATGATAGACAGCCTCCCGGCAGATCGCGGGACAGGCTTGGCGTGCAGATGGGGATGACCCGCTCCGGCATCAGAAGCGTCGCACCGGCCCCAAACTCACTGCTCGTTCCGAAGGCAACGGCGAGGTCAGCATCTTCGCGCCAGTGCTGTCCAAGGCGCTGTGTGGCAACGATCTGCAAGTCGATTTCCGGATGTTGCTGCCTGAAGGCGTGCATGCGCGGGATTAGCCACAGGCTCGAAAAGGCATAGTCCGTGGCCAGACGCACCGTCGGGCCACGGCGGGCGCTGCGCAGGCTGCGCTGCAGGCTGTCAACATCCGACACGGTGCGCTCGGCGATCGCCAGCAGGCGGCGTCCCTCTTCGGTGAAGCGCACCCCCCGGTGCAATCGCTGAAGAAGAGGCAGGCCGAAGCGCTGCTCCAGCAACCGGATCTGATAGCTCACCGCAGGCTGGCTGAGCCCAAGCGCCTCCGCGGCAGCGGAGAGGGAGCCCTTCCTGTCGATCTCGACCAGAAGACGCATCCAGGCAAGATCGACCTGCGGATCAGACATAAATTCTGCTTATGTCAAACATCAAAAATCTCCCGCTTCACAGCAGCAATTTGCGCATCTTCAATAACGACATACAATAGCACAAAAAGAGGGAACTACCATGCGCATGACACTCGACAAACGCACGGGTCTCGGCGGGCTCGCCGCTCTGGCCCTGACGCTCCTCACCTCGACGGCGGCTGCGGCCGATGCAGACAGCTGCAAGACCGTCCGCCTCTCTGATCCCGGCTGGACCGACATTACCGCGACCAATGGCGTTGGTTCGGTTGTTCTCGACGCACTCGGCTACGAGCCCGATGTGAAGACGCTCTCCGTCCCGATCGGCTACCAGTCGATGAAAAACGGCGAGATCGATGTCTTCCTCGGCAACTGGATGCCGGCTCAGCAGGCTTTCATTGATGACCTGAATTCCGCCAAGGCCATCGAAGTGCTGGCGAAGAACCTTGAGGGGGCCAAGTTCACCCTCGCCGTGCCAACCGCAACGGCCGAAAAGGGCATCAAGGATTTCGCCGACCTGGGCAAGAATCCCCACGAGTTCGAAAGCAAGATCTACGGCATCGAGCCCGGCGCACCGGCCAATGCCAATATCCAGAAGATGATCGATGCCGGCGAGTTCGGCCTCAAGGGCTGGGAGCTTGTCGAGTCGGGCGAACAGGCGATGCTGGCGCAGGTCGAGCGCGCCTCGAAGGAAGGCAAGGGCGTCGTCTTCCTCGCCTGGGCACCGCATCCGATGAACGAGCGCTTCGACATCACCTATCTCTCGGGCGGTGACGCCTATTTCGGCCCGAACTACGGTGGCGCCGAAGTCTACACCCTGGCGCGGACCGGCTGGAGCGAGACCTGTCCCAATGCCGCGGCACTCTTCAAGCAGATGACGTTCGACGTCTCGATGGAAAACGTGCTGATGGGTGAAATTCTCGGCGGCAAAGACTCCAAGGAGGCGGCAACCGAATGGTTGAAGGCCAATCCTGCCGTTCTCGACACATGGTTAAAGGGTGTCACGACACTGGATGGCCAGCCGGGTGACGCTGCGGTCAAGTCGGCCCTCGGTCTTTAAGGTTTGAAATCCGTGCATTCA
The DNA here is from genome assembly GCA_046294755.1 of Allorhizobium sp. Taxonomy (GTDB): domain Bacteria; phylum Pseudomonadota; class Alphaproteobacteria; order Rhizobiales; family Rhizobiaceae; genus Allorhizobium. The sequence continues at coordinate 105,114 of JBKBON010000003.1, read as the reverse complement.
CGTCCGAACATCCTGATCCTGATGGTGGATCAGTTCAACGGGACCTTCTTTCCGGATGGTCCCGCAGACTTCCTGCATGCTCCACATCTGAAAGCCCTGGCGAAGCGCTCCGTGCGCTTCGCCAATACCTATACCGCAAGCCCGCTCTGCGCGCCGGCACGCGCCTCCTTCATGTCGGGGCAGTTGCCGAGCCGGACGCGAGTCTACGACAATGCCGCGGAGTTCGCGTCCGACATTCCGACCTTCGCCCATCATCTCCGGGCAGCCGGCTATCTGACCAGCCTCTCCGGCAAGATGCACTTTGTCGGTCCGGACCAGTTGCATGGTTTCGAGGAGCGGTTGACGACCGACATCTATCCCGCCGATTTCGGCTGGACACCCGACTATCGCAAGCCCGGCGAGCGCATCGACTGGTGGTATCACAATCTCGGATCGGTCACCGGTGCGGGTGTCGCTGAGATCACCAACCAGATGGAATATGACGACGAGGTCGCCTACAACGCCACGCGTCGCCTCTACGACCTGTCGCGCGGACATGATGAGCGTCCCTGGTGCCTGACGGTCAGCTTCACCCATCCGCATGACCCCTATGTTGCACGCCGCAAATACTGGGACCTGTACGAAGGCTGCGAGGCGCTTCAACCGAGCGTGCCTGCGATTCCCTATGAGGAACAGGATCCGCATTCGCAGCGCCTCATGGATGCCTGCGACCACCTCGCCTTCGATATCACCGACGAGAACGTCGCGCGGGCGCGTCAGGGCTATTTCGCCAACATCTCGTATGTCGACGACAAGATCGGCGAGATCCTCGACGTGCTCGAGCGCACGCGGATGGCGGACAACACGATCTTGCTGTTCGTGTCGGATCATGGCGACATGCTCGGCGAGCGCGGTCTCTGGTTCAAGATGAACTTCTTCGAAGGCTCCGCCCGCGTTCCGATGATGATGGCCGTACCAGGTGTCGAAGGACGGCTGGTCACGACGCCGGTCTCGACATTGGACGTGACGCCCACGCTTGCCGGTCTCGCGGGCATTGATATCTCAACGATCAAGGACTGGACCGATGGCGAGGACCTGATGCCGCTTGCAACCGCGTCCGGCGGACGCGGCATCGTGCCAATGGAATATGCGGCCGAGGGCACGGTGAGCCCCATGATCGCGCTTCGAAACGAGCGGTACAAACTCACGCTCTGCGAAGCTGACCCACCGATCCTCACGGATCTCGAAGCCGACCCTTATGAGCTCAACAATCTCGCCGACGATCCGGCTGCGGCCAAGGTCTACGAGACGCTCAGCGAGGAAGCCTTAAGACGCTGGGATCTCCAGCGTTTCGATGCTGCGGTGCGCGAAAGCCAGGCCCGCCGCCACATCGTCTATGCAGCGCTGCGCAACGGCGCCTACTTCCCCTGGGACTACCAGCCGCTGCAGAAGGCCTCGGAGCGCTACATGCGCAACCACATGGATCTCAACATCCTCGAAGAGAGCCAGCGCTTCCCCAGAGGCGAGTGAGTACCTGGTGCGAAAAGGGCGGCCGAGACAATCGCGCCGCCCTTCTCGATGCAAGGAGCTAAAGTTTTAGGCGATAAGGCCCTCAACGAAATCAAACAGTCCGTGGCGACGGTCGCGGCGCAGGCGCTCGGCCTTGACGATCGACTGCACCGCATCGAAAGCGGAGTTCAGGTCATCGTTGATGATGACATAGTCATATTCGCGCCAATGGGCGATCTCGGCGCGCGAATTGTTGAGGCGGGTCTGGATGACCTCTTCGGTATCTTCCGCACGACGGTGAAGGCGCGACTGCAGTTCAGCCATGGTCGGCGGCAGGATGAAGATCGAAACGACGTCGGCCGACATCTTTTCCTGCAGCTGCTGGGCGCCCTGCCAGTCGATATCGAAGAGCATGTCGCGGCCTTCGCCCATGGCCGTCTCCACGGCTTCGCGCGGAGTGCCGTAATAGTTGCCGTGAACCTGCGCCCATTCGAGGAGCGAGTCACTGTCACGCAGACGTTCGAATTCCCGCTGGGAGACAAAGTGGTAGTGCACGCCTTCGATCTCGCTCTGACGGCGCTGACGCGTGGTGACGCTGACCGACAGGCTGATCTGCTGGTCGCGGTCCATCAGCGTGCGGGCAATGGTAGACTTGCCGGCACCGGAGGGCGAGGAGATGACCAACATCAGGCCGCGCCTTGCGATCTTGACGGATTGAGGGGCGGCAGCGGCCATGGACTACTCCAGATTTTGAACCTGTTCGCGGAACTGGTCGATGACGACCTTCAACTCGATGCCGGCGGAGGTGACCGCGACAGCATTCGATTTGGAACAGATAGTATTTGATTCTCTGTTAAATTCCTGCGCCAGAAAATCGAGCTTGCGACCGACCGGGCCGCCGGTGGCCAGCAGTTCGCGAGCGGCCGCCACATGCGCCTTCAGGCGGTCTATTTCCTCTCGTAGGTCCGCCTTGGTCGCGATCAGAGCGATTTCCTGATGCAGCCGGTCGCGGTCGAGGCCATTCGCGGTGTCCATGAGACCGGCGAGTTGAGCCTCCAGCCTGCGGGCGATCTCCTCCGGCGAGCGAGACGGATCGGCCTCGATCTGCAGGGCCAAACCTTCGATGCGCGTAATCTGCTCTTCGAGGATTCGGCGCAGGGCGGCACCTTCTGTGGTGCGCATGTCGGCAAGGGCGGAGACGGCGCGCTCGAGACCATCAAGGATATCGGCGTCGCGCGCGGCAATCGCCTCGGCGTCGTCGGCCGCCTCGCGCATGTCAACGAGGCCGCGGATCGAAAGAAGAGTATCGAGCCGCAGGGGTGCCGGATCCAGCACTTCGGGGCCAAGTTCATCGCGCAGCGCCAGGACGGCTGCGAGTGCATCCCGGTTCAAGACGGCTTCGACGCGGTTCTCGCTGACAGTCAGAGCCAGCCCGATCTGCAGATTGCCGCGGGTCAGTCGCTCTCCGGCCAGCCGACGAATGTCGGTTTCCAGCCCTTCGTGGCCCTGCGGCAGTCGCGTGCGCAGGTCCAGCCCCTTGCCATTCACCGAGCGCAGTTCCCAGGCCCAGCGGTAACGACCGGACGAGCCTTCGACACGAGCGAAGCCCGTCATGGATTGCAGTGTCATGTCCCCGCCCCTTACCGCCGGTCTCAGTTGTTGGCCGTCGGATCCGCTTCCGGCTCGACATCCAGTGTCGCCGGCGGCGTCTGGGCGCGCTCGGCCTCAATCTTGCGCCAGCGGCGCACATTGGCATTGTGCTCCTTCAGCGTCGCGGCAAAGGCGTGACCACCCGTGCCGTCGGCAACGAAGTAGAGGTCATCCGTCTTCCATGGATGCGCGACAGCTTCGAGAGCCGCGCGGCCCGGATTGGCAATCGGCCCTGGCGGCAGCCCCTTGATCACATAGGTGTTGTAGGGGGTTTCCTTGCGTATGTCGGATTGGAAGATCGGACGGTCCGCCGGCTTGCCGTCACCACCGAACAGTCCGTAAATGATCGTCGGGTCGGATTGCAGGCGCATGCCCTTGTTCAAGCGGTTGATGAAGACAGAGGCGACATGGGCGCGTTCGTCGTCCTTGCCGGTTTCCTTCTCGACGATCGAGGCCAGGGTGACGAACTCTTCCTTCGTCTTCACCGGCAGGTCAGGATCGCGCTTCTCCCAGATCTGGTCGATCAATCGCTCCTGGGCCGCGCGCATCTGCGTGACGATCTCGGCTCGATTGGTGCCGCGTGTGAACTTGTAGGTGTCCGGACGCAGGCTGCCCTCGGGCGGAAGTTCGGTCGGCAGATCACCTTCCAGAACGGGATCTGCGGCAAGCCTCTGGAACATCTGCTTGACGGTGAGCCCTTCGGGGAAGGAGACCGCATATAGGATCGACTTGCCGGATTCGAGCAGTGCCGTGATCTCCTTCATCGAGGAGCCGGCCTTGATCTCGTATTCACCGGCCTTCAAGGTCTGTCCGTCGGTGAGATAGGTGGTCGTCACGTAGCGGTAGATCCGCGCATCGGAGACGATGCCGTTGCGTTCGAGATTGTTGGCGATCTCGGCGAGGCCCGCGCCGCTGCGAACGACAAAATTCGTGTTGGCCGCCAGTGGACCCGGCTTCTGATAGGCGTCCATGACGTAGAAGAAGCCTGCCACCGCAGCGACACCGACGAAGACCACCATGGTCATCAGGAAGTTCAGGAAGATCACAAGCTGGCTGCGGGCCTTGCGCGAACGGCGCGGCGGCTGCGGCACCCGTTCCGGGCGCAACGCCTCGTTCGGAGACTTCGGGATGAAAGGCCCCTTGCCCGTCTGGCTATCGGCATCGCGGCCAAAGGAGACACCGTTGTTCTGGCTACCGCCGTTCTGGCTGTTGTCGGTCACCGGCAATCCTTCTTTGTTTCGCATTCGCGGCTGTTTCATCCAGCAATGCGGCAAAAATCCGGGTATCGTCCGGCGCGGATGTGCCGGGCGCTGGAGTGATTTCTATCCGCAGAAAGCGGCGGCGGGCAAGAGCATGCCCGCGTCATCCCATGCATTCAAAATCGAACGATCTGCAATCGTTTGCCCGTCAGCGTCAGGCCTCGTATCGCTTCAGCACCAGGGACGCGTTGGTCCCGCCGAAACCGAAGGAATTAGACAGTGCGACGTTGATCTCGCGCTTGCGCGCCTTGTGCGGCACGAGGTCGATCTTGGTCTCGACATCAGGGGTGTCGAGGTTCAGCGTCGGCGGTGCGATGTTGTCGCGGATGGCGAGCGTCGAGAAGATCGCTTCGACCGCACCGGCCGCGCCCAGCAGATGGCCGATCGCCGACTTGGTCGAGGACATCGAGACATTGGCCGCGTGATCGCCGAGCAGTCGCTCGACGGCACCGAGCTCAATCGTATCGGCCATGGTCGAGGTGCCATGGGCGTTGATGTAGTCGATGTCGGACGGCTTCAGACCGGCACGCTTCAGCGCCATGGTCATGCAGCGGAACGCGCCGTCGCCGTCTTCCGAGGGAGCCGTAATGTGGAAGGCGTCACCTGACAGGCCGTAACCCACAACTTCAGCGTAAATCTTGGCGCCGCGGGCCTTGGCGTGTTCCAGTTCTTCCAGCACCACGATACCGGCGCCCTCACCCATGACGAAGCCGTCACGATCCTTGTCATAGGGGCGGGAGGCGGCAGTCGGATCGTCGTTGCGGGCGGTGGACAGCGCCTTGCAGGCGGCAAAGCCGGCGAGTGAGATACGGCTGATCGGGGATTCCGTGCCGCCGGCCACCATGACGTCTGCATCGCCGAGTGCCACGAGACGGGCTGCGTCACCGATGGCATGCGCACCGGTCGAGCAAGCCGTTACGACAGAATGGTTCGGACCACGCAGCTTGTGACGGATCGATACCTGACCGGAAGCAAGATTGATCAGGCGGCCCGGAATGAAGAAGGGCGACAGACGGCGCGGGCCCTTGTCACGCAGGATGTGACCGGCTTCGACGATGCCCTCGAGGCCGCCGATCCCGGAGCCGATCAGAACGCCTGTCGCGCACTGGTCGTCATCAGTCTTAGGCTCCCAGCCAGCGTCCTTCAACGCCATATCGGCAGCGGCAACCGCATAGATGATGAAATGGTCAACCTTGCGCTGCTCCTTGAGCTCCATCCAATCGTCAGGATTCCAGGCGCCTTCGCCTTCGGTCGGGAGGCGGCAAGCGATCTTTGCCGGTAGATCATCGACCTCGAATTCGGTCACAAGGCGAGCGCCACTCTGGCCGGCGAGAAGCCGCTGCCAGGTCAGTTCCGTTCCACATCCCAGAGGCGATACCATTCCGGTACCGGTGATGACGACACGTCTCATCGTGCGAAGCCCACCCAAATTCGTTGACCGAAGTCACTTTAAACATTGGTCCAGATACAACAAGGCCCGCTCTTCGCGGGCCCAAGCGGACAGGACGGGCTTGCGCCCGCCTTCCGCAGCAGTGTGATCGATCAGGCCTGGGCCTTCTCGATGAACTTTACGGCGTCGCCGACCGTCAGGATCGAGTCAGCTGCATCGTCCGGGATTTCAACGCCGAATTCTTCTTCGAAGGCCATGACGAGTTCGACGGTGTCGAGCGAGTCAGCGCCCAGATCGTCGATGAAGCTGGCGCCTTCGACAACCTTTTCAGCGTCTACGCCGAGATGATCAACTACAATTTTCTTCACGCGTTCTGCGATATCGCTCATGTCGGTATCCTCGACCTTCTAAAATTCAGAGGGAGCCGTAATGGCCTCCCTGCCCTGCATTCAGCCGGTGACGCTTTCGTCTTCACCAGCAAACCCGTTCGGCCCTGACCCAGAGCGGTTTATGCAAACAAAAGCATAAACTTCGGCTCATGAGACGGAGCGACTGCTCACAGTCATGGCCCGCTTAACACGGTTTCAGCGCGCCGCAAAGCCAGAAATTCGCCCCTTTGCCTTGGTCAACATCCTATTGCACAGGGGTTATTTCCGGCAACGAGATCAGATCATCGCCATGCCGCCATTCACGTGCAGCGTCTGCCCCGTCATGTAGGCGGCCTCGTTGGAGGCGAGGTAGACGACGGCAGAGGCAACTTCGGCGCCGGTGCCCATGCGCTTCATGGGGATCGCACCCATGATGGCTTCCTTCTGCTTGTCGTTCAGCTTGCCGGTCATGGCGCTCTCGATGAAGCCCGGAGCGACGCAGTTGACGGTCACGTTGCGGGTCGCGATTTCCTGGCCGAGCGATTTGGTGAAGCCGATCATGCCGGCCTTGGAGGCGCAGTAATTGGCCTGGCCCGGATTGCCGGTGACGCCGACGACGGAAGTGATGTTGATGATGCGTCCGAAGCGGCGGCGCATCATCGGATGGGTCAGCTCGCGCGTCAGGCGGAAGACGGCGGTGAGGTTCACTTCCAGAACCGCATCCCAGTCGGCATCCGACATGCGGACGAACAGGCCGTCCTTGGTGATCCCGGCATTGTTGACGAGGATGTCGACGCCTTCGAGTTCGGCTTCGGCCTTCTCGCCGAGTGCCTTGACTTCGTCGCGGTCGGACAGGTTGGCGGGGAAGATCTTGACGCGGTCACCGAGTTCGGCAGCCAGCGCTTCCAGCTTTTCGACGCGGGTGCCGTGCAGGCCGACGATCGCGCCCTGGGCATGCAGCTGTCTTGCGATTTCTTCGCCAATGCCGCCTGTGGCGCCGGTCACGAGAGCCTTGCGGCCGGTCAAATCGAACATAGTCGTGTTCCTTGTTGTTCGTTTAGGCAATCAGCCGTTCAACTTAGCCGTTGAGGGCGGCGAGCGTTGCGTCGATGTCGGCCGGGCCGTTCACAGCAACACCATTGATGTTCTTGTCGATGCGGCGTGCGAGGCCCGTCAGAACCTTGCCGGAGCCGATTTCGTAAAGCGTGGTTACGCCATTGGCGCCGAACCACTCGACCGTTTCGCGCCAGCGCACCTGGCCGGTCACCTGCTCGACGAGCAGATCGGCGATTTCGCCAGCCGAAGTAACAGGAGCTGCCCGTACATTGGCGATCAGCGGCACGACCGGATCAGTCTTTTCGACCTTGGCCAGCGCCTCGCGCATGGCGTCGGCCGCCGGGCCCATCAGGGCCGAATGGAATGGTGCGGAGACCGGCAGCATGATGGCCCGCTTGGCGCCCTTTTCGGATGCAAGGGCTGCAGCCTTTTCCACGGCCGCCTTGCCGCCCGAGATGACCAGCTGTCCGCCACCATTGTCGTTGGCGATCTGGCAGGGACCGATCGCAGCAGCTTCCGTGCAGATGGCCTGCACATCGCCGTGCTCGAGGCCGATGATTGCGGCCATGGCGCCTTCCCCCACAGGAACGGCTGCCTGCATGGCATTGCCACGGATGCGCAGCAGACGCGCCGTGTCGCCGATCGAGAAGGTACCGGCAGCGCAAAGGGCAGAATATTCGCCAAGCGAATGCCCGGCGACGAATGACACCTTCGACTTGAGGTCCAGACCCTTGGCTTCCAGAACGCGGATGACGGCCATCGAGACTGCCATCAGGGCCGGCTGCGCATTGGCGGTCAGCGTCAGGGTCTCTTCCGGGCCATTCCACATGATGTCGGACAGCTTCTGGCCGAGCGCTTCATCGACTTCCGCGAAGACGGCACGAGCCTCGGCAAAATTGTCGCCAAGGTCCTTGCCCATTCCAACTGCCTGGCTGCCCTGGCCTGGGAAGGTGAATGCGACTGTCATTGAGTGGGATCTCCTATTCGGCAAACCTGCCCCGATCATGCGATCATCCAGCAGGACACGTCGTCAACATGTTGACAAGTCCGGCTGGGCAGCCACAAAGGCGCCACCATGTCGGAACGGTCGCCGGTGGCTACGGTCCAAAACGCGCTCAGATACGTAGATCCTTGCGAACGTGATCGCCATAGCACAAAGAGATCGAAAGACAATATGAAACTGGAACGTATCCTGGTCAGCTCCGACTTGCTGCGCGTGACCGGCAAAGCTCAATCCCGCGCAGGCTTCAGGACCAATACGGAGTTTTTCCTGGCGCTTCTCGGCCCGCAATTGCGAGCCGCGACACGGCTGCCGGTCTCTCTTCTCGAATGGGATGAGACAGGGGCGTTCGACGGCAACGCGGTTTACGAGGCGATGGGGCTCTCGGTCGACGCGGCGGGCTGGGCGGAACTCTACGATTCCGTTCCGAATGCCGCAGCCGTTGCGGCCTTCGCCCCCCATGTCGAAGGTGCGCTTGTCGTCGGCTTTGAACTGCCGCCCTTCGTGCAGCGCATTCTGGATCGGCTCGGCGTGCCCTTTGTCGATGCACGCTGGCACCCCTTGCGCTTCCTCGACGACATATTCTTCGGCTTTCACAGCAATGTCGAAGCCGTCGTCGAGGCCATGGAGCCGTATCATCTGACCGCCGAAGAGGTTGATCTGCATGTCGGGATGCACCAGGCATCTGCCATAAGACGTCAGAGCTTCGACAGCATCGTCATGGATTACGACCGACTGCTGATCGGCCAGACACCATTCGACAGTTCGCTGGTCCACGCGGGGCGCATCGCCACCTGGGACGATTTTGAACCGGTTCTTGAGAAGCTTGGACCAGACACAAGGACCGGATATCGACCCCATCCGTTTTCCCCGGAGCCAGTCGCATCTCTGCGTTCCCTGTTGTCCCGTCACGGCATCGGGATCGCCGAGAGCGGGTCCGACATATACCGGCTGCTCGCCACCGGCAGCCTCAAGGAGCTGATCAGCCTCAGTTCCGGCACGCTCATCGAAGCCTCGTTCTTTGGCATCCCGGTGCGCCGACTTCTGCCCGAGCGGCAGGCCTATCTTCCGCATCCGCCGCAAACGCGGCGAACGGAAAACGACCAGACCGCCTATGTCGGCGTCTATCACGCGTTTCTCAGCGTTGATTTCTGGGCAGATATCCTGCGACCGGTGCTCGGCCAGACCCATCGCAACGAGCGGCCGCTCGCATTCCGGGCCGATCGGCTGCGTCAGATCAATGGCTCCTATTGGGGATATTCCGGGTCAGGCGGCCAGAACCTTGTGATGTCCTACAACAAGCCAGAGTAACGACCCGTCTTGATGTTGTGACATGACCGGTCGTAATTATTGAGACGAACGTTCTTCCCGCCTCCCCCGCCAAATCCCAATTGATTTCAGAAAGCCCATGACGATGAAGATGAACCGGCTCGGCCGAACCGATATCCTTGTTTCCGAACTCTGCCTCGGCACCATGACCTGGGGCTCGCAGAACACCGCGGAGCAGGCCTTCGAGCAGATGGATTACGCGCTCGATCACGGCGTCAACTTCTTCGATACCGCCGAACTCTACCCGACGACGCCGCTTTCGGCGGAAACTTATGCCGACACCGAGCGCTTGATCGGCGACTGGTTCGAAAAGACAGGCAAACGCAGTCAGGTGGTACTGGCGACCAAGGTCGCAGGTCCCGGCCGCCCCTATATTCGCGAAGGCAAGCCGATCACTGGCGCTGTGGTCAAGGAAGCACTCGACGCCAGCCTGAAGCGACTGAAGACGGATTACGTCGACCTGTACCAGATCCACTGGCCGAACCGCGGGCACTTCCACTTCCGCGGCGCCTGGAACTACAATCCCTACAAGCAGGACAAGGCAAGGGCCGTAGCCGACATTGCGGAAATCTTGGAGGCGCTTGGCGACTGCGTGAAGGCAGGCAAGCTGAAGGCCGTCGGCCTGTCCAACGAGACGACCTGGGGTACACAGAAGTATCTCTCGCTGGCGGAAGCCGGCGGACTGCCACGCGTCGCGACCATCCAGAACGAATATAACCTGCTCTACCGTCATTACGACCTCGACCTCGCGGAGCTCTCGCATCACGAGGATGTCGGCCTGCTCGCCTATTCGCCACTCGCCGGCGGCATCCTTTCGGGCAAGTATCTTGACGGCCAGAAGCCAAGCGGCTCGCGCGGCTCGATCAACGGCGACATCGGCGGCCGTCTCGTGCCGCAGCAGGAAGCGGCAACGCGCGCCTATGTCGAGCTTGCGAAAAGGCACGGGCTTGATCCCTCGGCGATGGCGCTCGCCTTCTGCCTGACGCGCCCCTTCATGGCCTCGGTCATCATCGGCGCGACCACGATGGAGCAGTTGAAAGTCAATATCGGTGCCGCTGAACTTACTCTCGCCGACGAGGTTCTGCAGGGGATCGCGAAGATCCACCGCGAATTCCCGATGCCGATTTGAGCCGTCAGGCAATTCCGGCTCAGGCACCAACGAAATCGTGAACACATTTGACCTACACATCGGCGCCGCGGGTCACCACTTGCGGCGGCGACTCGAAAACGGGCCAGCAGGCTCTTAAAGATGGGGGACCCATTGGATTATCTGTTCGTCGCCGGCGGTCTCGTCGGACTTTACTTTGGAGCTGAGTGGCTTTTGCGCGGCGCCATCGCGGTTGCGCAGAAGCTTGCCATTCCGACGCTGATCGTATCGCTCGTCATCGTCGGCTTCGGCACGTCGATGCCGGAATTGCTGGTCTCGGTCCGCGCCGCCCTCACTGGCTCATCCGACATCGCACTCGGCAATGTCGTCGGCTCGAACACCGCCAACATCCTCCTCATCGTCGGCGCCTGCGCCATGATCTTTCCGATCACGCATTGGGACAAAGGCGTGAAGCGCGACACCTATGTCATGATCGGTGCAGCCGTCCTGCTGCTCGGCCTGGTGCAGTTCGACACCATCGGACGCCTCGCGGGATTGTTGATGGTCGTCGCCCTGCTTGCCTATATCGGCTACGCCTATGTGCAAGGCAAAGGGACAATCGAGGAACTGGCGGACGAGGAAGTCAAGCACGAGACACTCAGCACCGGCTTCATGAGCCTGCTTATCCTCGGCGGCCTGGCCACACTGTTTGTCGGCGCAGAACTTCTCGTGCGTGGCGCTACCAACCTCGCTCGCGAATTTGGCGTATCCGAAGCCGTCATCGGACTGACTGTCGTTGCGGTTGGCACCTCGCTTCCGGAACTCGCCACCGGTATCATGTCTGCCCTGCGCAAGCATTCCGACATCATGATCGGCAACATCGTCGGATCGAACATCTTCAACATCCTGTTCATCCTCGGCGTGACCTCCGTCATCCAGCCGATTGACGTCGCACCGCGCTTCGGAAGCTTCGACGTTCCGGTCATGCTGGGTATCACACTCGGCTTCTCGTTCCTGTTGCTGGCCCATCTCGGGGTGCGCCGGTTGACGGCGGGCGCGATGCTCGTCGCCTATGTCGGCTACACCCTGGCGCTGGTCCAGGTCTGAGCCTGAAGCCATCGCGTAAGCAACAAACATGGGCCGCCGGCAGAAAATGCCGTGCGGCCCTTGCTTTTATGCCCAATCCGCGTATAAGCGCGCCGTTCACAACACCCGGTCCTCTGGCTGGTGGCTGAACGGAGGGCTGGCAGGCTGATAAGGCTTGCAGCAGGAACCAAAAGGGTTTCCGGTCTCCCGTGTCTCCGCTCTCGACCGTCTCGAACACACTACTTTTCTTGCCGCGGCTTTTGCCGCTCAGGAGCAGTCTGTGAGGCTTAGCGCCGGATCCGGGTGACGACAACCGCAAGAAAAGGCAAAGCTTACATGGCTCTTTACGAACACGTATTCCTTGCCCGGCAGGATATGTCCGCTCAGCAGGTTGATGCCCTCGTCGAACAGTACAAGGGTGTCATCGAAGCTAACGGCGGCAAGGTCGGGCGCGTAGAAAACTGGGGCCTCAAGTCCCTGACCTACCGCATCAAGAAGAACCGCAAGGCGCACTACGCCCTCATGGACATCGAAGCTCCGGGTGCAGCGATCCACGAGATGGAACGCCAGATGCGCATCAACGAAGACGTTCTTCGTTACATGACCATCGCTGTCGAAGCCCACGAAGAAGGCCCGTCCGCAATGATGCAGAAGCGCGACCGTGACGACCGTCCGCGTCGTGACGGCGACGACCGTGGCCCGCGCCGCGACTTCGGCGATCGTGGTCCGCGTCCGGACCGTGGCCCGCGCGAAGGTGGCTTCGAGCGTCGTCCGCGCGAAGACCGTGCGTAATCTGAAGAACAGGAGAAATTACAATGGCTGATGCATCCTCTTCTCAGGCACGTCGTCCTTTCCATCGTCGTCGCAAGACCTGCCCCTTCTCGGGCGCGAATGCTCCGAAGATCGACTACAAGGACGTCCGTCTCCTGCAGCGCTACATTTCCGAGCGCGGCAAGATCGTTCCTTCGCGTATCACTGCAGTTTCCCAGAAGAAGCAGCGCGAACTGGCCCAGGCCATCAAGCGCGCCCGCTTCCTCGGCCTGCTGCCTTACGTCGTAGCGTAATCTGATCCGAAGCCTGCCGGTTCGCCGGCGGGCTTCATCCCTTCCGCGTTGGGCGCGGATCGGAACCGACTGACAGACGGCGCAAATCTGCGACGCCGGTCAAAAACCCATGTTGGGGATTGTTCTCGCGAGACTGCTTGAACCCCTCCCCTAACTGCTAGACCAAGCAGGACAGCGACTGTGAAACAACTGGACGCGAAATTGCTGACGACCGGCTTTGTTGCCGGCATCACCGCCGCCCTGCTCGTGCTGGGTGCTGCGGCGCAGCCGACGCTCGCCTCCATTCTTTACGCGGCTTCCGCGCTTCCCGTTCTCATCGTCGGCCTTGGCTGGGGTAATGTCGCATCGATCACCGCGATCGTGACGGCTGCCCTGCTCGGTATGGTCAGCGTATCGCCGATGTTCGCCTTCGGCATGGCGATCTTCACGCTGGCGCCCGCCGGCTGGCTCGCCCATCTGTCGAGCCTCGCGCGTCCCGCCTCTGAAATCGGCGGTCCCGACCACCTGATCGCGTGGTATCCGCTCTCCGACATTCTTCTGCAGCTTTGCAGCTTCGTGACGATCGCCGTCGTTGTGCTCGGCGTCATCATCGGCTTCGGTCCCGAGTTCACCGGCCAATTGGTCGATGCGATGACCCAGGCCATGAATGCGCAGGATCCGGCCATGGCGCCGGACGCGCTCGCTCTCGAGCAGTTGAAGCGCAGCATGGTCATCCTGCTGCCGATCATCCAGGGTGGCACCTGGGTCTTGCTGCTGACCATGATGTATTACATCGCCATGCGGATCGTCACGGCCTCGGGCCGCAACAAGCGTCCGCGAGAAGACTTCCCGTCTGCGCTTCGCATGAACCGCAACACGGTCTTCATCTTCCTCGCCGGGATCATCGCCTGCTTCATCGGCGGCGTGCCCGCCATGATCGGCGCGACCGTCTGCGGCACCTTCGGCGCAGGCTTCCTGATGGCAGGCTTTGCCTCGCTGCATCTGAAAACCCGTGGCAAGGACTGGCGCCTTCCGGCCCTGATCCTCGCCTATCTATCTTCGATCATGCTGCTTCCGCTCATGATCCCCTTCATCATCGGCCTTTCGGACACCCGACGGACCGTTGCCCTTACGCCGGCCGCCAAGGCTGACAACTCAAACTCCGATACCGAAAACTGAAAGGAACATGACAATGCAGGTCATTCTTCTCGAACGCATCGCCAAGCTCGGCCAGATGGGCGAAACCGTTAAGGTTCGCGACGGCTTTGCCCGTAACTTCCTGCTGCCGCAGGGCAAGGCGCTGCGCGCCAACGAAGCCAACAAGAAGCGCTTCGAAGCCGAGCGCGCGACGCTCGAAGCTCGTAACCTCGAGCGCAAGTCCGAAGCCCAGAAGGTTGCCGACGCTCTCGGCGGCAAGTCCTTCATCGTCGTCCGCTCGGCTGGCGAAACCGGCCAGCTCTACGGTTCTGTCGCTGCTCGTGACGTCGTCGAGATCCTGGCTGCCGAAGGCTTCAACATCGGCCGCAACCAGGTCGAGCTGAACACCCCGATCAAGGCCATCGGCATCCACCAGGTCACTCTGCACCTGCATTCGGAAGTCGAACTGACCGTCGAACTCAATGTTGCCCGTTCTGCTGAAGAAGCCGAGCGCCAGGCCAAGGGCGAAAGCCTGACGTCTGCCGACGCCATCTACGGCGTAGACGAAGACGCTCTTCGTCCGGAAGACTTCTTCGATCCGGAAGCCGACATGGACGGCGACGACGACTGATCTTTCAGCGAAAAGCTGAGACGGAACGCCCGGATTTTTCCGGGCGTTTTTTGTTGATCCCCTGCTAAAATGTGGCATGCCGAGATCGATTCGCTGAATACCACAGTCAACCGAAAAGATCGGAAACCTCGGCTTTTTCTGAAGTCGGCACAGCGGGCCTGTGAATCAATGTGGGTTGCGCTGCGGGCCATTTCGCCGCCCCGCGTCTTCGCTATGGTGCAGCCACCGCCGACACACTGAACGGATGCGAACGAATGAACGATGCTGCGCGCAAACTGAGCCAGGTCCAGCCGGCTGAACCGCTTTACCGGGAGGCTCCGAACAACATCGAAGCCGAACAGGCTCTGCTCGGTGCTATTCTCGTCAATAATGACGCCTTCTACCGCGTGTCGGACTTTCTGAAGCCCGAGCATCTCTACGAGCCACTGCACCGGAAGATCTTCGAGGTCGCCTCTGAAATCATTCGCATGGGCAAGACGGCAAACCCCGTCACCATCAAGACGTTCCTGCCGGCGGAACAGAAGGTCGGCGATCTGACGGTTGCGCAGTATCTGGCGCGGCTTGCATCCGAGGCCGTCACGATCATCAATGCGGAAGACTATGGTCGAGCGATCTACGACCTCGCATTGCGTCGCTCGCTGATCCAGATCGGCGAGGACGTCGTCAACATCGCCTATGACGCACCGCTCGACATGCCGCCGCAGGCCCAGATCGAGGATACCGAGCGCCGCCTTTTCGCGCTGGCCGAAAACGGTCGCTATGACGGCGGCTTCCAGTCCTTCTCCGATGCTGTCGCCCAGGCTGTGGACATGGCAGGCGCCGCTTTCGAGCGTGACGGCAATCTCTCCGGCATCTCCACCGGCATCCATTCGCTCGATGCCAAGATGGGTGGCTTGCAGCGCTCCGACTTGATCGTGCTTGCCGGACGCCCGGGTATGGGCAAGACTTCGCTTGCGACAAATATCGCCTGGAACATTGCAGCAGCCTATGAGCCGGAAGTCCTTCCCGACGGGTCCTTCAAAGCGAAGAACGGCGGGGTCGTCGGCTTCTACTCGCTCGAAATGTCGGCCGAACAGCTCGCCACCCGTATCATGTCCGAGCAGACGGAAGTCTCGTCCTCGAAGATCCGCCGCGGTGACATCACCGAGCACGAATTCGAAAAGCTCGTCGGCTTTTCGCAGACCATGCAGAAGGTGCCGCTTTTCATCGACCAGACCGGTGGTATCTCGATCGCCCAGCTCGCCGCTCGTGCCCGTCGCCTCAAGCGCCAGCGCGGTCTCGACTTCCTGGTCGTCGACTATATTCAGCTGATGACCGGCGCCGGCAAGGCGGGTGAAAACCGCGTGCAGGAAATCACCCAGATCACGACAGGCCTGAAATCATTGGGCAAGGAGCTCAATGTGCCGATCGTGGCGCTCTCCCAGCTCTCCCGTGGCGTTGAAAGCCGCGAAGACAAGCGCCCACAGCTCTCTGACCTTCGCGAATCGGGCTCGATCGAGCAGGACGCCGACGTGGTGCTTTTCGTGTTCCGCGAGGAGTATTACGTGAAAAACCTCGAGCCTCGCGACCTCGCCGATCCGAAGTACCCGGAATGGGAAGCGCATATGGAGAAGGTGAAGGGCACCGCCGACGTCATCATCGCCAAGCAGCGTCACGGACCGACCGGTACCGTCAAGCTCGCCTTCCAGTCGGAGTTCACCCGCTTTGCGGATCTGGCTGAGCCGAGCTTCACCCAGTACGAAGAACCTTGAGATCGAAGGGCGCCCCCGAGGCGCCCTTCGCATGTCTGCTCACAGGCCGAAGGCTCTGAGGACAGCGACGGTTACCACACCTCCTGCGGCCGCCGGGAGCAGTGGCAGGCGGGTTGCCGCAACCGCGACAACGGCGCATCCCATCGTTTCGGCCCAGCCGGTGGCGAAGGCTGTCGGCGCTACCACGGCCATCAGGACCGAGGGCGGGATCGCACCTAGGATCTCTTCCGTTTTCCGTGACAGCTGCAGCAGGCGGCCGACGAGCAGGCCCGCCTGACGGGTCGCAATAGTGGCGGCGGACATGGCGAGGATCGCCAGCAGGGTATTGATGTCGATCGTCATGCGCGGACCTCCTTCTCGCGCATCGAGGCCAAGGCCGCCACGGCGACACCACCGCAAGCGCCGCCGAGGATGTACCAGACGCCCGGGACAAAATGGTGGACGACGAGCGCGCAAGTGGCGCTGCCGATGAGGATCAGGCCGGTGCGGCGGCCGCGCCAGAAGCCGGAGATCAGAATGACGAAGACGGCGGGGAAGACAAAGTCCATGGCAATCACCGCGGGGTCGCCGACAAGGCGACCGAGCAAGGCGCCGAGCAGGCCTGACAAAACCCAGGCGGCATAGAAGGGTAAGGCGGCGCCGAAGAACCAGGCCGGCGTCAGCCTGTGGCCGCGGGCGCGAAATTCAGCCACGGCCCAGATCTCGTCCGCGAGGAGGAGCATCGATGTGATCTTCTGCCTCGGAGAGAATTGCGCCATGTGGCGCGAGATCGACGCTCCCATCAGGACGTGACGGATGTTGACGAGAAGGGCTGCCGTGCCGAGCGCCGCGATGCTTGCCGGATGCGTCCAGATGTCCATCGCCACGAATTGTGAGCCACCCGCAAAGACCAGCGCGCTCATCAGCATGGCCTCGAGTGCCGAAAGGCCCTTGGTGGCGGCAACAGCGCCGAAGACGAGACCGATCGGCACGACGGCAACGGTGAGCGGGAGGATGGCGTGAAAGCCCTGGCGCATCTCCAGGCGGAGTGTGTTTGGCATGATGTCTTCCTTGCGAATCTTATTCGCCGGGATAGAGCCCTGCACTGCCGGGGTCTTGAAGGAAAGTGATCAGCCGGCGCGGAAGACCGCAGGCGTGAGGCCGGTGCGCGCCTTGAACTGGCGGGTCATATGCGCCTGGTCGGCGAAGCCGCAGGCGGCTGCCGTGTCCGACGGTGTGGCGCCTTGCCGCAAAAGATGCCGGGCGTGGCGGATGCGCATGTCGGTCTGGAAGGCATGCGGGGTGATGAAATACTGCTTGCGAAAGGCGCGGATCATGTGTGCGCGGCTGAGACTCGCCACCTTTGCCAGCGTCTCAAGCCCGATCTCCCCGTCGAAATGGGCGGCGATATGATCGCGCACACGCCGCATCGCGAGAGGTTCGTTGTGATCGGGCGCCCGGATGATCTCGCTGCCATGGCGCGCGAACATCGTGGCGAGTACGCAGTACATGCTCTCCTCACCTTCCAGTGCCGCCACCTCGCCGCTTTCGATGCGGCGATGGGCGAGATTGAACGCCCTCGCCAGATCCGGATCCGAGAGCAACTGGCGGCCGAAGCTTGGCGTTCCGTTGAAGGCGCGACCGGTCACATCCTCGATTATGTCGGTCAGCAGTGCCACCTCGGGATAGATCATCCGGTAGCGATAACCTTCGGGTGCACCGGGCTGGCCGTCATGGATTTCTCCGGGATTGATCAGGTAGAGCGCACCGGGTCCTGTGTATTCGCGCGTGCCGCGGATGCTTGCCACCTGGCAGCCAACCTCGATGGCGCCGATCGAAAAGGTATCGTGCGAGTGCGGGGAGAATTCGTGAGTGATGAAGGAGGCGGTCAGGCACTCCATGTCGCGGAAGCGTCCGTCCCGCCAGAAGCGGGTTTGCTCCTGCCGCGAGACCGGATTGGCTTCGGCCGCCTCTTGCTGCGAAACACTGTGCATAGCAGCATAATATCGGGCCGCCGCATTTTCGTCTTGAAGAAAAGTGCTAGGGTCGCCCGATCGATCAATTGACCCGAAGCCTTCATGACAGACCGTTTCACTATTCTCGACGCGCCGGAGGAATTTCTTTCGGCACCCCTTCGTCTGACCGTGGATCTCTCGGCGATTGCCGACAACTGGCGGGATATGGCGCGCCGGTCCGGCAAGGCTCGGGCGGCAGCCGTGGTCAAGGCGGATGCCTATGGTCTCGGGATCGAGGATGTTGGTCAGGTGCTCTACCGGGCTGGCGCCCGCGACTTCTTCGTCGCGGTGCCGGCCGAAGGCGCGACATTGCGCCCCTACGCGCCGGAAGCCCGGATCTTCGTGCTCTCGGGCATCTGGCCGGGCCAGGAGGAGATCTTCTTCGAGAACGATCTCGTGCCGGTCATCGCATCGGAAGAACAGCTCGCCTTCTGGATGGCGGTGCTGACCGAGCGCGGCCCCTATCCTTGCGCCCTGCATGTCGATACCGGCTTCAACCGGCTCGGTTTGCCGATGGACGAGGCGATTGCGCTGGTCGACGACGTCTCGCGGCCGGCAAGCCTCTATCCCGTATTGGTCATGAGCCATCTCGCCTGCGGCGACGACGCATCTTCGCCAATGAACCGGCAACAGCTCGAGAAATTCCAGAGGATTAGCGCTGCCTTTGAAGGTGTTGATTCCAGTCTCTCGGCCTCCGCCGGCATCTTTCTGGGCCCAGATTTCCACTTCGACCTCACTCGTCCGGGCATTGCGCTTTATGGCGGCGAAGCGGTGCATGGGGCGAAGAACCCGATGCGGCCGGCCGTCAAGGCCGAGGCCCGCATCCTTCAGATCCGCGAGGCCAAGGCGGGCGAAAGCGTCTCCTACGGCGCAACCCATGTGCTTTCACGAGACAGCCGGCTCGCAGTCGCAAGCGTCGGTTATGCCGACGGCTATCTGCGCAATCTCTCCGGCTCAGGCATTGCCTTGCGCGGCACAGGAATTGCCGGTGCTCAGGGCGTGATCGCCGGTCGACGCGTGCCGGTCGTCGGGCGGGTCACCATGGATCTCACCATCTTCGACATCACAGATCTTCCCGACGGTGCCGTGCGCGCCGGCGACTATGTCGAGCTCTTCGGGCCGTCCATGCCGCTCGACGACGTCGCCCGCGCGGCGGGCACGATCGGCTATGAGATGCTGACGGGACTGGGTCTGCGCTACGAGCGGATGTATCTGGAGAGTGATCCAGAATAAACGTCCCCACTTGCGAGGGCCCCCGAGCATCCCCTATGTGAATGGCAGATTCACATTTTGTTCTGCTGTCGGCAGCACAGACCCCGCATGAGATGATCGATGGCCAGAGCCAAGACCCAATTTATCTGCCAGAACTGCGGCACGGTCCATTCCCGCTGGGCGGGCAAATGTGACGGATGCGGCGAATGGAACACCATCGTCGAGGAAGATCCCATGGGCGGGATCGGCTCCGGCCCCGGCAAGGTGCCGAAAAAGGGGCGGCCTGTTACCCTCACCTCCCTGTCGGGCGAAATCGAGGAAGCTCCGCGCATCCCAACCGGCATGGGCGAACTGGATCGTGCCACCGGCGGCGGTTTCGTGCGGGGCTCGGCAGTCCTCATTGGCGGCGATCCCGGCATAGGCAAGTCGACGCTGCTGATGCAGGCGGCGGCTGCACTGTCGCGGCGCGGCCACCGCGTCATCTATGTCTCCGGCGAAGAAGCGGTTGCGCAGGTTCGTCTTCGCGCCCAGCGTCTTGGGGCTGCCGATACGGACGTGCTGCTCGCTGCCGAGACCAATGTCGAGGATATTCTGGCGACGATTTCCGAGGGCAAACGACCGGATCTCGTGATCATCGATTCGATCCAGACCCTGTGGAGCGATACCGCCGACAGCGCGCCAGGCACGGTGACCCAGGTTCGCACCGGCGTGCAGGCCATGATCCGCTACGCCAAGCAGACAGGCGCCACCATGGTCTTGGTCGGTCACGTGACCAAGGAAGGACAGATTGCCGGCCCGCGCGTCGTGGAGCACATGGTCGATGCCGTCCTTTACTTCGAAGGCGATCGTGGTCACCATTATCGCATCCTGCGCACTGTGAAGAACCGCTTCGGACCGACCGATGAGATCGGTGTCTTTGAAATGTCGGACAAGGGCCTGCGCGAAGTCGCCAACCCTTCCGAACTCTTTCTCGGCGAACGCAATGAGAAGGCGCCCGGCGCTGCCGTCTTTGCCGGCATGGAAGGAACGCGGCCCGTGCTTGTCGAAGTCCAGGCGCTGGTCGCCGCAACGTCACTCGGCACACCCCGCCGCGCCGTCGTCGGCTGGGATTCGTCACGGCTCGCCATGATTTTGGCGGTTTTGGAGGCGCATTGCGGTGTGCGGCTCGGGCAGCATGACGTGTATCTGAATGTTGCTGGCGGCTACAGGATCAGCGAACCGGCAGCCGACATGGCGATCGCTTCGGCGCTGGTTTCGTCGCTCGCCGGTCTTGCCCTTCCGGCCGATTGCGTCTATTTCGGCGAAGTCAGCCTGTCGGGGGCAGTGAGGCCGGTGGCCCACACGGCCCAAAGGCTGAAAGAGGCGGAAAAGCTTGGTTTCTCCGCTGCGGTCTTGCCGGCTGCCTCACCGGACCTGCCTAAGGGTTCAAAGGGCAAATGGAGGGAAGTGGACAGCCTTCCCGATCTCGTGGCGCGGATCGCCGGTTCCCGGCTGAAAGCCCCCACGGATCAGGAGGACGGTTGATCCCGACGACGCGTGACACCACGCGCTCCGGCGGTATCGCAGTGACATCAATGCCGGTCTTTGCCGGCGGCCTGGGAGTTGGTATTTATGCCCATCACAATCTTTGACGGTATCGTCATCGGCGTCGTTCTGTTTTCAGCGGTGCTGGCGATGGTGCGCGGTTTCTCGCGTGAAGTGCTGTCCATCGCGAGCTGGGCGGGTTCGGTGGCTGCGGCCTACTATCTCTATCCCCTGCTCGTCCCTTACGTGATGAATTACACCAGCGACGAGCGCATCGCGCTTGCGGGTTCGGCAGGCATTATCTTCCTGATCGCGCTGATCGTGATCTCCTTCATCACCTCCCGGATCGCCGACTTCATCATCGACAGCCGCATCGGGGCGCTCGACCGCACGCTCGGCTTCCTCTTCGGGGCTGCCCGCGGCCTGCTTCTGCTCGTTGTCGCCGTCGCCTTCTGGAACTGGCTGATTGATGTCCGCCAGCGTCCCGACTGGGTTAATGAAGCCAAGTCGAAGCCTTTCCTGGATTCTCTGGTTCTCAAGCTGGAAGCTGTACTGCCCGATGATATCGAGCCGCAGATCCGTCAACGGATCCTCGGCCGGGAAGAGACTGAACCCGGCGCAGCCGATGAAACGGCGCCTGCCGAACAGGCGCCTGCCGATCAGGTCCCGGCACCGAACAATTGATCCTCTCGCGGCGGCAAGCCGCGCGACATGAGACAAGACAGACGCCGCCGGATCGGGACAGACCGGCGGCTTGCCTGTTCCAATCGTAGCACCCGCATCTGTCCCCGGAGCAAAGGCCTCGCCATGAAGCAGATCAGCCCTTCTTACGTCGTCTATGGCAAGCATGACGACAAGTTTCACGAAGAGTGCGGCGTGTTCGGGATCCTGGGCCATCCGGATGCGGCAACGCTGACGGCGCTCGGCCTGCATGCACTTCAGCATCGCGGCCAGGAAGCAGCCGGTATCGTCTCCTTCGACGGACGGCAGTTCTACACCGAAAAGCACATGGGACTGGTCGGCGACCACTACACGAACCCGGCGACGCTCGCGAAATTGCCGGGCCCTCAGGCGATCGGCCATACACGCTACTCGACCACTGGCGAAGTGGCGCTCCGCAACGTGCAGCCGCTGTTTGCCGAGCTGGAAGAAGGCGGCATCGCCATTGCCCATAACGGCAATTTTACCAACGGGTTGACGCTGCGCCGCCAGATCATCGCAACCGGCGCCATCTGCCAGTCGACCTCGGACACGGAAGTCGTGCTGCATCTCATCGCCCGCTCGCGCCATGCCTCGACCACCGACCGCTTCATCGATGCCATCCGCCAGATGGAAGGCGGCTATGCGATGATCGCGCTGACCCGCACCAAGCTGATTGCCGCGCGCGACCCGATCGGCATTCGTCCGCTCGTCATGGGTGAACTGGACGGCAAGCCGATCTTCTGTTCGGAGACCTGTGCGCTCGACATCATCGGCGCCAAGTTCGTCCGCGACGTGAAGAACGGCGAAGTGGTGATCTGCGAGATGCAGGCCGATGGTTCGATCTCGATTGAATCCCGCATGCCGGCCAGGCCGCAGCCCGAGCGCGTCTGCCTCTTCGAATATGTCTATTTCGCCCGCCCGGATTCGGTCGTTGCTGGCCGCAACGTCTACACGACCCGCAAGAACGCCGGCATGAACCTGGCCAAGGAAGCGCCAGTCGACGCAGATGTGATCGTCCCTGTTCCGGATGGCGGCACGCCGGCGGCACTTGGCTACGCGCAGCAGAGCGGCATTCCCTTTGAATATGGCATCATCCGCAACCATTATGTTGGTCGCACCTTCATTGAGCCGACGCAGCAGATCCGTGCCTTCGGCGTCAAGCTGAAGCACTCGGCGAACCGGGCAATGATCGAGGGCAAGCGGGTCGTGCTCGTCGATGATTCCATCGTGCGCGGCACGACGTCGCTCAAGATCGTGCAGATGATCCGCGATGCCGGTGCCAAGGAAGTGCATATTCGCGTCGCCAGCCCGATGATCTACCATCCGGATTTCTACGGCATCGACACGCCGGACCGCGACAAGCTGCTTGCCAACCAGTATGCGGGCGACGAGGCCATGGCAAAGTATATCGGCGCCGATTCGCTCGCCTTCCTGTCGATCGACGGCCTTTACAAGGCAGTGGGCGGCCAGCCGCGCGATCCTGCCAACCCGCAGTTTACCGACCACTATTTCACCGGCGACTATCCGACCCGCCTCGTCGACAAGGAAAGTGAAAAGCCGGGCCGCAAGGAATCCATGCTCGCCGCCAACGGCTGAGCCACACGACCACAGGCATAGAACAGGAACGTCCATGACCATCGACCTCAAGGGCCGGATTGCGCTCGTCACCGGCGCCTCGCGCGGCATCGGCTATTTCACCGCGATCGAACTCGCCAAGGCCGGTGCGCATGTGATTGCCTGTGCGCGTACGGTGGGCGGCCTGGAGGAGCTTGATGATGCGATCAAGGCCGTCGGCGGCACGGCGACGCTGGTGCCCTTCGATCTTGCCGACATGGCAGCGATCGACCAGCTCGGCGGCCATATCTTCGAGCGCTGGGGCAAGCTCGACATCGCTGTGCTCAATGCCGGCGTGCTCGGTGTTATCTCGCCGATCGGCCATGTCGAAGCAAAGGTCTTCGACAAGGTCATGACGATCAATGTGACGGCAACCTGGCGGCTGATCCGCTCGCTGGAGCCGCTTCTGGTAAAATCCGATCAGGGCCGCGCGCTGATCCTGTCCTCGGGTGCCGCCCACAAGTGCCGCCCCTTCTGGGGCCCCTACTCCGCTTCCAAGGCCGCCGTCGAAGCGCTCGCCCGCACCTGGGCTGCCGAGACCCAGCGCCTGCCACTGCGCGTGCTCTCCGTCGATCCCGGCGCAACCCGCACGGCCATGCGGGCACAGGCCATGCCGGGCGAAGACCCGGAGACCCTGCCGCATCCGTCCGAGATTGCCGCCAAGCTTCTGCCGCTCGTCGGCCCGGACCAGACGGAAACCGGCAAGCTCTATCAGGTTCGTGAAGGCAAGATCGTTGATTACAGGATGCCGGAGTGAGCATTCGGCGATCGTGCCCAAGACCTAACGGTCGCTATTCTCAGGACTGAGACATGACCCCCAGAGACTTTGCCGCCTATGCCTATCTGTCTCTGGCATGGGGTCTTTCCTTCCTGCTTCTCCTTCATGTCGTCGATGCCTTCGGCTGGATCGGGGCGGTGACGTTTCGATGCTTCATTGCAGGCGGCCTGCTCTATGCCATTGCGCGGCTCATGCGACGACGCCTGGATTTTTCGGCGGGGTGGTGGCCCTTCACCATCGTGGGCGCGACAACGGTGGCGGGGCAGCTTGTCGGCCTCTCCTATGCAACGCCGCTGATCGGCACAGCGATGGCGGCCATCTTTGTTGCGTCGATCCCGCTGTTCTCGATGGTTATCGCGCAGGTCTGGGGGCTCGAACGAATTACGCCAGCGCGGGTGCTCGGACTTGTCCTGGGAACAATCGGGATCATCATGCTGGTCGGCTTCCCTGCCGTGCCGGTGACGAGCGCCTTTCTTTTGGGTTGTGCGGCCATGGTCGGCTCGACCTTTTCTGCGGCTTTCGGCAGCAATTATGCCAGCCGCCATTTGTCCGGCACCGGGCCATGGGAGGTAACAACCGGCTCGTTCATCGCTGGCGGCATCCTGACGTTGCCGCTCCTCTGGTTCGTACCGGTTCCGGGAACGCCAGCGGCTGTCGACTACATCTATCTCGTTGCCCTTGCCGCGCTGATGAGCGCCCTCACCTATGTGCTCTATTTCGGACTGGTCAAAAGCATCGGTGCGACGGCTGCAATCAGTGTGGAATTCGTGGTGACGGTGGTGGCCGTGCTGGTCGGCGGGCTGGTTTTGCACGAGCCACTGACCGTACTGCAGCTCTGCGGGGGCGTGGTCATCATCATCGGCTGTGCGCTCGTTCTCGGGCTTTTTCGGGTCCGGCGCTTCGCCGGCTGATCAGCCCCTGCGCCGCCGGCTGCGGGTGAGCGATGGGTGGGGCTCGGTCGCTGCGAGCGCAAGGGTCTTGATTGTCTCACCAAGCAGCGCTGCGGGTTCGTAGAGACGCACACAATCGCGTCCGTCAGCCTTCGCCCGATAGAGCGCCGCGTCGGCGCTGGCCAGCAGCGTATCGAGGTCCGTGACCTGCTCACCCAACTCACTGACACCAATGCTGACAGTAACCCGCAGGCCCGGAGTCGCGGGGAATTCCAGATCGGCAATGGCGAGCCTGAGGTTCTCAGCCAGGGCAAGCGCTTTCGTCGTATTCATGCCCGGCACCAGGCAAGCGAATTCTTCGCCACCGATGCGGGCGAAGAGCCAGCCCGTCGGCATGCGCTGCTCGATAATATGGGCGAAAGCACACAGCACCTGATCGCCGGCCGCATGCCCGTGGGTGTCGTTGACCGTCTTGAAGTGGTCAATGTCGAACAGCAGCAGGCTGACGGCACTTTCGTCCCGCAAGATCTGGTTGGCCCTGTTTACGAAGGTGCGGCGGTTGGCGAGGTTGGTCAGCGGATCGCGCTCCGAGGCATGACGATAGCGCAGTTCTTCCCGTTCCTTGGCGAGCATCAGCAGGGACACGAGCGACAGCACGATCATCATCGAGTTGGCCAGTACCACATAGGCAAACCACGGCGCCGTGGTGCCATCTGCTGCATAGGCCGGCGCCACGAACAGGCTTAAGGGTGCGGGCACCAGCCAGACGATGCCGCGCAGGATGTTTGAGAGCGCCGCAGCCGAGCGCGACGGCAGCGGCTCATGTTTCGCCCGCTGCAAGGTTTCCCAGGCGGTGAGGAAGCAGTAGGCAGCGACCAGCAGCCCAAGCACCGAAGTCCTGACTTCGATCGACTCGTGGAAGACAGGTGTCAACCAGAGCGCAAACCAGATCGCAATTCCGACGAAGGCTTTCCAGATCGACAGGCGCCCGCCCTCGAAGGCGACGACTGCCTGCCAGTAGAAGCCGACGGCGAGCACCCCGAGCCCCAGCCCGAGACCGGAAGAGATGACGAGCGGCAGACTGTCTCGCGCAGCGTGCAGCAACATTGTCGCGCAGCCGGTCACTCCGGCCACCACGAGAAGCGGCATGACGCGGCCGCCTCGATAGCGCCACCACATGCAGGCTGTGACGATTGTGGAAATGAATGTGATCAGGGCATGAACGACCATGATGGTGGGCAAATGCAGGGCGTGGTCCATGCCGAAGATCATCTCCGAGAGGGCTGGGCAATCACACGCTACAATTGGTGAGTTACCTTGAAAAAGGCTTAACCTGGTGGGCAACTATCGAGAGAGGTGAAGAAGCACTTGCCTGCGTTCGATCGAAAGTCTGCACCCTTGACCAAATCGCTGCCTCGCGCCATAACAGCGCCCATGAAAACGAGCCTCTGCATCATCTGCGGGATCATTATTCGCTAGCGCATTCGCTGGCCTGGCCGTTTTCGTCTCCTGCATAGACCCAGATGACAAACGACCCGGTCCAGCCGGGTAAATCATTCTGGGAGTTCCTCATGGCCGGCGGCCTCAAGCTTTACAACACGCTCACACGCGAGAAGGTCGACTTCGAGCCGATCGATCCCGACAATGTGCGCATGTATGTCTGCGGCCCGACGGTCTATGACTTCGCCCATATCGGCAATGCGCGGCCCGTCATCGTCTTCGACGTGCTCTTTCGGCTGCTGCGCCACACCTATGGTGCGGACAAGGTCACCTATGTCCGCAACATCACTGACGTCGACGACAAGATCAATGCGCGGGCGCTGCGCGATTTCGGCAGCCAGATCGCCGACGGCTCGATGAGCCTCAACGACGCCATCCGCGCCGTCACCGGCAAGACGGAGAGCCAGTTCCACGAGGACGTGGCCGCACTCGGCTGCCTGAAGCCGACGGTCGAGCCACGCGCCACCGACAACATTCCGCAGATGATCACCATCATCCAGCGGCTGCTCGACATGGGTCATGCCTATGTCGCTGAAGGCTCGGAAGGGCATGAGGTGCTCTTTTCCACCGCCTCCATGGCCGATTACGGCATGCTGTCGAAGCGCAAGCTTGAAGACCAGCAGGCGGGTGCGCGCGTCGCCGTCGAAAGCCACAAGATGAACCCGGCCGATTTCGTGCTGTGGAAACAGTCGGCCGATACCGAGCCCGGCTGGCCGGCGCGTTTCACCTTCGAAGGCAAGCAGCATGCGATCTTCGGCCGCCCCGGCTGGCATATCGAATGCTCTGCCATGTCCGACCGCTATCTCTGGGAAGAGATCAAGGACCGCCTTTCGCCGAAGGCCAAGGCAAAGCCGCACCAGTTCGACATCCATGGCGGCGGGCTGGACCTGATCTTCCCGCACCACGAAAACGAGATCGCCCAGTCCTGCTGCGCCTTCGACAACGACCTGATGGCGACCGTGTGGATGCATAACGGCTTCCTGCAGGTCGAGGGCCGCAAGATGTCGAAGTCGGAGGGCAATTTCGTCACGATCAACGAGTTGCTGGCGAGCGAGAAGTTCGGCGGGCGGAAGTGGCCGGGCGAAGTGCTGCGGCTGGCGATGCTGATGACGCATTACCGGGAGCCGATCGATTTTTCGGTGAAGAGGTTGGAGGAGGCTCAGAACATTTGGGAACGGCTGTCTCGGCGGGCGAATGCCACTGGACCTGTAGTGAAACGAGAAGATCCTGAATTGCTCGCTTCTTTGGCGGATGATCTAAGAACATCGGATGCTCTCAAGCGAATTCAGGCTAATGCGAAGAATGATTCGACTATGCCTATGGCATTGTGGGGTCTGGAGCTTCTCGGGGTGAGCCTAGATGAAACTGCTGGCAAAGCCTATTCGGCGACGTTTGAGCCGGGCCATATCAAACTTTCTGGCGCCGAGATTGGTGCGTACGTCTCTCCAGCTTTGCCCTCAGCGATCCAGGCACTGATCGACATGCGGCTCGAAATGCTGAAGGCGAAGAACTTTGCCGAAGCCGACAAGATCCGCGACGATCTGGCTGCCAAGGGCATCCAGCTCAAGGACGGCAAGGACAAGCAGACCGGCGAGCGGGTGACGACCTGGGAGGTCAAGCGCTAGTTGCTTGAGAAAAATGCCTGACATATGCTTGGCATATGCCATGAATGGAGGCGCGAATGGAACTGGAAAGGCATGTCCGTATCTTCAAGAACGGCCGCAACCGCGCCGTCCGCATTCCCGTGGAGTTCGACTTCCCGGGTGACGAGGTGATCATGCGCAAGGAAGGCGACAAGATCACTCTGGAGCCTGTCAACAAGAAGCAGGAGAGTCTGATCGAGTGGCTGCGTCGTCAGGAGCCCATCGATGAAGACTTCGACTTTGACCTCCGTGAACCACCGGCACGGGACGTCGACCTGTGAACACGCCCTGCTACATGCTCGATACCAATATCGTTTCGGACCTTATCCGGAACCCGCACGGCAATGCCGCGGCGATGGTGGAGCGGGCCGGCGATGAGCAGATCTCGATCAGCGCGATCGTTGCGTCGGAACTGCGCTTTGGCATCCTGAAACGGAATTCGGAGCGACTGACCTATCTCGTAGAGGCCATTCTCGACCGCATCTCGATCCTGCCCTACGAGGACAAGGAAGCTTCCCATTTCGCCGAGATCCGCCTCGACCTTGAGCGGAATGGTACGCCGATCGGCACGACGGATCTTTTCATTGCAGCGCATGCACGATCTCTGGACGTGACCCTGGTGACGGCGAACATCCGCGAATTCGGACGCGTGCCGGGCCTAAAGGTCGAAAACTGGATGAGGTCCACCCCATGACCCAACCTAACCCGAATACAAAAATGCCGAAGTGGCTGCTCTACGGGCTGATCGCGAAGGGCGCTCTGGTCGCCGCGGTGATCATCGGCGTCACTGTCTATGTGACGATGCAATGAGGACGTCGAGATGAGCGAAATCGAAAGCGGTGGCTGTCAGTGTGGCGCGGTGCGGTTCCAGGCGTCGAAGCTTGGCCGGCCGTCGATCTGCCATTGCCGCATGTGCCAGAAGCAGTTCGGCTCCTTCTTCGGGGCCTTTGTCACCGCCGATCAGGCGCATCTGACCTGGACGCGCGGGCAGCCCATGCTCTTCCGCTCCTCCGCAAAGGTGAAGCGCGGCTTCTGCGCCAAGTGTGGCACGCCGCTCTCCTATCACCACCCCAATGGTGTGGAACTCGCCATCGGCGCATTCGACCATCCGGAACGTTTCGAGCCGCAGGTTCAGGTGAACCACCATCAGCGGCTGCCCTGGATCGACCAACTGTTCGAGAAGCCGGTCTATACGAGCCCTGAATACGAAGCCTTCTTCGCCTCGATCGAGAGCTTCCAGCACCCCGATCACGACACGGCACAATGGCCACCGGAGGACGGACAATGACCCGTCAGGTGCACTCGGGCGGCTGCCAGTGCGGCGCGATCCGCTACAAGATCGCAGGCGAGCTCGGCTATCCGCATATCTGTCACTGCCGCATGTGCCAGAAGGCCAGCGGCAACTTCTTCATGGCGCTGGCCGGTTCACGGCAGGAGGATTTCCTTCTGATGCGCGGCGAGCCTGGCTGGTTCCAGTCGTCTGATCCCTGCGGGCGCGGCTTCTGCAGGGATTGCGGCACGCCGCTTTTCTTCCGTACCAAGGGTTCGCCCTATATCAGTGTGACGATCGGCAGCCTCGACAAACCGGAACTGGCAGAACCCATATCCCAGGATGGCGTGGAAAGCCGCGTGAGCTATTTCGACAAACTTTTCAGACTGCCGGAAAAGCAGACCGACCGCTCGGACCTTCCGGCGGGCAATGCCGGGATCGCCGCCACATCACGGCAGCATCCCGATCACGATACGGTGGCCTGGCCACCGAAAAGGACATGGCATGACGACTGAATTGCGCGCCTTTTACCCCGAAATCGAACCCTTCGAGACCGGCATGCTCGATGTCGGCGACGGGCACCAGATCTATTGGGAGCGTTTCGGCACGAAGGGCGCCAAGCCCGCCGTCTTCCTGCATGGCGGCCCGGGCGGCGCAACCAACCCGTCGCATCGCCGACTGTTCGATCCTGAGCTGTACGACGTCATCCTGTTCGACCAGCGCGGCTGCGGCAAGTCCACCCCACATGCCTCGATTGAAGCCAACACCACCTGGCATCTCGTCGCCGACATCGAGCGGCTGCGTCAGATGATCGGCGCCGAACAGTGGCTCGTCTTCGGCGGCTCCTGGGGTTCCACCCTGGCGCTTGCCTATGCCGAAACCCATCCGGAGCGCGTCT
Source organism: Allorhizobium sp. (assembly GCA_046294755.1). Lineage (GTDB taxonomy): Bacteria > Pseudomonadota > Alphaproteobacteria > Rhizobiales > Rhizobiaceae > Allorhizobium. The sequence continues at coordinate 74,814 of JBKBON010000003.1, read as the reverse complement.
CCGAACTCGTGCTGCGCGGCATCTACACGCTGACGAAGGCAGAACTAGACTGGTACTACCAGTTCGGCGTTTCCGAGATGTTTCCGGACAAGTGGGAGCGGTTTTGCGCGCCGATCCCGGAGAACGAACGCCATGAGATGATGGCGGCTTATCGCCGCCGGCTGACGGGCACCGACCGCGAGGAACAATTGCGCTGCGCGGTGGCCTGGAGCTCTTGGGAAGGCGAGACAATCACGCTTCTGCCGAATCCTGACTATTCCGGCCATTTCTACGACGCGGACTTCGCATTGGCCTTTGCCCGCATCGAAAACCACTTCTTCGTCCATGCCGGCTGGCTGGAAGAAGGTCAGCTTCTGCGCGATGCCTACAAGCTGAAGGATATCCCGGGCGTGATCATCCACGGCCGCTACGACATGCCGTGCCCGGCGAAATATGCATGGCAATTACACAAGGCCTGGCCGAAAGCCGATTTCCACCTGATCGAGGGGGCAGGTCACGCCTATCTCGAGCCGGGCATCCTCGACCAGCTGATCCGCGCGACGGATCGGTTTGCGGGGAAGAATTGAATATGAGAATTGCCCCTCACCCTACCCTCCCCCCGCAGGCGGGGAGAGGGAGGCAAGTCGGCGCCGTATCAGCCTTCGCCCCGCAAGCGGAGAGAAGGTGCGGCAGCGCAGGCGCAACAAGTTGCGCCGGGGATGAGGGGCAGACATCACCGAGTTGCCTGAGGACAACAGCATGACACGCGAAAAGATCACCCTGTTCGATACGACGCTCCGCGACGGCCAGCAGACGCCGGGGATTGATTTTTCCGTCGAGGACAAGATCGCGATCGCGGCCATGCTGGATCAGTTCGGTTTGGACTACATCGAGGGTGGTTATCCCGGAGCGAACCCGACGGATACGACGTTCTTTTCCAGGAAGCGCACCCAAAAGGCCGGTTTCGTCGCCTTCGGCATGACCAAACGCGCCGGCATCTCCGCCTCCAACGATCCGGGCCTCAGCCAGCTGATCCAGTCGAAGGCGGATGCGGTCTGTCTGGTCGCCAAGAGCTGGGACTACCACGTGAAGGTCGCGCTCGGCTGCACCAACGAAGAAAACCTCGAAAGCATCCGCGATAGCGTCAAGGCCGTGGTCGAAGCGGGCAAGCTTTCCATGGTCGACTGCGAACATTTCTTCGACGGCTACAAGGCCAATCCGGACTATGCCATCGCCTGCGCAAAAGAGGCGTATGACGCCGGCGCCCGCTGGGTGGTGCTCTGCGACACCAATGGCGGCACGCAGCCGCCGGAGATCCGCGAGATCGTCTCGGCCGTCATCGCCTCCGGCATCCCCGGCGCCTCGCTCGGCATCCACGCGCATAACGACACCGGCCAGGCGGTCGCCAATTCGCTCGCTGCTGTCGAGGCCGGCGTGCGGCAGATCCAGGGGACGCTGAACGGGATTGGCGAACGCTGTGGCAATGCCGATCTCGTGACGATCATCCCGACGCTCTGTCTGAAGGAGACATACTCGTCGCGCTTTGTGACCTCGATCGACCGGGAAAAGCTCGTTGGCCTGACCCGCCTGTCGCGCGCCTTCGACGAGCTCTTGAACCGCTCGCCGAACCACCAGTCGCCTTATGTCGGCGGCTCGGCCTTCGCCACCAAGGCCGGCATCCATGCCTCGGCGCTCCTGAAAGATCCGAAGACCTACGAGCATGTCGAGCCGGAAAGTGTTGGTAATTTCCGCAAGGTCATGGTTTCCGATCAGGGCGGCAAGGCGAACTTCCTCAACGAGTTGAAGCGCCGAGGCATAACCGTTGCCAAGGACGATCCGAAGCTCGATACGCTGATCTCCGTCGTCAAGGAAAGGGAGGCTTCAGGCTATGCCTATGAGGGCGCGGATGCGAGCTTCGAGTTGCTGGCGCTGAAGACGCTCGGCACTGTGCCGGACTTCTTCGCAGTCGAGAGCTTCCGCGTCATGGTCGAGCGTCGCTTCGACAGCCATGGGCGGCTGAAGACCGTCTCCGAAGCCGTGGTCAAGGTTCTCGTCGACGGCGAGACCGTCATGTCGGTCGCGGAAGGCGATGGTCCGGTCAACGCGCTCGACATTGCGCTGCGCAAGGATCTCGGCAAGTACCAGTCAGAAATCCTCGACCTGGAACTTGCGGACTACAAGGTGCGCATCCTGAATGGCGGCACTGAGGCCATAACTCGGGTTCTGATCGAGTCGACCGATGCAACCGGCGCCCGCTGGTGGACGGTCGGGGTCTCCGAAAACATCATCGACGCCTCCTTCCAGGCCTTGATGGACAGTATCGTCTACAAGCTGATGAAGAACCGGGAGCTGGCGGGCAAGATTGCCGCGGAGTAAATTGCGCGCGCGCCATTGATCGGTCCGCCTGAACGATGCTTCACAGAAATGAATTGGCGCCTGCAACCTTGCAGGCGTAATGCCGTTTCCAAGCATAACTAAAGTCAGGAAACACCATGGCCGACGTCTCCGCTCCCGCCGAGAACCGGGACAGCCTGAACGGCTTTCTCTTTGCGCTCTCCGCCTATCTCCTGTGGGGCTTCCTGCCGCTCTACATGAAGGCTTTGGCGCATATCTCGCCGGCGGAGGTAATTGCGCACCGCATCCTCTGGTCGGTGCCGGTTGCCGGTCTGCTCTTGATCATCCTGAAGCGCACCGATGAGTTGAAGAAGGCAATCCGCAATCCGCGCATGCTCGGCATGGCCGCCGTCACCGCAACGCTGATCAGCGTCAACTGGGGCATCTATGTCTGGGCGATCGGGGCCGGCCATGCGCTGGATACGGCGCTCGGCTATTTCATCAATCCGCTCTTCTCGATCCTGCTCGGCGCCGTCATCCTGAAAGAAAAGCTGAAGAAGACGCAGATTGCGGCACTCGCGCTGGTGGTGCTCGCGGTCGTCATTCTGACGGTCGAGGCGGGCCGGCTGCCGGTCGTCGCACTCGCACTCACCTTCTCCTGGGGCTTCTACGCCTTCTTTCGCAAGACGCTGCCGATCGGGCCAAACCAGGGATTTCTTCTCGAAGTCCTGCTGTTGTCACCGATCGCGCTTGGTTATCTTGTCTATCTCAACCTGTTCGGCCAGGGGCATTTCATGATGGGCAACGTTACCGACACGGTGCTGCTGGCATCGGCGGGGCTGGTCACCGCGATCCCGCTCATCCTTTATGCCAACGGCGCCAAGCTGCTCCGGCTCTCGACCATCGGGATCATGCAGTATATCGCGCCGTCGATGATCTTCATCACCGCCGTCTTCGTCTTCCACGAGCCCTTCAGCATGGCCAAGGCCGTTGCCTTCCCGCTGATCTGGTCCGCTCTGGTGATCTACACGCTGCCGATGCTTCGGCAGCGCTGATCGCCTTTCTCAACACTCAGAGCTTGGAGATGGTTTCCGGGTCGCCTTCGGGCGCTCCGGTTTCAGCCCAGCGTTTCTGGATCGCAGGCACGATGTCTTCGATGCGGTCGATCACAAGCGGCCGCACGAGATGGGCCGTGTGAATGAAGCCGGAGGCCGACATGTGCTCGATCAATTCCAGCATCGGCTTCCAGAAGTCACTCACATTGGCGAAAACCATTGGCTTGGTGTGACGGCCGAGCTGGCCCCAGGTCATGATCTCGACGATTTCTTCCAGTGTGCCGATGCCGCCGGGCAAGGTCACGAAAGCGTCAGAGCGTTCGAACATCGCATGCTTGCGCTCGTGCATGTCCTTGGTGATGATCAGTTCGTTCAGCTGGCCGAGCGAATGCCGCGTCGCTTCCATGTCGACCAGAAATTCCGGGATAATGCCGGTGACGTGGCCGCCTGCCGAGAGCACGCCCGAGGCCACGGCTCCCATGATGCCCTTGGTGCCGCCGCCATAGACGAGGCGGAGATTGTTTTCTGCAAGTGCGCGGCCGAAATTTCGGCCTGCTTCCATGAAGGCGGGATCGCGTCCGGGCTGAGAGCCGCAATAGACGCAGACGGATCGAATCGGGGTTTTCTGTTCGCTCATGCGGGGCAAAAAACAGGCTTGCCCGCTCAAGGTCAACAAAATTGGCTGAAAACCCTTGTCCAGCCGGGTCGATTGATCCATCGGCGCTTGTCGATTCATCGGGTTGACGCTAGCAATTCCAAGGGAATGGCGGCTGTTCCGCCGGGAGACTTGAGATATGAAGAACCGAGCCATCTGGGTGGTCCTGCTCGTCCTTGCCATCGTCACTCTGCTGATGGTGTTTGTCATCATGCCGCGCCTCAATGCGCCGTCCGGTGATCTGCCAACGGTCAACGCCGCAGCTGATGCCGCGAAGTCGACAGCCGACGAGGCACAGACCGCCGCCGCCGATGTCGCCGGCGCAGCAGCGCAAAAGATGGACCGCCTGAAAAGCGAAGCCGTGAAGGCCGTCGATGACATCCAGGCGCTGTTCGCCGATGGCCGCACGCCGGGCATCGAAGCCTATACGGCAGCGAAGACCCTTGCCCAGGGTGCTTTGCAGGCCCTGTCCGCCATCGAGATCCCCGAGGGTCTCGAAGCCACGGTGACCGACGGCATCAAGAGTGTTCAGGCCGACGCCGCCCGCGCACTTGCCCTGATCGAGCAGCTTCCTGCCGATCCCGCCAAGGCTGCTAACATGATCGCCTCGATCAAGGACGCCTTGCTCGGCAAGCCGGCGTCTCCGGCCGCCCCTGCAGCCGAAGCGCCGAGCGAGGTCACACCGCGCTTCGATGTGCTGCGTGTCGAGCCGGATGGCTCCACGGTTATTGCTGGCAATGCCGTTCCCGGCGCCAAGGTCGAGATCCTCAATGGTACAGAGGTCATTTCCTCGCAGACCGTCGATGGTACCGGCGATTTTGCTGCCGTTCTGGACCAGCCGCTTCCGCCCGGTGATCACTCGCTGCAGATCCGCGCGACCGCACCCGACGGCAAGATCGTCACCTCGGAAGAGATCGCGACAATTTCCGTTCCGGAAGGCGGCAAGGGCGAACTTCTCGCCATGGTTTCGAAGGCGGGTAAGGCGAGCCGCCTGATCACCCTTCCCGGCACACAGAATGCGACAACCGCCCCGAGCGCTGCGACCACGGAACCGGCAGCAGCACCGGCTGTGGACGTTGCCGCGACGCCGGGTCAGGTTCCGGCAAGCACAGCTGATGGTGTTGCCCTGCCAGAGCTTCCGGAAGCGGCAGCGGCACTTGCCAATTCTGCACCCGCAATTGCCGGCGGCAGCGAAACCGCTGCGGCCCCGGCAACCGTGCCGGCCACCGAGGCCCCGACCGCCCTTCCCGGCGCAACCGAAGTTCAGGTTACCGCTGTCGAGATCGAAGGCGACCGAATCTTTGTCGCTGGAAAGGCGCCCGCTGGCGCAACTGTGCGCGGCTTTGCCGACAAGTCGGCGATCGGCGAGGCGGTGAGTGACGCGAGCGGCAACTTCGTCATCGAAGGCGAGATGAAGCTTGAGGTGGGCAACCACATCATCGAGGTCGAACTGCTCGACAAGACCGGCAAGATCGTCGTGCGTGCCTCGGTGCCGTTCGAACGCCCTGCGGGTGAGCAGGTCTCCGTCGTCGCGCAGACGGCACCGGCTGCGGGTACCGCAGCGGCAAGTCCGGAACAGGCGGAGTTCGAGCGGTTGCGCATCTCGCTGACCAAGGCGATGACGATCCTCGAAAACCTCTTCGCAAACGGTCAGAAGCCGGCACTGGAGCAGGCAGCCGCGGCCCGGTCGGCTACCGAGATCGGCCTTCAGTCGATCGCCGGCTTCCGCACCGAAAGCACTGCCCCTGCCGAGTTCGGGATGGCTGTGCAAGCTCATGCCACCAAGGCCAAGGAAGCTCTGGCGCTGCTGCAATCCGTCCCAGCAGGGAATGTCGATGCCTTGGGCGCTGCCTTGCCGAAGCTCGTTGCACTGATCCGTGGCCTGCTTGATGAGCCGACGCCTGCCGTCGCCACCGAACCGGCACCAGCAGCGGAAACGGCGACCGTGGATAACGCGGCTGCGGCTCAAGCGCAGCCCGCTGCCTCCTCGTCAGCAGAACCGAAGACGATCCAGCAGGCGCCGCTCGCTCAGAGCGACAGCAGCGTGATCATCCGCCGTGGCGATACGCTCTGGCAGATCTCGCGCCGTGTCTATGGTCAGGGCGTGCGTTACACGACGATCTATCTCGCCAACGAGAATCAGATCAACAACCCCGACCGGATCGAGCCCGGACAGATCTTCACGGTTCCGCGCGAGGCCCTGCCGAATGCGGAGGAGATCCACCGTAAACGGCTGCGTGGTGAGGCTGTGAACTGAGCTTTCACAGTTCCGTTATTGTATTCGCCAGTTTGGAAACCTAAGTGAGTGAAAGCGGCGATCCCCCGAGGGGTCGCCGCTTTTTGATCTGCATGCAAGCGAGAGGGTCGGGGATGGCACAGACGAAGAAAAAGACGGTATCGGCTGACGACGGCAACCCGATGCAGACCCTGGTCAACCTCTGGCCCTATATGTGGCCGGCAGGCCGCTTCGACCTGAAGATGCGTGTCGTCTGGGCGACCATCTTCCTGATCATCTCGAAGTTCGTGCTGATCCTGGTTCCCTATTTCTTCAAATGGGCGACAGATGCGCTCGATGGTCGGCTCGACATGGCCGGGCTGCTGCCGACCTTCCTGCTCGGCGCGGTGGCGCTCGTCATCTTCTACAACGTCACCCGCATTGCCCAGGTCGGCCTCAATCAGCTGCGCGACGCGCTGTTTGCCAGCGTCGGCCAGCATGCCGTACGCCAGCTCGCCTACAAGACCTTCGTGCACATGCACCAGCTGTCATTGCGCTTCCACCTGGAGCGCAAGACCGGCGGCCTCTCTCGCATCATCGAGCGCGGAACCAAGGGCATCGAGACCATCGTGCGCTTCACGATCCTGAACTCGGTGCCAACACTCATCGAGTTCATCCTGACAGCCGCAATCTTCTGGTGGACCTACGGCTTCTCTTATCTCGGTGTCACCGCGTTCACGGTCTGGGCCTATATCTGGTTCACGATCCGCGCCTCCGACTGGCGTATCGGCATCCGCCGGGCGATGAATGACAGCGACACGGATGCCAATACCAAGGCGATCGACTCGCTTTTGAACTTCGAGACCGTGAAATACTTCGGCAACGAGGAGATGGAAGCTAAACGCTTCGACGCCTCGATGGCAAAATACGAGAAATCTGCGACGCAGGTCTGGACCTCGCTCGGCTGGCTCAACTTCGGCCAGGGTGTCATCTTCGGCATCGGCACCGCGATCATCATGGTCATGTCGGCGCTTGCCGTGCAGCGCGGCGAGCAGACGATCGGCGACTTCGTCTTCGTCAATGCCATGCTGATGCAGCTCTCAATCCCACTCAACTTCATCGGCTTCGTCTATCGCGAAATCCGCCAGGGCCTGACCGACATCGAGCAGATGTTCGATCTGCTGGAAGTCGAGGCCGAGGTGGTCGACCGTCCCGAGGCAACGCCGCTTGTCATTGCGCAGGGTGCCATCGCCTTCAAGGATGTTCACTTCCACTATGATCCCGATCGCCCCATCCTGAAGGGCGTCTCCTTCGAGGTTCCGGCCGGCAAGACGGTCGCCGTCGTCGGCCCCTCGGGTGCGGGCAAGTCGACTATTTCCCGCCTGCTCTATCGCTTCTATGACGTGCAGCAGGGCTCGATCACGATCGATGGCCAGGATGTGCGCGACGTGACGCAGAAATCGTTACGCGCGGCGATCGGCATGGTGCCGCAGGACACGGTGCTGTTCAACGACACGATCGCCTACAATATACGCTATGGTCGGCCCGGCGCCTCGGATGCCGAGATCGAGCAGGCAGCAGACGTCGCTCAGATCTCGCATTTCATCAAGGACCTTCCGGAAGGCTTCAATACCAAGGTGGGCGAACGCGGGCTGAAACTCTCGGGCGGGGAGAAGCAGCGCGTCGCCATCGCCCGCACCGTGCTCAAGGCGCCGCCAATCCTGATCCTCGACGAAGCCACTTCGGCGCTTGATACGACGACCGAGCACGAGATCCAGTCTGCCCTCGACATCGTCTCGAAAAACCGCACGACGCTGGTCATCGCACACCGCCTGTCGACAGTGGTGGGTGCAGACGAAATCATCGTGCTGAAGGGCGGAGAGATTGCCGAGCGTGGCAGCCATTCGGAACTGCTCGAGCAGAACGGACTCTATGCCTCGATGTGGAACCGCCAGCGGGAAGCCACACAGGCCGAAGAAATGCTGCGGCAGGTGCGCGAAAGCGACGAACTGGGTGTCGTCGTCCGGCGCCCGCCGGCAAATTGACGTCATTCGACAGGTACGCGGGTGCTCAATCGGCCTTGCAGAGCCGATTGCGCCCCTCGCGCTTCGCCCGGTAAAGCGCAAGATCGGCGCGCCGCAGCGCCTGATCGATCGTCTCCTGTCTCGGACAGAAGTCCGCAAGGCCGATGCTGATCGTGCCTGCAATGCCGGCGCCGGTTGTCACGGTGCAGCAGCGGGCGATATCGGCGCGCATGTTATCGAGGATTTCGGCTGCGCTCAAAGCATTCTCCCCGGAGAAGAAGGCGAAGAACTCCTCCCCGCCGGCACGCGCAATCAGCACGCCCTCGCCTTCATGTGTGCGAAGCGTATCGACAATCGTGCACAGGGTGAGATCGCCCTGCCCGTGACCAAGTTCATCGTTGATCGACTTGAACTGGTCGATGTCGATCACTGCGACTGCGAAAGAGGCATCAGCCTGATCAAGGCCCTCGGCAATGGCGGCCGCCGTTGCCTGGAAGAACTTGCGGCGATTATAGGCATTCGTTAGCGGATCGCGCTCTGCGGCCGCTATGAGGCGCGCCTCCAGTTCCTTGCGCTCGGTGATGTCGATCAGCACCCCGGCGATGCCACGCAGGCCTCCGTCCCAGGATGCAATACAGGCCTTGTGCAGCATGATGTGTCGTATGCCGCTGTCGGGAACGCAGACATCCGTCTCCACCCTGACAACCCCGCGATTCCGCATGACTTCGAGGTCGGATTGCCGATGGGCCTCGGCGACGTCAGGTGGCAGGAAATCGGCAAGCGTCTGACCGATCACATTGCTGCGGTCCGTCCCGACGAATTGGCTGAATGCGGTATTGCAGCCCAGATATCGACCGCCGACGTCCTTGAGATAGATCGGTGTCGGCAGGTGATCGAGTCCGTCCTGCCACGCGTCAAGCCGCTCCTGCAGGGCCTCAAGCGCCCTTTCTTGCGAGCGAACCAGTGTCAGATGACGCTTCGCCCGAAGGAGGCAGCGCAGCAGATGATGGGCTCCGTCCTCCAGCAGCAGATCATCAGCGCCGGCCTCAAAGAGCTTGGCCTGCAGTTCGGCTCCCACAGCCCCAGATACCGCTACCAGATAAATCCCGTCGCCAAACCGCGAGCGCATTTGCTGCAATTCGCCGACCGCGGCCGAGCAAGCGGCATCCAGAAAACAAATCGAGCAGGATTCAAGTTGGTCGACATGCTGAAGGACCAAAGGCGCGAGCGAGCCGATCGCCACCGTTGGTGGAAGTCCCCCGGCTGAATACCAGGCGATCGTGACGAGCGGCGCCACGTCCGAAACCGGTTGAATTTTCCTGGCGAGTTGCAACTGAGTATCCTTACCCGGACCGGCCCCCAAGGCTCCAGTCCGAATTCCCCCTTTAATCTCAACACCCCATTTTTAGGGTGCATTTATTTACAAAATCTACACAAAGAAGAGACAAGGCGATCTTTTTTGGGCTGCTCCTGATCGGTCTGAGCCGCTTTAGAACGGCTTGAATTGACCGTTGGCATTGCCCAATTACGGCTTTCAGAGTAGTCACGGGCGACACAATTCAAAAGGCCGAGGACCCATGGACCTGTTCGAAACCATCCGCAAGACGATCGTTCCCGTGCACAAGGAAGGCTATCCCTTCGTTGCTGCCTTCTTCGTCGCCTCGCTGATACTCGGCTGGATCTGGGATCCGCTTTTCTGGATTGGTCTCATTCTGACGCTGTGGTGCGCCTACTTCTTCCGCGACCCCGAGCGGGTCACACCGCAGGACGACGACCTCGTCATCAGCCCGGCGGACGGTCGCGTGTCCTCGGTGCAGATGTCGGTGCCGCCGGAAGAGCTCAATCTCGGCCACGAGCCGATGCTGCGCATCACCGTGTTCATGAACGTCTTCAACTGCCACGTGAACCGGGCTCCGGTGCGTGGCCGGGTGACGACAATCGCGTATAAGGAAGGCCAGTTCCTCAATGCCGAGCTGGACAAGGCTTCGACGGACAACGAGCGCAACGGTCTGGTGATCGAAGGCACGCACGGCCAGATCGGCGTCGTGCAAATTGCCGGTCTCGTCGCGCGCCGCATCATCTGCTGGACCAACCCCAACGATCCCCTGGATGCCGGCGAACGCTTCGGCCTGATCCGCTTCGGTTCGCGTCTCGACGTCTTCCTTCCAGCCGGCTTCGAGCCGCGCGTCTCGCTGGGCCAGACAGCCATCGCCGGTGAGACCGTGCTGGCGGAGTTCGGCTCGAGCAAGGGGCCGACGATCAGCCGCCGCAGCTAAGGAAAGTTTCGATGGAAGAACCGAATCCGACTGCTGAAACACGCACCGCGGCCGCCAAGGATTCCGGCGCTCGCGGACCACGGCTTCGCGAGATCCCGCTTCGGCTCATCGTTCCGAACCTGATCACCGTCCTGGCCATCTGCGCTGGCCTGACCGGCGTACGCCTCGCCTTCGAAAACCGCTACGAACTGGCTGTGGCGATGGTACTGACTGCGGCGTTTCTCGACGGCATCGACGGTCGGGTGGCGCGCATGATGAAGGCGACCTCGAAATTCGGCGCACAGATGGATTCGCTGGCCGACATCATCAATTTCGGTGTCGCCCCTGCCCTCGTGCTCTACGTCTTCGTCCTCGACCAGGCGCGCTCGCTTGGCTGGATCGCCGCGCTGATCTACGCGATTGCCGCAGGACTTCGTCTGGCGCGGTTCAACGTCATGGACGAACGCGAGACCAAGGCGCCCTGGCAGTCGGAGTTCTTTGTCGGCGTTCCCGCGCCTGCGGGGGCAGCCCTTGTGCTGTTGCCTGTCTATCTCGGCTTTCTTGGCGTGGCGCCCGTTGGCGCCTTTGCCTATGCGAGCACCGCCTACACTGTTGTCATTGCCTATCTTCTTGTCAGCCGTCTTCCGGTCTGGTCGGGCAAGTCCGAAACCAGCCATGTCCGTCGTGACCTGGTGTTTCCGATGATTCTCGGTGTCGTGCTTTATGTGGCGCTGCTGATGAGCTTCACCTGGGAAGTGCTGGTCGTGACAGTGCTTCTCTATCTCTGCTCCCTGCCGTTCGGCGCCCGCAACTGGCATCGCCGTTACGGCACCCTGACGATCGGGGAAGAATCGGCCGAAAAGGGTCTCTCGGAGATCGATCGCGGCGTCTGAGTCGTCTTTTTGTTGCGATCTGAAGAAATTTCAGCCCCGCCAGGCCTCAAAGCTTGAGCGGGGCTCTCCTTATCTACTCTTTTTCTTCAAATTTGATTTGAGTCACAGACCGCGTCACGCTTTTGTCATGATCTCCGCAGAGAGAGCCGCGAACAAGAAAACACTGGTCAGGAAACACCCCGAGGAACATGACGATGACGACGCAGCCCGAAGCCGAGCAACAAAAGCCGGCAAACGTGAATTTGGACATGAATTACCGCCCGCTCGGCCTCAAGGCCGTGCTGGCCGCAGCCTTGATGCTGAAGCGCAAGCCGGCACCGAAGGTCGCCTGATAAATACCACGCTCTAGAAGAGAGACATCTGCCCGTCGTTGGACTTGTCCTCGGCGGGCTTTTGCTTTTTGGGCTGGGCAGCCACGGGCATTTGCAGTTCCGGGCCGACATTGGCGACCTTGTTGACGAGGTCGGAAACCGGAATCGCCTCGAAATAATCTTCATCTGCGGGCCGCATGAGATCGACAATGTCACGTGGCTCGCCGTGACGGCAATCCAGCCAGCGCGCGAAGTCCTGCGGCTCGATGACGACGGGCATGCGGTCGTGGATTTCCCCGATCGTGCGATTGGCCCCGACCGTCAGGATGCAGCCGGTATCGAGCTCCGAGCCGTCCTTAGACATATAGGTTTCCATCAGGCCGCCAAAGCAGACGATGCCGCCGCTCTTCGGGCGGATCCAGTAGGCCTGCAGTTTTTCGCCGCTCTCCTTGGACGGCCTGTGCCACTCGTAGAAGCCCGAGGCCGGCACCAGAACGCGTCTGTGACGCATCGCGGCGCGGAACGAAGCCTTCTCAATCGCGGTCTCCGAACGGGCATTGATCAGCAGGGTGAATCCCTTGGGATCCTTGACCCAGGACGGGATCAGGCCCCATCGCACCAGTACCGCCATTCGATCCGGACGATTGGAGCCGGGATCCAGTGGCGGTGCAGATACAGCAACCAGAATCGGCTGCGTCGGCGCGATATTGTAGCGCGGCGGAAAGGCTTCGAGTTCCATCACGCCGAGGATCTCGCGCACTTCCTCCGGGCTGGCTGTCAGGGCGAAACGTCCACACATGAAGTTTAGATGGCAGTCCTGTTGTCGCGGGTCAAGGCGTGACGCCTGCTTGCAGGAGTCGGCAAAGGTCGCGATAATCCGGCTGCGCTGCTTCGCCGAAGTGGCGCAGCCTTCGACCGGAGTTCACGTCTGATGAGTATGCCCCGCCTCGCCTCTTCTGCCATCGTCAAACGGGCCGGGCGTTATCTCCTCGTGCGCCGCGGCAACCCGCCGGCCGCCGATCTCTATGCCTTTCCGGGCGGGCGGGCGGAGCCGGGTGAGACACCGGAGGAGACCGCGCTTAGGGAACTCTTCGAAGAGACGGGACTGATCGGGCACAATCCGCGCCTGTTCGAGACCGTGGAGCTTCTGCCAGAGACAGGCGTCAGCAACAGCCACTACCTGCTTTCCGTCTTTCAGGTCGATGCCGACGACGCTGTCCCCGCAGAGGCTCAGAGCGATGCGCTGGAGGCCGGCTGGTTCCTGCCCGAGGAGATCATGGATCTGCCAACGCCTGAAAGCGTGCGTGATTGCGTGCTGCGCCTTTCTCCGGAGCTTCGCCTGGGAGGTGCCGCATGATGGGACTGAGAAGTTTTCTTCGTGCGGCCGTGTTTGGCAGCGTCTGTCTGGTCTCGGTGCAGGCGCTCGCGCAAGACAACAAAGCCATTCCGGCGCAGCCCACTGTCGATGCGGAGAAGCCGACACCATATGACGATCGCCTGGCGCGGCTGTCGGAGATCGTTGGCGCTGTGCACTATTTGCGCAATCTCTGCAGCGTCGAGGGCGAACCGGAATGGCGCCAGTCGCTGCAGGCCCTGCTCGAGGCGGAGACGCAATCCGAGCCGAAACGGCGCGCAAGACTGACCGCTGCCTACAACAGGGGCTATCGCTCCTTCGCCTCCGTCTACACCTCTTGCACACCGGCTGCAGTTCGTGCAGAGCAGAATTACCGTAACGAAGGCGCAACACTCGCCACAGAAATTACCGCCCGCTTCGGAAATTAACGATTAATTCACCTCTTTTGGTATGGCCCCGTGTCGTTTTGGCAAAAGGCTGATAGGGTCGTTAAGGACTGAGTAAGTGCTTCGAGGAATGCCCATGGAACCGCGCCGCAACGAAATCGACGATATGATCGTGCACGAAAAGATGCAGGCAGCGCTGGAATACCAGAATGAAGCCTGGGCAGACGGCATGGCAGACGGAATCGAGCCCGAAATCATCGCGGATGCCGCCTTTGCACTGGCCATGCGCGAAACAATCCGGATTCATGGCGAACATGGCGCCGAGGCCATTCTCGACGCGCTGAAGGCCCGCTTGCTCGCTGGCGAATTCTCGCCCGAGCGTCAGCTGCAGTAAAATAGCAATCGAGGGACAGAATGATGATCTCGTCGCGGGTCAGGCTCTTTCGCTTGACGAGCGCGCTCATGCTCGCCTCCATGCTGGCCACTCTGCCGGCCCATGCCCTGTCCGACATCAAGGACATTACGCCGCCCTCTTCCGACAGGTCGTCTGACACGGACGGGCCGCGGCCAGGCACCATTCCCGATGTGATCGAGGACGTCATTCCAGTCATTCCCGACCCGGATCCGCTGATCAAGCGTGAAGAGCCGGACGAGGTTGAAGCGGTAGAGCCGGACACCCCGCCCCCCGAGGTGATCTACGACCTTGAGAAAGCGCCCGAGCCCGTGCGCCGCATGCGGCAACTGATCATCGACGCGGCAACGACCGGCGACATCCTGAAGCTTCGACCGCTGATGAACCCCGGGCCCGACCAGACGGCGGTTCCGCTGCAGGATCAGGATCAGGATCCGATCGAGGCGCTCAAGGCCATGTCCGGCGACAGCGACGGCGTCGAGATCCTCGCAATTTTGCTCGACGTTCTGTCGACCGGCTTCGTCCAGCTCGACAAGGGCACCGATGAGGAGGCCTATGTCTGGCCCTATTTCGCCGGCAGATCCCTGGGTCTGCTGACCCCGCGGGAGAAGGTGGAGCTGTTGCGGATCGTCACTGCCGGCGACGTGGCGGAAATGCAGGAATACGGCAATTACAATTTCTTCCGTGTCGGTATCACGCCGGATGGCCGGTGGAAGTTCCTGACCGTCGGCGACTGAGCGAGCGTGCAAACTGTGGGCTGTGATGCGGACTGCTTGTCGTCTAGACTGGCAGCGCCTAACTCTCTCGGCAAAACAACAGCCTGGTGACCATCATGCCTTCAGCCTTCCTGCCCGATCGCGCCTTTGTCAAAATTGCGGGTGCGGATGCGGAGCACTTTCTGCAGAACCTCATCACCACCGATCTCGGCGCACTGGGAGCCTCTGAATTGCGTCCGGGCGCACTTCTCACACCGCAGGGCAAGATCCTCTTCGATTTCCTCATCTCGCGCGACGGAGAGGGTTTTCTGATCGATATCCGCGCCGATCAGTCGGAAGCGTTTGTCAGGCGGCTGATGATGTACAAGCTACGCTCGCCTGTGACGATCGAAGCCATGCCCGAGACCGGCGCGACAGTCATATGGGGCGAGGCCGGAGACGGCTCTGTCGATCATCGATTCGCTCTGGCCGGCACTGAGGTGCTGCGCCAGCAAGGGCGGCTCGACACTGCCGGCGCCCGGGACGGCTATGACGCGCTGCGCATCCTCCACGGCGTAACCGAATCGGGCGCGGACTATGCGCTGCAGGACGCTTTTCCGCATGACGTGCTGTTCGACAAGTCGGGCGGCGTCTCCTTCCGCAAGGGCTGTTATGTCGGCCAGGAGGTCGTCTCGCGCATGCAGCACCGGTCGACGGCTCGCCGACGAGTGGCGATCCTTTCGGCGGAGGCGCCGCTGCCAGCCACTGGAACCGAGATCACCATCGACGGCAAATCGATCGGTGCGCTTGGCACAGTCGCTGGAGAGCGCGGGCTGGCGATCGTCCGAATCGACAAGGCCGGCGAGGCCATGGCCGCCGGCGAGACCATCCTGGCAGGCGACGTGCCGGTGACCGTGGCGTTGCCCGGCTGGAGCGGGCTCAGCTTCCCGACCGTTGCGGAGGAAAACTGACATGGGTTCGGCTGCCCCTCTGCCCTCGTCGCGCGCCTGGCAGCGCATGCTTTCCGGGCGCCGGCTCGACCTGCTCGACCCCTCGCCGCTGGACGTCGAGATCAGCGATATTGCCCATGGACTTGCCCGTGTGGCCCGATGGAATGGTCAGACCTCGGGCGATCATGCCTTCTCGGTCGCCCAGCACAGCCTGATCGTCGAAGATATCTTCCGCCGCTGTAATCCCAGGGCCACTGCCGACGAGTTGTTGGTGGCACTGCTGCATGACGCGCCGGAATATGTCATCGGCGACATGATCTCGCCGTTCAAAGCGGTGGTCGGGGGCGGTTACAAGGTGGTCGAGAACCGACTTGAGGCCGCCATTCACCTGCGCTTCGGCCTGCCGGCGCATCCGAAGGCGGCGCTGAAGGATCTGATCAAGAAGGCCGACATGATCTCAGCCTATTTCGAGGCGACGGTGCTGGCCGGCTTTGGCGAGACAGAGGCGCGCAAGTTCTTCGGCCAGCCGAAGGGTTTCACCCGCGATACGATCCTGATCGAGCCGCTTCCCGCCTATCAGGCACAGGCGAAATTCCTCGAGCGCTTCGAGGAGATCGAAGCAGACCGCCAATCGGCGACCTGGTCCACCGCATGAGCCTGATCGTCGTTGCACCGCTTGCCCGGATCGCGGAAATGGCCGTTCGCCACAAGGCGCGCGAAATGATCAGCCTGCTCGCAGCGAATCAGGACTTTCATCGACCCGCGGTGATCGGAGCCGAGCGGCATCTGAAGCTTGCGATGAACGATATCAGCTTTGCAGGTACCGGCGACCTGATCGCGCCGCAGGAGGCACATGTTGCCAAGATCATCGAGTTTGCGCAAAGCTGGGACCAGACGTCGCCACTCGTCGTTCATTGCTGGATGGGCGTGTCGCGCTCGCCGGCGGCAGCGATGATTGTGAGCCTGGCCGTATCACCCGATGATGATGACGACGCACTGGCAAAGCGCCTGCGTGAGGCTTCCCCCTTCGCCACACCGAACATGCGACTCGTCGAAATTGGCGACGAGATGCTTCAGCGGGGCGGACGGTTCGTGAAGGCGGTCAAGGCGCTCGGACGGGGCGCAGATGCCGACGGCAACACGCCCTTCGCATTGCCTTTGCCTGTCCGGGCGCCGACCGTCCCATGAGCGCACCGGCGGAGATCGAAATCGGCCTCAATGCCGCGATCGTTGCCATCAACGCCCGCACGCCGCATCTGCTCGTCGTGGAAGAAGATGGCGACGCACTGGATGCCCTCCCCTTCGGCCCCTTCAATCCCAATCGGCACCGAACCATGGAGATGTCCCTCCGCCATACCGTGGAGGCGCAGACGGCGCTGGAGCTCGGCTACATCGAGCAGCTCTACACCTTTGGTGATCGCGGCAGACACAAGATGCCTGATGATCAGGGACCACATGTGGTCTCGGTCGGCTATCTCGCCCTGACACGGCTCGATCGGGACCGCGACGCCCGGCTGGAGCTGTCCGGCGCCCGTTGGCGCGACTGGTACGGCTATCTGCCATGGGAGGACTGGCGGCAGGGGCGGCCCGCATTGCTCGATGGCGCCATCCTGCCGGCCCTTGCGGACTGGGCGGAGGAGGCTTCGGCGCCGACATCGTCGTCACGCCGGTCGCGCCTGAAACTTGCCTTCGGCCTCGACGACTTTCCCTTCGATGAGGAGCGCGTTCTGGAGCGCTACGAACTGCTCTACGAAGCCGGGCTGGTCGAGGAAGCCGTTCTCGACGGCCGGATCGACCAATGTCGGGCAGGCGTTCCGCTGGGACGGGCCATGCGGCACGACCACCGGCGGATCGCCGCCACCGCGCTGGCTCGGCTGCGCAGCAAGATCAAATATCGGCCCGTGATTTTCGAGCTGATGCCGCCCCAATTCACCCTGACCGACCTGCAGGGGACCGTCGAGGCTATCGCCGGACGCCACGTCCACAAGCAGAATTTCAGGCGTCTCGTCGAGGGCGCAGAACTCGTTGAGCCGACGGGGTCGACGCAGCCCGCGACGGGTGGCAGGCCGGCCGCCCTGTTCCGCTTCCGGCGACAGGTTTTGGAGGAGCGCCCGGCGCCCGGACTGAAGGTCGGTGCGCGCACAAACAGTTGAACTCCTCCGTCACTGCTCCATCTAGCCCCCTGATATGAATTGACAGGGAGCATCAACCGCATGGAGTTCGAGACGAACGAGGCAATTCTCGCCACGCAGGCGGCCTTGGCACAGGCGAGCCAACTTGCCGTGCAGTATTCATTTTCTCTCGTCGGTGCGCTGCTTCTCCTCTTCATCGGCTGGTGGCTCGCCGCCTTATTGAGCCGCTGGACCCATGCCGGTCTCGGTCAGATCCACGGGATCGATGAAACGCTGGCCCGCTTCTTCGCAACCGTCGTGAGGTACGGCGTTCTGATTCTCGTTCTGGTAACCGTTCTCGGGCAGTTCGGTGTGCAGACCGCGTCGATCATCGCCGCACTCGGTGCCGCCGGCCTTGCCATCGGTCTCGCGCTTCAGGGCACGCTGCAGAACATCGCCGCCGGAATCATGCTGCTGGTGCTGCGGCCCTTCCGCGTCGGTGAGTATATCGACACGGGATCGATCTCCGGCATCATCGTGGAGATCGGTCTCTTTGCGACAGAACTGAAAACCCCAGATGGCCTGTACCGCCTCGCCCCAAACTCCACGCTGTGGAATGTCCCGATCACCAATTACAGCCGTCTTCCTACCCGCCGCTTCGAACTCAAAGTCGGCATTGGCTACGAGGATGATATCGACCTGGCGGAGAAGATCATGCGCGATCATGCAGAGGCCGATCCGCGTGTTCTGGCGACCCCGGCGATCACCACCCATGTCGACCAACTGGCCGACAGCGCTGTGGTCATCACGATGTGGTACTGGACGGCGGCCTCAGATTTCTGGCCGACGTCACGCGAAATGATCAAGAAGGTGAAGAAGTCCTTCGACGAGAACGGAATTTCCATCCCGTTCCCGCAGGTGACCTATCACGGCACGCCGCCAATGGTCGCCCTGCCGGAGCGCTTCGTCGACGCTCGGTCGAAGGAGTCCTGAGCAACCACCGCCGCCACGGTCGAGGCTCAGGATCTGCTTGCCACGGCTGCAGAAGGATTAGTCCTGCAGCTTTTCCGTCTTTTCCAGATGTCTGTCGATGATGCGCTGCATTTCTTCGAGAACCTCAAGAACGCTGACGGTATCGTCCTCGGTCATCCCGATGCTGCTGTCAGAAAACTGAGATGTGCTTGGCTGCTCGGCAGAGACGACCGTCGTCGTTGTCCGTCCGGCCTCAGAAGTCGCCTGACGCAAGGCTTCAGGCCGGGCGTGAATGTCGGCGGTAGTAGAAGACGCCGTCTCCGAAGCATTGTTGTGGAATTTCACGCTGCTGACAGCGCTATCAGGCCTCAGGATTGTTGTCGTCATTACTTGCCCCACACGTTACAAACGTCGATCCGTCTGCGTCCCCGACTGCAATACAATTTGCATGCATAACGAAGGGCTAGGAGATTCTATTCCGAGGGTCAAAAACGAGGAATGAGGGGTGATAACTAGCGAAGCGTTTTCTGATATATCAGCAAGGCTTTGAAGCTTATCGCTTTTTTCGAATGGACTGGTGCCGTGCGTCTGCCGCATCGCAAAATTGCACGCAAACTTTGTCGTGAATTCAAGTGAGGACGATGTCCAGCCCGATGTCCATGGTCGGTGCCGCCATGGTGATCTTGGATGTCGAGATGTAGTCAACGCCCGTTTCGCCTATGGCACGGATCGTGTCGATGTTGACGTTGCCGGATGCCTCCAGCACAACGCGGCGGAGATCCGATGCATAGGCGTCAACCGTCAGTTCATGATACTCCCGGTTGATCGCGACGGCTTCACGAAGGAGATCCGGCCCCATGTTGTCCAGCAGGATCACGTCCGGCCGTGCCGTCAGCGCCTCACGCATCTGATCGAGACCATCGACCTCCACCTCGATCTTCACCAGATGCCCGGCATAGGCGCGGCCTGCCTTGATCGCGGACGCAACGCCACCGGCGACGGCGATATGGTTGTCCTTGATCAGAATCGCATCGTCCAGACCGAAGCGGTGGTTGGAGCCTCCCCCCAGCCGCACCGCATATTTCTCGACGGCCCGCAGACCCGGCAGCGTTTTGCGTGTGCAGGTGACGCGCGCCGTCGTATGGGCAATTTCGGCAGCGAAACGGGCCGTGTAGGAGGCGACGCCCGAGAGGTGCATGAGGAAGTTCAGCGCAACGCGTTCTGCTGAGAGGACCGATCGGGCATTGCCGGAGACGCGCGCGATCGGCTGACCGGGTGCCACCGTGTCACCGTCGGCGACTAGCGCTTCGAACCGGACAGACGGGTCGATCAGGCGAAAGGCGGCCTGGGAAAGCGGCAGGCCAGCGACCACGCCCTGTTCACGGCTGTTGAGTTCGGCGACTGCCGTCTTCTCCGGGCCGATCGTCGCATATGTCGTGATGTCACCGGCACGGCCGAGATCTTCCAGCAGAGCATGGCGGACGAGTTCCTCGGTAATCAGGGGCGAGAGCTGCGGGCGCAGGGTCTGCGTCATGGGAATCTCCTTGTCAGCCGGCCAGTTCGGCGGCGATGCGGTCTGCGTCCTTGAGCGTGAGATAGGTGCGCTTGCGAAGCGCTTCCTCTGGCTCCGGGTGGTCGGAGCGCATGTGGGCACCACGGCTTTCCGTGCGGAGCAGCGCACCGACGGCGATCAGTTTGGCCGTGGCAACGATGTTGGAAAAGCGAACGCGGGGGCGCTTGCGCTCCAAAGCCGCCAGTTCGCGCGCCAAGAGCTTAAGTCCTGCTTCGTCCCTGATGACGCCGGCATGGCTGCTCATCAGCCCACGCAGGATCTTCAGCTCCGGACTATCCTCCAGTGTCACAAGGTCATCATTATCGCCAGCGCTCTGTGCCCATTCATAAAGCGCTGATTCCGGCAGCATGCCCTTGATCGAGTCAGCGATACGGCTGGCGAAGACGACGGCTTCGAGCAGCGAATTGGAGGCTAGGCGGTTTGCGCCATGCACACCACTGGAGGTCACCTCGCCCGCAGCCCACAGACCGTCGAGCGAGGTCCGCCCGTCGGCATCCACCAGTACGCCCCCCATATGGTAATGCACCGCCGGCACAACCGGGATCGCCTGCGTGACGGGGTCGATGCCGGCTGCGATGCACGAGGCGTGGACGGTCGGGAAACGTGTGGCAAAGTCCTTGCCAATCGCCTTGGTGCAGTCGAGGAAGGCGCCGCGACCGGCTGCCACCTCCGCGAATACGCCACGGGCGACGATGTCACGCGGTGCGAGTTCGGCATCGGCATGCAGGTCGGTCATGAAGCGATGGCCGGCCTTGTTGACGAGCACCGCGCCGTCACCGCGCAGGGCTTCTGTCGCAAGCGGCGCCGGATCCTGGCCAATATCGATGGCTGTCGGGTGAAACTGGACGAATTCTGGATCGGCAATCACGGCACCGGCCTTGGCGGCCATGCCGACGCCAGTTCCCCGCGCCTCTGTCGGATTGGTGGTCACCTGGTAGAGGTGCCCAACACCGCCCGAGCAGAGCACAACCGCGCGGGCAGGAAATGCCACGCGCGTCGTCGATTGGCCCGCGTCGGGACGCGCGATGACGCCGGAGACGAAGCGACCTTCAGCAATCAGTTCCTCGACAACATAGCCTTCCATCACGCGGATCGACGGGGTGCTGCGAACCGCTGCGATCAATGCCGCCATGATCGCGCCACCGGCACGGTCTCCAGCCACCCGCACGATGCGCCGCTCGGAATGGGCGGCCTCCCGCGAGAGGAGCAGATGGCCTTCGAGATCGCGGTCAAAGGGTACGCCGAAGCCGAGCAGGTCATGCACGCGGTCGGGCCCCTCCGAAATCATCAGCCGCGCGATCTTCTCCTCGACCAGTCCGGCACCGGCGGCAACCGTGTCGGCCAGATGCTTGTCGAAACTGTCGCCGGGGCTCATGGCGGCGGCAATGCCGCCTTGCGCCCAGGCTGACGATGCGCCCTGCCCGATCGGGGCTGCGGCGAGCACAGTCACCGGGCGCGGGGCCAGCTTCAACGCGCAGAAGAGCCCGGCGAGCCCCCCACCAACGATGACGATATCGTCGATGCCCTGCCAGGATTGCGGCCGCATGGATTCAAGATTGGTCGCCATTCAGCCCTCCCCGGCCGGCCGGTATGTCAGTTCTTCAGATTGATCATCCGCTCGACGGCAAGCCTTGCGCGGCCGGCAATCGTGGG
Organism: Allorhizobium sp.; assembly: GCA_046294755.1. Lineage (GTDB taxonomy): Bacteria > Pseudomonadota > Alphaproteobacteria > Rhizobiales > Rhizobiaceae > Allorhizobium. The sequence goes on along the minus strand of JBKBON010000003.1, from coordinate 52,987 downwards.
ATCGACTGTCACTTCCTCCGTCATGAAGAGCAGGCTGTCGAGGATCTTCGGCAGGGTGATGCGCTTCATGTGCGGACAGAGATTGCACGGCTTGACGAAATCGACGTCGCGGACTTCCGCCTGGATGTTGGAGGCCATCGAGCATTCGGTGACGAGCAGCACGCGGGCCGGGCGCTTGTTCTTGACGTAGTCGATCATGCCCTTGGTCGAGCCGGCATAGTCTGACACCGCGAGCACGCTCGGATGGCATTCCGGATGGGCGACGATCTCGATGCGCGGATCGGCCTTCTTGTATTCCAGGAGTTCGTCCGCAGTGAAGCGCTCATGCACTTCGCAATGACCCTTCCAGGTGAGGATCTTCTTCGTCGTCTGGTTGGCGACGTTCATCGCCAGATATTCGTCCGGGATGCAGAGCACGGTGTCACTGTCGAAGCTGTTGACCACGTCGACGGCGTTTGCCGAGGTGCAGCAGATGTCGGTCTCGGCCTTCACGTCGGCGGACGTGTTCACATAGGTGACGACCGGCACGCCGGGATAGCGCTCGCGCAGCAGGCGAACATCGGCGCCGGTGATCGATTCCGACAGCGAGCAACCGGCACGGCCGTCGGGGATCAGCACAGTCTTTTCCGGATTGAGCAGCTTCGAGGTCTCGGCCATGAAATGCACGCCGCACTGGACGATGATATCGGCATCGACGCTGACGGCATCGCGGGCGAGCTGCAGCGAATCGCCCTTGATGTCGGCGACGCAGTGGAAGATTTCCGGCGTCTGGTAATTGTGCGCCAGGATGACGGCGCCGCGCTCCTTCTTCAGCCGGTTGATGGCGTGAATATAGGGCGCGAAGATCGGCCATTCGATCGCCGGGATGAAATCGCGGACGCGCTCGTAAAGGTGCTCGGTCTCCTTGGCAACTGCCGGCGTATAGCTCAGATCAGGCCGTTCCCACACACCGAAACGCTCGGCTGCGGTGTGAGACACAAGTTTGGTTTGCGGCAGGTGCTGCGCTTCCATGGCCATCTCCTCCATCAATTATGCTCAATTTGAGCATAATAAGCGCCAAAGAAAACCGGCGATCGCCGGTAGTGCCGATGTAGAAAGTTTCGGCCCTGATTGCAAGTACCGGTTATCTCACCTGACGCCGGCAGCGGCCGCCTGAACGCGGCGTGACGCAGCGCGCTTTTCCTTGGCGAAAAAAGGTTTACCTTGCTGCCTCCTTTCGCCTGACCCTGCGAGGCCACATGTTCGAACTCCTGCCGCTGATCCTGATCGGCGTTCTTTTCTTCATCAACCGGGGATCGACCAGACGGATCGACCGCCTGGAGAGGGAGCTTGGCGAGGTCAGGGAGAGACTGGTCCGGCTGGGCGGATCGCCTGAGGAAGCAGGCAGGCTCACGGCGGGCACCTCCGTCACTCCGGAAGAAGAGGCGCCAGAACATCAAGCGCGCGAAGAGGTGGAACCGGAAGCGCCGCTGCTTGACGGGGTGCCAAGCGAGAGCGAAGCGGCCTCTCCTGTCGAAGACGCTGCCTTGCCCTCTGCGGCCCGCACCGAATCGGCCAAGGCCGCTCCGGCGGAAAGCCTGGAGAACCTGCTCGGCGCGCGCTGGGCCGTCTGGGCCGGGGGCCTGGCACTGGCGCTCGGCGGCGTCTTTCTCGTGCGCTATTCCATCGACAGCGGCCTGCTCGGCCCCGGGGTACGGCTGACGCTGGCCGCCCTTTTCGGGCTTGCTCTGATCGCGGCTGGCGAACTTGTTCGGCGGAAGGTGCTGCCAAAGGCGGAAGCGCTCTACGCCAATGCCATGGTGCCGGGCATCCTGACGGCCGCCGGGGCCGTCTCCCTGTTCGGCGCGATCTATGCTGCCCACGGCATCTATGAATTCATCGGACCGACGCTTGCCTTCATCCTCCTCGGCCTTACGGCCTTCGGCGTCCTCGGACTTTCGCTGCTGCATGGTCAGGCCTTGGCCGGGCTCGGGCTTGCAGGCTCGATGATCACGCCGCTCCTGATTTCAACCACAGCACCCAATCTCTGGACACTGTTCATCTATCTTACCGTTGCGCAGGTCGCGACGGCGCTTGCGTCTCGTATGAAAGGCTGGATGGTCGTGCCGTCTGTCGCCCAGGCCTTGCTGGGGATATGGGCGCTCATCGCACTCATCGATTCGGCAGACATTACGCCGATTGCGCTATCCCTGATCGCGATGATCGCCGCCTGGATGCTGATATGGCCGGGCACCACGGGCCATGATCCGGCAGACGCCGCAGCACCCCTATCGCTTGAGGCACTCGGGCGTCGCATGGCGTCCGGTCCGCTCGGCCTGGATATTACCCTATCGCTCGCTGTGCTTCTGCCTGCACTTGTCATGCTCGATCGGGGGCCGACGGTTTCGCTGCCACTCTTCGGCTTTGCGGCACTGATCGCCGCGCTTGCGGCTGCAGGCAGCGCACGTTACGGCGCCTTCTGGCCCACGGCAATCGCGACCGTTGGTTCCCTGTTTGGTGCGGTGCTGAAGTCGGGCCTGATCGTTCAGGCACAGATCCTGCTGCTCGGCTTTGGCTGGGACGAAACAGCCGCGGTCAGTCTCGGCGCTCCGGCGATCCTGGTCTTTCTCGGCCTCGCCGCCGTCTTCCTGCTTCTTGGGCTTGCGCAGATCCGCCGCCGCCACTCCATCGACCCACTGTTTTCAACCGTCTGGGCGGGGATAGCGGCGTTCCTCCCGGTCATGCTGGTGACCATCAGCTTCGTGTTTTACGGCGTATACGCCCGCGACTGGACGCATGGCCTCTTTTCCATCGGCCTTGGCGCCGTTTTGCTCGCGGCCTGCGAAATCCTCTTCCGCCAGGGTGCGTTGCCCGGCTTTCGGCGTGGCCTCGACCTGCTGCTCATGGGCAGTTTCACCGCCTTCGCGCTGGCCCTGCACACGCTCACCGATGGCGTGGTGACCACGATCCTGCTCGCACTACTGGGCTTCGCCTATCTTATGGCGACGCGCAAACGCGACTGGAGCGGACTGCCCTGGGTCATGGTGGCGGCGCTTGTCGGAGTACTGGTCCGCATTGGCTGGGATCCAACGCTGGTGGGGCCAGATGCGTTGTCCCGCACGCCCGTTATCAACCAGTTGCTGCCCGGCTATGCGATCCCAGCCCTGCTGGCGTTGCTCTCTGCCTATGAGCTCAGACAATGGCCAGGCGCCCGGGTTCGGAACGCCCTGCAGGGGCTGGCCAGCCTTCTCGGCCTGCTTGCCATCGCCATCCTCGTCCGTCATGCGATGAATGGCGGCGTGCTGGATGCGTCGACACCGACGCTCGGCGAGCAGTCGATCTACACACTGCTGGTCGCAGGCCTGTCCGGCATTCTCATGACACTCGACGTGAAATCGCCAAGCCCGGTCTTCCGCTACGGCTCGATGCTCGCCGGCGGGGTCGCCATCCTGCAGACGGTCAGCCTGCATCTCGGGGCGCTCAATCCCTATTTCACGGGCGAGAGCACCGGCAACTGGCCACTGATCAACCTGCTGCTGATCGGCTACCTGCTGCCAGGGCTCGCCTATGCGGGTCTTGCCTACTATGGCCGTGACAAGCGGCCCCTGCCCTATATCATCCTGCTGGCACTGTCTGGCGCCGTGCTCGGCTTCGCCTGGGTGACGCTGACCGTCCGGCGTTTCTGGCAGGGCGAGTTCATCGCCTATTGGAAAGGTTTCGAGCAGGCGGAAACCTACAGCTATTCGGTGGCCTGGCTTGCGATTGGCGTCGGCCTGCTCGCGCTCGGCTCGCGCTTCGATGCCAGAAGCCTGCGCATTGCGTCTGCCGTCATCGTGATCCTGACGGTTGCCAAGGTCTTCCTGATCGACATGGCCAATCTCGAAGGCGTGCTGCGCGCCCTCTCCTTCATCGGTCTCGGCTTTGTTCTGATCGGCATCGGGCTCTTCTATCAGAAGATCCTGACCGCCAAGTCGAACACGCCCCTCCTGACAGGTGATGATGAGGAGGAGGCACCAACGGGGATCTGACCAAGGGGTTGAACTATGGGCGGTTGAACAGAGGACCGGAGCAAGGCTAGATGCGGCCAGCCAAAACGGGGACTCGACATTGACCGCCCTTCTCACTGCCGCCGACTTTGCGCCTCATGAGCGGCTTGCCGCCCAGCTCCTGCCCCACGCGACCGTGGGCGACGACGGTTCGCATGACCTTGCCCATATCCACCGCGTCTTCAAGAATGCACTGAAGATCCGTGCCGACGAAGGTGGTGATGCGGAGATCCTCGGGGCCGCCGTGCTGCTGCATGATTGCGTGGCCGTGGAGAAGAGCTCGCCGCTTCGCTCGCAAGCCTCGCGGCTGGCTGCAGAGAAGGCAAGCGGCATTCTCTCCGGCCTCGGCTGGCCCAAGGCGCGGATCGAGGCCGTTGCCCATGCGATCCTCACCCACAGTTTTTCCGCTAACATCCCTCCGGAAACGCTGGAGGCAAAGATACTGCAGGATGCCGACCGGCTGGATGCGATCGGCATGGTGGGCGTTGCCCGCTGCTTCTACATCGCCGGCCGCATGGGGTCCGGGCTCTACCACCCCGCCGATCCGGGCGCCGAACATCGTCCACTCGACGACCGCTCCTATGCGATCGACCACTTTCCGGCGAAGCTGCTCAAGCTCTCCGATGGCTTCCAGACGGCCACCGGCGCCAAACTTGCCAAAGAGCGGCACGAGCGGCTGGCCCTGTTCCTCACCCTCTTCCGCGACGAGATCTGAGAGACTGCCATGCAGATTACCCAGCTTTTCATCTATCCGTTCAAGAGCGCCCGCGGCATCGCCCTCCCTCAGGCGCGGATTGACGCCATGGGCCTTTCCGGCGATCGGCGCATGATGCTGGTCGACCCCTCGGGCCACTTTATCACCCAGCGCGAACTGCCGGAGCTTGCCCGCCTGACCGCGCTTCCCGCAGCGGCCTATCTGATGCTTCAGCTGGATGACGGGCGTGAAATGATGGTCGCGCCGCCGCAGCCGGACAACCGTATGGATGTCGCCATCTGGCGCTCGATCGTCAGCGCCGCCGTTGCCCATGACAGCGTCAACGAGAAGCTGTCCGATTGGTTCGGACGACCGGTGAAACTGGTCTTCATCGATGGTGAAAGCCGGCGCGATGCCAATCCGGAGTGGGCAGGCGAAGGCTCGCCCATGGGTTTTGCCGATGGCTACCAGATCCTCGTCACCACCACCGGCTCGCTCCGGGCACTAAACGAGGACATGGAGCGGCATGGCGAAGGCTCTGTTGGCATGGACCGCTTCCGCCCGAACATCGTGCTAGACTGTGACCAGCCCTGGGATGAGGATGCCTGGACAGGCATCGAGATCGGCGGCATCCGCTTCGATTTCGTCAAACCCTGCCCGCGCTGCATCATGACCACGCAGGACCAGCAGACCGGCTCGCGCGAGGCGGCCAATCCCATGCCTGCCATGGGTCGTCTGAGGATGTCCGCCGACCGCCGGGTGCCGGGACCGCTGTTTGGGTGGAATGCAGTGCCGCGCGGAGAAGGTTTGGTGCGGGTCGGGGATCAAGTGACGGTGCTGGGCCGTCGGGAGGGTTGGGCGATCAAGCGGCGGTGAGATGGATTGGGGTGCAACCCGCCCTCGTCCTTCGAGGGTCGCTTTGCTCCCACCTCAGGAAGAGGGCTGATCGTTGGCACTCCATCCCTCAACGCATGCCGAAGTTTGTTGTGCCGACCAGATCCGCAGCCCCCTCATCCTGAGGTGCCCTTGCGCAGCAGGGCCTCGAAGGATCCGGCACCACCATCTGACATTCATCAAATCGCTTGATGGCCAATTCATCAAAAGGCGTTTCTGCTGATCACTCGACTGCACTAATGTGTGATTGACAAGGGAGATCACACGATGAACACCACCAGCCGTCCTGCCATGCCCTGGCTCATCATTCTTGCGGGATCGCTGATCGCTGTGATGACCTTCGGGCCACGGTCGGCCATGGGCTTCTTTCAGCTGCCGATGCTCGCCGACCGCGGCTGGGATCGGCAGACCTTCGGGCTGGCCATGGCTTTCCAGAACCTGTTCTGGGGTCTAAGCCAGCCGTTCTTCGGGGCGCTTGCCGACAAGTTCGGCACCGGGCGCGTGCTCATCACGTCGGGCGTCCTCTATGCGGCGGGCCTTGTGATGATGGCCAATGCATCTGCGCCCATTTGGCTTCACATGGGCGGCGGCGTGCTGATTGGCCTTGCCATCGGGGCGGGCTCTTTCAGCGTCATCCTCTCGGCCTTTGCCCGCAACGTCACACCTGAGCAGCGGTCGATGGCGTTCGGCATCGGCACGGCGGCAGGCTCTGCCGGCATGTTCCTGTTTGCGCCGCTGAGCCAGGGCTTCATCTCCGCCTTCGGCTGGTCCGACAGCCTCGTTATCATTGCCGTCATGATGCTGATCGTACCGCTCCTTGCCTTCCCGCTGCGCGGCAATGCACAATCGGGCACGCAGTCCGGCAACCAGTACCAGCAGACGATTGCCGAAGCGCTGAAGGAGGCCTTCGCGCACAAGAGCTATCTTTTGCTGACGACCGGCTTCTTTGTCTGTGGCTTCCAGGTCGCATTCATCACCGCGCATTTCCCCGCCTATCTCGGCGATATCGGCATCGACGCAAGCTATGCCGTCATCGCCATGGCCCTGATCGGCTTCTTCAACATCATTGGCTCGCTTGCTGCCGGCTGGATCGGACAGCGCTATTCCAAGCCCTACTTCCTAGCCTTCATCTATATAGGTCGATCAATTACCGTGACGCTCTTCCTGCTGCTGCCTCAGACGCCGCTTTCGGTCGTGCTGTTTGCAGCGGTGATGGGACTGCTCTGGCTCTCCACCGTGCCGCCGACGAACGGACTGGTGGCAATCATGTTCGGCACGCGGCACCTCGGCCTGCTCGGCGGGCTGGTCTTCCTGTCGCACCAGATCGGCTCGTTCCTCGGCGTATGGATGGGCGGCTATCTCTACGACCACTTCGGAACTTATGACCAGGTCTGGTGGTTGGGTGTGGCGCTCGGAATCTTCGCGGCTGTGGTGCATTGGCCGATCCGCGAACAAGCCGTCGAACGGCCTGCCCTGGGCATGGCGTAATTTTGCCCAAAGTGAGATCATATTTCGGCATTTCGCCTGTGCCGGATCAAAATTCCCGTGCTTTTGCCTAGGTGGGGCTGTCACAGAAAATTATTTTATTTTTCTCGTGGCGCCCGTTGACGGATTCGCACCCAGCACCTACCTTGTGCGAGCTGGTTCGGACACTGACGACGAACCATGACCGGCCTCCGTTTGGGAGGCCGCAGCCAAAGAAGGAGGTCAGCGAAATGCAAGTTGTATTTCATGATGCCGCCCGATCCTGGCAGACGACCCCGCGACTCGTGATGGTGAAACGCCATTACGCCTGCTCCTGTCGAATGTGACGCAGCGCAAAGACTGACCACCACAAACGACTATTGAAACAGCGCCGTGCCTCACGTGCACGAGCGGGGAAATTCGTTATGAAGAAGCAAGTTATCGAATATGCCGGAATCCCGGTTGGCATCACCATTCCCGACGGAGATCGGGTCAAGTTCATCGCCGTCAAATATCCGGTCATCGACCTCGACGGCGGTGTCTATCGCAGCGTCAACGAATTGCAGTTGGCCATTCACCAACACATGGCGAAATCCGCGCCTGAAGATCAGGCCTTGTTTATGGGCGCAGCCAACTCGCCGCTGCCTTCAAGCGCCCGCAGGGTCTTCAACGCCGCCTGACAGAAGCCTTCGCGTGCCGCGCCGGCCTCCAGCCCGCGCGGCACGTAGACGTGGCGATCGAGAAAATAGCCGGTCAGACGAAAAGCGGCGGCCAAGCTTTCAGGATCCGCCGCCCGGTTGGTTCCCGGCGTCAGGAAGTCAGGCAAGGCCAGCATCTTGTCCGCCCAGGGTTCGCCCGCTTCCCGGCTCACCGCCCTTCCCGATTTCGGCGACACATAAGCCAGGTCATTGCGCAGACCGGTCGCCGCGCATTCTTCCAGGTCCAGGCCGAAACCGAGATCGTTGAGCAGCGCGAGCTCGAAGCGAACGAAAAGTTCGCCTGCGGTCGCCGGCTCCTCCAGGTGGTCGAGGATGATATCGAGCGCCTCGAAGAGATGGGGGTGCGGATCACGTTCAGGCAGAAGACGCAGAAGAGATCCGAGCGCTTGAACGCCGTAAACGGCAGTCGCACTTTCCATCAATCGCCCGGCCCGCAGCGCCAAAGGCTCGATCCGGTATTCGCCGAGATGCTCATCAAGGCGCGCACGCCATGTGACTTCAAGGCGGTTTCCGGGTTGCAGGACGGGCTGCATAGTTCGCGAGCGGCCGGAGCGAACCATGCCGAGATGCCGGCCGCGGCTACGGGTCATCATCTCGGCGATGACGCTTGTTTCGCCATGCCTCCGCACCCCGAGAAGGATCGCCTCATCTGTCCATTGCATGGATGGTTTTTACCCCAGCGCAGCAGCGAGGAACAGGGTTTTCGGCACGTTGGTCAGATTTCACCGAGGTAGCGCTGCACCCAGCGGCGCCAATGTGCAATCGCTTCCGCCTTGCCGGGATAACGTTTCTCTTCATGCAGTTGCACGAGTGATTTCATTGCCTGCAACAGAACGACGGCCATTGCCTGCGCCTGGTCTTCGGCAAGATCCGCCCGCCAAACCATCAGGATTTCGGCGATGCGGCGGCGCAAGCCTTCGCGCAACACACCGGGGCGGACACCCGGCTGTTCCCAGCGCGCATCGAGAAGACTGAGAGCCAGGCTGCGCTCCGTTGCGTAGGCGACCAGAACATCAAGCAGGCGGTCTGCCAGTTGCACCGCATCGTACTCAGTGGCCTGCAGCCTGATTCGATCAAGTGCTGCCTCGACATGTTCGGCGTAGCGGGCAATCAGCGCATCGGCCAGGACATCCTTGTTCGGGAAGAACTGGTAGAGTGACCCGATCGGAGCCCCGGCACGGGCGGCGATTTCGGTCATGGTTGCCGCCTTGTAGCCCTGTTCGGCAAAAACGGCCGCACCCGCATCCAGGAGCTTTGCAACGCGTGCGATCCCACGCTTTCGCTTCGGCTCCTTGGCGGTCGGCACCGGGGCGGACTGCTGAGCTGTAGAACTTGACTTTTGCGAGGTCATTCTCATAAAACTCGTTTGTGAGGTGCCCCTCATTTATTTTATGAAAAATCGCTTTCGTCCAGTCCTTTCCCGATGAGGGGCTTCAGACGAAGGACGGAGATGGCCATGCCTTCGGAGACCGCCCCCGAGAATTCACCGCAACCTGGATCGGACGGCGTCATGGCGCCTACCGTTACAAGATCGACGGATAGCCCGCCTCCGGGGCTGCTGACGCCGCTTCCGGCGACCGCCCGCTGGCTGATCCTTCTATGTCTCTCCTTTGCCATCTCCGGCGGGCTCTTTATTGCACATGTGCCAGGCGCCCTGCTGCTCGGTCCGATGATTGCCGCTATTGTCGCCGCCACCAACGGCGCGCGGCTTTCCGTCCATCGTTACCCCTATATCTTCGCGCATTCGCTGATTGGCTGCATCATCGCCCGCTCTATCGATCTCGGCACGTTTTCGACGGTCATGGACGACTGGCCGATCTTTCTCGCTGTGGTGCTGTCGATCATCGCAGCCAGCAGCCTGCTCGGCTACCTGATGGCGAAAGCCGAAATCCTGCCGGGTACGACCGCGATCTGGGGAACTTCGGCGGGCGCTGCCTCAGCCATGGTGCTGATGGCAGAGGCACATGGCGGTGACCCAAGACTGGTCGCCTTCATGCAATATCTGCGGGTCGCCTCCGTCGCGACGGGGGCTTCCCTGATGGCAGCCTTTGTGTTCAGCATCGAGGGCGGCACTGCCGAGGCGATCGTCTGGTTCCCGCAGACGGATTGGCTCGATCTGGGTCTGACGCTGGCTGCGGCCCTCGCCGCGGCTTCCGTCGGTGCAAGGTTGCGGATCCCCGCCGGGACCATGCTGCTCCCGCTCGTCGCAACAACCGTGCTGCATGTGATGGGCTACATCACACTGCAACTGCCAGAATGGCTCCTGGCGCTCGGTTACGGCGTGATCGGCTGGCGAATCGGTCTGTCCTTTACCCGGCGCATCCTCAGGCATGCGGCGAGCGCCCTGCCCCAGATCGCCGGCTCGATCCTCGTCCTGATGGCCTTCAGTGGCGGGCTCGCCTTCCTGCTCTGGTCGCTGCATGGCATCGACCCGCTGACCGCCTATCTGGCGACCAGCCCCGGCGGGCTCGATTCGATTGCGATCATCGCCGCGACGACTCCGGTTGATATGTCCTTCATCATGGCCCTGCAGACCATGCGCCTGATCCTGATCATCCTGATCGGACCGCCTCTATCGGACTTCGTGGCGAAGCGGGTGGCGAAGGGCTGAGCGCCCTCGCCCGGGTCTGGCTCAATCCCGGGGGAATTCGAGGCCCATCTCGCGGAAGCGCTCGGGGTCGTTGCCCCAGTTCTCGCGGACTTTGACGAAGAGGAAGAGGTGCACCGGCTGTTCGAGGATCTCGGACATTTCCTTGCGGGAGGCCGTGGAGATCGACTTGATCGCATCGCCGTTCTTGCCGAGCACGATCTTCTTCTGGCTGTCGCGCTCGACATAGATCACCTGTTCGATGCGCACAGAACCGTCCTTGCGCTCTTCCCACTTCTCCGTTTCGACATGCGAAGAATAGGGAAGCTCCTGATGCAGGCGCAGGAAGAGCTTTTCGCGGGTGATTTCGGCGGCGAGCTGGCGCATCGGCAGATCCGAGATCTGGTCTTCCGGATAATACCAGGGGCCTTCTGGGAAGGTCTCGGCCAGATAGTCCATGATGTCATCGCAACCCGAGCCGGTCGTTGCAGAAATCATGAAGGTGCGATCGAACTTGACGGCCTCATTGGCAGTCTCGGCAAGCTTGAACAGGTCTTCGTGGCGCACCCTGTCGATCTTGTTGAGTACAAGGATCTTTGGCTGCGGCACATCCTTCAGTGCCTCGAGGATTGCTTCCGCGTCGCCGCGCAGGCCGCGTTCGCTGTCAATCAGGAGCAGGATGATATCGGCATCCTTGGCGCCGCCCCAGGCCGACGTCACCATGGCGCGGTCGAGCTTGCGGCGCGGCTTGAAGATGCCGGGTGTGTCCATGAAGACGATCTGCGCATTCTTGTGGATGGCGATCCCGCGCATCACGGCGCGGGTCGTCTGCACCTTGTGGCTGACGATCGACACCTTGGCACCGACGAAGCGGTTGACCAGCGTCGACTTGCCGGCATTGGTCGGGCCGATCAGAGCAACGAAGCCGGATCGGGTCGGGGTGTTGACGATGGCCTCGCCGCCGTCCTCTTTTTCTATATCGGTCATGGTATCCAATCAGTTGGCGTCGGTGGGCTTGGCCCAGACGCCTTCGCGTTCGAGAATTTTGGTCGCGGCCACCTGTTCGGCGGCACGCTTGGAACGATCAATGCCGAGTTCGGACTTCAGACCCGGGACCTCAACGATCACCGTGAAACGGGGATCATGATCCGGTCCGGAGCGCTCGGCAACCTTATATGTGGGTGGCTTGCCAAACTTGGCATGCGCCCATTCCTGCAATTCTGTCTTGGCATCGCGGCGCGCGCCATCGGCGCGGGCGGCACGACCCTGCCAGTATTTGAGGATGAAGCCGCGGGCGGCCTCCAATCCCGCTTCAAGATAGATAGCCGCGATCAGGCTTTCGACCACGTCAGCGCGGACATTGAGCATGTTCTTCGCGGTGATCTTCTTGACGTCCGCGCCGGTCCGGATGAAGCGGTGAAGCGCCATCTCGTCCGCCACGGAAGCGCAGGCCTCGGCACTCACCAACTGGTTGAAGCGAACCGAGAGCTCTCCTTCAGTCGCATCCCGGAATGTGGTGAAGAGCATTTCGGCGACACACAGGCCGAGCACCCGGTCCCCCAGAAATTCCAGGCGTTCGTAGTCGCCTTTCTTGCCCCGCGAGACCTGGGCACTGGCGTGTGTCAGTGCCCGTTTCAAGCGGTCGCGGTCGGCGAACTTATGGCCGATCGCAGCTTCCAGCTGCTGCCAGTCCTTTTCGCCAACCACGCCTTTTTCCGTCATTCGACCACCTTGAACAGGCGATCCCAACGCATGTTAGAAGGCCACTTCCAGACTTCACGGAACGAAGTATCGTTGCCGAGCGAGAAGAAGATCAGCGAAGCCTTGCCGATCAGGTTTTCGGCCGGAACGAAACCGACGTCGAAGCGGCTGTCGAGCGAATTGTCGCGATTGTCGCCCATCATGAAGTAGTGGCCTTCCGGCACGATGAACTCGCGCGTGTCGTCACCCCGCGTGCCCTGAGCCTGGTCGAGCGTGTCGTAGCTCACGCCATTTTCCAGTGTTTCGCGGAAGACCGGCACATCCGTGCCCGGATCCATGCGATAATCCGAGGTGAAGACGCCATCCTGCACCTTCGGCACCGGCTGACCGTTGATCTGCAGCACGCCTCCGACCACCTGAACGCGGTCGCCGGGCAGGCCGACCACGCGCTTGATGTAATCGATGCTCGGATTTGGCGGGAAACGGAAGACGGCGATATCGCCACGTTCCGGCTCGCTGGCAAAGATACGGCCTTCGAAGAGATCGGGCGAGAAAGGCAGCGAGTACTTCGAATAGCCATAGGAGAACTTGTTGACGAAGATGTAGTCGCCGACGAGCAGCGTCGGCATCATCGAGCCGGATGGGATCGTGAAGGGCTGAAAGAACACGGTCCGGATCACCATGGCCAGGAGCAGCGCCTGGATGATGACCTTTACATTTTCCCAAAGGGCACTTTGCTTCTTTTCTTCGCTCACGCGGGTTGGTTCCTTATTGCGAAAATCCTGCTCTCTCTAGTCGGTTCGGGCGTGCGCGGCAACCGCATTGCCCCTTGTGGACGCTGCGACCAGATCACTCAGCGGTTTTCCGGCAGGGCCTCAACGATGACGAAGGCCTGGGCATAGGGGAATTCGTCGGTGATTGTCAGGTGGATGACGGGGCGATGGCCAATGGGCAGGAGGCGTTCAAGGCATTGCGCCGCTCCTCCCGTCAACTCCAGGCCGGGCTTGCCGTTGGCCAGATTGACGACACCCATTTCCTTCCAGAAGACGCCTTCTGCGATCCCTGTGCCAAGTGCCTTGGCCATCGCCTCCTTGGCAGCGAAGCGCTTGGCATAGGAGGCGGCGCAGTCCTTGCGGCCGTTCGAGCGCGCCTGCTCCTCGTCGGTGAAGCACCGGGCGGTAAACTTGTCGCCGAATCGCTCGATCGATTTCTCGATCCTTCTGATGTCGACGAGGTCGGAGCCAATGCCGATGATCATCTCAGACGCTCGATCCCTGGAGAGCTTCAGCAAGCCGGGCACGGGCCCTTTCGGCAAGGCGCTCCCGGCGGCGCGTCTGGAATTTCGACACGGCGAAATAGAGAATGCCATAGATGATCAGGCCACTGATTAGGGCGAGCGGAATAGCGCCGACAAGCATGGGCTTCAAAACCGGCTCCCACAGCTTTGTCAGCCCAAGAGTGGAGAACAGCTGTTCCAGATCGATTTTGCGGTTCACCGGATCGCCATTGCCCAGCAACCGGTGCCCCACCTCCCAAGTGACAGCCCAGATAAACGGGAATGTCAGCGGGTTGCCGAAGGCCGTGCCGAGCGCTGCGGCGACCATGTTGCCCGCGATCAGATAGGCGATCGCAAAGGCCAGCAGGAAGTGAAGTCCGATGAAGGGTGTCCAGGAGGCAACTACCCCCGCCACCACGCCGGCGGCAATCGCATGAGGAGTCGCGGACAGGCGCAGGATGCGCTTGGACAGGTATTGGATCGACCGAATAAACCCACGGCGCGGCCAGAATAGCTCACGCAACTTCGTCAGGGAGGAAACCGGTTGGCGTCGTCGAAACAGCATGGGGGATATGTAGTTGATCCGGGACTGTTTCGGCAAGGAAAACCGGCCCGCAGAGTCTCCAAAATGCAAAGACGCCGGCATTCAACCGGCGTCGCAGCAGAGACCTTGTCAGGTCGGTCGGCAGATCAGCCGCGGCGGAACATGCCACGGTCGATTTCGCGCTGGCGGTATTCCAGGTCAACGAGATCGCGGGCGCCGTTCAGGTAGTTCATTTCACGCTCTGCAACGCTCGGAACGCGAAGGGCGCGGGCGATTTTGCGGATCGGAGTAAACATCGTTTTGTCCTCAGTTCTTTCTCTTCATCTGTTGTCCCGAAGATAATGGTGCGACGCACAATCGACCAGAGACAAGAACTGAGTACAGCCATGCACTATACGCATGGCGGAGGGAAAGAGGTTTACGATTTGGGCAGGAATGTGATGAAAAGAGAGGCAAAGTGCTTGGGAAGGGGCGTTTGCGCCCCCGCCCAATGGCAACGTCGCAGCCTGTCGGTCAGTCGTAAACGCGCTTGACTGTGGAGATGCAGTCGAGTTCCTTCAGCTCACCCAGCAACTGGCTCAGCTGACGCAGATCCCAGACTTCGAGATCGATTCCCATTTCGGTGAAATCGGTCGCGATGCGGATCATGTTGAGAACCCGGATATTGATATCCAGACGCGCGACACATTGGGCGACGGTCGCCAGCGTGCCGGGCTCGTTCAAGGCATTGATCAGGATGCGGGCGACGAAGCGCGACTTGTTCGCCTCGTCGAGATCCCAGCGCACGTCGATCCAGCGCTCCGGCTCGTTCTCGAAGCGCTGCAGGGCGGACGCCTGGATCGGGTAGATGGTGATGCCCTTGTCATCCTCCATGATGCCGACGATGCGGTCACCCGGCACGGCACCTGCGGGCGCAAAATGCACCTCGGCATTGCCCGAAAGGCCACGGATCGGCAGCGGATCCGGACCGTCACCTGCCGTCGGCACGTCGCCCTTCGGATGGGCGCGACCGGGGATCTTGAAGACCATGCCATTGGCGCTGTTCATGGCGAACCAGCCCTCGTCCGAGGAGGGTTTCACCGTGACGCGTTCATCCTGGTAGTCGGGGAATACGGCGCGCAACACGTCCAGCGAGGAGGTCTCGCCGCGACCGACCGAGGCGATCGCGTCTTCCACGTCCCGCTGGCCGAGGCGATGCAGCGCCGGACGCAGCGTGTCCTTGGAGAAGACCTTGCCGGCGCGCTCGAAGGTGCGCTCGAGGATCCGCTGACCAAGACCTGCATATTGCTTGCGGATCGCCATGCGGGTGGCGCGGCGGATGGCGGCGCGCGCCTTGCCGGTAACGACGATCTCTTCCCAGGCGGCCGGCGGCACCTGCACGCCGGAGCGGATGATCTCGACCTCGTCACCATTCGACAGTCGGGTGACGAGCGGCATGATCGAGCCGTTGATCTTGGCGCCGACGCAGGTATCGCCGACATTGGTGTGCACGGCGTAGGCAAAATCGATCGGGGTCGCGCCACGCGGCAGCGCAATCAGCTTGCCCTTCGGCGTGAAGCAGAAGACCTGGTCCTGGAAGAGTTCGAGCTTCGTATGCTCGAGGAATTCTTCCGGATTGTCGCCTTCGGCCAGGGCTTCGATCGTGTGGCGCAGCCAGGAATAGGCGTTGCTTTCGCGCTTCAGCGGCTCGTTCGGATCGCCGTTTTCGCCATCCTTGTACAGGCTGTGGGCGGCGATGCCGTATTCGGCGATGTCATGCATGCGCCGCGTGCGGATCTGCAGCTCGATACGCTGACGCGACGGTCCGACGATCGTGGTATGGATCGAACGGTAGTCGTTCTGCTTCGGGGTCGAGATATAGTCCTTGAAGCGGCCGGGGACGACACGCCAGCGGGTGTGCACGATGCCGAGCGCGCGGTAACAGCCCGGAATGTCATCAACGAGGATGCGGAAGCCGTAAACGTCGGAAAGCTGCTCGAAGGAGAGCGACTTCGACTGCATCTTGCGGAAGACGGAATAGGGCTTCTTCTGGCGGCCCTTGACCGACGCGTTGAGCAGGCCGTTCGCCACCAGAAGCTCGCGCAACTCGTCCTCGATCTTGGTGATCAGGCCCTCGTTGCGGGTCGAAAGCTCCGCAAGGCGGTTGGTCACCGTCTCATAGGCTTCCGGGTTCATGTAGCGGAAGGAGAGATCCTCCAGCTCGTCGCGCATGTCCTGCATACCCATGCGGCCGGCGAGCGGCGCATAGATTTCCATCGTCTCTTCCGAGATGCGGGCGCGTTTGTCATCGCGCATGTGCTCGAGCGTGCGCATGTTGTGCAGGCGGTCGGCGAGCTTGACGAGGAGAACCCGTACGTCGTCGGAAATGGCGAGCAGCAGCTTGCGCAGGTTTTCCGCCTGCTTGGCCTTCTTGGTGACGAGGTCGAGCTTCTTGATCTTGGTGAGGCCTTCGACCAGACGGCCGATATCTTCGCCGAACAGCTCGTCGATCTCGGCGCGGGTGGCCGAGGTATCCTCGATCGTGTCATGCAGCAGGGCGACCGCGATCGTCGATTCGTCGAGACGCATGTCAGTGAGGATGGCGGCAACTTCAAGCGGATGCGAGATATAGGGATCACCGCTGGCGCGCGTCTGCTTGCCGTGCTTCTGCATGGCATAGACATAGGCCTTGTTGAGCAGAGCTTCGTTGGCATCGGGCTTGTATTTCTGCACCCGCTCCACGAGCTCGTATTGCCGCATCATTCCGATCGTCTCCACAAACGAAAAAGCGCGCCAGTCGAGACGACTGGCGCACATTCATCCTACAGTCAGATCAAGACTTAAGTCTGATCTGTTGACGATTAGTAATCGTCGCTCTTTTCCGGCGGAACCAGACCTTCGATACCAGCCAGAAGCTCTTCTTCCGACATCTGGTCGAAGGTGAGGGTTTCCGGCAGTTCGTCCTCTTCGTCGCCCTTGCCGGCGGTGCCGGTGTTGGAGAGCATCGAGCTCGGCTCCTGCTCGGGCTCGTCGACTTCGACGTGCTTCTGCAGCGAATGGATCAGATCTTCCTTCAGATCGTCGGGCGACAGCGTTTCGTCCGCGATTTCGCGCAGCGCGACGACCGGGTTCTTGTCCTTGTCGCGATCGATAGTGATCGGCGCACCCTGGGAGATCTGGCGGGCGCGGTGGCTGGCGAGCAGTACGAGCTCGAAGCGGTTCTCGACTTTGTCGATGCAATCTTCAACGGTGACGCGGGCCATTGCCTGTCCTTTACGGTCATGAATGCGTGGGATTGACGGCTGCGATACAGGCATTGGACGGCAAATTCAAGTTTTTCGTGCCACCACCCCGCGAAGCCCAAAAATGAAGGCCCCAAAACACCATGTTTACATCACATTTCAACCGCAGGCTGCTTGGATTGCTGAAAGCGATGCCCTAGATAGATTTATATATGATCATTTCATAATTTAATGCAACGGTCATATCTTGAGGGGCAAGGTATTGTTTTGATTGCCATTTGCCGTGACGGTTCATATTTGACTTAAGGATATCGAGATGTTCGACCCCCGTGAGAAAATTGCTCTCTTCATCGATGGCGCCAATCTCTACGCAGCCTCCAAGAGCCTCGGCTTCGATATCGACTATCGCAAGCTTCTGAAGGCTTTCCAGAAGCGCGGCTATCTTCTTCGCGCCTATTATTACACCGCGCTCATCGAGGATCAGGAATATTCCTCGATCCGCCCGCTGATCGACTGGCTTGATTATAACGGCTACAAGGTCGTCACCAAGCCGGCGAAGGAATTCACCGACTCCATGGGCCGCCGCAAGGTCAAGGGCAACATGGACATCGAGCTTGCCATCGACGCCATGGAACAGTCCGAGACGGTCGACCATCTCGTGCTCTTTTCCGGCGATGGCGATTTCACCACGCTGGTCGAGGCACTGCAGCGCAAGGGCCGCAAGGTCTCGGTCGTCTCGACCATGGCCACCCAACCGCCGATGATCGCCGATGATCTCCGCCGCCAGTCGGACCATTTCATCGACCTGATGACGCTGAAAGCTGAAATCGGCCGCGACCCGAGCGAACGTGGAATGCCCCGCGCACCGGAGCCGGCAACCGCCAGCGAAGACGAGCACTGAGCGATCTCCCTCTCATTCACGGGAAGAAAAATTCCCCTCCCCAACCCCTCCCCACAAGGGGGAGGGGCTTAGGCGCCGCATGCCACCTTTAGCGATGGAGCCGGCGGTTTGCCGAGGCGTCTTAGGAAGACGACGTGCGGGCGCACTTTAGCCATCTCTGGATAGAGTTGAGCGAACTGGAGGCGCATACAGCGCGACCGGGTTAAGCCCTCCCCCTTGTGGGGAGGGTTTGGGAGGGGACTTTCTTCAAACCTCTCGGGAAAAACTCACATCGCCTCGAAAGCGATATCCTGCGCGCCCTGCCAGAGCACCATTTTCCCCATGGCCTCCAGCTGCTCCTGCCCCTTCGTCACCGTCAGGAAATGATTGCCCGCCAGAACACCCATCTTGCTGGCGAACTGCGAGGAGCCATAGGCGAAGAGCAGTTCGGTTTCGCTGAAGCCGCCAGGATAAAGCAGGATGTCGCCGCGCGAGGGATGCGCCGTGTGATTTTCGAAACCGGCGCCGAACTGGAAATCGCCCAAGGGCACCCAGACCGCCTCACCCGACCAGCGGGAATGGATCGCCTGGTTGCGGAACGGCAGGAAGCTTTCGAAGATACGGCAGGTCTCGGGCGCCTTTTCGCGCTCGAAACGGGCCTCGAAGACGAAGGGGCCGACGGTGACCTTCAGATGCGAGAGCGCCATGATCAGCCCGTCTTCAACAGGCGGGATTTCTGGCGGTTCCAGTCGCGTTCCTTCTCGGTCTCGCGCTTGTCATGCAGCTTCTTGCCCTTGGCGAGCGCCAGCTCCAGCTTCGCCCTGCCCTTCTCGTTGAAATAGATCTTGAGCGGCACCAACGTCATGCCCTCGCGATTGATCGAGGCGCGCAGGCGGTTGATCTCGCGCTTTGAGAGCAAAAGCTTGCGACGGCGGCGCGGCTCGTGATTGAAGCGGTTCGCCTGCAGATATTCCGGCAGATGCGAATTGATCAGCCAGATCTCCTCGCCCTCGTCGGAGGCATAGGATTCGGCAATATTGGCCTTGCCCTCGCGCAGCGACTTGACCTCCGTGCCGGTCAAAACCAGACCCGCCTCGTAGGTGTCGACGATCTCATAATTGAAGCGCGCCTTGCGGTTTTCCGCAACGATCTTGTTGACGACGCGCTGTGAGCCTTTGGGGGCCATGGCCTGATCTTCCGTTTCGCCCGTGATTTTGTCGTGTGTCGCCTAGCGCCCGGGCGAGGCGTGGCGGGTATGACAGGTATGTAATGGAGGACGGGGGGGAAATAAAGGTGGGGGTGGAGGGGGTGTCTGGTAACGTGCGATGGAGAAGCGGAGCCTTTAGGCTTCGCTCCCACATGTCACGGTCTACTGAAAACGCACTTAAGCCGCGTTCGCGGTCTGATTCCGCTGCTCGCGCTCAGCAGCCTCCATCTCAGCAACGTCTTCGCTGAAGTCTAACACCATTGCAATCGGAAGCTCGGAAGCGTTGACTTCATTGAAATGGTCAACATCTTGCTTGATCTGGAAACAGTCGTCGGCGATTGCCTTGCGACGTTGACTGAAAGACTTTTCCATAAAGGAGCGCGGAGCGGTATCTATGTCAGCCCACAGACTTAACTGAGCGCCGCCGATATTTGTTCGGACTGAATGCTTTGCTCTGTATCGTCGGCCCTTCGCATCCACACGCTTCTCTTGGCGCAGACTCTCAGCTAGCGCTTCGCGACAAATTTTTACTACGTCACGCGGTTGCGGCTTAAACAGTTCATTGGATAGAGCCCAAGCCGCAACGTCATCGAGCGAAACAGGCCCAGAATCTACCTCGTCCGTGTATCGATCGAATATCCTCAGCATCTGCTCAGAGTAGTTTGCCATCAATCACCACCATTAGGATCAGAGTTGCGCTTCGACAACGTTGCCCCACCCGTCGCATAGAGCTGTCGAGATCAGATGTTTTCGCACTGCCACTTGGTACTTACGCAGATAGTCGTATCGCTTCATTCGCCTTTGCAATTGCCCGACAACGATTGCAGGATGCACTTGCATCAAAGATGCGAACCCAATTACATCTCTCTCAGAGAAGTACGGGTGTTTTCTCGCATAGAAAGAGTCCATCTTGGATTTTGGTACGCAGAAATCCGCCGCAGCTTGGTTAGCCACCTGCTCTTCATCGCTGTCCATGTTCCCTTCGCCGGGCCCATCGCCAGTTAGATGATCGACAATTCCAATCGACGATTTACCGTGTCCCTGCAGAACGTGTTCGATCTCGTGCCGCAGTACAAACCAGAAATTATCGAGACGATCATAAAGTGTGGATATTCCTATTACCGGCGACTGGTCATCTAACCAGGTGCACACACCGTCGATCTTCGCATTAGGCAGAACCTCGACAACAACAAACCGTACACCGCAATCAGCAAGGATCGCGGGAACCCCTTTGACTTCTTCGGGATCAATCAGAAGCGATCTTAGCCGATAAAGAGCAGCCCTAAGTTTCTCGGGCGAATAGGAGTTTACAGACTGGAGGCCGGCAAGTTGACGAACCCTAAACACCCACGCCAGCTGATGTGGCGGAGTATTGTCATAGCTTGTACGCTTTGCAGCGAATGCGACATCGCCCATCTTCTGATCGTTAGCGACTTCGAAGAACCGATCCATCTGAAGCTGTAGCAGCGATGCCTCGCCGTCGTGGATCCAGCCGCGACGTATCATCTCACGTGCCGGATACAAGGACTGTAATTCCGCACGAGTTTTGACCGCAGGGTCAGGCTGTTTTGCCCCCTGTAGATCATACTGGCTTTGTAAATTGAGGAAAAACTGCGGAGCCACGCCAAAGGCATCACCCAGCAGCCGCGCCATATCGGGAGTGATAGCTCGCTTACCCGACAGCAGCGGGTTCAACTGCTGCTCAGCTTGCCCCAAGATAAACGCCAGATCGCGTTGAGACCAACCACGAGCTTCCAGTTCCATCTTTATGAAGACGCCGGGGGGCTCAAGAGCGACAGCACCAAGGCCGGCCATCATGCCGCCCCCCTGACTTTCTCTTCGACTGATTTTATGATTATGTTCATATCCTTACCGCGTTCCTCAACTCGCAAGACGAGCGTCCAATCTGAGCTCACCGGCACCAAGTATTCGGGCGATTCCGGTTGCCTCTGATGCAGTGATAAGCTCCGCCAGTTCTCCAGTGTTTGAAGATCCGGGGCAGCGCGGATCATCCGAAGGCGGAGGCGCACAGACTGAATTACCGCCACAGGCAGCCTCGTTTGCGCAGCACGCTCTGTCTCGATAAGGGCCAACTGCCCATCATGAAACTCGATATCCATGGTCTGAAGCTATTCGATTCGTGGCGAGCCGTCAACACGACTTAACGCAAGGCGTTAAGTCGTCGCCTTGGGCGAGCATTGGGGAATGATGACATCATCGATCTCCCCTTTGCTGCGGTTGTCGACAAAGTGAACTTCAGGTCACAGTAGACTGAACGGTTTGTCGATACTGACCGGAGTAGAATCGCCTACAAACAAAAAAGCCGGCGTCTCCGCCGGCCTTTTCCTTATCCCCTCAATTCACCAATCCCGCATGCTTCAGCGCCGCGTCGATCGCGGCTTCCGTCGACGCTTCCAGCGTTGCCATCAGTGGCAGGCGGACGGTGCGGTTCATGCCGCGGGTGCGGTTCAGCGCATACTTCGCGCCGCAGAGGCCGGGCTCCAGGAAGATCGCCTTGTGCAGCGGCATCAGGCGGTCCTGATATTCCAGCGCCTTGGCATAGTCGCCTGCGAGCGTCGCGGCCTGGAATTCGGCACAGAGGCGCGGGGCGACATTGGCGGTGACGGAAATGCAGCCGACGCCGCCATGGGCGTTGAAGCCGAGTGCTGTTGCGTCCTCGCCCGAGAGCTGGACGAAGTCCGGCCCGCAGGTGATGCGCTGTTCGGAGACGCGCTCGATCTTGCCGGTCGCATCCTTCACGCCGACGATGTTCTTGTGCGCCTTGGCAAGCGCCCCCATCGTCTCCGGCGACATGTCGATCACCGAGCGGCCGGGGATGTTGTAGATGATGATCGGCAGCGAGACGGCTTCGGCGATCGCCTTGTAATGGGCGATCAGGCCCTTCTGGGTCGGCTTATTGTAATAAGGCGTGACGACGAGCAGCGCATCGGCGCCGACGGCTTGCGCATGCTCGGCAAGCTCGATCGCTTCCAGCGTGTTGTTTGAGCCGGCGCCGGCAATCACGGGCACGCGCTTTTTCGCGACTTCGACGCAGAGCTCGACCACGCGCTTGTGTTCGGCGTGCGACAGGGTGGGCGACTCGCCGGTGGTGCCGACGGGCACGAGGCCGGTCGATCCCTCGGCAATCTGCCATTCCACATGGGCTGCGAAGGCTTCTTCGTCGACGGCGCCCTGATCTGTGAACGGCGTGACGAGTGCGGGAATGGATCCCTGATACATGCAGTGAACTCCTCGAGGGCCGAGATCCACGCTTCGGCCTCATTCTTCCATTAAATCGGGGGCACATTACTTCGCACCATCAGGTGCGACAAGCGCATCCGAAGGAGATTTGTGACGGTTTTCCGAGGCTTCCCTCCAGAGATTGTGATCGACCCCGTTAAGGCCTGGTTAACTCAGTTTGCCGCCTACTCGGTGTCTCGTGTTATGGTTCTGGTGTGTGGATGAAGACGACCCTTCTCAAAGCATCCGTTTTCGGCCTCGGCCTTGCCGTGTTGTCGGCGAGCGCGTTCGCCGAGGCGCCGCCGTCGGTGCCCGTGCCGGCGATGAAGCCGCTCGGCTTTGCGCCCACCAAGGCGCTGCCCCCCTCTTTCGAGACCACCGGCGCCATTCCGCGTGGCGAACGGCTGGCCGCGGTCAATCCGCAGCTGAAGGCCGGTCTCGACGCCCTCTCCAATCGTGACGGCGCACAGGCGATCGCCATCCGCAACCGCATGCCCGAAAACCTCGACCGGCACATGCTGACCTGGTCGATCGCGATGTCTGGCCTTCGCGACGTGCCGGCGACCGAGATCGCGGCCGCGCAGCGGCAGCTCAAGGGCTGGCCGGGGCTCAAGTCTTTCCGCGCCAATTCGGAAAAAGCACTGTTTCGCGAAAACCCCGCAGCTTCCGCCGTTCTCGCCGCCTTTGGCGATACGGCACCCGAGACCACCGAAGGCACGATGCTGCTGGCCCGCGCCCATCTTGCATCCGGCAACAGGGCGAAAGCGACGAGCCTGATCCGCACGCTCTGGCGCACGGACGCGCTGGATGTGGCGACGGAAGACCGTGTTCTGTCTGAGTTTTCCGGCCTGTTGACGACCGCCGACCACCGCGCCCGCATGGATTATCTGTTGTATCGCGACCGGGCGGCACAGGCGAAGCGCTTCTCGACGCTCGGCGAGGCGCAGTCGCTCTACAGGGCCTGGGCCGGCCTGATCTCCAAGGCCAAGAATGTCGACGCGCTGATTGCGGCTGTCGACAAATCCTGGGCCAAGGATCCAGCGCTGCTTTACATCCGCATCGAAAACCTGCGGCGCAAGCAGGAGTACGAAGCGGCAGCGAAACTTCTCGAGCAGATGCCGCGCGAGAGGGACAAGATCATCAATGGCCGCGCCTGGTGGGACGAGCAACGGATCATCGCCCGCGGGCTTGCCGATCTCGGCCAGTATCGCGAGGCCTATCGGATCGTCTCGCGCCATGTGGCGACGGAAGCGACCGATATTGCCGATGCGGAATTCCATGCCGGCTGGTACGCGCTTCGCGCGCTGAATGACCCCAAGACGGCAAGCCGGCATTTCACCCGCATCCTCGAGGTCTCGAACCGACCGCTTTCGGCGTCGCGCGCCTGGTATTGGCTCGGTCGCGCCTCTGAGGTCTCGAAAGACGGCAAGGCGCGCGAGCATTTCGCCCGGGCCGCGCAGCATTCCAGCACATTCTACGGCCAGCTGGCCGCTGCGCGCATCGAGCGGCCGGGCATCCAGATCCCCTATCCCAAGCCGTCTGCGGATGAACGCGCCCGATTTGTGGCGCGCGAATCCGTGCAGGCAATCGCGCGTTACGAGGCGGCCGGCCATGGCTGGCGGGCGCAGAGCCTCTACCGTGCGCTGGCCGACCAGCTGGACAGCCCCGGCGAACTGGCACTTTTGAGCGCACGCGCCGAGAAATCCGAGGGCGGGCATCAGCTGTCGCTGCAGATCGGCAAGACGGCCTATGCGCGCGGCATCGATGTGCCGGCACTGGCCTTCCCCGTGGGCGTCATTCCAGAAAACGCCAACATATCAGGCTCCGGCAAGGCGCTGGCGTACGCGATCGCCCGGCAGGAAAGTGCCTTCAATCCGGCCGCCGTCTCGCCGGCGGATGCCCGCGGGCTGTTGCAGCTGCTTCCATCGACCGCCAAGGGCGTGGCTGCGCGCCACGGCATTGCCTACCAGCCGGAAAAGCTGACCCGCGATCCCGGCTTCAACGCCACCCTCGGCGCCCATTATCTCGGCGAACAGATCGATGCCTTCGGCGGCTCCTACATCCTGACCTTCATCGCCTATAATGCCGGGCCGCGCAAAGTGCCCGAGTGGATCGAGCGTTACGGCGACCCGCGCGGCAAGTCCATTGACGAGGTGGTCGACTGGATCGAGCGCATCCCCTTCCCCGAGACGCGCAATTACGTGATGCGGGTGATGGAGAATTATCAGGTCTACAAAAGCCGGCTCGGCCAGAAGACTGACATCGTGCACGACCTGCGCTTCGGGCGATAGGTCGCATGCCCTCCCCCGATTGACGGATGACCGCTGGCAGCGGCTCGGCTAGGCTGGCCTGAATTGCGCCAAGAGGGAGAGACCGCATGGCAGACAGCATCGACCGCTTCATCACCGTTCCTGATGGCTTGACGCTGCATGTGCGCATTTATGGCGATGCCAATCCGGGAACGCCAGTCGTCTGCTTGCCGGGGCTCACGCGCAATCTGCTGGATTTCGAAGATTTGGCAGGCAACCTAGCAGCAGCGCCTTATCGCCGCCGCGTCGTCTCGATCTCGTCACGCGGGCGCGGGCTTTCCGACCGCGACCCGCAGCCGCAGCGCTATGCGATCCCGGTCGAAGCGGGTGATGTGATCAGCGTGCTCGACCAGTTGGGCATTGAAACTGCAGCCTTCCTCGGCACGTCCCGCGGTGGCCTCATCCTGCATATCCTCGCGATGGCGCATCTCCACCGCATCGAGCGGCTGATCCTGAACGACATTGGGCCAGTGCTGGAGGTCGAGGGGCTCAAACAGATCCAGAGCTATCTCGGCAGCCGGCGCGCGCCCCAGAGTTTTGAAGAGGCGGCGGAGGTGCTGCGGGCCACCCATGGGGCAGAGTTTCCGGCGCTTGGGCCAAACGACTGGGCGGATATGGCCCGGGCGCTCTATCGTGTGACAGACGGGAGGCTGCAGGCAGATTTCGATCCCGCCATTGCCGAGCAATTTCGCGCTGCAGATCTCAGCCAGGGGCTGCCCGATCTCTGGCCGCAATTCGTACTCTTTGCGGAAAAGCCTGTCATGGTGGTGCGCGGCGAGACTTCCCGCCTCCTCTCCCGCGAGACGGTGGCGGAGATGGCGGCGCGGCATCCGGGACTTGTCGCCGTGGAAGCGAAGGGCCAGGGCCATGCGCCGCTGCTGCATCTCGGTGGTTTGGCGGAAAAAATCGGCGAATTTCTTAGGGATTAGGCAGCAGCCGGCTGCGCGAGATCGAAGCGTCGAGGCAGGGGCGCGCTGCCGAGTTTTCAAAGGCCCGAAACGGAGAAAGCCCGGCACAAGGCCGGGCTTCCCCTATCCGATCTGGAGATCGAATTAGAACGAGCGGGTCAGGCGAACGAAGCCAGACCAGGTGCCGTCTACGTCTTCAGGCTTGACGTACTTGACGTTAGCCGAAGCGGTCAGACCAGATGCGATCTTGTATTCAGCCAAGAGATCGCCAGCCCACTGGCTGCCATCTACGAAGCCAACTTCATCCCAGTAGACAGCCTGAGCCGTCAGCTTGAGCTTCTCGGTAGCGTTGAAGCCGTAGGCAGCGCCAACAGTCCATTCAGCAACGGAAGCGTAAGCGTTCGAACCAGAAGCGTATGCGCCGTAGGCGGTCAGAGTGCCCGGGCCGAGTTCAGCCGAAGCCTTCAGACCAACGATGCCTTCTTCGGCGTCGAAGTCGTAACCGCCGTAAACACCGACGGTCGCAGCGCCGAGCGATGCCGAAGCCATCGCGGTTACACCGAGGTCGTTGAAGCCTACGTTGGAGAGTTCATCGATGCTGATACCAGCGGTGAAGGCGTCGCTGGCATAGGTGTAGCTGATCAGGTCGAACTGGCCATCATTGCGGAAGCTTTCGCTTTCGCCCGGCAGGTCGAGGCCGCCCAGCATGTTGTAGGTGTAACCAACCTTGAGGCCGCCAACAGAGATGTAGGCTTCTTCGAGGATGACGTTGCCACCGATCGAAACATCGTCACCATCGTCATCAATACCAGTTACAGTCGCATCGCTCGTAGCTTCGAGCTGCATGTAAGCGCTGATAACGCCAACTTCAGAGTCGCTGTTCGCAGTGAAGTTTACGCGAGCGCGGGTCTGGAAGTTGTCGTTGTCAGTGCTGTCGTCCGACCAGTCGTACGAGAAGCGAACCTGGCCACCGATCTTGAGGCAGGTTTCGGTGCCGGGGATGTAGAAGAAGCCGGTGCCGAAGGCGTCGCAAACGCGAACGTATTCCATGGGCTCGGGCTCAGCAGCGACGATTGCGTCAGCGGCCTGTGCGCCAGAAACTACAGCGAGAGCTGCAGCGGAGCCGAGAAGAAGGCTCTTGATGTTCATTATTGACCTCCAGTCAGAGTTCTCTACCGGAGGGCGGTTCAAACTGTCTCTGCGCTCTCCGAAGGTGCAAGACAGCTTGGGCGCCTTTCTCTCATCGTGATCACTGGAGAGGCGATCTCCTTCATACCTCAGCCGACGCGGATGTCACGCGGACACGCAGAGACAGCCACAAAAGCCGCGCCGCATCCGGCGGAGGCCGCTGTATAGCGTGCCCCGGGGTCGGTGGAAGTCTGCCTTGAAATAGGGCCGGGTTGAAGCTCCAGAACGCACGACCAAGCAATGAGCGCACGGTCCTTTGACGAAAGTGCATGGGCGTTACAAAGGGCGATTGCACGTCCCATGACCCAACGTGCTTGCTCGGCGTCCACCCCTCAGTTGGGCCTATTGAAATGCTCACGGTGGCTTTGCAGCTACCGCTGCTGAACGCGCTGCTGACGGTCGACATTTTGTCGCGAGCAGGAAACCACGACATCAGTCATCTTCGGGTCGCGGCTAAAAATTCTCGGGATCTCGATTGTTTTACCGATCATCTGGATTGGGCCACTCAGTCACGAGTCCACCGTCACCCAGCCAATGCGAGGGCGAAAGCGGGCTGGCCGCAATGCAGCGGCAGTGGCCAGCTGGCCGTTATCGTCCAGCTTATGCCGCGCAAGAAGGCACTGAAGCATTTTGGGCCAGTCACTCCCGGCTCTGATTCAATCAAAAGTCCAGCAATATCGAATCTGCTTTGTTGCAAGCAAGTCTCGATCCTCCCCCCCTGTCATTGGATCCAATCGGATAAGCCGATCCGACAGGGCGGCGGGTCGACACGTCTTTGCGTAACGGCTGAGGCGGCTAGCGGCCATGTGCCAACACTGCGGATGCGATCCTAACCGAAGAAAGGAGAGCATTTAGATGGATCTTCAAGTCAACTCGAAACGTCCCGTACTGATGTCAGCTGACGGTCACTGCGCATTCGTCACCTTGAAATGCGGGTCCCACGCCGTTGTCGACCGTGAGGACCTTGAACGGTTGATTGCGGAACGGTTTCCCTTCAACTGGTTCGAGATTACCGACGGCCAGGGGAACCGATACGTGGGCGTTCACCACCCCCGCCTTGGAAACGTCGTCACAGTTGCCAGAGAGATCATGCAAGCGGCGCGTGGAGAAGTGATCTCCTATCGCACTCCAGACAAGCTTGACCTTCGCAAATCCAATCTGCAACGACGTGGCGGCCCTGCAAAGAGGTCACTCGTTGGTTGATTATCAGGAATGGATCGCGGCGCAGCGAGCCGCCGCGGTCGCCCGTGGGGGGAAACCCCTGCGGGACCTTCCGAGTTCCGACGGACACCAGTTTCCACGAGTGAGGAGACGCAAGAGCGGAGAATTAGTCAATCCGGTAACAGGGGAGATATGTGAGGGCTGTCTCACGATAAAACAGCTCGCGCAGAAGCTAGGCGCTTCATCCCAGCAGATCCGGAAGACTCTTGAGCAGATGGGAGCCGTGGTTCACGCTCTGACGACCAAGGAAGTGCCATCTGTTTCGACACCTGGAGCTACCAAGCCTCGATACGAGCGTATACCCATGGTGACGGAATTTGGGATGGAAGAAGGACTGGTAATCCCCATAACGTTTTCTCATCAGGGCCGAAGAACGGAGTGCGTCTTCGTGACCACTGACGGACAAGTTGCGGTCGAAGAAGCATTGCAGCGCGAGAGGGAAAAATCATCTTTGGGGAAGGTCGAAGCGAAGCAGAAGGTTATCCGGGGACTGTTGAGGGCGGGCCACAGTCAGTCGTCCATCGTCAGGATTACTGGCTGGCCCAAACAAACGGTGTCGCGGATCGCCAAATCCATAAAAGCTTAGGGTTCGGAAGCGTCCCATTTTGACACAAAAACCCATAGTAACACTTAGATAGGAGATCGAATAGGAGAGTGGGCCAGGAGGGGACAAAGTAGCTCCCGGAGGTGGTACTAATCCCCATGCCCCTCCCCAATTTCTCTGAGGGGTCCCCTGCTTATATTACTCGGTTCAACGCGAACGCCTTGGTACAGATCACGACCCACTAGGCCAGCTACTTGGTGAGGTTTCTCTGGGCAGAACTCCCATAGAAGATCGTACCAACGTAACTCGTTCGAAGGCGACCTCCCACCTCGCAATCGCCCGCGCCAGAAAACCGAAGGGGCCACTGGACTCTGATTATCCCTCCGTTGAGCCGCACCGGGAGGTTTGCGGCACGACCACTACTGTAAACTGGCCCCAGATCATGGAGTAGTGCCATATCGCTGCGCAGTGACGCCTCATCATGGCCGTTGCTTCCTTCGAGACGACTCCGGCAGAGGCCTGCTCCCTCGGGTCCGATGAATTTTCCTCCGGGAATTCACAAACCCCACCGCCTTATCTCTATGGGCCGTCTTGCCCCCCTCTCCCCCCCATCGCATAGCTTTCCACCCCCCTCCAGGTTCCACTCTCATTCTTGGTTGGCGCGGGAAACAAGCCTCACTGAAGCGGAAAGCTTGTGTCTCGCTCCCGCCCTGCTCGCTAAGGCAGGGGAAGAGGAGGATGCACTTACATTGGCAGGAACTCTAAGGCGGTGGTCGTGCCATTACCGCACCTGGGGAGAGCCAAGGGAAGAAAGACAATCACTCAGTCTCAATAGATCTAGGTCCTGTGGCACCTCGTCACCCATAGCAGAGACAGTCTCACAAGAGTGGGTATTGACTTTTGGCACTAATAGTCTCACAACGTCAATGCCTTCATTGACACTCATGGAGCTGAGACAAATGACTTCGACACTCGTCGGCTACGCCCGCACCTCTACGCTCGAACAGATTGCAGGTCTGGAAAGCCAAGTCCGCGATCTGACTGCGGCGGGATGCACCAAGATCTTTCAGGAACGGGTATCGTCGGTGGATACAAAGCGCCCGGAACTAGAGCGCGTCCTAGACTATGTCCGCGAAGGAGACACCCTGGTCATCACCAAGCTCGACCGTCTGGCACGGTCCATGGCCAACCTGATGGAGATCATGGGCAAGCTGAGATCAAAAGGCGTGGAGCTGAAGATCTTGGCACTGAACCTCGACACCTCGACGCCAACCGGGAAGCTGATGCTGAACCTGCTCGGGTCCATCGCGGAGTTCGAACGCGAGTTGATGCTAGAACGTCAGCGAGAAGGCATCGCCAAAGCCAAGGCAGAGGGAAAATATCGAGGCCGTGCCCCGACTGCTCGTAACAAGGCTGACAAGGTTCGCGAGATGCGCTCTCAGGGTAAGACCGTCGAAGCAATCATCGCGGAGCTGGGCGTGAGCCGTTCCAGTGTCTTCAGGGCGCTGAAAGAAGGAAGGGCAGCGGCTTAGTTTCTTTGGGGGAGATAATGTCTTTTGGCTTCACAGGTCATCAGGGGCAGCCGCCCGCTCCAAGACAGGCACACACATATCAAGGTCATGTGAAGCCAGATGAGCGTAACGCATAGTCATTGCCAGTGTTTGATGACCGAGCCACGTCTGCACCCGGCGGATATCTATACCTCCCTGGACAAGCCGCGAGGCGCATGTGTGACGAAGCACGTGCGGCACCACATCACGGTCATCTCCTAGCCCTGCGTCAGCCCTAGCCGCGTTCCACACCACACGAAAGGCTTGGTAGTTGATGTCGGAGAAGGGGCCAGAAGTCTTCGGCTTCCTCTCTACGGCTCGCTGAGCGCGGCTTGTCAGCGGGACGGAGCGACTTTTTCCCGACTTCGTAACCCAGAACGTCACGCGGTCGGGTAGGATATCGCCCCACTTCAGCTTCATCGCTTCACCGATACGAGCACCGGTATCAACGAGGAACACACAGAGCCAATAGTACTGCTCGTTCCGCTCCTTGACCGCAGCGAAAAGAGCGTCTTCTTCCTTATAATCTAGGAACCTGATGCGGCCCGCCTTTTCCTTCTGGCGGCGGAACTCCGGCAAACTATGCACGTCACCCATCTTGTAAGCCTTTCGCAACAGCTTGCTCAGTGCAGCCATCTTCCGATTGATGGTGGCATTACTGTTGCCGCGCTTGCGTAATAGGCTCAGAAGGTTGTCGAGCATCTGATCTGTGAACTCGGAGAACTCGATCCCGAATTGCAGCTCATCAAGCTCCGCGATGAACGCCGTGACGTTGTATTTGTGCGAGCCTGGCTCCCAGAGAAGATCACCGTATCTCTGGAACAGTTGTCTCAGGCTGTGCGACCCAACCGGCTTCACACCTGCGCCCACTGCGTACTGATAATGAAGCGAGAATGCCGCTTCATAAGAGTGCAAAGGGGGTATTTTAGGCTCGTGATCTGCTGGCATCAATCTCTCTGCAACGTCGCACAGAGAAGGAACCAGTCATCTCGTTCGGCAATCAAGCTGTATCTCGGCTCAGCAGCCGAATACCAGACGAATTTTCCAAACCCAGTTACAAAACGGCAACAACCCGCAGCCCCAAAAAAAGAGGCTGCGGGCAGTTTCTGTTAGACCAGAAGGTCTATTAGAACGAACGGGTCAGGCGAACGAAGCCAGACCAGTCGTCACCGACGCCATCAACATCTACGTAGTCGATGGTTGCCGAAGCTGTCAGGCCGGTAGCGAGGGCGTATTCACCCATCAGGCCGGCGCCCCAAGAGTCGGTCCCAGCAAGGCCTTCCCAATAAGCAACAGACGGTGTGATCGTCAGCTTGTCGGTTGCCTTGAAGGCATAAGCTGCGGCGACAGACCATTCAATCTGCTCGGTGGTGAGCCGAAGGTCGTCAACGTAACCGGTGGGTCCAGAAGCCCACAGCGCAGCAAGCTGCAGGGAACCAGGACCAACGTCGGCGGAGACAACACCGTAGATGGCGCCTTCGTCGTTGAACGAGTCATATACGCCGTAGAGGCCAACAGTGGCTGCACCAAGAGAAGCAGAGAGCATCGCTTCTACGCCAAGATCGTTCGTAAGCGTGAATTCCGAGATATCGTCCACACCGATCCCGAACGTGAAAGCGTCACCTGCGTAGGTGTAAGAGATGGTGTTGAAGTTCGTCGTGCCAGCGAAACTATCGGTTTCACCAGCAATCCCGAGGTCATCCCAGAAGGTCGCAGCATAACCAACCTTGAAGCCACCAACGGTGATGTAAGCCTCTTGGATGCCCACAGAAGCGTCATCGAAGCCTTCCAGGCGAATGAAGGAGCCGATTGCACCCAGCTCGGAGTCGCTCTTTGTCTCGAAGGTGAGACGAGCGCGAACTTCGCTGTCCCAGTCATCGCCAACCGAATTGTAGCGGTCACCGGCATACACCGTCGCGCGAACTTCGCCGCCGATCTTGAGGCAGGTTTCGGTGCCCGGGATATAGAAGAAGCCGGTGCCGAAGGCGTCGCAAACGCGAACGTATTCCATGGGCTCGGGCTCAGCAGCGACGATTGCGTCAGCAGCCTGAGCGCCGGAAACTACTGCGAGAGCAGCAGCGGAGCCGAGAAGAAGGCTCTTGATGTTCATTATTGACCTCCAGTCAAGTTTCGTGTGGGTCTGGGTTAATTGGCTGAAGGACAGCATTCCCTGCCCCATCCCCGTCGGTTTCAGAAGACGGACGATCCACCGCCTCGCTTCCGAGGTTGAAAATACAAAACCGCGCCGGTCATGCAATCACCAAACAGTCGAATGTGGGAAAAGCCGCCACCCTTCCGCCCAGCCTGTTGCTCAAACGCCACAAAGTCGTGATCGGGGAGCCCTGTTCGTTTAGGTTTTGTTAAGAAAAGCCAGAAAAATCCGCCTCTTACATTGGTTTTTTGGGTGCGAGTTGGAATCGTCGTGCTGCCTTATTCCTCCCATTTTGGCACAGGAATGCGCGGAAACTTGCATCTGGAACCATCCGCGCGCGCGCACTCTCGGAGTGGCTCGCCCATGAATTTCACCTCTTTAACAAGGGAGGAGGGCCAGATCAGGGGCATCCGGCGGCAGAATCATGTCGGTTGCCGCTCCCGATTCGTCATCATTTTGAATCAGCCCCCTGGCAGGCCAGATCGGTAAAATGTTGAGAGCGGAGAAAAGCCCTTGCAATCGCCGATTCAAGCAAATAATCAGGCGGCACCGGAGAGGTGGCCGAGTGGTCGAAGGCGCTCCCCTGCTAAGGGAGTATACGTCAAAAGCGTATCGAGGGTTCGAATCCCTTCCTCTCCGCCATCAATGATCTCCCAGAAGCTCCCTTTGTTACCTGCGCAGAAGCACTCGATGCGTCGGCAAACGCGGCTGCCGTTGGCGCCTGCGGCGCGCATTTTGTGCTGCTGGTTTACGAGCTCCAGGACGGGAAGCCCGCGAGTCACGGCACGTTAGCTTTTGCTTGGATTCGTTAAGCTACTGTTTCTAAAGCGTTTTACTCCATCTTCCTCGGCGGGACCTCTATAATTGACTGGAGGTCAATAATGAACATCAAGAGCCTTCTTCTCGGCTCCGCTGCAGCTCTCGCTGTAGTTTCCGGCGCACAGGCCGCTGACGCAATCGTCGCTGCTGAGCCCGAGCCCATGGAATACGTTCGCGTTTGCGACGCCTTCGGCACCGGTTACTTCTACATCCCCGGCACCGAAACCTGCCTCAAGATCGGCGGCGAAGTTCGTGCCACCGTTTACGCCAACGAGTCTGCCGATGAAGACTGGGATAGCGAAGTTCGCGCCCGTCTGACATTCGATGCCAAGAACGATTCCGAAATCGGCACGATCGGTTCCTACATCCGCGTCCAGGCTACCCAGGGTGCAGACCTTGGTCGCGCCTCTGTCGTTCTCGACCAGGCTTACATCACGGTTGGTGGCTTCAAGGTTGGCCGTTCGCTGACTTGGGCTGATGACTGGGGTCTGGCTGGCGAATCTGATGCCTTCTTCGGCAACGCCCGTTTCAACACCATCTCCTACACCTACACGTCTGACGCCTTCACCGTTGGTCTCGGTGTTGACGACCTCTCGGACATCGAAATCCTCGATGACACGGATGCAGTGATCGGTGAGTACGGCAACGAAGTCGGTATCGAAGGCGTGATCTCCGCTTCGCTCGGCGCTGCTACCGTAACCGTCAACGGCGTTTACGACATGGGTTCGGAAGAGGGCGCAATCGGCGGCGTTCTGTCGGCTGACCTCGGCCCGGGTACCCTCGGCATTGCTGCTGCTTGGGCTTCTGGCTACTCCTACGGCTACGACTTCGAATCCGAGTGGACTGTTGGCGCTGCTTACACCTTCAAGGCAACCGACAAGCTCTCGATCACCCCGCAGGTTGTCTACTTCGGCAACATCGCTGGCACCGACGCAACCGGCACCGATTTCACCTCGGTTGATGCCTGGGCTGCTGACCTGCTCGTCGAATACCAACTTGCTGCTGGCCTGAAGGCTTCGGCTGACGTTCGTTACATCGACGTCGACGGTGGCGACAGCAACTGGGACGGCTTCGTTCGCCTGACCCGTTCGTTCTAATCCACAGCGGATTAGGAAAAAAGTTTGGGGTCCGGCTTCGCAAGAGCCGGACCCCTTTCGGCCATTCGCGGGGCAACTTGTCTCTGCCGATTATTCAATGACTTAAAGCAAGCGGCCTGGATGCCGACCCAGAGAGAAAGGATCTTTGATCGATAGCATTTGACGGGCTCGAGGCGAGCCGCTCCGGAAAGTTTGTGCGGTTTTGCACTATACTTTTTATAAGATATAACGATATGAACGCCCGTGGGGACGGGCGGTGAGCTCGTTCGCGTGCTCGCCAAAGGGAAATTTGGGGGATACATGCAGGTGGAAATGCCGGCCGTGAAGGGTTTTGACGTCTTTGTAGGCGTGCCCGATTATTCGGTTCACTATCAATACAGACAGGGTACGATCCTGCACGAGGTGCGCGACACGAATTTGCGCGAACTGTTCGGCAAGTATGGCGACCTGTTATGGATGAATGGCAGCCACAAATATAACGTAACCAATTTTATCGGAGAGCTTCACGATCTCCTTGATTTTCCGAGCTTCTCGTCTTTTTCCCAGGAGATGCTCGACCAATTGATCGGCAAGTTGCGCAAACGCGGTAACAGCAATGCCACCATCAACAGAAAGATGGCGGCCTTAAGCAAACTGCTGCGAAAGGCGTATAAGATGGGAGACGTTCACAGTCTGCCGGAATTCAAGCGTCAGAAAGAGAAGGCGGGCCGTATCCGCTTCCTCGATACGGACGAGGAGAACCTGTTGTTCTCCGAGATCCGGGCGCATTCGGAACTCTATTACCGCTTCTGCCTCTTCCTGGTGGATACCGGCGCGCGCCTGAGCGAAGGTCTCAACCTGCGCTGGGGCGACATACATAAGGATCGTGTGACCTTCTGGGTGACGAAATCGGGCCGCTCGCGTTCCGTTCCTCTCACGCAGCGCGCTGCTGCGGCCATCGAAGCTTCAGACCGCCGCTATTCCGGGCCGTTTGCCGAAATCGACCAGCAGCGTTTCCGCATCGCCTGGCACAATGCCAAGGATGCCGTCGGTTTC
The DNA here is from genome assembly GCA_046294755.1 of Allorhizobium sp. Taxonomy (GTDB): domain Bacteria; phylum Pseudomonadota; class Alphaproteobacteria; order Rhizobiales; family Rhizobiaceae; genus Allorhizobium. Next base: position 17,712 of record JBKBON010000003.1, on the reverse strand, counting down.
GCCGACGACAAGGATGTCGTGCCGCATGTGCTGCGCCACACCTGTGCCTCGCGACTTGTTCAGGGCGGGATCGACATCCGGCGCGTCCAGATGTGGCTCGGCCACCAGACGCTGACGATGACCATGCGCTACGCCCATCTCGCCTCGCATGATCTCGACATGTGCGTGCCGATCCTGGAGCGTGCGGCCAACGGCTAAGTGAAGGCGTGGCGCGACCATACGATGCCGTAAATCTGCCGGATCGCCAGGTGCGGCGCTTCTTTTGGATAGCGAAAAGGCCGGGCATGTCCCGGCCTTTCTCCTTGTGATGCAGAGGTCCAGCCTGCCCGGCCCTCCTCTGCCTCAGGCGATCAAGCTCTTCAGGTCTACTGCTGGATCTGCGACCGCCGCACGATCGACCGGCCGACCCATTTCGAGAAGCTTCTTGCCCGTCACATAAGCTTTTGCGTCGTTGATCGCATCGACGGCGATGAATTCGTTGCCTCGGAAGTACCAGATCGACAGACTTCCCTCGCGGCTGCCGGGGCGCATAACCGTCTGATCATAATCAAGATTGAAGCCGGCGATCTGCAGCTTCACATCATACTGGTCCGACCAGAACCACGGCTTCGGGCGGTAGGGATCTGCGCCGCCCGCCAGGATAGCGGCAATCGCCTCGGCCTGATCCACGGCATTCTGAACGGATTCCAGCCTGACCTTCTGGCCCCTCCACTCCTGCACGGCGCAATCACCCATGGCAAAAATGGCCGGATCGGTGGTGCGGCCGAATGCATCAACGACGATGCCGTTCTGAACCTCGAGCCCCGCATCGGCAGCAAGCTGATCATTGGGGGTAACGCCGATCCCGACAATGACCATGTCGGCATCGATCACGTCACCATCGGAGAGTTCGGCCGCCTTGACCCGTCCGTCCTCCCCGATCAACCGTGTGAGCCCAGTCTTTTCCAGAATGCGGACACCCTCGGCCTGATGAATGGCGCGGATTGCATCTGCTGTTTCGCGCGCGGCCACACGGGAGAGGATCCGATCCGCCATTTCGATCACAGTGACATCAAGGCCCAGCTTGCGTGCGACGGCGGCAGCTTCGAGGCCGATATAGCCACCGCCAACGATCAACAACCGGTGGCCGGGCTTCATTTCGATCGCAAGACGATCGGCATCAGCCTTGTCGCGTACAGTGACTACGCCCTCAAGGTCACCGCCGATGGCCGCCGGCAGGCGGCGCGGTGTAGCGCCCGTGGCAATGGCCAGAGTCTCATAATCTATGGCACTGCCATCGAAGAGCCTGATGCTGCGCGTCTTGCGATCAATGGCTTCCACCGGTGTCGACAGGCGGATCTCGACTCCGTTCTCGCCATACCAGGCTTCAGGGCGAAACAGCAGCCGATCGAAACTCATTTCGCCGAGGAGATACTTCTTCGACAGCGGCGGGCGCTGGTAGGGCAAGACCGGCTCAGTGCCGAGCATGGTGATTGGGCGTTCGTCTTTCAGCATCCGAAGTTTAGCGGCAAGCGCGAAAGCCGCCTGCCCTGCCCCGACAATGACCAAACGTCCCGCCACCTGCTGCACTCCCGAATGCCTTGCTTAACAGAATCGCCGCCGGAGAGGGGCTGCGATGTGATGCAGCAAGGCCTAGCTTTGTGTCGATTTGCGGTCAAGTTTGTCGGCCTCCCACGATGAAAGCGCGAGGCAAGTCTGCCGGAGAAGGCGGATGCCATCGGCGCCTCCGCCGTGGCGCTGTTCGAATTGGCACAGCTTGGCCCAAGCGAAGCTGCTGTGAGATCTCGCAGAAATGAGAATTGTTCGCATCAGAGCAACGGTGTCCACCATATAGTAACGACCATCCGCTATCCTGACAGTTCAAATCGAGGCCGTAGGAGGGTGGCATGCCCTTGCAGAGGATACCTGACGCAAAATCGGACATCCCTCGGGATCAGATCTTCGAGAAATTTAAGATCGATCGCCCCGGCAAGATCGTGTTCGTCGGCCATCATCTGAGCATGGCGAAGACGCAGCGCTGCCTGATCCGCACGATCTCGCTCTATGGTGCCGAACTCGATGTCTCGCCTCATGTGATCGTACCGGCCAATTTCTTTCTGGAAATCCTCGGGATCCACGATCACATCGGGTGCACAGTGATCCGTCGAGAAGCTGAGAAATTGACGATCGGCTTCAACATGCTGCTCGATCCAGACTTTCTCCACCATGTCGTCCGGCTCGCCTTCGAGACCAGCCACTGACACTCCTACAAGTCCCCTTAGCGGCAGAAGTCCGATCCAACCGGGCGGGCGTTCACACGTATATGCTGGAGAAAGATTGCCCCGAAACCTGCCGCCCGCACCTAAACCAGAATATTCGACATGTTTAAAACTTGATCGAACTTGTTGATGCTAATGCAAATATTCATCTCCACTGTGCAGGGCAGAGCAGTTGGAGAGCCTTACATGGCGATGGAGAATGCGACGCACTTGGCCGGGGTTCGCTCGGAAATGTACGAACGGAAGTGGGAACGCTTCTATGTCCGTCGGCCAGCCAAAGTCATGTCGGTCCGGCCCGGCCTCACCGGGATCACCATCCGTAGCTGCCAGGTTGTCGACATCTCGCAAGGTGGGGCGGCCCTTGAACTGACGACCGCCATAGGCCTCTCCTCTCATTATTATCTGCAGATCGTCGGACTTGCCGACCGCATTGGCTGCGCCGAGGCCTATCGCAATGGCAATCGCGTCGGTGTGAAGTTCATCGCGCCGATTTCGGAACACATGCTGCACCGGATCGTGCGTGCCGACTTCATGCTGGGCGAAGAAATCAAGGCGCCGATCAAGCCATTTCAGAATGGCAACGGGGCGCGGCTCGGGCGCTAACGCCGCCGCCTGCTGCGCTCCGATCTCCGCAGATCCGGCCTTGCGTCCGAAGCTGCGCTTCTTATTGTGAGCGTATCGAACCCGATCCGCCGGAACCCGCTTCGCAATGACCGCCTTTTCCCGCTTCACGCCGCTTGCCACCTCCCTTCCCGCAACCGTACCCTTTGTGGGACCCGAAGCCATTGAAAGGCAACGCGTTTTGGCCGTGCGCGCCCGCATCGGGGCCAATGAAAGCGGTTTCGGCCCGGCGCCTTCCGTGCTCGCGGCAATCGCGGACAAGGCGGGAGAGATCTGGAAATACAACGACCCGGAGAACCATGCGCTGAAAGTGGCGCTGGCCGCCTATCTCGGCCTGAAGCCGGAAAATTTCGTCATCGGCGAAGGCATTGACGACCTGCTCGGTCTCATCGTGCGCCTCGTCATCGAGCCCGGCATGCCCGTCGTCACCTCGCTCGGCGCCTATCCGACCTTCAACTTCCATGTGAACGGCTTTGGCGGAAGGCTTGTCACGGCACCCTATCGCGACGACCGGGAAGATCTCGGGGCGCTTCTGGAACTGGTGAAGCGGGAAGACGCGCCGCTTGTCTATTTCGCCAATCCGGACAATCCGATGGGTAGCTGGTGGGATGCGAGCAGCATCGTCGGCTTCGCCCGTGCCCTGCCCTCGACCACGCTGCTCATTCTCGACGAAGCCTATAGCGAAACGGCACCGGAAGGCTCGATCCCGGCCGCCGATGCGCTGATCGACCTGCCGAATGTCATCCGCACCCGCACCTTTTCCAAGGCCTATGGCCTGGCGGGCGCCCGTGTCGGCTATGGCATCGGCACGCCGGGCACAGTCTCGGCCTTCGACAAGATCCGCAATCATTTCGGCATGCCGAGGCTTTCGACCGAAGCGGCGCTCGCGGCATTGGCGGATCAGGCCTATCTCTTGGACGTCGTTGAGCGGATCAAGGTGGCGCGCGACCGAATCTCAGCTATCGCAAAGGCCAATGGGCTGACACCCCTGCCCTCTGCCACAAACTTCGTCGCGATCGACTGCGGCCGTGACGGCGTCTATGCCCGCGCCATCGTCGACGGATTGATGGAGTACGGCGTCTTCATTCGCATGCCGGGCGTTGCGCCGCTCAATCGCTGCATCCGCGTGTCAACCGGTCTACCGGCCGATATCGATCTTTTTGAAGAGGCGCTGCCGAAGGTTCTCAAGGCGCTCGGCTGACGTTTCCCAATGAAAAAGACCGCGCCGGCCTTGTTCCTGCCGGTCGCGGTCTTGAAAAGTGTTGGCCCTGGCCCCGTCCAAAGGTCCCCGCCACGTTCCCCACTCGGGTTATTGTTATTGAGTTCCTCGCCGCAGTCGCGGCCGGAATTGGTCAGTGCATGGTCATCCATTCGCGGGCGGCACGAAGCGCCTCAGCGAGTTGGACCTTGCTCATGGTCTGGGCGAGATCGGCGCGCAGCTCGGCGGCGCGGTCACAGCCCTTGATTGCCGCGATGTTCAGCCATTTATGTGCCGACACCAGGTCAACAGGGCAGCCGCGGCCTGTCGCGTACATCAGACCCATGTCGCGGAAGACATCAGCCCGGGTTTCGCCACCCATCGTGGCATTTTCGGAATTGTGCATTTCAAAGCGTGCCATTGGTTTTGTCCCTGTTTGCCTAGTTTCTCGGTCGTCCCTGTTTTCCCTTGCGGGCCCTTCCGAGACGGCGCCGGATCATTGTCCGGTCATTCTCGCATCGGTCGGGTTTGGCGGGGTTTTTCCCTGCTCGTTTGATGGGTCCACTATGCCAAACGGTCTTCAAAACTCGCTTAAAATGCATCCTTAATTTGCTGAAAACGAAGTACAAAAGCTTCGTAAACTTCGGATTCCGTTAAGCATCACATGCCCTGCAACCCAAGGCATTCCGCTCAAAATTTACGAAAGCTTCACGCTGGCAAGTCAACCGATTGTTCACCACGATTTCCGAAGGCTTTTTGCAAAAGCGCCGGATTTTCGGTGTTCCCGCACTTTTCACGCCTCCCTTTACAGCGCGGATTGCATTTTACCTTTACGTGTGCGTAAGATAATTCTTAACCGTTGGGCCGGCTGCGGAGAGGACCGTCTCCGACCACGGGAGAGGACCATCATCTCGGGAGGAGAGATCAAACCATGCGTTCCATCATCATTGCGGCAGCGCTTGCACTTTCAGCTTTCACGGCCCAGGCCGCCGAGCCCATCGAAGGCAACTGGAAGACGGCTTCCGGCGCCACAGCACAGATTGCCCCCTGCGGCGGCGCCTATTGCGTGACGCTGAAGAGCGGCAAGCACAACGGCAAGCAGATCGGCAAGATGTCCGGCTCGGGCGACAGCTACAAGGGCGAGATCACCGATCCGGAAACCGACAAGACCTATGCCGGCTCCGGTTCCGTCTCCGGCAATTCGCTGAAGATGCGGGGCTGTGTCATGGCCGTTCTCTGCAAGACGCAGACCTGGACGCGTCTCTAAGGCAAATCACCGTTTCGAAACACACAAGGGGCGCCGGCTCGACCGGCGCCCCTTCTGCGTTTTGCGGCGTCGTCAGATCGGCTGGCCAACGTCGATGCGGTTGCCGTCGGGATCCTGGAAGACAAAGGCGCGCAGGCCGTAGTTCTTGTCCTGAAGACGCTTGACCAGCTTGAGCCCCCGCGCCTGCAAGTGGTCATGCAGATGGTCGATAGTCTCGACCATCATGTGGGCGACGTTGAAGTCGGCAGCCTTAAGGTTTCTCTGAAGCGTCAGGTGAAGTTCGGCCCCGTCCCGCTTCAGGATCACGAAGCCTACGGGATCACCGTTTTCGAAGACCTTGCAAAACCCGAGGAGGCCGACATAAGACTCCAGAACTCGGCTCATGTCCTGGACAGGCAGGGTCGCGGCAATGCGACCGAACCGGAGCGCGCCTTCATTCAGTACATTCATGGTTGGAAACCGTATGGCCGGGATGGTTGAACGGAACGCAGACGGTGCAGCGTCCCCGGTCCACCCCGGAAGGAAAGTGAAGCGGGACGGTGCCCGCCAATCCCCATTGTGCCCAGAACCGCGACCGAGGAAAGAGGCCGTCCTGCCCAACGTTAAATTTCGATTCATGCTTCTGAATGGCAGATGAACCGCGATCTCAGGCCGCGTTCAGCCCGGCTGCGCTAAACAGCTTTCAACGGATCGCAGGAAAGCTCAGGGGAGCAAGGACATGGCAAAGCTGGCACGGCGTTTTACCATCATCTCGGTGACTATGGCGGTTTTCGCGTTCATGTTCGCGCAGCTTGTGGTCCACAATCAGCCAAGCCTGCGCCATAGCCCATCCGGACTGATCGCAAGCTGTGCTCCGACGGGACTGAACAGCTGCCGCCCGACTTTCTGATCCGGCTCCTGGCCTGGATGCATCGGCACCGCCTTTGAAGATTCTTCCCCCTGGGTCAACGACGTCGTTTGCTTGTCAAGTTTCGTTTCCTATAATGCGCCATGAACACACGAATCTTGCCCCCCGCCCCCCAGAACTCCATCAGCCCAGAGCCCTTCGCACCTGAGGTCTTTACCGATGCGACGGCCGCCGTTGACGCCCTTACCAAGCTTTACGAACGGAATACGTCATTCCTGATCGAGGCTTTCTCAGCGCTTGCCCAGGGAGGACCGATCGAGGGTCGTTACCGAGCTTTCTACCCGCAGGTCAGCATCGAGACCACGAGCTTCGGTCATATCGACAGCCGCCTTTCCTATGGACATGTCACCTCTCCCGGGATCTACACGACGACGATCACCCGGCCCCAGCTGTTTCGGCACTATCTGAAGGAACAACTGGCGCTGCTGATGCGCAATCACCAGGTGCCGATCACGGTGTCGGAATCGACGACGCCCATCCCGCTGCATTTCGCCTTTGCGGAAGGCGCGCATGTCGAGGCCTCCGCTGGCGGTCTTGCCGACATGCAGTTGCGCGACATCTTCGACACGCCCGACCTCACAGTCACCGATGACGAAATCGCCAACGGCGAATACGAGCCCCTGCCCGGCGAACCGCATCCGCTCGCCCCCTTCACGGCGCAGCGCATCGACTATTCGCTGGCGCGGCTTTCCCATTACACGGCAACGGGCGCCAACCATTTCCAGAACTTCGTGCTGTTCACGAACTACCAGTTCTATGTGGACGAATTCTGCGCCTATGCGCGCAAGTTGATGGCCGATGGAAACAGCGATTACACCGCCTTCGTCGAGCCCGGCAACATTCTCACGCCTACTGGCCATTCCGAACCGACCGAAGGTGTCGCCCTCGGGCGCCTGCCGCAGATGCCTGCCTATCACCTGAAAAAGAAGGGGCATGGTGGCATCACCGTGGTGAACATCGGCGTCGGCCCCTCCAACGCCAAGACGATCACCGACCACATCGCGGTGCTGCGCCCACATGCCTGGCTGATGCTCGGCCACTGCGCCGGCCTTCGCAACAGCCAGCGGCTTGGCGATTATGTCCTGGCCCATGCCTATATGCGCGAAGACCACGTTCTCGACGACGACCTGCCGGTCTGGGTGCCGATCCCGGCTCTGTCGGAAGTGCAGCTGGCGCTCGAGGACGCCGTCGAGGAGATCACCGGCTACGAGGGTTTCGAACTCAAGCGCATTATGCGCACGGGCACGGTCGCGACGATCGACAACCGCAACTGGGAACTGCGCGACCAGCGCGGCCCGGTGAAGCGGCTCTCCCAGGCCCGCGCCATCGCCCTTGACATGGAATCGGCCACCATCGCCGCAAACGGCTTTCGCTTCCGGGTGCCCTATGGCACCCTGCTCTGCGTCTCCGACAAGCCGCTGCATGGTGAGCTCAAACTGCCGGGCATGGCGACCGCCTTCTACAAGACGCAGGTCAGCCAACACCTGCAGATCGGCATCCGCGCACTGGAAAAGCTCGGCGCCATGCCAACCGAAAAACTACATTCGCGCAAGCTTCGAAGCTTCTTCGAGACGGCGTTTCAGTAAAACTATAGGGGCGCGTGCTAAGCGCGCCCTTCAACTTCGATGGGTTTGCGCCGGCATCCGCGAACCAACCCGCGCGGTCGTGCCCGATAAGCAATCGACCAAGGTTCAATGGCCCGACAGAAGTGCTCAAAACCTCTTAGACCGCAGTTCCTTCGCTCGGCTGGACCTCTTCTTGTTGCCCGTGTTTGCCCTGCTGCGCCAGCCCGCTGGCAACGGCCTTCAGGGACTCATAATATTCGACAACCCAGGCGACAGGATTGTAGTCGAATTTTCGAGGCGTCCCCCAGCGTATGCCTGGCGCTTGACAAAGCTCCCAGGGCCGCGGGCGCCCGTGGAAGACAATAATGCTTGTGTTCGGCTTTCTAATCGGGCGAAGCAATGAAAGCGGATAGTAGTCGACACAATCATGTTTGAAGCTGACGTAGAATTTCCGAGAAAGATACGATCTGTTGCGGGCGACCTTAGTTAGATAGCGCTGATCGTTGAACGCGAGAGACCGGGCTCGCTCCTTGTCCGCGACAAAATCGTGGTAGATGTAGTCAAGCGTTCCAGATTCGAAGCCGAATACTGCAGACTGCACCCCCCGGTCAGGCCTCATAAACAGCGGAAGAAGGCTCAGGAGCCAAGGGTTCCACTCTCTTAGCGTTGTGAGGCCCGGAGTTCTGCGGACGGCCTCGACGATTGGCTCCAAGCGGCCAATGATCATAAGGTCCAAGTCGAGGAATATTACCAATTCTCGATCTGGAAAGAGCCCCGGCTTGAACACGGAGAGCTTTGCCCAGCAACCAGACCGCCACATTGTAGGAGTGAGATCCATATCAGGTATGGGGCGGCAATCAATCTGAGTGAAGATTCCATGGCTATCGTCAGTGAAGCAGTGAAATTTGAAATCACCGTCGTAGTTTTTCTTCACTGCCAGATACAGACTATTGACTGTCTCGGGGGAGAACGCACTCCCCCACTTCATAGCCACAAAATTTACGCGCATATGATCGACTCGGTTGTGAATTCGCATCCTCGGTATATCGTCACCGTGAAGGGCGCAACACACCGCAAGTTACGTTGCAATTTCATACACGATTAACTGGATGGCTCACACCTCCACAATCTCCGCCTGGCACCGCACCGGAAAATTCACCGAGTTGGCGATGAAGCATTTTTCGTGCGCGTCACCATGCAGTTCCAGTGCGAGCTCCGGGAAGGTGCCTCGCTTGATGGTGACACGCGGCTTCAGCAGGACATCCGTGAACCGTCCCGTGCCATCGGCATCCATCTCCATCACACCTTCTGCGTGATCCTCATAGGCAACGACGATGACGCCGGAGACCGCGCAGAAGTGCAGGTACCAGAGCTTGTGACAGGCCGAGAGCGAGGCGAGGAACAGGTCTTCCGGGTTCCATCGGGCCGGGTCGCCGCGAAAGGCCGGATCGGCAGAGGCCAGAATATCCGGCTTGCCCTCGACCGAAATGACGTGGTCGCGTCCGTAATCGCGGTAGCCTGACGTGCCTGTGCCGGCATTGCCCTGCCATGTGACCTTCACCTGGTATTCATGCCGCTTTTCAGCCATCGGTCACCCTCCGTGTTCGAATCCTTGCTCATCATAGGGGCCAGCACGGTCCGCATCCAAGCACCAAAGGGAACAGATTTTTTGCACCACCTCTTGCACAGATAAAACTAAGATATATCTTAGATGCAATTCAAACGGAGATAGTTTCCATGAGACTGTGCCATCCCGGCCGCGGCGAACGCGGCAATCCCTTCTTCGCCTTCCGTGAAGCCATGCATGCGATGCGGCATGGAAGTCCCTTCGGCGGCCCCATGGGGGGCGGCCCGCGTGGACGTGGCGGCGAGCGCCGCCGGATGTTTGAGGGTGGCGAGCTGCGGCTCGTGCTCCTCAAGCTGATCGAAGACCAGCCCCGGCACGGCTATGATCTGATCCGCGAGATCGAGAGCCTGTCCGGTGGCGCCTATGCCCCCTCGCCCGGCGTTGTCTACCCAACGATGACCCTGCTGCTCGACATGGGGCTTGCTGAAGAAGTCGAAAGCGATGGGCCGCGCAAGCTGATGACGATCACCGAGGCCGGCCGCCAGCATGTCCGCGAGCGCGCCGACGAGGTTGCAACGGCAATCGGGCGTTTGACGGCTCTTGCCAAAGTGAGCGAAAGAACCGATGCAGCCCCTGTGCGCCGCGCCATGCACAACCTGAAGCAGGCCCTGCACGACTGTCTGTCCCGCGAAGGTTCGACCCGCGAGACGCAATTGGAGGTCGCCCGTATTCTCGATGAAGCGGTCGGCAAGATCGAAAGGCTCTGAGCATGGCAAAATCCACGACAAACGTTCCGACCGAAAACGGCTGGAAATATCTGCAACAGCTCTGCAAGCATTGGGCGCACAAGCTCGAAGTCTCGCTGGACGAGCCGAACCAGAAGGCTGTGGTCAAGTTTCCCGAGGCGACAGCCTTGATGCACTGCGATCACGCGACGCTGACCGTCACGGTTGAAACTGACGACGCGGAGAAGCTCGAAACCTATCAGGGCGTGGTGGCCAGCCACCTCGACCGCTTCGCCTTCCGCGAGGCGCCCCTGCCTTTCGACTGGCAAGCGGCGTGAACCTGCGCCTTTGAACGCCAGAGCGGCCTTGCCAAATTACGTCTGGGCCGCTCTAACTTGTCCGACAACAGGAGGACAAGCCCATGACCGCACTCACCATTCCAGATCTCGCTGGCAAAGCCGTGCTCATCACCGGCGCATCGAGCGGTATCGGCGAGGCGCTTGCCCGGGCCTTTGCCGCCCAGGGCGCCCTGGTTGGGTTGCACTACAATTCCAATGCAGAAGCCGCTCACGCCATCGCCCGCGATATCGAGGCGGCTGGCGGCAGTGTGGTTCTCGTCAAGGCCGATGCTGCGTCATCGGAGGCCATGGCGGAGGTGGTCGAGCATGTGGCCAAGACATTCGGCCGGCTCGACGGTATCATCAACAACGCCGGCAGCATGATTGCCCGCGTGCTCTATGAAGAGATGACGGATGTCCATTACGACAAGGTGATGGACGTCAATGCCCGCTCGGTGATTGCCACGACGCAGGCTGCCGTACCGCACCTCAAGCGTCAGGGCGGCTTCGTCATCAACACGACATCCGTCGCCGCCCGAACCGGCGGCACCGCTGGCTCCGGCGTCTATGGCTCGTCCAAGGCGTTTGTTGGCGCGGTCACCAAGGGAATGGCGCTGGAGTTCGGCAAATACAACATCCGCGTCAATGCGGTGGCACCCGGCGTGATCACCACGCCCTTCCAGGATAAATACGCCCTGCCCGGCCAGCTCGATCAGGTGGCCGGCAGCGTGCCGCTGAAGCGCACCGGCACGCCACGGGACTGCGTCGGCGCCTATCTCTTCCTGGCGTCGGAGCTGCTGTCCGGCTACATTACCGGTCAGACAATTGACGTGAATGGCGGGCAGTTCATGCCGTGAGGGCGATGAAATGGCGGCATGTCAAACTTCGTAAGGCACAATGATATCGGGATGCTGGCGCGGAAAGCCTTTGGTATCAAGCGTTAGCAAGCTCAGTCCATTCACCTTGGCAGTGGCCCAGATGACTGCGTCCGGCAATTTCAGCCTGTGGACCTGCCTTACAATAACCGCATGCTCGGCGATGTTTTCGTCAAGGCCAATCAGTTGAAATCCTCGCAGAAAATCTCGGGTGGCGTCAGTGAGCGTGGCGGACGTGCCGACCATCACTTCCATCCAGGTGATGATACTGACTGCCCGCTGCGGAAGATTGCTCACCACGTCCCGCGCAGGCGGAATGCCCTTTAGTACGTCGATTACGATGTTCGTGTCGAAGAGGACTTTCACCATTCGGCACGAAGTTTACGCTGGATGACCAGGCCATCTTCAACCTCTGACCCGGACCAGAGTCCGAAACCATTTAGGACGACATCGTCCTTGTGTCGGTCCAGCAGTTCGCCAACGGCGTCCCTAATCAATGATGCACGCGATACCTGCTTTTCGGCCGCGATCCGGTCCAAAGCTTCTATGTCGGCGTCTGGAATATCCACCAGCGTACGCATGGCACCCTCAGAGTGATATCACTCATATATATCACCTCCGACGGAGGGCACCAGAGTTGAGCCGCGCCCCTCACCCCTCGCCGCGATTGTCCTTCAGCCAGTCCAGACCGTTGCGCAGCGTGTCCACCGCCTGGTCGATCTCGGAACGCGAGATGATCAGCGGCGGCGAAAACAGCATGCGGTCGCCGGTGGCGCGGAGCACCACGCCGGCATTCACACACTGGTTGCGTACGGCAGTCCCCGTATCGTCCGGCTTCTTGAAGCGGCGGCGGGTGGCCTTGTCAGCGGTGATCTGGACGGCGCCCATCAGGCCGACGCTGACGGCTTCACCGACGAGTTCGTGATCGGTGAGCGAGGCGAGCGCCTGCGCGAGATAGGGACCGGTGTCGTCGCGGACACGCTCGACCAGGCCTTCTTCCTCGATGATGCGGATGTTCTCGAGCGCAGCCGCTGCGGCCACCGGATGACCGGAATAGGTGTAGCCGTGGTAGAAGTCGCCGAGCTCGTTGACCATGACTTCCGCCACCCGATCGGACACCAGCACGCCGCCGATCGGCAGGTAGCCAGAGGAGAGGCCCTTGGCAATCGGGGCGAGGTCCGGCTCGAAATCATAATGCTGGTGGCCGAACCACGAACCCAGGCGACCGAAGCCCGAGATCACCTCGTCGGCGACGAGCAGGATCTGGTACTTCGCGCAGATGCGCTTGATTTCCGGCCAGTAAGTGGACGGCGGCACGATGACGCCGCCGGCGCCCTGGATCGGCTCGGCCACAAAGGCCGCGACATTCTCTTCGCCGAGTTCGAGGATCTTCTCCTCGAGTTCCCGGGCGACCTTCAGGCCGAAATCCTCGGGCGAGAGATCGCCGCCCTCGGCATACCAGTAGGGCTGGTTGATGTGGTGGATCCCTTCGATCGGCAGATTGCCCTGCTCGTGCATCCATTTCATGCCGCCAAGCGAGGCGCCGGCAACCGTCGAGCCGTGATAGGCGTTCTTGCGGGCGATCACCTGCGTCTTCGTTTCGTGGCCGAGCGCCTTCCAGTAGACGCGCGCCATGCGGAACCAGGTGTCGGAGGCTTCCGATCCTGAATTGGAGAAGAAGACCCGGTTGATCTTCGGGCCGGTCTTTTCGGCGATCTTCTGGGCGAGCAGCGTGGTCGGCGGCGTCGTGGTGCCGAAGAAGGTGTTGTAATAGGGCAGTTCCAGCATCTGAGCATGCACGACATCGGCAATCGACTTGCGGCCATAGCCGACATTGACGCACCAGAGACCCGCGAACGCATCGAGATACTGCTTGCCGGTCGCGTCCCAGATATGAACGCCTTCCGCCCGGGTAATGATCTTGGTACCTGCCGCGTTCAGCTTCTTCATGTCCGAGAAGGGATGAAGATGGTGGGCAGCGTCGATGGCACCGAGATTGGAGACGGCGGTTACTGGCTTGTTCATGGGTCGGATCCTCGATCGGGGCGGAAGCTCTTGCTTTCACGGCCAAACATGGTCCGTGTGGCGGCCCTCCCCCGCATTGAAAGGCGGAACATTATCGGCTACGAACATGACCGTCCAAAACGCGTTTGGCAAGGCACCGATTGCCGCGTTCCTCCGGCCAAATCCGCCCAAAAAGCCAACGAGAGTTTTCCCATGACAGCACCGACCGAGGCCGCCGATCTTACCGCAGCCGACCCTTCCGCGCGCATCGAGGTGCTGCTCGTCGGCATGAATGGCGACCTGCGCGGCAAGATGATTCCGCTGAAAGCCGAGGAAAAGGTCTGGAAGAACACGGTCCGCCTGCCGGCCTCCACACAGTCGCTCGACATCTGGGGCGACGACAATGACGACATCACCAAGATTTCGCTGACGCTGGGCGATCCCGACGGCATCTGCATGCCCGACAGGAATTCGCTCACCACCCTGCCCTGGGGACCCGCCGGCTCCAAGCAGGTGCTCGCCACCATGCACACGCTTGATGGTGAGCCGCATTACGTCTGCCCGCGTGCGATCCTCGCCAATGTGATGAAGCGCTTCGAGGAGAAGGGCCTGACGCCGGTTGTTGCCACCGAGCTCGAATTCTACGTCATGGAGCCGGATTTCCGCGAGACCGGCGTGCCCATGCCGCCGAAAGCTCTGGTCATGAACGGCGAGGTCGAGGGCTACCAGCTCTATGACATGCGCGCGACCGCCGCGATGGAAGACTTCCTCGGGACCGTCCGCGAATTTTGCGACCATATGGGCCTGCCGGCCGATGCGACGACCGCCGAGTTCGGTCCGGGCCAGTTCGAGGTCAACCTCCTGCACAAGCCGGACCCGATGGCTGCCGCCGACGACTGCATCTATCTGAAGCGCGTCGTCGATTTCGCCGCCCGCCGGCATGGCCTGAAGGCAACCTGCATGGCCAAGCCCTACGGTGACCAAGCGGGTTCCGGCCTGCACGTGCACGCCTCGATCATCGACAAGGACGGGAAAAACATCCTCGACGCCAAGGGCGGCGATCCGGTGAAACTGAAATCGATCACCGCCGGTATGCTGAAGAGCATGCAGGACGCCCAGCTGATCTTCGCGCCCTTTGCCAACTCCTATCGCCGCTTCCAGCCGGGCTCGTTTGCGCCCGATAAGATCGACTGGGGCTTCGGCAACCGCGGCACGGCTGTGCGCATTCCGGACAAGGATGGCCCGGCCGCCCGCATCGAACACCGTGTCGCCGGAGCGGACGCCAATCCGCATCTGCTGCTCGCCGCCATCCTCGGCGGCATCCTGCTCGGACTTGAGGAAGACCTCGATCCGGGTCCAGTGACGACGCCGGACAGCGCGCCCGAAAACCCCGACATGCTGACCTACGATTTCCTGACCGCCGTCGAGCGCTTCCGGGCGTCCGCTTTCATCAAGGACATCTTCGGCGCCGAATATCAGCGCATCTATGGCGACACCAAGCGCAAGGAAGCCATGGCTTACCTGCGCACCGTCTCAAGCTTCGATTACCAGACTTATCTGCCGCGCATTTAGATCGAGGCTTCACCACCGCCGAACATGACCTGCAGGGGCAGCCTTAGAGCTGCCCCTGTCGCATTTTATACACGCGATGACGCATAATTTTATTTCGCCATAAAACGGTCACGCGAAATCTTCGTGCCAAGTCACAGGCGTACTGTGGTATTTCCACCCCAAAAAAGGGGGATCCGTAGAATTTGCGGGTTGCAACGCTCCCGTGAATATTCTTCTGTCCCTTTCCGTTAACGTGAACTGGGAGTTCAAAAACGATGTCTATCCAGACGCGCCGGCTGCTCGGCACCTCTCTTCTCCTCACCTCCTTGATGTTTGGCGCGAGCCAGGCGCTGGCCGAAGTCGTGCTTCATCGCGGCAATTCCGGCGAGCCGCAGACATTCGACCAGGCCAATACCTCAATCGACATCGAGGCCTTCATCCTGAAGGATCTCTATGAAGGTCTGACGATCTACGACGCCAAGGGCGAGATCATTCCGGGTGCGGCCGAAAGCTGGACCATTTCCGATGACGGCACGGTCTACACTTTCAAGATTCGCGAGAACGCAAAATGGTCCGATGGCTCGCCGGTGACGGCTGAAGACTTCGTCTACTCGATCCAGCGCGTCCAGAACCCGGAAACGGCCGCGAAATACGCCAACATCCTTTACCCGATCAAGAATGCCGAAAAGGCCAACAAGGGTGAAGCGAAGCTGGATGAGATCGGCGTGAAGGCCGTTGACGAGAAGACCCTCGAAGTGACCCTGGAGCGCGCGACTCCGTTCTTCCTCGAACTGCTCGCTCACCAGACCGCTCTTCCCGTCTCCAAGGCCAGCGTCGAAAAGAACGGCAAGGACTTCGTGAAGCCGGGCGTGATGGTGTCGAACGGCGCCTACAAGCTCGAAAGCCACGTGCCGAACGACAACCTCGTCGTGGTGAAGAACGAGCATCACTGGGATGCCGCCAATACCCAGATCGACAAGGTCGTCTTCTACCCGATCGACGACCAGGCTGCCTCGGTCCGTCGTTTCGAAGCCAAGGAAATGGATCTGGTCTACAACTTCTCGGCCGACCAGATTAATCGCCTGAAGGAGAGCTATGGCGAGCAGGTCCGCGTTTCGCCGTCGGCTTCGACCTATTACTACGTCTTCGACACCCGCCAGGAGCCTTACAGCGACGTGCGCGTCCGTCAGGCACTTTCCATGGCAGTGGACCGCGACTTCCTCGCCACGGAGATCTATTCCGGCGCACAGCTGCCGACCTACTCTCTGGTTCCGGACGGTCTCGGCGGTTACGAGGCAGCCAAGGCTGACTTTGCCGAAATGTCGCAGCTCGACCGCGAAGACAAGGCGATCGAATTGATGAAGGAAGCCGGTTACGGTGAAGGCGGCAAGCCGCTCAACATCGAGATCCGTTACAACACCAACCCGAACCACGAGCGCGTGGCAACGGCTGTTGCGGATATGTGGAAGAACACCTTCGGCGCCAATGTCACCATGACCAACCTCGACGTGGCCTCGCACTACGCCTACCTGCAGGAAGGCGGCGCATTCAACGTGGCCCGCGCCGGCTGGGTCGCAGACTATGCGGATGCTGAGAACTTCCTCGGCCTCAACGTCTCGACCAACACCTCGTTCAACTACGGCAAGTACAACAATCCGGAGTTCGACGCGCTGATGGCCAAGTCCTACACCGAAGGCGATGCCGAAGCCCGCAAGAAGATCCTGCATGATGCCGAAGTCATCCTGATGCGCGATCAGCCGATCGCTCCGCTGATGAGCACGGCGAACCTGTGGCTGGTCTCCGACCGCGTTACCGGCTGGCAGGATAATGCCGCCAACGAGCACCTCAGCCGCTTCCTCCGCGTCGCTGAATAATCTCGTCACGTGACCGGGCGACGCACGGCTCTGCCGCGCGTCGTCCATTCAGGAGCAGGACATGACATCCTTCGTACTGCGGCGGCTGATGAGCGCCGTCCCGACGATCTTTATCGTCGTCACCATTTCATTCTTTCTGATGCGCTTTGCGCCCGGCGGCCCCTTCAATCTCGAGCGCCCGCTTCCGCCTCAGACGATGGCCAATATCATGGCCACCTACAAACTCGACCAGCCGCTGATCAGCCAGTATCTGAGCTATATTGGCAATGCCGTCACCGGCGATCTCGGCCCGAGCTTCATCTACAAGGACAACACCGTCTCGGAGCTGATCGGCAAGGCCCTGCCCTATTCGATCCAGCTCGGCGGCATCGCAATTCTCGTCGCCCTGATCGGTGGCGTCCTGCTTGGCACCGTCGCAGCGCTCCGGCAGAACAGCACGCTCGATTTTGCCGTCATGTCCTTTGCGACGGTTGGCGTGACGATCCCCAATTTCGTGGTGGGACCCGTGCTGACGCTGTTCTTTGCCGTTATCCTCAACTGGCTGCCCGCTGGCAGCTGGGGTGACGGATCGCTGCGCTACCTGATCCTGCCGGTGACGGCACTGGCACTGCCGCAGCTTGCGGTCTTTGCCCGTCTCACCCGCGGCGCGATGATCGAAGCCCTGCATACCGACCATATCCGCACGGCGCGCGCCTATGGACTGCCGTCGCGCGTCGTCGTCGTCACGCATGCCATGCGCGGCGCGATGCTGCCGATCGTCTCCTATCTGGCACCCTGCGCTGCAGCTCTTTTGACCGGTTCCGCCGTCGTCGAGACGATCTTCACCATTCCTGGTGTGGGCCGCTACTTCGTGCTTGGCGCGCTCAACCGCGATTATCCTCTCGTCATGGGCACCGTCATCCTCGTCGCCGTGTTCGTGATCGTCTTCAACCTGTTGGTCGATATCGCCTATGGCCTGCTCG